>JBFWYG010000106.1:0-10734 GCA_050186725.1 Gammaproteobacteria bacterium | reverse complement strand
GGGCAGGGCGCTGTAGATGCCGAGGGCGAGGCGGCAGTAGGTGCTGCGATCGCCGCCCGCCCAGGGCGCGAGTTCGGGCCCTGCCCTCATCAGCCAGTCGACGAAGGACGCCGGGCTCTCCTGCTCCACGACCAGGAACTGCGCGCAGCTTGCCAGCAGGTAATGGAGTTGCTCGGGCGTGGGCGGGCGAGCGGCGCGTGACGGCGGTCGTTTCATGCGGGCGGTCGATGCACCTGCGAGTCGGAACTCGGCGCCTCAGTCGCGCGTCACCGGCTGGCCGGCGTCCTTCCAGGCGCCAAAACCGCCGGCCAGCGAGCACACGTTGGTGAAGCCCATCTGCTGCAGCACGTCCGCCGCCATGGCGGAGCGGCCGCCGCTCGCGCAGTGCACGATGATGGCCTGGGCGCGATCGGCAAGGCGCGGCTCGCGCCCGGGAAACTCGAGATCGGCCTTCGCCTCCAATAGCCCGCGCGGCACCAGGAGCGCGCCGGGCAGATGCCCTTCGGCCCATTCGCCAGGCTCGCGCACGTCCAACACCAGCGGCGCGTTGGCGCCTTCGAGCGCGGCAGCGGCCTCGGCCACGCTTATCTCGCGGATGCGTCCCTTGGCCTCGACGACCAGGTCCTTCAGTGATTTGCCCATGGGTGATTCCTCTCGTGCTGCTTGCGAACGGCTGTCAGCTTAACTCAGCCGCGTAACGGTGCGACGGTGGGGCGCGCCGGCGGAATACGCTATGGTGCGCGCTTTGCCGGCGCCGACGCCGGCCCAACCACAAGGAATCCCACCATGGCCCAAGCCACCGCCCGCCACATCCTCGTCGACTCCGAAGCCAAGTGCCTGGAGCTCAAGCAGCAGCTAGCCGACGGCGCCGATTTCGCCGAAGTGGCGCGCGCCAATTCCAGCTGCCCGTCCAGCCGCCAGGGCGGCGATCTCGGCGCCTTCGGCCCCGGCATGATGGTGCCGGAGTTCGACCGCGTGGTGTTCAACGAGGCGGTCGGCGTGGTGCACGGCCCGGTCAAGACCCAGTTCGGCTACCACTTGCTGGAAGTGACCAGCCGCAGTTGAGCGCGGCGCGCTGGAACGACAACGGCGCCCGTGGGCGCCGTTGTGCGTGATCCCCGACCGAGCCGACCAGCAGCCGGCCCGGCCGCGACGGCGCCTCAGCGCACCGCCATCCCCTCGTAGTCACCCTTGGCGCGCCACTCGGCGAGCATCTCGTAGAACCTGAGGCCGCCCTCGGGGTAGTGCCCCTGCAGGAAGCCGTCGTTGTCCTTCTTCGACTCGCCTTCGGCGTTGTAGTAGCCGGGGGTGCAGGCCTTGAGATACTCGGTCATGGCGTTCGGCGCCATCACCATCTCGAGCCACGCTTGCTCGGCTTCGAGCGTCGGCTCGATGGCGGCCTTGCCGTTCTTCTTCAAGTCGACGAACAGCTTGGCGAGATGCTTCGCCTGGTTGTCGAGCATGTAGGTGAAGTTCGGCGTGTAGCCGGTCTGCGTGAAGCCCATGTGGTAGCAGTTCGGAAAGCCGTGGGCCATGAAGCCCTGGTAGGTGCGCATGCCGTCCTTCCAGTAGTCACCGAGACGCTGGCCATCGCGACCGTAGATCTCGAGCTCCGCCTGGTGGGTGTAGGTGGCGCGGCTGACTTCGAAGCCGGTGGCGAAGATGATGCAGTCGACCTCGTACTCGACGCCGGCCACCACCACGCCCTTCTCGGTGATGCGCTCGACACCGCCGTGGTTCGAGGCATCGACCAGGGTGACGTTCGGCTTGTTGAAGGTCGGCAGGTACTCGTCGTTGAAGGTCGGGCGCTTGCACCACGGACGGTAGTAGTGCTTGAGCGTTTCCGCGGTCCGCTTGTCCTTGACGATGGCATCGACGCGCGCGCGGACGCGGTTGTCGTGCTGGTAGTCGACGATTTCGCCGAGCAGGTTGAGCTCTTCGTCCGTCAGATCGCGGTTGCCGCTGTTGTCCTGCAGTTCGCCGAGCGACTTGAACAGTTCCGTCCAGCCGTCGTTCACCAGGTCTTCCTCGACCGCCACGCCGACCAGGAGCTTGGTGAAGTTGTCGTTGCGCTCGGCCTGCCAGCCCTTCCCGAGGCTCTTCCACCAGGTCGGATCGGTGGTCTTCTGGCGGCGCTCGTCGACCGAAGAGGGCGTGCGCTGGAACACGTAGAGATGGCCGGCGGTGTTGCCGAGGTGCGGAATGCACTGGATGGCGGTCGCGCCGGTGCCGATGATGGCGATGCGCTTGTCACCGATCTTGTCGAGGCCACCGAGCGGCGAGCCGCCGGTGTAGGCGTAGTCCCAACGGCTGGTGTGGAAGGTGTGCCCCTTGAAGCTCTTCAAGCCCGGGATGCCGGGCAGCTTGGGCCGGTTCAGCGAACCGGAGGACACCACCACGTGGTTCGCCCGGATCACGTCACCGCGATTGGTGGTCAGCACCCACTGCGCGGCCTCGTCGTCCCAGCGCTGCTCGCGGATCTGGGTCTGGAAATAGGTGCGCGAGTAGAGGTCGTAGTGCTTGCCGATGCGCTGGGCGTGCTCGAGGATCTCGGGCTGCAGCGAGTACTTCTGCTTCGGCATGTAGCCGGTCTCTTCCAGCAGCGGCAGGTAGATGTAGGACTCGACGTCGCATTGCGCGCCCGGGTAGCGGTTCCAGTACCAGGTGCCGCCGAAGTCGCCGGCGCGCTCGATGATGCGGAAGTCGTTGATGCCCTCGTCCGCCATGCGCGCGGCCATGCACATGCCGCCGAAGCCGCCGCCCAGGATCACCACCTCGACAGTCTCGGTGACCGGCTCGCGCACGATGGTCTCGGTGATGTGCGGGTCTTCCTTGTAGTGCTCGAAGTCGCCGTCGATGTCCACGTACTGGTGGGCGCCGTCCTTGCGAATGCGACGATCACGCTCCGCGAGGTACTTCTTGCGCAGTTCGGCGGGATCGAAGCCCAGCACGTCCGGGGTCGGGATGCTGATCTTGCCGTCTTTGACGAGCGATACGGGTTTGTTCATGGGGACTCTCTCTCCTCGGGCCGGTCGTGGCCGGCGACTTTTGCGCGTTTCAGTGAGCAGGCATTGTAGGGAGGCCCTGCGCCTCCGCTCGATATCTGGACAGGTCAATCCTTAGTACTTTGATGACAAGGTAGGCGGCGCGCTGGCGCGCACCTCCGCTTTTCGGGGATAGGGCGCGCACCTCGAGGCGATCGCCGTCGCGCTCACAGCCGGCGTGAGCGCAGCCGCACCGGCCCTTCCGCATCGGGCTGGCGCTCGACGGACGTCAGGCACGCCTGGCACTTGGTGGCGTCATACCAGCCGCCCTCGGATAGCACGGCGTAGCGCGCGAGCCGGCTCGCGCCGCAGGCCGGGCAGGCGCCGGGCACCGGTGCGCGCTCGGTCTGGAGACCGTCCTTCGCAGCAGGCAGTTCCGCATGCGGCGCGGGCGCCGGAGCGACGCGCGGCGCGGCTCGCAGGCGCGCGGTCGCGGCGTGGTCGATGGTGAGCCCTTCGGGATCGCTGGCCGGATCGCCGAGCACGCACACGCCGTAGTCGCGGCGCGCGCCGACTATGCTCACGTACTCGTCGCGCACGTCGCGCAGCACCGCTTCGACATCGCGGGTGTAGGGGTCGCCCCAGCCGCCGCCGCCGTTGGTGTGCCAGCGCAGCACCGCACCGCGTTCCCGGCGCCACACCGCCTCGCGACCGAAGAAGGCGAACTCGCCGTCGACGGCCGGCGCAGCGGTCCGCGGATCGACGTAGCCGGCGATGGGCGTGGCGCCGCGGTATTCGTCCAGCGCAGGCAGACGTGCACCGTCCAAGGCTCGCTCGCCGACGTCCTGCGCCAGGTCCAGCCACCAGCCGCCGCCGAGCGCGCCGTCCGCGCCGCCGCATACGCCGTGTCCGCTCGCGGTACGGAAGTGCAGCGGTACCAGGTGATGCTCGCCCGGACTCAGGAATACCGACTGCTTGACCAGCCCCGCGCCGCCGCGATGCCGACCGGCACCGGCCGTGTCGGGCCGATACTCGCGCGCGGAGATCAGCGCCGGCACGCGCGGTTCGATCTCCTCCACCGAGGGCATGATCATGTTCAGCATCGCGAGCCCGCAGTGGTTGTTGCCGTCGCCGGCGTCGGTCGCGCCCCAGGCGCCGTACTGCGCTTCGAGTTCCGCCGCGCTGAACCAGCGCGTGCCGTCGGCGTTCTCGCCCTCGCCGGTATGCAGGTTGGTCGAGCCGTAGGCGCCGGCCAGCGCGCGAGGGCCGAGCGGCGCGGCGAGCGCGCGCAGCACCGCGTTGACCAACGCCGACTGCACCTCGAAATAGAACATCACCGCCGCCGGCGGCGCCGCGCCGACGATGCTGCCGGCGGGCACCACCACGTCGATGTCGCGGTAGAGCCCCGAGGTGAAGGGCGTGTGGGGGTCGAGCGCGAGCTTGACCGCCAACGCGACCGCGGTCTGCGCGTCGAGCGCGGTCGCGTTCAACGCGGTGCGCGCCTGCGGCGAAGAGCCGCCGAGGTCGACCTCGAGCCGCGCGCCGCGCTTGCGCAAGGTCACCTCGAGCCGGTGCGCGACATCGTCCACGCCGTTGCTGTCGACGAAGTCGGCGCCGGACCACTCGCCGTCCGGGAGTTTGGCGATGGCGGCGCGCATGGCGGCGGCCGCGGCATCGACCGTGTAGCGCATCGCGCCCGCCCAGGCCTCGGGTCCGTAGCGTTCGACACTCTCCGCCACCAGCCGCTCGCCGAGCGCGCAGCAGGCATGAATGGTATGGAAGTCGGGTAGCAGCAGATCGCCGAAGCGGGTGTTGTCGACGATGGTGCGCATCGCCTCCTTGACCGGCTGGTCGCGATGGAACAGCCGCTGCGGGCTCATCACCAGCCCGTTCTCGTAGACGTTGAACTTGCGCAGCCCGAAACCGCCGGGCACGATGCCGCCCATGTCGAGCTGGTGAGCGCGGATCACCACGAAGCCGACCACCGCGCGTGCATGGAACACCGGGCGGATGAAGCACATGTCGTTCACGTGGTTGCCGACGCGGAACGGATCGTTGCAGATCAGCAGATCGCCGGGCTCGATGCGTTCGAGGCCGAACTCGCGCACGATGTCGCGCACGCCGGTGGCGAGCGAGCCCAGGAAGATCACGTTGCCCTTGTTCACCGCGGTCAGCGGATAGCCCTGTTCGGGCGCGCCGATCAAGGCGCCGACGAAATCCTGCGAGAAGGTGATGATGGGCGAGAACGCGCGATGGAGCAGCGCAGTGCAGATGTGCTCGGCGACGTAGCGCGCGCGGTTGGCCAGCACCTCGCAGGTGAAGCGGCTGGCGGCGTAGCGCTGGATGAACTCCTGTTCCGACAGCGCGCGCAGATCGAGATTCGATTCGGCGTCCACGCTCAGCGCTCCGCCGTGATCAGCAGTTCGCCGTAGTCGCCCACGGTGAGGCGATGGGCGGTTGGCAGGAAGGTGGTGGACAGCGCTTCACGCACCACCGCCGGACCCTTGATCACGTCACCCGCGCGCAGGCTGTCGCGCTCGTACTCGGCGGCGTCCTGCGGCTCGGCGGCGAGATGGCAGAGCCGCACGCGGCGGCTCGGCACGGGCGCGCCCGACGCGCGGCGCGCGAGGCGCGCGTAGCTCGCGCGCTCGACCGGCACGGTCGCCTGCACGCGAAAACTCACCGCCTCGACCGGCGTGTGCTCGAAGCGGTTGCCGGCGCGGCGTTCGTAGGTGTCGTGGAAGCGCGTGGCCATGGCGGCCACCGTGGCGGCGTTCACCGGTCCGCTCGGCGCGTCGATGAAGGGCGTCTCGTAGGCCTGGCCGACCATGCGCGCGTCGAAGCTGCGGGTGATGCTCGCCTGTGGCTCGGCGCCGAGCTGGGCCGCGACCCGCGCTTCGAGTTCGGCGTAGATTCCATCGATTTCCGCGGCGCTCGTCGCGTGCAGCGGCAGGTAGCGGCTGCGACTCTCCATGAACACGCGATCGGCGGACAGGAGCCCCAGCGCAGAGAACAGGCCCGGATGGGGTGGAATGAGCGCCGCGCGCGCCTGCACCAGCGGCAAGAGCGCCGGCAGCAGCATCGGGCCCGCCGCGCCGTAACACACCAGCGTGTAGTCGCGCGGATCGATGCCGTTGCGAATGACGATGTCGAGAATGCCCTCGGCGATGTTGGCGAGCCCGGTGTCGAAGGCCGCGCGCACCCGCGCGGAGACGTCGAGCGGCGTGTCGAGCGCGGCGAAGGCTGCTTCGGCGCGGGCTCGATTCAGGTGGCGGCGCCCGCCCATGAAACGCGTCTCGTCGAGGATGCCGATCAGGAGGCAGGCGTCGGTCATGGTCGGCCGCGAGCCGCCCGCGTCGTAGCACGCCGGGCCGGGCGCCGCGCCTGCGCTGTCCGGTCCGACGCGGATCTCGCCCGCCGCGCCCACCGCGACGATGCTGCCGCCGCCCGCGCCGACGCTGGTGATTTCGTTGGACAGCGTCGACACCGGCAGATCGTGTTCCAGTTCCACGCTGGTGTTCACCACCGCCCGCCCATCGATCACCACGCTGACGTCGGTGGAGGTACCACCGACGTCGGCGCAGATCAGATCGCGCGTGGCGATGAAGCCGCCGAAGTGCGCGCAGGCCGAGGTGCCCGCCGCCGGTCCGGAGAAGATCACCCGCGACGGCCGCGCCATGGCGACCTCGACCGGGGCGAGCATCGCCGCGCAGTCGGCGTAGTGCCAGCGACCGCGAAAGCCGAGCGCCTCGAGCCCCGCGCCGAGGCGTCGCGTGTAGTCGCCGTAGATGAGCCGCATCATCACGTCGATGACGGTGGTGACGGTGCGCGCGTACTCGCCGGCGAGCGGTGAGACATCGGAAGAGATTGCGCAGGGCATGGCGTCGCCGAGTTCTTCGCGCACCAGCTCGCGCAGCCGCGCTTCGTGGGCCGGCGCCAGGTAGGCGTGCAGGAGCGCGATGGCGACGCCATCCACGGCGCAGCGCTTCAGTACTCGGAGCTGCTCGCGCGCGTGGGCCTCGTCCAGCGGCAGGAACACGCAGCCATCGGCCTGCATGCGCTCGTTGACGCCGCGCCGCAGGTAGCGCGGCACCAGCGGTCGCGCCGCGTCGCTGAAGGAGCGCCGCCAGCGGGGATCGGACACCGCCTCGGCGGGTCGCCAGTTGCGGCCGATGTCGAGGATGTCGCGATGGCCGGCGGTGCAGAGCAGCGCGACCTTGGGCAGTCGCCGCGTGAGCACGGCGTTGAGACCCGCGGTGCTGGCGTGGTTGAACACGCTGGCGTCGACCATGCCCACTTCGGCGAGCCCGGTCAGCACGCCGCGCGCGCTGTCTTCCAGATCGGTCGGCACCTTCAAGGTGTGGATCTGGCCATCGCGCACCGCGACGACGTCGGTGAAGGTGCCGCCGACATCGACGGCCACCTGGCAGTTGGACGACATGGGGGACTCCGACGCGCGCCGCTCAGGCGCGCGGGTCGAGCAGGACCTTGCAGGCGCTCTTGTCGGTCTTGAGTCCTTCGAAGGCGGAGGTGAAATCGGCGAAGCCGACCGTGCCGCTCAGCATCGGCGTCGGGTCCAGGCGTTCGCGGTTCATGAGGTCGATGGTGAGCTCGAACTCCTGGCGGCGATACATGTAGGCATAGCTCACCGTGAGCTCCTTGGTCAGCGCCTTGACCGGCTGGATGCGATCCGGCGCCATGCACACACCCAGGATCACGATGCGCCCGCCCATGGGCGCGTAGTCCATGGCGAGCTGCTGGGTGCCGGGCACACCGACGCACTCGAAGATGACGTCGGGCCGCTGCCCGGCGTGGCGCTTGTAGGCGCCGACCACGCTCTCGCGGCCCGCGTCGATGGTGGCGGTGGCGCCGAGCTTCTCGGCCAGCGCGAGGCGCGCCGGCACGAAGTCTGAGACGATGACGTCGCGCGCGCCGAAGTGGCGCGCCCAGGCCGCGCAGGCCAGCCCGATGGGCCCGCCGCCCATGACGAGCACGCGCTCGCCGGGCGCGAGGCGCGCGGCGTTCACCCCGTGCAGGGCGACCGCGAAGGGTTCGACCAGCGCGCCGGCCTCGTCGTCAACGCCGTCCGGCAGGTGCAGGGTCTCGGCCGCGCCGATGCGCATGTACTCGGCGAAGCCACCGCGCTCCTGGCCGAGGGCGGAATAACAGGCCGTGGCGCAGCGGTAGCCGTTGCCGGTCAGGCAGGCGGCGCAGCGGCCACAGGAGATGAAGGGCATGGCGGTGACGCGGTCACCGACGCGAAAGCCCTGCACGTCGGCAGCGACCTCCACCACTTCCCCCGCGAACTCGTGCCCCATGACTGTGCCGGCCGGCAGCGGCGCCATGCCGGCCTCGGGGCCGTGCATGTCGGCCATGTGCAGGTCCGAGCCGCAGATCCCGCAGCGGCGCACGGCGATCACGAGGTCGCCGGTGGTAGTGCGGGGGTCACTCACCTGCTCGATGCTGAGCGGTGCGCCTGGGCGATGGTAGACGGCGGCGCGCATGGTGCTTGAGGACACTCCGGCAATGGTGAGGGCAAGGCTGACCCGTCTGTATGGCGGGGCGCGCCCGCAAGCGCCATTCCCCCTTCGAGGAAGGCGGGCTCTCGACTGGACGCTCGCGGCCCGCCGTGGCACCGTGGCGGGTGCGCACCGCAACGCCGAGCGCGCCCCAACGCCATCCTGCCCGAGATCTGACGGAGAGTCCGATGAACGCCACGCCCGCCCGCGCCACCGATCCCAAACGCGCCAACGCCCCGCGCGACCATGAAGTCGTCGTCATCGGCACCGGGGTTGCCGGCATCTACCAGACCAAGCGACTGAAGGATCTCGGCGTCAACTTCATCACGCTCGACATGAACGCGGATCTCGGCGGCACCTGGTACAACAACCGCTACCCCGGCGCGCGCTTCGACTCCGAGAGCTTCACCTACGGTTACTCCTTCTCCAAGGAGTTGCTGGCCGAATGGCACTGGACCGAACAGTTCTCGCCCCAGCCGGAGACCTTGAAGTACCTGAACTACGTCGCCGACAAGTTCGACCTGCGTCGCCACATGCGCTTCAACACGCGAGTCGATGCGATGCACTTCAACGACGACCAGGACACCTGGACGCTGACCTTGGGCGACGGCTCCAAGCTCACCACGCGCTTCGTCATCACCGCGGTGGGCGTGCTGTCCACGCCGACCCAGCCGGAGTTCCCCGGCATGGCGGACTTCAAGGGCCTGTCCTTCCACCCCTTCAACTGGCCGCACGAGCAGCCCGATCTGACCGGTAAGCGCGTCGCCGTCATCGGCACCGGCGCGACCGCCATCCAGATCATTCCGGAAGTGGCCAAGGTGGCGAGCCATCTCACCATCTTCCAGCGCCGTCCGAACTGGGCCGCGCCGCTCAACAATTCCAGGATCGACGACGCCGAGATGGCGAAGATCCGCGCGCGCTACGACGAGATCTTCGAGGCCTGCGCGCGCACGCCGGGCGGCTTCGAGCACGAACCCGACCGTCGCGGCTTCTACGAGGTGACGCCCGAAGAGCGCAAGGCGCTGTGGGACAAGCTGTACGACGAACCCGGCTTCGGCATCTGGCTCAGGAACTTCGTCGAGATCTTCACCGACGAGAAGGCCAACGCCGAGTTCTCCGAGTACATCGCCAACCGCATCCGCCAGCGGGTCAAGGACCCGGTGCTGGCCGAGAAGCTCATTCCGCGCGACCACGGCTTCGGCGTGCAGCGCGTGCCGCTCGAGACCGGCTACTTCGAGGTCTACAACCAGGACAACGTCGAGCTGGTCGATTCGGGCGAGGCGCCGATCAAGCGCATCACGGAGACCGGCCTCGAGACCACCAACCGCAGCTTCGAGTTCGACGTCATCATCTATTCGACCGGCTTCGACGCGTTCACCGGCGCGTTCGACAAGATGGACATTCGCGGCGCCGGCGGCGTGAAGCTGAAGGACAAGTGGGCCGACGGCCCGGTGACCTTCCTGGGGCTCATGGTCACCGGCATGCCGAACATGGTGATGCTGGCCGGTCCGCAGCACGCCTCGACCAACTTCCCGCGCGGCGCGGAACTCGCGGTCGACTGGGTGACGCCCTTCCTGCAGTACTGCTGGCAGCACGGCTACACCCGCTTCGATCCGCGCGAGGAAGCCGAGCAGCGCTGGTTCCAGCACGTGCAGGACATGTACAAGGGCATCCTGATGGGCAAGGCCAAGAGCTGGATCACCGGCTACAACGGCAACCTGCCCGGCCACGAGTACGGCAAGACCCGCTACAACATCTACGCCGGCGGCGGCCCGAAGTACGCGCGGACACTGGAGCAGTGCGCGGCGAAGGGCTACGAGGGCGTGGAGTTGTCCTGAGGCGGATGTCTCGGTTGCTCCTCGTCCTGGCGAGGGGCATCGGCAGTCGGCGAAGCCCATGGATTCCTGCTTTCGCAGGAATGACGGGTTGGATGGGCAAGCGGGCGCTTACGCTCTGCGCTATCACCCAATACACCGTCACCCCTGCGAAAGCAGGGGTCCATCGGCGGTCGGCGAAGCGCATGGATTCCTGCTTTCGCAGGAATGACGGGTTGGATGGATCAGCGGGCGCTTACGGTCTGCGCTATCACCCAATACACCGTCACCCCTGCGAAAGCAGGGGTCCATCAGCGATCGGCGAAGCGCATGGATTCCTGCTTTCGCAGGAATGACGGGTTGGATGGATCAGCGGGCGCTTACAGTCTGCGCTATCACCCAATACCCCGTCACCCC
>JBFWYG010000105.1:0-12869 GCA_050186725.1 Gammaproteobacteria bacterium | reverse complement strand
CTCGCCCCTCCATCAACAATCCGGAATCAGCCGCGCCCGCAAAAATGGACTTGTTTGTGGACTTAAAAGTCCCGGCTGTAGGCGGATCGCAGTGGACCGCGGCAGAACGTCAAAGAGAGGAAAAGTCCTTGTGCAGCAACGACTTGCGGACTCTCTTGGACTTCTGCGGAAGTCCGCAGAATGATGCGGTGGAGCGGGTGATGGGAATCGAACCCACGTAATCAGCTTGGGAAGCTGATGTTCTACCATTGAACTACACCCGCGTGCATCGGGATTCTAGTGTGTCGCGCCGGCCGAGCAAAGCCCGCGGCGCGGGCGCCCGAAGCCTTGGCACCGGTCGCAAAGCGCGCAATCCACCGCCTCTCGTCTATTGGTTTTGCCTGGCGAATGGTTGACAATTCCCATTGTTCGAGGGGCGCTGGATGTCGCAGAATCCTGGGGCAGCAACCTCCATGGACTCATGGAGTTAGGGTGCAAGTCTAAAGCGGAGCTTCACGGAGTGGGCGGGCACTTGGGGATTCGGATCCGAACGGCGCATGCAAACAGGCAAACCCATCATCGTTCTCGTCGATGACAGCGCGGCCATGCGGGCGTTCTTCGAGCAGGTGGCCGCCGAGGCCGACCTGGCGTTCCACGCCTACGACACCGCCGAGGCCGCGCTCGCCTTCCTGGGCACGCGCCAGCCGGATCTCCTGTTCATCAACGTCATGATGCCGAACCGCGACGGCTACTCCTTCCTGAAGGAACTGCGCCGCCAGCCGCTGCACGCGACCACGCCGACCGTGATGATCAGTTCCAAGGATTACGCCCAGGATCGCACCGCCGCCAAGGAACTCGGCGTGCTGGAGTTCGTCGCCAAGCCGATCTCCAAGAAGGCGATACGCTCGCTGCTGGAGAAATACCTGGACACCGGCGCGGCGCGCGCATGAACGAGCGCTACCTCCGGTTCTGGGGCGTGCGAGGATCCTACGCGGCGCCCCACCAGACCCATCTCGGCGTGGGCGGCAACACGTCCTGCGTCGAAGTTCGCTGCGACGGACACCTCGTGGTGTGCGATGGCGGCACCGGCATCATCTCGCTCGGCGAGTCCCTGATGGCGCAGTCCGAGACGGACGAACTGCTGGTGGTGTTCACCCACTACCACTGGGATCACATCTGCGGCCTGCCGTTCTTCCAGCCGGCCTTCTCGCCGAAGTGGAAGATCAAGTTCTTCGGTCCCGGCGACACCGCGGCCGATATCGAGCAGCGTCTCTCCGACCAGATGAAGGCGCCCTATTTCCCGGTGGACGTCGAGACCTGGATGGCCGACATCCAGTATCTCGAACCGAACGTCGCCGGCCTGACGCACGGCCCCATCGGCATCAGCTACTACAACGTGCACCATCCCGGCGTGACCTACGGTTATCGCCTGCAGGTGGCGGGCAAGTCGGTGGTCTACGTGTCCGACAACGAAGTCGAATTCCTGAAGGGCTCGGTGGCGAAACGCATCCACGAGTTCGACGAGGATGAACACGAACTGCTCGCGCGCATGGTCAACGAACAGCGCAGCTCCGAGGTTTCCGCCATCCAGGGCGTGGACATCCTGATCCACGACGCGCAGTACACGCCCCACGACTACAACCGCAAGCGTGGCTGGGGTCATTCCTGCTACGTCGACACGGTGAATCTCGCGATCGACGCCGGCGTGCGCTGCCTGTATCTCTACCACCACGATCCGACCTACGACGACGAGCAGGTCGCGGCGATTCATCGCGATTGCCTGCAGATCATCCAGGAGCGTGGTTCGGCCATGGAATGCCACATCGCCCGCGAGGGCATGAAGATCCCGCTGTAGGTGGCGCCGTGACGAGCACGCTTCGCGTCATGGTCAACGGCGCGCCGCGCGCGCTGCCGGGCGGCAGCAGCGTCGCCGACCTGATCGCGCAGCTCGACGTGCGCGGCCGCTACGCGGTCGAGGTCAACGGCGAAATAGTGCCGCGCAGCACCCACGCCGAGCACCGGCTCACCGATGGCGATCGCGTCGAAGTGGTGGCGGCCATCGGCGGCGGTTGATGACGAGCGGTTATACTCGCCCCTTGTTCCGCACCAGCGACACGGGGCTTCCGTCATGGCCACTAGCGCAACTCCCCTCGACCTCGACGACGACTTGCTGCGGGTCGGCGGCCACACCTTCCATTCGCGGCTGCTGGTCGGCACCGGCAAGTACCGCGACATGGAGGAAACCGCCGCGGCCATTCGCGCCAGCGGCGCGCAAGTGGTGACGGTCGCCGTACGCCGCACCAACCTCGGCCAGACCCCCGGCGAACCCAACCTGCTGGACGTCATCTCGCCCACGGAATTCACCATCCTGCCGAACACCGCCGGTTGCTACGACGCCGATTCCGCGGTGCGCACCTGTCGCCTGGCGCGCGAGCTGCTCGACGGCCACAACCTGGTGAAGCTGGAAGTCCTGGGCGACAAGCAGACCCTCTACCCCGACGCCGTGCAGACCCTGGCGGCGGCCCGCACGCTGTGCGCCGAGGGCTTCGAAGTGATGGTCTACACCACTGACGACCCGGTCATCGCCAAGGAACTGGAGAACATCGGCTGCGTGGCGGTGATGCCGCTGGCCGCGCCCATCGGCTCGGGGCTCGGCATCCAGAATCGCTACACGCTGCGCACCATCATCGAGAACGCCAAGGTACCGATCATCGTCGACGCCGGCGTGGGCACCGCTTCCGACGCGAGCCTCGCGATGGAGCTCGGCTGCGACGGCGTGCTGATGAACACCGCCATCGCCGAGGCGCGCCAGCCGGTGCTGATGGCGTCGGCCATGCGCAAGGCCATCCAGGCGGGCCGCGAAGCCTATCGCGCGGGGCGCATGCCGCGTCGCGCCTACGCTTCGGCCTCCTCGCCGCTCGACGGCACCTTCTTTTCCTGAGCGCGCGTCGCCGCGCCGTGGCCGACACGAGCGGAGCGCCGCGCCGCGCGGTGCGCAGTTTCGTCATCCGCGCGGGACGCATGACCGAAGCGCAGCAGCGCGCGCTGGCGGAGTTCCTGCCGCGCTATCGCCTGGCGCTGGCTGACCTGCGCGCGGGGCTGGCCCAGGCCCTGCCGCGCGGCGCCCCACTGCATCTCGAGATCGGCAGCGGCAACGGCGACAACGCGCTGGCGCTGGCCGCCGCGCGGCCAGGCATCGACCTGATCGCGGCCGAGGTCCACCCGCCCGGCGTCGGCCACACCGTGCTGGAGGCGGCGCGCCGAGGTCTCGACAATCTCAAAGTGTTCGATGGCGATGCGTTGGAGCTGCTCGCGGCGCTGCCGGCGGCGAGCCTCGACGCGGTCTACGTGTTCTTTCCCGATCCCTGGCCGAAGAAGCGTCACCACAAGCGCCGCCTGGTGCAGGCCGAGCTGCTCGCGCTGCTGGCCACGCGCCTCAAGGCCCACGGCGTGGCGCGTTTCGCGAGCGACGACGCCGACTATGCCGAACAGGTGCGCGCCCTGCTGACGGCCGAGACGGGTTGGCTGAATCTCGCGGGCGAGGGCGCCTGGGCGCCGCGGCCCCACGCGCGCATCGTCACGCGCTTCGAAGGCCGCGCGCGGCGCGACGGCCGCGCGGTGTTCGAACTCGCCTGGATGCGACGGCCGCGTGCCTGAGACTCAGGCCGCCGCGCCCGTCAGCTCGTTGAAACTTTCCAGCAGCCTGGCATCGTCGGCGCAGAGCCGCGGGCCGCGACTGTCTGGCTGCGCGATGCCGTAGACGTGGGCGATGCCCCACGCGCGCGCCGCGGCGCGCACCTGGGCGTTGTCGTCGATGAACAGCGTGCGCGCCGGGTCGAAGGGCACCGCCGCGGTCAGCGCCTGCCAGAATTCCGGGTACTCCTTCGAGGCGCCGAGGTCATGCGCGCTGATGACATCGGTGAAGTGCTCGCCGATGCCGGTCGCCTCCAGCTTGCGCGCGAGGCTGGCGGGGTGGGCGTTGGTCGCGAGTACCTGGGGCAGGCCGCGGGCGCGCACGAAGCGCAGGAAATCGACCGCGCCCGGACGGGCGCCGATCAGATGTCCGAGCTCCCGTTCCAGCGCGTGCATGTCCACCTCGAAGGTCTCGCTCCAGTGCTCGAGGCAGTACCAGGGCAGGGTGCCGTGACGCGCGGCGAGCCGCGTCAGCACCTGCTCGCGGGCGCGGTCGAGGGAGAGACCGGCGCGCTCGGCGTAACGGCGTGGCAGCAGCTCACGCCACAGCTGGTTGTCGAAGTTGAGGTCGAGCAGCGTGCCGTCCATGTCGAGGATCACGCACTCGACCGTGCGCCAGTCGAGCGTCGAGCGCACCAGGCTCATTCGCAGATCTCGCCGAACTTCTCGCAGCGCCGCTGGCACTTGTACACGCCCCGCGGATCGACGTTGCAGCTCTCGCCCCAGGTGATGCAGCCCTGGTAGCACTTGCCGCCGCCCTCGGTGCCCTTGGTGGAGGACGAGGAATCACCGGCCGTCGTCGGGGCTTGTGTCGGCGCCTGCGCGCAGGCGCCGAGCGCGACCAGCGCCGCGAGCGCCAGTGCGCGGAGGATGAGGGGCAGGCAGGAGGTCGAGGTCGGCATCGTCGCGGGTCGGTCGCTTGCGTGAACGGGGAGTGTAGCAGCGCCGCCGGGTCATTCCGTGGCGGTCACCGTGCTCGCCTCGGCGACCTTGACGCGCAGATCGCTCAGGCGCGCGTCCGCGTCACTGCGCTCGCTCGGGCTCAGCTTGCCGGCGACCGCGTCCAGGGCCGGGCGCGCCTTGGGATCCTGCTCGGCGGCGAGCGTGAGCCAGGCGAACGCTTCGGCCGGATCGGGCGTGATGCCGAGGCCGCGCGCGTAGACCGCGCCGAGGTTGACCTGCGCGTCGGCGAGACCCTGCAGCGCGGCCTGGCGCAGCCAGAAGCGACCTTCGTCCTCGTTCTTCGGCAGGCCCTTGCCGAACAGGTTGAGCAGGCCGAACTCCATCTGCGCCTCGGGCTCGCCGGCGTCGGCCAGTTCGCGCAGCAGGGTCGCCGCGTGTTCCAGCCGGCCGGGCTCGTCGTTGTGGCGCAGGTCCAGCTTGGCGATGTGCAGCTTGGCGCGGCGGTAGTCCTGCTTGGCCGCGGCTTCCAGCCAGTGCAGCGCGGCGGCCTCGTCCTCCCCGGGCTTCGGATCGTCGAGATATAGCATCGCCAGGTTGAACTGCGCCGCGGGCAGGCCGGCCAGCGCGGCGGCGAGGAACAGCGCCTTGGCGCGCGCCGGATCGGCGGGCACGCCGTCGCCGCGCGTCAGCAGCACGCCGAGAAAGAACTGCGCCTCGCGGTCGTCCAGCGCCGCCGCGCGACCGAACCAGTCGGCCGCGACGCCGGGCTGCGCCTGCATGCCGTAGCCGCGCAGGTACATCATGCCGAGATTGAACATCGCGCCCGGCAGGTGCTGGCGGGCGGCGGCCTCGAACTGTTCGCGCGCGCGGTCGTAATCCTGGGTCACACCCTTGCCGCGCAGGTAGAGCACGCCGAGATTGTTCTGCGCCGTGGCATCGCCCGCGGCGGCGCCCGCTTCGAAGCGCGCCGCGGCGGCGGCGAAGTCGCCCCGGCCGAAAGCCTCGGCGCCGCCCTCGGCGCGGACGGCCAGCGCGGTGGCGAGCAGGACGGCAAGCGCTATCAGGGTCTTACACCACATCGATGAATCAGTCCCTCACTTATGGTACGCGGGAAAAAATCCCGATGACCCGCGCGCGCGGCGGGCTAACATCTGGCCCGTAGCGATAGCGTTACGCTCTACTTTGCGTTACCCCGCGGCAGCTTGCCTAGCGGGGTTTTTTTTGTCCGCGCGGCCCGGGCCTTGCCTGGACTTGTATTCTAGCCGTCGATACCATCGAGACGGATTCCCACGACGTGTCGGCGGCAGCGCTTCGCTGGATGCCTGCGCCCGCCGCGCCAAGTACCCGCCTGGGAGCCCTCGAACAAGCACAAAATATCTTTGAGGAGGAAGTCCCATCATGAAGAAGAACAACCTGAAGCCCGTCGCGGCAGCGCTCGGCACCGGTGTGATGATGGCCTTGGCCACGACGGCACACGCGGCGGACAATCCGTTCCAGATGGTCGAGTTCGGGCCGGCCGTGAAGGTTGCCGGCGACGCGGTCGACATGCAGGGCAACAAGGTCTCGATCAACGACGAAACCGGCTTCACCTATGGCGGCGATCAGAAGGCCGGCTACGCGGGTGGCAAGATTGCCACCGGCAAGAAGGATCCCGCGGTGTGCGGCACCTTCGCCGGTTCGAGCTGCTCCATGCCCCATCTCGAGAAGAAGTAGGCGCGTCAGCGCGAGCATCTGAGCTTGCCGGTCGTGCCGCGCCACCATCGCGTCACGGGCACCGGTCTCGGTCTGCGGCGGCCCCACCTGGGGCCGCTCAAGGACTACGTCCCCGACGACATCGGTTTTTTCGAGATTGCCCCGGAGAACTGGCTGGACGTCGGCGGACGCCTCGGTGAAGCCTTCGAGCGCGTCGTCGCGACCCGTCCCCTGCTGTGCCATGGTCTGCTGCTGAACCTGGGCGGACCCGACCCCCTCGACCTGCCTTTCATCGAGCGCCTCGCGCGCTTTCTCGCGCGCCATCGCGTCGCCGTCTACGGCGACCACCTGTCGTTCTGCGCGAGCGAGGGTCAGCTCTACGAACTGCTGCCCCTGCCCTTCACCGAGGAGGCCGTCCATCACGTCGCCAGCCGCATTCGCGAGGTGCAGATGCGGCTCGAACGGCGCATCGCGGTCGAGAATCCGTCCTACTACGTGAAGCTGTCCGAAGACCTCGACGAGGCCACCTTCATCAACGCCGTGCTGGCGGAGGCCGACTGCGAGCTGCTCCTCGACATCAACAATGTCTACGTGAACAGCCAGAATCACGACTACGATCCCCGCGAATTCCTCGCGCGCCTGCCCGCCGAGCGCATTGCCTACGCGCACATCGCCGGCCACACGCGGGACGACGACGGGCTCATCATCGACACCCACGGCACGCCGGTCATCGACCCGGTATGGGCGCTGCTCGAGTTCGCCTACCGTCACTTCGGCGTGTTTCCCACGCTGCTCGAGCGGGACGAACACATACCGCCGCTGGACGAGGTGCTGGTGGAACTCCGCCACATCGCGGCCCTGCAGCGGCGCGCCGCCGGGGACGGCAGCAAGGCGGCGTGAGCGAGCACGAGCCCGCGTTCCTGGGCCTGCAGCGCGCGTTCGCCCGCCACCTGCGCGACCCGGCGGCGGCGCCAGCGCCGGCGGGACTGCCCGAGCGCGCGCTCGGGGTCTATCGCTACGCGGTGCACGCCAATATCGAGCGCTTTCTCAGCGACAACTTCCCACGCATACGCGCGGTGCTGGACGACCCGGGCTGGGACGGCCTGGTGCGCGACTACCTCGTCCGCCACGTCGCCCGCGCGAGCGCCTTCGTCGACCTGCCGCGCGAGTTCCTCACCTACCTCGACACGCTGTGGACGCCGGATCCCGCCCTGCCCTACCTGCGCGAGCTCGCGCATTTCGACTGGCTGGAGACGCTGGTCGGCGCCGACACGCGCCGGCTCGACTTCGACGGCATCGACGGCCACGGCGACCTGCTCCGCGGCGTGCCGGTCGCCAATCCGCTCCTGGTGCAGGTCACGTACGCCTGGCCGGTGCACGCCATCGGCAGCGACTACCGACCGCTCGAGCCACCCGCGCAGCCGACCCACATCGCCGCCTTTCGCGATCGCGACCACGATTACGGCTTTCTCGATCTGAACGCCGCGAGCGCGCGCCTGCTGGAGGCGGTGCGCGCCAACCGCGAGCGGAGCGGGCGCGAACTCCTCGTCGAACTCGCCGCGGCCGTCGGTCATGGCGAGCTCGAGGCATTCGTCCAAGCGGGCGGTACAATTCTTGCGAGAATGCACGCGCGGGACGCGATCCTCGGCACCGCGCGGCGCTGACGCACTCCCACGCGCACCACTCGGCTCGGAACCGGCCACCGCCCACTTGGCCGCAGGCAAGCAAGGCCCATGAAACGCATAAAGAAACTGCTCGTCGCGAATCGCGGCGAAATCGCCATCCGAGTGATGCGCGCGGCCTCTGAACTGGACATCGTCAGCGTCGCCATCTACTCCCATGAAGACCGCTTCTCCCTGCATCGCTTCAAGGTCGAGGAAGCGCACCAGGTTGGCGCGGGCTGCACGCCGGTGCAGGCCTACCTGCAGATCGACGAAATTGTCCAGGTCGCTCGCGAAGCGGGCTGCGACGCGATTCATCCCGGCTACGGCTTCCTGTCCGAGAGCCCGGAGTTCGCCGAGGCCTGCGCGCTAGCGGGGCTCATCTTCGTCGGTCCGCCGCCCGCGGTCATGCGCCTGCTCGGCAACAAGGTCGCGGCCCGCGAACTCGCGGCGAAGAGCGGCGTGCCGCTGATGCCGGCCACCGCGGCGCTGCCACGCGACTCAGGCGAGATCGAACGGCTCGCGGCCGGCATCGGCTATCCCCTGATGCTGAAAGCCTCGTGGGGCGGCGGCGGGCGCGGCATGCGGGTCATCGAGGGGCCGGACACGCTGCACGAACTGGTCGACATCGGCCGCAAGGAAGCCGGCCTCGCCTTCGGCAACGACGAGGTCTACCTGGAAAAACTGGTGCGCCGCGCGCGCCACGTCGAAGTGCAGATTCTTGGGGACACCCACGGCAACCTGGTGCATCTGTTCGAGCGCGACTGCACTGTGCAGCGGCGCAACCAGAAAATTGTCGAGCGCGCGCCGGCGCTCTATCTCGACGACGCGCAGCGTGCGGAGGTTTGCGACGCTGCGCTCGCGCTGTGCCGCAAGGCGCAGTACGTGAACGCCGGCACGGTCGAGTTCCTGCAGGACGCCGACACCGGGCAGTTCTATTTCATCGAGGTCAATCCGCGCGTGCAGGTGGAGCACACGGTGACCGAGGCAATCACCGGCATCGACATCGTCAAGGCGCAGATCCGCATCGCCGAGGGCCACGCCATCGGCTCGGCGGCCGCGGGCGTGCCGGTGCAGGAAGACATCCACATGCGTGGCCACGCCGTGCAGTGCCGCGTGACGTCCGAAGATCCGGAGAACAACTTCATTCCGGACTACGGCACCATCACCGCCTACCGCTCACCGGCCGGCTTCGGCATTCGGCTCGACGCCGGCACGGCCTACACCGGCGCGCGCATCACGCGCTACTACGACTCGCTGCTGGTCAAGATCACCGCCTGGGCCAACACCCCGGAGGAAGTCGCGCAGCGCATGCTGCGCGCGCTGCGTGAGTTCCGCATCCGCGGCTGCAGCACCAACCTGCGCTTCCTGATCGGTCTGCACGAGAACGATCGTTTCCGCCGCGCGGAGTACACCACCAAGTTCATCGACGAGACGCCGGAGCTGCTGGTCTTTCCGCGTCGTCGCGATCGCGCGTCGCGCCTTTTGCGCTACATCGCCGACGTCGCGGTGAACGGCAACGACGCGGTGGCCGGACGGCCGCGACCGCGCGTGCTGCGCAAGCCGCGCGCGCCGGACTGCGCGAGCCTGCCCATCGTGGCCGGCACGCGGAACCGCCTGGACGAACTCGGGCCGCGCGGCTTCGCGCAGTGGATGCTGGACCAGAAGCAGGTGCTGGTCACCGACACCACGTTCCGCGACGCGCACCAGTCCCTGCTCGCGACCCGCGTGCGCAGTCACGACATGCTGGCGGTGGCCGACGCCTACGCGCGCCTCGTGCCACAGCTCTTCTCGGTGGAATGCTGGGGCGGCGCGACCTTCGACGTCGCGATGCGCTTCCTCAACGAATGCCCGTGGCGGCGACTGACCGAGATTCGTCGCCGCATGCCGAACGTCATGACCCAGATGCTGCTGCGCGCGTCGAACGCGGTCGGCTACAAGAACTACCCGGACAACGTGGTCGAGTACTTCGTGCAGCAGGCCGCAGGCGCCGGCATCGACGTGTTCCGCATCTTCGATTCGCTGAACTGGGTCGAGAACATGCGCGGC
Organism: Gammaproteobacteria bacterium; assembly: GCA_050186725.1. GTDB lineage: Bacteria > Pseudomonadota > Gammaproteobacteria > JADJYF01. The sequence goes on along the minus strand of JBFWYG010000105.1, from coordinate 2,892 downwards.
GCCATCGATGCCGTCGCCGCCACCGGCAAGCTCGCCGAGGCCGCCATCTGCTACACAGGCAACCTGAGCGATCCGCGCTGCACGAAGTACGATCTCCGCTACTACGTGAAGATGGCGAAGGAGCTGGAAGCCGCCGGCGCGCACGTTCTCGGCATCAAGGACATGGCGGGCCTGTGTCGGCCCGCGGCGGCGCGTGACCTCGTCACCGCGCTCAAGCAGGAAGTGGGCATTCCCATCCACTTCCACACCCATGACACCAGCGGCATCTCGGCCGCCAGCGTGCTGGCGGCGGTCGAGGCGGGGGTCGATGCGGTGGATGCCGCGATGGACAGCATGAGCGGCCTCACTTCGCAGCCCAATCTCGGCTCGATCGTCGAGGCCCTGCGCCACGGTCCGCGCGAGACCGGTCTCGACCCGGATGCCATCCGACGCCTGTCCCATTACTGGGAGGAAGTACGCGGCAACTACCTCGCCTTCGAGAGCGAGGAGCGCTCCGGCGCCTCCGAGGTCTACGTGCATGGCATGCCCGGCGGGCAGTACACCAACCTGCGCGAGCAGGCGCGTTCGCTGGGCCTCGGCGAACACTGGCCGGAAGTGGCGCAGGCCTACGCCGAGGTCAACGACATGTTCGGCGACATCGTGAAAGTCACGCCGAGCTCCAAGGTGGTCGGCGACATGGCGCTGATGATGGTGACCAGCGGGCTGACCCGCGCGAGCGTGGAAGACCCCGCGGTCGACGTCGCTTTCCCCGAATCGGTGGTGTCCTTCTTCCGCGGCGATCTCGGCCAGCCGGTCGGCGGCTTTCCCGTGGCCCTGCAGCAGAAGATCCTGAACGGCGCGGCGCCGATCACCGTGCGACCGGGCTCCGTGTTGCCGCCCACCGATCTCACCGCTGCGCGCGCCGAGGCCGAACACCGCGTCGGGCGCCATATCTCCGACCACGAACTCGCGTCCTACCTCATGTACCCGCAGGTATTCGTCGACTACGCCGACGCGCGCCGCCAGTATGGCGACCTCACCGACCTGCCCACCTCGGTGTTCTTCTACGGCATGGAGCTCGGCGAGGAGATCAGCGTGGCGCTCGAGAACGGCCCGACGCTGATCGTGCGCTATCTCGGCGTGAACGAGCACCACGACGACGGCATGCGCACGGTCTACTTCGAGCTGAACGGTCAGCCGCGGCCGGTGAAGATCGAGGACCGCACCCAGCCCGTGACGCGCGCGCCGCGGGTCAAGGCCGAGGTCGGCAACCTGCGCCATGTCGGCGCGCCGATGCCTGGCCTCATCGCGCAGATCAACGTGCGCGCCGGCGACCTGGTCGGCAAGGGCGACGCGCTGATGACCATCGAAGCGATGAAGATGCAGACCAGCATTCGCGCCGAGCGCGACGGGCGCATCGCCGAAGTGGTGGCGCAGCCCGGCGCGCAGGTCGAGGCGAAGGATCTGCTGCTGGTGTTCGAGGCCTGAGGGCGGCGCGAGGAACCCGGCGACCGCGCGCCGAGGTCACGACCTAGGATGCAGTCTGCGCGGCGAGCCAGCGGCGCAGGAAGCCGAGGCCGGCCTTGTGCACGCGCTTGTCACAGGAGTCGCCGGCCATGAGCCGGCCGTCGGGGCCGTAGATCTCGATGTGCGGCGTGCCGCAGGTGCCGATGCGCGGCCCGTCCTCGCCGGTCTCCACGCTGAAGGAGCGATAGGCGGCGAGTTGCTCGGCGTAGGCCTCCAGCTGCGCGCGCATGCCGGCCGCGTCGCGCGCCTCGAACTGGCGACCACCGTGCTCGCTGAAGCGCACGCGCCGCAGCAGCACGTCACCGCGCGCCGCGAGCAGGGCCGGCAGCCGCTTCTCCAGCGTGCGGCATGCGCTGCAACTGTCGGTGTAGCCTTCGACGATGGTGTAGTAGCCCGCGTGGGCCAGGTCTTCGAAGCGGGTCTCGTCGGCGAGCAGTTTCTCGAACTCGAAGCGCCTGTCCTGCGTCACCTCGCGCGTCGGCGCGAGCGTCCTCGGCGTCTCGAAGCGCGGCGCCGCGCCGAACAGCAGCATGCCACCGAGGGCCGTCACGCCTACCAGGATGCTCGCTTTGCGCATGGTGTCCTTCCTCCGTGAATCGTTCGCGCGTGCTTCGCGCTCACAGCACCTCGAGCGCGTCGACCAGCACCAGCTCGCAGGCGCCGGCGCCCTGGTCGGCGCGGGTGGTGGAACTCTTCCAGCGCCAGCCGTCGTCGGCCGAGACTTCGAGCAGGTAACCCTTGAAGCGCACGGTCTGCGTGGCGCGCACCGCGCGCAGTTCGCGCGCGACGTCCTCGCTCGCCGGCACCAGATGCATGTTGGCGCTGTGCCGGGCTATCTCTTGCGCGGGGATCGGCAAGTTCGCGGCGCGCCAGCGGTAGAAGCGTCCGCCCTGGCTGACGTCGATCGCGCGCAGCACGTCGGGATTGGTCACCGGTCCCCAGCCCATCGCGAGATCGACCGGCGCGAGCTCGGCCTCGCGATCGCTGCTGTACTTCGTCGCGCCCAGCACGCGGCCTGCGACCTGGAAAGAGGCGATGGGTTTCAGCACGTAACGCCCGACGCGCACCGACGGGGCGCCGCGCGCGGGGCCCTGCAGGGGATCGGCCGCGGGCTCGAGTGCGTCGGAGAACTCGAAGCTCGGCAGTTCGCTCGCCGCGGCGGCGCTCGCCACCAGCGGTGCACGCGAGTCCCGCCACCATTGGAAGCATGCGGCGACGGCCACGATGAGGAGGAGCGAGCGCAATGACATGGGCGATGACCGGCACGGACCACAGCGGGTAGCGGCCGTCGTCCGGGCCTCTTGAAGGGCGCGCGTGCTCGATAAAAAATGAACCGCATAAAAAAAGGTTCTTGTCCCAAATCCGGGGAAGTCGAGCGGGTCCACG
>JBFWYG010000104.1:5221-13235 GCA_050186725.1 Gammaproteobacteria bacterium | reverse complement strand
CGCCTGTGCGAAATCCTGGTCAGCAGCGGCAAGCCGCCGGCCGAGGTGTTCGCCGAACTGCCGGGCGGCTTCGCCACGCCGGAGCTCAGGCTCGACATGCCCGAGTCGCGCCACGCGGACTTCATGGAGCGCGTGACTGAGGCGGCTGCGATGTTCGAGTACGCCGAGCTCAATACGCTCGACGGCGTGCGCGTGGAGTTCGTCGATTCCTGGGGCCTCGTGCGGCCGTCCAATACCACGCCCTGCCTGACGCTGCGGTTCGAAGGCGATGACGCCGAGGCCCTGGTGGAGGTCCAGGCGCGCTTCCGCAAGCTGCTGCTCGGCATCGACGGCAGTCTCCACCTGCCGTTCTGACTCGGCCAGAGCGAGCCGCATACGATCACCGACAGTGCCGGACAGCCTGCCCGGCCATGGAAGCAACGATGACGCTCGACTTGAATGAAGCGCCCAGCGTGGCGCATGTCCTGACCTCGGCCCTGCCCTACATCCAGCGCTACCAGGGCAAGACCATCGTGGTGAAGTACGGCGGCAACGCCATGACCGAGCAGCGGCTCAAGGCGAGCTTCGCGCGCGACGTGGTGCTGATGAAGCTGGTCGGCATCCAGCCGATCATCGTGCACGGCGGCGGCCCGCAGATCGGCGACATGTTGAAGCGCATCGGCAAGGAATCGAAATTCGTCGACGGCATGCGCGTGACCGACGCCGAGACCATGGACGTGGTCGAGATGGTGCTCGGTGGGCTCGTGAACAAGGAAATCGTCAACCTCATCAATTCGAGCGGCGGTCGCGCCGTGGGCCTGACCGGCAAGGACGGCCCGCTCATCATCGCGCGCCAGCTCGGCACCGGTGACGGGCATCCGAAGCACGAGCTCGGCTTCGTCGGCGAAGTGAGCGGCATCAATCGCAGCGTGCTCGACTTCTTCGCCGCCAGCGCCTTCATTCCCGTCATCGCGCCCATCGGCGTCGGCACCGATGGCGCTTCATTCAACATCAACGCCGATCTCGTCGCCGGCAAGATTGCCTCGGTGATGCAGGCCGAGAAGCTCATGCTCTTGACCAACACCGCCGGCGTGCTCGGCGAGGCCGGCGAGCTCCTCGCCAGCATCGACGCCGAGAACACCCGTCGCCTCATCGCCAATGGCACCATCTCCGGCGGCATGCTGCCCAAGGTGCAGACCGCGCTCGACGCGGTCGACGCCGGCGTGCGCCGCGCGCACATCATTGATGGCCGTGTGGATCACGCCGTCCTGCTCGAGCTCTTCACGGACGAAGGCGTAGGGACGCTGATCGAATAGTGGTCAAGGGTCAGCGCAAGCGCCAGATCCTGGAAGTGCTCGCGGCCGAACTGGAGACCCATCCCGGTTCGCGCATCAGCACGGCGGGACTCGCATCCGCGGTGGGAGTCTCGGAAGCGGCGCTCTATCGCCACTTCCCGAGCAAGGCGCGCATGTTCGAGGGGCTCATCGAGTTCGCCGAGGACACGGTGTTCAGCCTGTTCAACCGCGTGATGAGCGAGCAGCGCGACGCGCGCACGCGCTGCCTGCACCTCGCCACCGCGCTGCTCAAGTTCGCCGAGCGCAATCCCGGCATCGCGCGTGTGCTGATGGGCGACATCCTGACCGGTGAGCACGAACGCCTGCGCGCGCGGGTGATGCAGTTCTACGCGCGGGTCGAGACCCAGTTCCGCCAGGCGCTGCGCGAGGCCAACCTGGAAGCCCCGGACTCGCTCGATTCGCCGACGGTGGCCGCGAGCGCGGCGCTCCTGACCGCGCTCGTGACCGGCAAGGTGGACGCCTTCGTGCGCAGCGACTTCAAGCAGCGCCCGACCGCCAACTGGGAAGACGAGTGGCGGCGCCTGTGCGGCGGGCTGTTTCCCGCCGCCGCGAGCTGAGGAGCGGGATTACTCGGCGGCGGGCGTCGCCGCGGTGGCGGCCGTCGCCGCCTGCGCGGCCGCGGGCTTGATGCCCTTCAGCTCGCGGAAGCGCTCGAGATCGGCGGCGAAGCGCGCGCGGATCTCGTCCTGGTTCTGGCGCTTGGTTTCGATGAAGCGGTGGTTCTCGTCGATCTGCCCGCGCACGTTGTCGATGTTCTTGACCATCTCCTCGTTCGGCTTCTCGCCGCGCCGCTCGACTTCGCCGGCGCGGTCGATCATCTGGTCGAGGTTCTTCTGCAGCTTCTCGATGTGGCTCTGCACGAGGTGGATCTGGGACTCGAGGTGGGCTATCTGGCCATCCCGGGTGAGCGTGATGTCGTCCTCGCTGGTGAAGGTGTCGAGCAGCACGCGATCCTGCGCCGCGCGTCGCTTGTCGGCCTCGACCGCCGCCTCCTTCTCCCGCGCCGCGGCCCTTTCGGCCTCCAGCTCCTCGTGGGTCTTGGCCCGGCCGGTGGCGCCGATGGTGACGCCGAAGGCGTCCTTGGTCTCGCTGCCCTGCTGGGCGTACTCCGGCGGCACGGCATTGCCGCATTCGCGCACGCCGTCCTTGTTCTTCCAGCATTTGATCGCGGCCGAGGCTGGCCCCGTCGCCAGGAGCCCGGCCAGCGCCAGCGCCAGCAGGCGCCAGCCCATGGTCTTCATCTTGCGTGCCTCATGCATGACTCAACTGACTCCCGCTCAGCCTGGAAGATTCACTCACGCCGGTTTATCGGACGATCGCGTCCCGGACTCAAATCGGCCCCGCCCAGCCCTGTGATTCATACCCCATATTCGGCGCGGTAGGCGGCGATTGCCGCGAGCCGCGCCGCCTGGTCACCCTGCGCCTCGAGGTAGGCCAGGATGTCGGCCAGCCCGACGATGCTCCTGACCGGGATGCCGTGCTCCCGCTCGACCTCCTGCGCGGCCGACAGCGCGCCCTTGCCGCGCTCCTGTCGGTCCAGCGAAATCATCACCCCGACCGCGCGCGCGCCGGCACCGGCGATGATCTGCATGGACTCGCCGACCGAGGTGCCGGCGGAGATGACGTCGTCCACGATCAGTACCCGGCCCGCGAGCGGGCTGCCGAGCAGCATGCCGCCCTCGCCGTGGTCCTTGGCTTCCTTGCGGTTGAAGGTGAAGGGCACGTCGCAGCCATGGTCGCGGTAGAGCGCGATGGCGATGGCCGCGCCGAGCGGGATGCCCTTGTAGGCCGGGCCGAACAAGACGTCGAACTCCAGGCCCGAGGCGACGATGGCGTCGGCGTAGTAGCGGCCGAGGTCGGACAGCGTCGCGCCGCTGTCGAAGGTGCCGGTATTGAAGAAGTACGGACTCAGCCGTCCCGACTTCAAGGTGAACTCGCCGAAGCGCAGCGCGCCCCGCTCGAGTGCGAAACGGATGAATTCTCGCTGGAAGGCCTGCATTGAACCCCGCGCCGATAGGCTCCGAATGATCGCTCTCGGTATGATACGCGCGCGCCGCGCGGCTTACAGCCGGCGCGCCTTACTCCCACCCGGATCGGAACCACATGCGTATCGTCAGCGCCAACTTGAACGGCATCCGCTCGGCCCACGGCAAGGGCTTCCATGACTGGCTGGCGAAGTCCAAGGCCGACATCGTGTGCCTGCAGGAGACCAAGGCGCAGGTCGGCGATCTCACCGACGCGGTGCGCGCGCCCAGCAAGTGGCACACCTGGTTCTGCGACGCCGAGAAGAAGGGTTACAGCGGCGTGGCGCTGTTCTCCCGGCACAAGCCCGACCGCGTCGTCACCGGCTTCGGCTGGGACGAGTTCGATGACGAGGGCCGCTACGTGCAGGCCGACTTCGGGCGGCTGTCGGTCGCCTCGGTCTACGTGCCCTCGGGCTCATCAAGCGAAGAGCGCCAGGCCGCCAAGTTCCGCTTCATGGACCGCTTCATGCCGTGGCTCGAAGCCCGCCTCGCCGAAGGCCGCGAATTCATCCTGTGCGGCGACTGGAACATCGCGCACAAGAACATCGATCTGAAGAACTGGCGCTCCAACCAGAAGAACTCCGGCTTCCTGCCCGAAGAACGCGCCTGGCTCGACACGCTGTTCGACAAGGTCGGCTGGGTCGACGCGTTCCGGGTCGTGAACCAGGCCGCCGACCAGTACACCTGGTGGTCGAACCGCGGCGCGGCCTACGCGAAGAACGTCGGGTGGCGCATCGACTACCACGTCGTCACGCCGGGCCTGAAACCCTTCATCAAGAAGGCGGACATCTACAAGGACGAGCGCTTCTCCGACCACGCGCCGCTCATCATCGACTACGACTGCAGGCTGGACGATTTTCGCGCCTGACCGGCCTAAACGGGGACAGACCACGGTTTCGCGGGGTACCGCGAAACCGTGGTCTGTCCCCGTTTAGGCCGCCCGTTTAGGCCCTCACCCCCGCCGCTTGATGCGGTACACCGCGATCTCGGCCAGCAGGTTCGGCAGCAGGCGCATGCCTAGGTCCGCGCGGTGACTCGAATCCACTGTCGCGCGCTCCAGCACTTCGAGGTGCTTGGCGGCGCACAGGTCTTCGAAGTCGTTGATGGTGCACATGTGGATGTTGGGCGTGTCGTACCAGGTGTTCGGCAGGTGCCGCGTCACCGGCATGCGGCCGAAGAGGATCTGCGCGCGACACTTCCAGTGGCCCATGTTGGGAAAGGTCACGATGACCTCGCGGCCGATGCGCAGCATCTCGTCGATGATCGCGTCCGGCCGCCAGATGGCCTGGATGGTCTGGGTCATGATCACGAAGTCGAAGGAATGCGCATCGAACTCCGACAGCCCGGCGTCCAGGTCCGAGTGCAGCACGTTCACGCCGCGCTCGATGCAGGTCACGATGTTGTCCGGATCGATCTCGATGCCGTAGCCGGTCACGCCCTTCTGCGTGGCGAGCGCGGCCAAGAGCGCGCCGTCGCCGCAGCCGAGATCGAGTACGCGGCTGCCGCTGGTGATCCAGTCGGCGATCAGCGCCTGCTCCGGGCGCAGATGCTGGCCGTTCACGCGCCGACCTCTATGCGGGAGAAGTAGGCGCCGAGCACCTTGTGGTACTGCGGAATGGGCAGCAGGAAGGAGTCGTGTCCGAGCGCCGACTCGATGTCCACGTAGGAGACGTCGAGATCGTTGTCGAGCAGCGCGCGCACGATCTCCCGCGAACGCTTGGGCGAGAAGCGCCAGTCGCTGGAGAAGGACATGACCAGGAAGCGCGCCGTGCAGTGCGACACCGCGCGGGTGAGGTCGCCCTCGAAGTCCGCCGCCGGATCGAAGTAGTCCAGCGACTTGGTCATCAAGAGATAGGTGTTGGCGTCGAAGCGGTTGACGAAGGACTCCCCCTGGTAGCGCAGGTAGGACTCGATCTGGAACTCGACGCCGAAGTTGAACTGGATCTTCCCTTCCTTCAGTTCGCGCCCGAAGCGCGAGTGCAGCACGTCGTCCGAAAGATAGGTGATGTGGCCGAGCATGCGCGCGAGCCGCAAGCCCCGCTCCGGCACCACGCCATGGTCGGCATAGTGCCCGTCATGAAAGTCCGGATCCGAGCGGATGGCCTGGCGCGCGACCTCGTTGAACGCGATGTTCTGGGTCGACAGGCGCGGCGCTGCGGCTATCACGATGGCGTGACGCACGCGCTCCGGAAAGTCGATGGCCCATTGCAGCACCTGCATGCCACCGAGACTGCCGCCCATCACCGCCGCGAAGCGTTCGATGCCGAGCGCGTCGGCGAGCCGCGCCTGGCTCTGCACCCAGTCGCGCACCGTGACGAAGGGGAAGTCCGGACCGTAGCGGTGCGCGGTACCGGGTTTGACCGACAGCGGCCCGGTCGAACCATTACAGCCGCCGAGGTTGTTCGAGCACACGACGAAGAAGCGCCGCGTGTCGAGCGGCTTGCCCGGGCCGATGCAGTTGTCCCACCAGCCGGGCTTTTTCTGCTCCGGGTCGTGGAAGCCGGCCGCGTGGGCATCGCCCGAGAGCGCATGACACACCAGCACCGCGTTGTCCCTGGCCGCGTTCAACTCGCCATAGGTCTCGTAGCAGAGATCGTAGGACGGCAAGGTCAGCCCACAGTCGAGCGCGAGCGGCGTGTCGAAGTGCCGGAACTGCGGACACACGAGGCCGACGCTGTCAGCGTGCTGGGTATCAGGCATCGGTCGAGCTTGCGGGGGTCAATGGGGGTGGTGGTCGGGGGCTGGAGTCTAAAGAGAGAACCCAGCGCCCGCAATGCCGCCTCAAGGCGCCGGCGGCCATTCGCCGCCCTGCGCGACGTACCACGCCGGCGCGCGGCGCGGCGCGCTGATCCGGGCGAGCTTGCTGCGCGAGGTGCCACCACGCAGCACGGTCACCGCGGCCAGCGGCACACCGAAGTCCTCGGCCAGCCAGCGGCACAGCGCCTCGTTGGCCCGTGAATCGACCGGCGGCGCGGTCACACGCACGCGGAGCGCGCCATCATGCAAGCCGGTCACTTCGTTCCGGCTCGCGCGCGGTTGCACGCGCAGCTCGAGCAGCAGGTCGGTGCCCTGCCAGCGGCACCAGCTCACTGTCTCAGAGCAGGGAGTAGCCGGCGTCCCGCAGCGGCGCGACCACCAGCATCAGGAAGAGATTCAGGCCGATCACGACCAGCATGGGCGAGAAGTCGAGCCCGCCCAGCGCCGGCAGCACACGCCGCGCCGGGCGCAGCAGCGGCTCGGCCAGCGACTGGATGACGCCCATCACCGGGTTGTAGCCGCCGGGCGAGACCCAGGACAGCACTATCTGCACGATGACCGCGCCCATGAAGATCCACACCGTCTTGTGCGCGACCTCGGCGATGGCGACCACCACGAGGCCGGCAACGCTCGGCTTCACGCCGACCACCATCGCGACCAGCAGGGTGTTCAGGAGCTGCAGGGCGAAGATCAGCACGACCGACGCGGTATCGATGTTGCCGAGCGCCGGGATGTAGCGACGCAGCGGCCGCAGCACCGGGTTGGTGACCGTGACGATGGCCTGGCAGAGCGGGTTGTAGAAGTCCGCGCGCACCACCTGGAACAGGAGCCGGAGCAGCACCGCCGCGATGTAGAGCCCGAACAGCGAGTCGATCAGGAACACGCCCGCGTTGGAGAAGTACGCGCCGCCCATCAGCGTGCCACCTGGGCCGCGAGTTCGCGGCCGCGATCCCGCGCGGCGGTGAGCGCGCGCAGCACCACGCCGCCGAGGTCGTCCACCGCGAAACTCGCCAGCGCGCGTTCCGTGGTGCCGCCCGGCGAGGTCACCTGGCGACGCAGTTCCGCGGGCGCGGTGCCCGACTCGCGCGCGAGCCGCGCGGCGCCCTCGACCGTCGCCTGCGCGAGCTCGGCGGCGAGCGCCGCCGGCAGGCCGAGCGCCGCGCCGGCCGCGGCCAGCAGTTCGAGCAGCAGGAAGACGTAGGCCGGGCCGCTGCCGGACAGCGCGGTCACCGCATCCATCAGCGACTCGTCGTCCAGCCACACCGCGACGCCGACCGCGCCGAGCAGGCGCGTTGCGCGGTCGCGTTGCGCGGCCGTGACCGCAGCGTTGGCGCACAGCCCTGCGGCGCCGGCGCCGATCTGCGCCGGGGTGTTCGGCATCGCGCGGACGACGGCGCGCCCCGCGCCCAGCCAGGCCTCCAGGTGACCGAGCGGAATGCCGGCCGCGATGGACAGCACCAGCGCATCGGGCCTGATGGCCGGCGCCAGTGCCAGCGTCACCTCGCGCAACTGCTGCGGTTTGACCGCCAGCACGATGACATCGGCATCCAAGGCGGCAGCCGCGTTGTCGTCCGTGACCATGACGTCAAAGCGCTCGGCGCAGGCCGCGCGACAGGCTTCCGCGCTGTCCGCCACGCGAATGCGCGCCGCGGGATGGCCGGCGGCCAGCAATCCGCCGACCAGGGCGCGGCCCATGTTGCCGCCGCCAATGAAGGCAAACAGAGGTTCCATCGCTGGGATACTTATATGAATGCCGCGAGTTTATCACGCACGGGAATGGCGCGGCCCGAACACCGCCGTGCCGATGCGCACCATGGTCGCGCCTTCGGCGATGGCCGCGACGAAGTCGTCGCTGGTACCCATCGAGAGACCGTCCATCGGCACCGGGCAGGCGCGCAG
>JBFWYG010000104.1:0-5121 GCA_050186725.1 Gammaproteobacteria bacterium | reverse complement strand
GCGCGCGGCCCCCTTCGTTGGTATGCGGTTGTGGTTCTTGGTAAAGTCGGGCCGCGCAGTGAGTTCTGGCAGGGCGGCGCCGCGCTTGATCCTACCGCGACCACGAGAGCGACGAGCGGCATGCCCGGCGGGGCCTTCAGTCTTCGATGAGCGCGATAGAGGTTAGCTAGATGGATATTGGTGAGCTGCTCGCTTTCGGCGTCAAGAACCGCGCCTCGGACCTGCACCTGTCTGCCGGTCTGCCCCCGATGATCCGCGTCGACGGCGATGTACGCCGCATCAACGTCCCGGCGCTGGACCACACCACCGTGCACGATCTCGTGTACGACATCATGAACGACAAGCAGCGCAAGGACTACGAAGAGTTCCTGGAGTGCGACTTCTCGTTCGAGATCCCGGGGCTGGCGCGTTTCCGCGTCAACGCCTTCAACCAGAACCGCGGCTCGGGCGCGGTGTTCCGCACCATCCCTTCAGAGATCCTCTCGCTGGAAGACCTGAAGGCCCCCGATATCTTCAAGAGCATCTCCGATTACCCGCGCGGCGTGGTGCTGGTCACCGGCCCGACCGGCTCCGGCAAGTCCACCACGCTCGCGGCGATGATCAATCACAAGAACGAATCCGAGTACGGCCACATCCTCACCATCGAGGACCCCATCGAATTCGTGCACCAGTCGAAGAAGTGCCTGATCAACCAGCGCGAAGTGCATCGCGACACCTTGGGCTTCAACGAAGCGCTACGCTCGGCGCTGCGCGAAGACCCGGACGTCATCCTGGTCGGCGAAATGCGTGATCTCGAAACCATCCGCCTCGCGCTGACCGCCGCCGAGACCGGCCACCTGGTGTTCGGTACCCTGCACACCAGTTCCGCCGCCAAGACCATCGACCGCATCGTCGACGTGTTCCCTGCCGAAGAAAAGGACATGGTGCGCGCCATGCTCTCGGAGTCGTTGCGCGCGGTGATCTCCCAGACGCTCTTGAAGAAGACCGGCGGCGGCCGCGTCGCGGCCCACGAGATCATGATCGGCACGCCGGCCATCCGTAATCTCATCCGCGAGAACAAGATTGCGCAGATGTACTCGGCCATCCAGACCGGCCAGCAGTACGGCATGCAGACGCTCGACCAGTGCCTGCAGGGCCTGGTGCAGAAGAACCTCGTCACCCGCCAGGAAGCGCGGTTGAAGGCGGTGAACAAGGACGCGTTCTAAAGCGGCCGTGCAGCACGGCCGAGAACGCCCGAAGTCCTAGCGGGGCGCACGCGCCCGGGAGAGCGAGATGGAACGCGAACAAGCTATCAAGTACATGCGCGATCTTCTGACCCTGATGGTCGAGAAGAAGGGCTCGGATCTGTTCATCACCCGCGACTTTCCGCCGGCCATCAAGATCGATGGCAAGGTGACGCCGGTGTCCAAGACCAAGCTCACCCAGGACAACACCAAGGCGCTCGCCTACGCGATCATGAACGATCGCCAGATCAAGGAATACGAAGCGACCAAGGAGTGCAACTTCGCCATCTCGCCGACCGGCATCGGCCGCTTCCGTTGCAACGCCTTCATCCAGCAGGGCGCCTGCGGCCTCGTGCTGCGCACCATCGAGACCGACGTGCCGACGCTGGACAAGCTCGGCCTGCCCTCGGTGCTGCGCGAGATAGCCATGACCAAGCGCGGCCTCGTGATCATGGTGGGCGGCACCGGCTCCGGTAAGTCGACCTCGCTCGCGGCGATGATCGACCACCGCAACGCCAATTCCTACGGCCACATCATCACCATCGAAGACCCCATCGAGTACGTCCATCCGCACAAGAACTGCATCATCATGCAGCGCGAAGTGGGCGTGGATACCGACGACTGGGATATCGCCCTCAAGAACACGCTCCGCCAGGCCCCGGATGTCATCCTGCTCGGCGAAATTCGCGACCGCGAGACCATGGAATTCGGCATTGCTTTCGCCGAAACCGGGCATCTCGCCATGGCCACCCTGCACGCGAACAGCTCGAACCAGGCGCTCGACCGCATCATCAACTTCTTCCCCGAAGAGCGCCGCGCGCAGCTCCTGATGGATCTCTCGCTGAATCTCAAGGCCGTGATCTCACAGCGCTTGATGAAGAAGGTGGACGGCAAGGGCCGCGTGGCAGCCATCGAGATCCTGCTCAACTCGCCGCTCATCGCCGATCTCATCCTCAAGGGCGAAGTCCACGGCATCAAGGAGATCATGGCGAAGTCGAATGAACTCGGCATGCGCACCTTCGACCAGGCGCTGTTCGATCTCTACGAGGCGGATCTCATCACGCTGGACGACGCGCTCCGCAACGCCGATTCGCAGAATGAACTGCGCCTGCGCATCAAGCTCGAGGGCAAGGCCGCGCGCGGCCGCAACCCGCTGGAAGACGCGGGCGGCCTGCGACTCGAAGAAACCGAGCAGGAATCGGGCTTCCTGCGCTGAGCGCGGGGGGACTCAAGGAGCACGACCGGCGATGGACATCTCCCCCTACCTGCATCTCTTGCGCGACAAGAGCGGCTCGGATCTCTTCTTCACCGTCGGCGCGCCGGTCAAGATCAAGATTGAAGGCACCATCAACTCCGTCGGCAAGACGCTGCTGACCGGTGACGTCACCAAGGCCGCCGCCTACGGGGTGATGAACAACCGCCAGATCCAGATCTTCGAAGACACCATGGAGTGCGATTTCGCCATCGCGCTCCCGGACAAGTCCGCGCGCTTCCGCGTCAACGTGTTCCGCCAGCGCGGCGAAGTGAGCATGGTTCTGCGCCGCATCCCGGCCGAGATCCCCGAGATCCCCGCGCTCGGCCTGCCGGATATCCTGGGCGAACTCATCATGGCCAAGCGCGGCCTGTTGCTCATGGTCGGCGCCACCGGCTCGGGCAAGTCGACCACGCTCGCCGCCATGATCAACGAGCGCAATCGCGCCATGAGCGGCCACATCCTCACCATCGAGGATCCGGTGGAGTTCTCGCACCCCAACATCAAGTCCATCGTCAACCAGCGCGAAGTCGGCGTCGATACCCTGAGCTACCGCAACGCGCTCCGCGCGTCGCTGCGCGAAGCGCCGGACGTGATCCTGATCGGCGAGATTCGCGATCGCGAGACCATGGAAGCGGCGCTCGAACTGTGTAACACAGGACATCTCGCCATCTCCACCATGCACGCCAACAACGCCAACCAGGCGATGGAGCGCGTGATCAACCTGTTCCCGTCCGAGCTGCACAAGCAGCTCTTCATGGATCTGTCGCTCAACCTGCGCGCGGTCATCTCCCAGCGACTGGTCAAGAGCGTCGACGGCAAGCGCTGCGCGGCAATCGAGATCCTGGTCAACACCCCGCACATCGCCGACCTGATTCTCAAAGGCGAAGTGCACGCCCTCAAGGAAGCGATGGAAGGCAGCGGCCAGCGCGGCATGCAGACCTTCGACATGGCGCTCTACAACCTCTTCAAGGAAGAGCGCATCACGCTCGAAGAAGCGCTGGTCAACGCCGACTCCCGCACCAACCTCGAAGCGAAGATCAACTTCGGCTGAAGCGCGCCGCTCACGCTCGGTCTCAGTCGAGCAGGTCGAGCGGACTCCGCACGCCCCGCCCACCGCGGTTCAGCACGTGGGTGTAGATCATGGTGGTCGCCACATCCGCGTGACCCAGGAGTTCCTGCACCGTGCGGATGTCGTAGCCGCTCTCAAGCAAGTGTGTCGCGAACGAATGCCGCAACGTGTGCGTGCTGACCCGCTTATCTATACCCGCGGCGTGAGCCGCCGACTTCACCGCCCGCTGTAGCCCATTCTCGTGCAAGTGGTGACGCCGACCCGGCCCGCCACGCGGGTCCACGGACAGGCGCCCGCTCGGAAACACGTACTGCCAGATCCAGTCGCGCCCCGCGCCCGGGTACTTGCGCGCCAGCGCGTCGGGCAAGTAGACCTCGCCCAGGCCGCGGGCGCGGTCTGCGTCAAACAATTCCCGCACCCGCGAGAGGTGCGACTGCAAGGGCGACCGCAGAGCATCCGACAAAGGCACCACGCGGTCACGTCGCCCTTTGCCATCGCGCACCACCACCTGGTGGTAGCCGAAGTCGACATCCTTTACTCGAAGACGAATCGCCTCCATGAGGCGCATGCCGGTGCCGTAGATCAGGCGCCCGATCAGCTGATGGGAGCGCGGCAGATGCTCGAGCAGCGCGCCGACTTCGCGCTTGGTCAGGACCGTCGGCAACCGCCGCGGCCGCTTCGCGCGAGCGAAGTCGACCAACTCACCCAAGGGACGGCCGAGCACCTGCTCGAAGAGGAAGACCAGGGCGTTCAAGGCCTGGTTCTGCGTGTTTACCGCGACATTGCGTTCGACCGCGAGGTGCTCCAGGAAGCGCTTCACCTCGGCCGCGCCCAAGGTCGACGGCTCGCGGCCGCCATGGAAGCGGGAGAAGCGCTCGACCCAGTCGAGGTAGGCTTGTTCCGTGCGGAGAGAATAGCCGCGGCGGCGGACTTCGATGATGAGGCTCTCGATGGCATCCTGCCCGCTCCTCGCCGGTGCGGCCGCCTCGACAACGTCGCTCGCGCTCATGCCGTCGCGTCTGCGATCGCGACGGCCGCGGAGCGACAACGCCACACTATGCCAACGCGCCCAGTCGAAGCTCGTGGCCCAGGGCGCACCCCGCAAATCGACGAAATAGAGTCGAAGTGCCTCCAGCAACTGTTCGAACTGCCAACCTGGGGGCTGGCGTACCCGCGCTACCCGGTCCAGCCAGCGGGTGAGCTCCACGCCGGTCATTGCCGCCTCCCCCAAGTTCCGGTGCACGGAGATGAAGCGCTCCACGTAATACACGTAGAACCGATGACGGGAATCCGGAACGCCCTGCGTCGCGAGTAGTGCGACGAACGCATCCCAGGCACCACCTGAACCGGCAAGGTCCTTAGGGTAATCAGCCCCCATGCGCGAACCTCCTTGTTCGACACGAAGCGTGATGAAATCAAACCGGCCCGCCATATTCTCGCGAGCAGACCAAATTTAAGGGAATGGAACCAATGGGTCTACAACATGCGCGCCCGGTCTATTGGACTAGTCCCATTCTGCCTATCCCATCATTTAGGGTTTCGGCCTACCGCGCGAATGGCTGATTCCGTCTAAT
>JBFWYG010000103.1:0-13299 GCA_050186725.1 Gammaproteobacteria bacterium | reverse complement strand
ACGCCCTCGGCGAAGTCGGCGCTGGCGCGCACCTGGTCGCCGAGTGCCTGTTCGGCGGGCTCCTGGGCGAGGGTGGCCTGGGCGCTGACGCTGGTGACGTGGCGCTTGACGGCCTGCACCGCCACCGGGCTGTTGGCGGCGATCTGGGAGGCGATGGCGAGCGCGCGGGGCAGCACTTCGGCGGGCGGCACGACCTCGTTGACCAGGCCGATGCGCGCGGCCTCTTCGGCGGGAATCATCTCGGCGGTGAGCAGGAGCTTCATCGCGTGCACGTAGCCAATCTGGTGGACCAGTTTCGCGGTCGCGCCGCCGAAGGGGTAGATGGCCCATTTCACTTCCGGCAGACCGAACTTGGCGGTGGTGGAGGCCACGCGCACGTCGGAGGACAGCATCAGTTCCACGCCGCCGCCGGCACAGGTGCCGACCACCGCGGCGATGATCGGCTTCGGGTAGGACGAGGTCTTCAGCAGCGAGCGGTTGATCATGCGCGCCATCTCCTCGCTCGCGGACAGGTCGCCGCTCACGTCGGCGCCCGCGCAGAAGGCCTGCTCGCCCGCGCCGGTGATGACGATGGCGCGCACCTCGGAGTTCTCCAGGCTGTCCCAGATGCCGCACAGCTCGCGCATCATGTCGCGGCTCATGGCGTTGCGCTTGGACGGATTGTCGATGGTGACCAGCGCGATGTGCGGCGCCGGATGGGTCAGGGTGACGGACGGCATGGCTGAACTCCTGGCAGTGACTGCGCGCATGGTAGAGCCGCGGGCGCGGCCTCGAAAGTCCGCGCATGGGGGTGAGCCACGCGCTGCGCGGGGCATCGTGCCACGCCGCGTCGAGCGTTATCCTGGCGGCCTTCGATCAGCAGAGCGCCCATGACCGATATTCGCCGCCGCGTGCTCACCGGCCTCGCCCTCGAGCGCACCCCTGGCTTCAACTACTCCGGTAATTTCCTCGGCGTGCGCTTTCCCCGCACCACGCCCAGCGCGGTGGAAGTGCGCATGGATGCCGGCGCGCACTGCGAAGACGAGCACGGCCGGGTCGACATCGCCGCGGTGAGCCTGATGGCCGACGTCTCCATGGGCTGCGTGGTGCGCGCCAATCTCACCCCTTCCCAGCGCCTCGCAACCGTCAGTCTCAACTTCCAGCTGACCGGCGTGCCGCTCACCGGTGAGATCTCGGGACTCGGCGAGTTCGCGAACTTCGTCGACGGCGTCGACAGCCGCCAGGGCCTGTGCCGCGCGACCGTGTTCGCCGACGGTCGCCCGGCGCTGTTCGGCAGCGGCGCCTTCATGGTGATGAACCCGCCGCCCGGCCGCACCATGTATCCGATCGTCGACGCGGTGCACGAGGGCGCGCGGCCGTTGAACGAAGCCGAACTCGACGACGCCGAGCGCGCGCTGCTGGCGCGGGCCGACCAGGCGCTCGCGGCGAGCGGCGGACCGCGCGGCTTCCTGCGGCATTTCTGGGGTCTTCTGCCGTGGACCACGGCCGAGGGCGCGCGCTGCCGCACCGCGAACGGCGCGCACCTCGGCAATCGTGTCGGGCACATGCAGGGCGGGCTGCAGATCGGCATGGCCATCATCACCGCCGAGGCCGCGTTGCCAGCGGAGTGGGCGGTGTCGGGCATCTCCGCCTGGTTCCTGAGCCCGGGCGAGGGCGAGCACATCGAGGCCGACGCGCGGGTCGAACATCGCGGCCGCAACACCGCGGTGGTGCGCACGATGATCAGTGGCAAGGGCGGGCGCCGCGTGCTGGAGGCGATGACCACCCATATGCGCCGCGGCTGAGCCGCAGCGTCCCGCGCTACAGCACCTCGGCGCGCCAGTGCGCGGGGCGCATGCGCACGTAGAGATTGTCCGCGACGCCGGCGGGACCGCCCAACGAGGCGATGTAGTTTTCGGCATCGGCGCCTGCGAGGTAACGGCGAATGAGCGGCAGCAGTTCGGCGTGCCAGTCTATCGGCGCCGTGGCGACGACCGGCCCGCTCACGCTCACGTAGCGATAGGGCCGCGTGCCGTCCTGCGTCACGAGGCTGAAACAGCCGCTCGCATGGAGCGCGCGCGCCTTCGGCGTGTCGGCCTCCATCCATAGTCCGACCTCGCCGCCAGGGGTGTAGGCGTACCAGATGGGCACGCTCAAGGGCGGCCGTCCGGCGCGCGCGACGCTGAACACACCGACCCGCGGTTCGGCGAGAAAAGCCTCGCGCTCGGCTTGCGTCATGACGTGGGGCATGCGGCTTCTCCTGCGGGACGCGCGCGAGCGTCGCATGGGCCAGGGCGCCTCGCAAGGCCGCGCCGCGGGTCCTTTTTCCCGGCGCGCATGTGCAAAGCCGCGCGCCGCGCTTGGCGCGCGCCTGAACGCGTTGCATAGTGGCCGGGCTAGTCGACCGATCAACGGTGAACAGGCCCCGAGGAGATCTGACTCATGACCACCAAAGACATTTGCGGACTGGATCTCCGCGAGCGCGACAATCTCGACCCGGAAATGGCAGCCCTGGTGAAGGGCGTGGAGAAGAAGTACGGCTTCCTGCCCTACTTCGTGCGCCTGTTCGCCACCGACAACCGCCGCCTGCGCGCCTTCATGGTGCCGTACATGGATTTGCTCCGACCCGATTCCGGCTTGAACCACCTCGAAGTCGAGATGATCGCGCTGGTCGCGGCCGCGACCAATGGGTGCGTGTACTGCACGTCGCATCACGGCGCGCTGATGCGCGAGCTGACCGGCGACGCGCTGTTCGCCGAATACCTGTCGCGCAACTACAAGTACGCCGAACTCTCGCCGCGCCATCGCGCCATGCTCGACTTCGCGGTCAAGGTGCTGACCGACGCCGAGGCCATCGAGGACGCCGATCGCCAGGCGCTGCGCGACGCGGGCTTCGATGACGAGGCCATCTGGAGCGTGATTGCGACCGCTGCCTTCTACGCCGGCGCGAATCGCATGGCGCAGGCCGCCGGGCTCAAGCCCGCGGCGGAGTACCTGGAGATGTACCGCGACGGCAAGGCCGGCCGGCGACGGGTGGCTACTGCGGGCTGAGACACCCGCCACGAAATGCGTGGCGAGCGGGCCGGTTATACTGCCCGCTCGCTGCTCACCCGGAGGTTTCCAGAGTGCCAGTCCTCGCCCCGTTCATTCGCGTCCTCGTCCTTGCCCTGGGCTTCGTCATCCTGCTCGGCTGCGCGCTGCAGCCGCAGATCCTGCCCGTCACACCGCGGCTCGACCTGGCCGGCGCGACGGCGCGTGGCGCGGGACGGACCATCGCCATCAGCGTGGTCGACGGGCGCGGCAGCAACGTGGTCGGTTATCGCGACCCGGCCGACACCAATTCCGTCATCACCACCGCGCCGGAGCTGACGAGCGTGGTACAGCGCGAAGTCGAGCAGGCATACACCCGTCTCGGCTTCAGCGTGGTGCCCCAGGGCGAAACGGCCGACATCGCGCTCACGGTCAAGATTGCCGAGCTCGGCTACACGCGCCAGGCGGGACGGGTGGTGAACAACATCAACACCGGCGCGACCATCGAGGCCACCAGCGAGATGAGCGGCAAGTCGGTGACCGGCACCTACAAGGACGCACAGGGCAAGGAGATGGTGTGGAAGCCGAACCTCGCGGACAACGCCGAGGTGATGAACCGCCACCTCGGCGCCGCGCTGTCGCGCATGGCGGCCGATCCGCGCCTCACCGAATGAGCGCGCGGGGCGCGGCCGAGGCCGCGCCCCGTCGCGTCACACCGGTGGTCGTCGGCCCAGCACGAACAGCACCACCGCGATCACCAGGCCCACCACGAACAGTACCCAGGCGATCTGCATCGACATGCCCGCCACGCCGCTCATGCCGAGCACGCCGGCGATGATGGCGATGACCAGAAAGGTTGCGGCCCATCCCAACATGGCTTCACTCCCGATTCGTCCGCGAACGCCGCGGCGCGTCGCGGCTAACCGTTGCGAAGCTCGTGCCAGTGTCCGCGCGGCCGCTGCGCCGCCGCCCGTGGGCCTGCCGCGCGTCGTCACCGCGTAAAAATTGCACGGTTGCGCGCAAGCCTTGCCCGTGACTTCACCCCGCGCGCGCCGCGGACCCGCGTTTTTCCTGGCGCTTGCGATTGGTCCCGAGATTGCTCATCCAGGTCAGGCACCGCGCGCCGGTGCGCGGACGAAACTACTGGAGACGACACATGAATTGGGATCGCATCGAAGGCAACTGGACGCAGTTCAAGGGCAAGGTGAAGGAGCAATGGGGTCGCATCACGGATGATCAGCTGGACGTGTTGGATGGCAAGCGCGAGCAGCTCGCCGGACGGATTCAGGAGACCTATGGTCTGACCGTGGAAGAGACCGAGCGCCAGATCCGCGAGTTCGAAGACCGCCACGCCTCGTTGGACGAGGCGACCACCCAGCGGCGCAACTGAGCGCCGTTCAGAGATCCGGCGGCGGCGTGTCCGGTACGGCGCGCCGCGCCATCTCCCATGACCAGCGGACTTCTTCTTCCTTGAAGAAGAGCGCCTCGGCCGTGGCCTTGGGCAGCGTCGCGCGCAACGCGAGGTAGCGCGCGTCGGTGTCGGACATCCAGGCCTCGAGCGGCGCGCGGGCGTCGGGCGGCAGGTCGGGATATTCCACCGAGATCATGTAGCGCTGTTCGAGCAGCGCCTGGGCGAGTCGTTCCCCGATCTCGCCGTCCCGGGCGTCACGCGCGAGGGCTTCCAGGCATGCGAGGCGCGCCGTGTAACCCTCGAGCGCCCGGCGGCTGGCGGCGGTCTCGCCCTGCTTCACCATGACAAGCGCCTCGGCGAGCCGCTGGCGCAAGCCGGCGAAACAGCGGGTGGCGCGCGCCTCGGGTGCCGTGGTGAGACGGAGCGCCAGGTCCTCGCTCGCGAGCAGCACCGGGTAGTACCAGTCCACGGGCGTGGTGCCCGGCGCGGCGAGCCACTCGATGTCATTGAAGGAGTTCAGCAGTCCGTGACCGGCACGCGCCGTGCCGGCCGCGAGCAGCGCGCACAGCAGGAGGGCGCCGCGTCTCATGGCTGCGGCAGCGCTGGCGCGACCATGGAGCGCAGCTCGGTGTCCATGCCGGGTTGGTAGGCCTCCACCGCGAGCGCGAAATGGAAGACGCGCGTCACGCCGCCCGGCGCGAGCTCGAAGAACAGGTGGTAGACACCAGGTTCCGGGAACACGTAGTGCACCGGTACCCGCGGCCCCGTGAACACCTGTTCGGCCTTCATGCAGGCGAGCTTGACCATCATCTCGGCCATGGTGCGCGCGCGCGTCTCGGCGTCCAGTGCGCGATCGTGCATGGCGGCGATCATCGCCGCGACGCGCGGCGTGTAGCTGTGGGTATGGCCGAAATGCGCGCCGTCCTCGCGCCACACCGCGACGTGGGTCTCGCTGCCGAGATGGAGCGCGAGATCGGTCACCGGCGCGTCGCCCCGCGCGAGCGTCACCACCAGCTCGGTCTCGTGGCCGGCCACCGGGGTCGCGGGCGAGCTGTCGAGGGTGGCGCTGAAGCCGTCCACCGTGCGCTGGCGGGTGAGATCGGCGGTCGGCGCCGGCGGCGGCGCGGTGGGCGCGGGCCCGACCGCCAGGTCGAAATGTTTCACCCAGTTGCGATCACGGTGCGTGAAGTCGCTGACCACGCGGTAATACCCGGCGTGGGGAAAGGTGTAGCGGAGCGTGAAGCGCCCGCCCCGCAGTTCCTCGTCCTCGAGCGGACCAAAGTCCTCGTGGTGGATGTGGGCGAAGGCGCTGAAGTCGCGCGCGACGATGAAGTTGTGCACCACGCGCTCGTGGGCCACCTGCAGGCCCGTCAGCGGGCTGCCGTCGTGCGCATGGGTGAGACGCCAGCGCAGTTCGGTCGGCTCGCCGGCGCGCGGCACGGTTGGCGTGGTGGCGAGCGTCATGCGGTAGGGGCCGCCGGGACGGCCCTCGATGAACTGCCCGTCGCCGTCCTCACCACAGCCCGCGAGCGACGCCGCGAGCAGGCCGGCGAGCAGCGCCCGCGCGCGTGGTCGCCTCACGCGGAGCTCGCGCTCATTGCCCTGCGGCGGTCTCCGCCTGCGCGGTGGCCGCGCCGCCCGGCGTCACGAACACCAGGTGGCCGGCCGCCTCCTGGGCGTCGACCCGCGCCTGGATCTCGGGCTTTACCGTCCAGTTGCGCTCGCCGGGAAACTTGCCGGGATAGAGCTTGGGTCGCATGAAGA
The DNA here is from genome assembly GCA_050186725.1 of Gammaproteobacteria bacterium. GTDB lineage: Bacteria > Pseudomonadota > Gammaproteobacteria > JADJYF01. The sequence goes on along the minus strand of JBFWYG010000103.1, from coordinate 7,115 downwards.
ACTGCTCGGGATCACGCACCACCACCAGGGACTTGATCGGATCGATGAGCCATCGGCGGCGCATGAACTCAGGCGTGAACATGGTGCCCTTCTGCTCATCGGTCCACGATCGCGGGGCCTGGCCGTCGTGCATGCTGTAGCTGATGAGATCGAATTCGACGTTCCAGTACACCGTCGTGTGGGCGGCGAAGCCGAACTCGCCGCGCTCCGGGTTCTCCAGTTCGGCGAGGCGCGCCTCAATCATCATCAGTTCGCCGGTGGGGGAGTACTTCTCCATGCGCAGCGGGTAGAAGTGGTGCTTGTCTACCCAGAACACGTAGGTCTTCTCGCGGTAGTCCGGCAACCAGTCCTCGCGCACGGTGGCCTTCAGCACGTAGCAGTCGATGCCGCCGTCGGCGCGATAGTGCTTGTACTGCTCACCCATCATCTTGAGCGACGCGGTCTGGTGTTCGACGAACTGGCCGTCGACATTGTGGGTGATGGTCGGGCGCGTGTTCGGATACCGCGCAGTCTCGTACAGCACGTCGGTGCCGAGCAGTTGCCACTCAAGCTCCCACGGATCGCGTCCGATCACGTCGTCGAAGGTCTGGGAGTTGTCCGGAAAACGCTGATCGCGGATCGGCTGCGGTTGACGGCGCACGCGCCGGAGCGACTCGGAATAGAAGTAATAGTCGAGCTTGGTCTTGTGTTCCTTGTCGGTGCGGTAGGGGATCCAGAGCTGCTGGGCGGCCTCCGACTCCGGCGGAAAGGTGTCGTAGGAGATCCAGTGCTGGTAGGGTTCGCCGGGCTTGGCGTCGTGGATGTAGCCCTCCAGCCCGGGGCGACCAGCGAGTTTGGTGTAGAACACCGTCACACCCTGGTTGATGTAGCCCGAGCTCGTCACCACTCCGAAAGCGTCGACCAAGGCGTTGGGCCAGCGCGGCACGTGCACGAACTCGCTCGAGCGGTAGCCCATTTCTTCGGCGGTATAGGGCGCCTGGAAGGGGTAGGGCTCGGCGGGAATGTAGGGAATCGCCGCGTCGCGCGGCGTCGAGGTCGCGGGGTCGTACTGCGCGCGCTCCTCGTCCGTCAGCTGATCCACCGTCTTCCATTGCTGGTCGCGCGGATCTTCGGCCGCCTGCGCCGCGAGCGGCAGGGCGAAGGCAAGCAGCAGCAAGCGCCAGTGGCGCCAGCCGAGGGAGCACTGCGGGCGTCGCGGGAGAACGCCGAACTGGGCCTCAGAATTCATAACTCAACTCCCAGCCGACGTTGTCCCAGTGGTTGTACTGACCATAGGTGTCGGTCGGCGAACCACCGTCATAACCGTTGTAGATCAGTTGCGCTTTGACGAACTGCGAGACCTTGTAGACCATGCGCAGCTTGGTCTTCACCCCTTGAAAGCCGCGATCCGGGCCGCTGATGATGGGAAACACCGTGGCCTCCATGCTCAGCCGATCGCGTGTGAAGCCAAACGGTCGCGACAGGAACGCCACCGGGATGAGCGTCCACTCGTCGCCGAAACCTCCGCCGAAGCCTGGACCGAGATTGGTGGTCCAGTCCAGGGTGCGGTAGTAGGAGGCCTGAAAGATGAAGGTCGAGCGGCCGGGCAGGGCGAATTCGGCCGCGACTGCCGCGCGCACGGTGTCGCGCAGGGTGGTGCCGTCGGTCGGCGCGCCGAGCCGCGCGAGCGCTTGTTTGCCGAAGTCGACGAAACGCACGCCGTTGGTATACAGCCCTTCCACGCGCACCACCATCGGCAGCGTGCCGACCCACGGCACCTCGGTCAGAGCAAAGGCGTAGTCGGCGGTGACGCCGGCGTGGTGCAGGCGCGCGTGGCGTGGTTCGAGCTCGAGGAAGGTCTGGCCACCGCGCTGGGCCGTGCCGAGCACGTGTTCGGTGGCGCTTTTCGCCCAGCCGTAGTAGTAGATGAAGCCGTAGGACAACGAACCCTGCATGCGGTCGAAACGCAGGCCATATTCGTGGTCATCGAAGTTGTCCGATTCCGGGCGGCGCGCCGGCAGAATGATGTCGCTGCGGGTCTGCGGCAGGGCGGGCGAGTACCACGGCATGCCGGGCCGCGCGAATCGATCCTCCTCGAAGTCGAAGATATAGAGCATCTGCAGCGAGTTCTGGCCGAAATGGAAGGTCGCGTTGGCCATCCAGGTCGGCATGCGCCGCCATTCAAAGTCCTCGGTTTCGAGCTGCACCGCCTCGCGGCGGTCCATGCCGTTGATGACGTCGATGAACTGGCCGTCCATCTTGCCCCAGGCGATCTGCTGCTTGCCGAGCAGCAGGTCGAATCTCGGCCGCCGGTAGCTGACGTAGAACTCGCGCAGCAGCCGCTCGCTCGTGTCGTAGAGTTCGGCCTGGTCGAAGTAGCGGTCGGCGTAGAGGCCCTTGGAGCGCTGCCAGTCGTACGCGCCGTCGTACATCACGTGAGTCACGGCGTTGAGGTCGAGGCCTTCCTGGATGTGATAGGCGGTCTCGAGTTCCAGCAGGTTCTGCAACTGCAGGAAGCGGTAGTCCTGGTTCTGGAAACCGGTCTGCCCCTGCTGCTCGAGCAGGATGTCGGTCCACTGCCGGATGAAGCCCTTGAAGCGCAGGTTGGGCACCGCGCGCTCGATGGGTGCGCGCACATGGGTGCCTATCGGGTCGAACACCGCCATCGCGCGGTCGACCTCGGAGAACATGTCGGACACCGCGCCGGCCTGCGCCTCCCCGGCAGCCAGCGCCAGTATTCCCGCCATCCGCGCGACCCATGGCCGCGACCGCATCATCGACATCCGACAGCTCCCCCTGGCACGACGCGAAACGACGCCGCGCGCGACGGCTCGTTCAGCCGCGCACGGAGTGACCCTCTCCGTCGGTGAATTCTTGTTCTAGCGTGTTGCGTGCAGCCTAAAGGCGCACGCCCGCCAGTCAATTACCCGATCCGGGACGCGCCTGGCGCGGTCGGCTCAGGGACAGGGCACCACCTTGCGGAAGGTGTCCTTCGACCACAGCGCCTTGCCATCTGGCGTCTTGCCGTCCTTGTGCCACTTCTCGTTGACCTGCAGACAGAAGGAGCCGGCGTTCTCGATCTCGTCCGCGGTATCCTCGGGCCGCTCGTTGCCGACTTTCATGTTGGGATTGGACGCCGAGTAGTTGGGCGTGATGGTGGTGGTGCCGCAGGCGCTGACGAGCGCGAGCAGCGCGGCGAGGAGTGTGATGCGAATGAACATGGTGACGCGGGTCTGGTGACCGTTCCTCCGGGCTGATGGGTATTGACGCTGTACTCATCGAAAAATCTTCGATGAATCACCGGCCTCCCCGCGCGGCGCGCCATTGTGCGGAGCCCCTCCGGGGGTGTCAAACCGCGCCGCGTGCTGTGAGCCGCGCGCCCGCGGGCGAGCCGATGACGACGCGCGGCAGGCGCGGCCGGTCGGCCATACGGACAGGTGTGGCAGCGCGTACGGCTTTCAATGCTTGCGCCTAGCCGATACACTTTTTTCGCTACTTCCATAGGGGTAACTCGGAGTGATCGGATTGATCGATTCACGCCGCCGGCAAGTCGTGCTCGGCGCGCTGCTCAGCGCGGCTTCGGCCGCAGGCCCGCTGGCCGTCCAGGCGGAGCCGCTGGCCGCGGCGGTCGCCGCCCAGTCCGAAGCCGACAAGGCCGCGGCCGCGTCCCAGCAGAAGGTAGACGCGCTCGACGAGCAGACCCAGGGCATCGCGGCCAAGTACGTGCAGGCGCTGGCCGATGTCGACAGTCTGAACAAGTACAACGAGCAGCTCGCCCGCCAGGTCAAGTCCCAGGACGCGGAGGTGGGCTCGCTCGAGCGCCAGCTCGACGCGCTGCAGGTCACCGAGCGCGAAGTGCAGCCGCTCATGCAGCGCATGGTCGACACCATCGAGCAGTTCGTCGGGCTCGACACGCCCTTCCTGATGGAGGAGCGCAGCAAGCGCGTCGCCAACCTGAAGGACATGATGCAGCAGGCCGACGTGACGGTCGCCGAGAAGTACCGCCGCATCCTCGAGGCCTACCAGATCGAACTCGAGTACGGCCGCACGCTGGACGCCTACCAGGGCAAGCTCGGCGAAGGCGACCAGGCGCGCATCGTCGATTTCGTGCGCCTGGGCCGCGTCTCGCTCATGTACCAGACCCTGGACGGCAGCGAGACCGGCTACTGGAACCAGGCCAAGCGCGAGTGGCAGCGCGACGACTCCTACGCCAAGTCGGTGCGCGACGCGCTGCGCGTGGCGAAGAAAATCGGCGCGCCGGACCTGCTGCGCGTGCCGGTGCCGGCGCCCCAGGGCGAGAAGTCCTGATGAACGCGCGTTCCGCAGTCCTCCTGCGCGCGCTGGTCGTGGCGGCGACCCTGTGCGCCGCGCCGCTCACCCAGGCCGCGGCCGATCTGGCCGAACTCCTGAAGCAGACCGAGAGCGGCGCCGCGGCCGGCGCGGCGCTGGCCGCCGAGCGCGCGGCCAAGTACCAGGCCGCGAGCGCGGCCGAGCAGGACAAGCTCTTGAAGGAGGCGCAGGCGGCGCGCGCCGCGGCCGAGGCGGCGAGCAAGGCCGCGCTCGAGCGCTATAACGGCAACGAACTCAAGCTTGCCGAACTCGGCAAGCGCTTCAAGGAAGCGCAGGCCGAGCTCGGCCTCGGCGAAGTGTTCGGCCTGGCTCGCCAGGTGGCCGGCGACACCGCGCCGCTGCTCACCCAGTCCATGACCACGGCCCAGCTGGCCGGTGACGACCGTGCCGCGGCGCTGCGCGCGCTGGCCGGTGCCGACGTGGCGCCCGGCGCGAAGGAGCTCGAGCGCCTGTGGACCGAGATGCTGCGCGAGATGACGTTGGCCGCCCAGGTCGCGCGTTTCACCGCGCCGGTCGCCCAGCCGAACGGCGGCCAGAGCGCGCAGGAGGTGGTGCGCGTGGGCGTCTTCACCGCCACCTCGGGACCGGATTACCTGTCCTTCTCGCCCGAACTCGGCACCTTCGTGCGCCTCGCGCGACAGCCGCCGGCGGCGCTGCGCGACATCGCGACGCGGCTCGCGGCGGCGCGCGACGGCTATGTCGAAGCGGCGGTCGATCCGGCGCGCGGTGCGCTGCTCGCGCTCTACGTGGAGCGGCCGAACTGGGCCGAGCGCGTGCATCTCGGCGGCGAGGTGACCTACGTCATCCTGGTGGTCGGCGCGCTGGGGCTGGTGCTGTGGGCCCTGCAGTTCGTCTACCTGCTGGTGGTGCGCATCGGCGTGTGGTCGCAGCTGCGCAACCTGGACAAGCTCTCCAAGGGCAACCCGCTCGGGCGCGTGCTGCTCGCTTTCCGCGGCGACGCGGCGACCATCGAGCAGGACGCGGACGTGGCGGAGCTGCGCATCTCGGAAGCCGTGCTGCGCGAAGTGCCGAAGCTCGAGCGTTTCCAGGCCTTTCTCCGCCTCGCGGTCGCGGCCGGCCCGCTGCTCGGCCTCATCGGCACCGTCATCGGCATGATCATCACCTTCCAGGCCATCACCGAGAGCGGTTCGTCCGATCCGAAGCTCATGGCCAACGGCATCGGCCAGGCGATGATCGCGACTGTCGCGGGTCTGGGCATCGCCATTCCGCTCCTGTTCGGCAACGCCATCCTCTCGACGCTGTCGCGCGCGGTGGTGCAGGTGCTGGACGAGCAGAGCACGGGCCTGCTCGCCGAGACCCTGGAGCGCAAGCGCGGTGCTTGAGACCGGTATGCTCGGCCAGACCGTCGCCGCCGTCACCCAGCTGGTCGACGAGGGCGGGCCCTTCGTCTTCTGGATCTTCGCGAGCGGTGTGGTGCTGTGGACGCTGGTGATCGAGCGCTGGTGGTTCTACGTCGCCGTGCTGCCCAAGCTCGCGCGCGAGACCGAGCAGGCCTGGCTGGCGCGGGCCGACCGCAGTTCGTGGTGCGCGCGGCAGATCCGCGACGCGATGATCTCGCGGGTGAACGGCGCCATGACCGCCGGTTTTCCCCTGTTGCAGGTACTGGTGCCGCTGTCGCCGTTGCTGGGTCTCATCGGCACGGTGAGCGGCATGCTCGAAGTCTTCGACTCCATGGCGCTGCGCGGCAACGCCGATGCGCGCACCATGGCGAGCGGCGTGTCCCACGCGATGATCTGCACCATGACGGGCCTCGCGGTCAGCATCACCGGGCTCTACCCGGTGCACTACTTCCGCAGCCGCGCGCGTCGCGAGACCGAGCTGCTGGCCGATCGGCTGGCGTTCTGAGGCACCGTCATGCGCATGCGCCGCTACCGTCAGCAGGAGCACGAGTCGCAGCACGGCATCGATCTCGCGCCGATGCTGGACTTCGTGCTGAACCTGCTCATCTTCTTCATCATCACCGCGATCTTCGTCAAGGAGTACGCGCTCGAGGTCAATCGCCCGTCGAGCTTCGAGCAGTCGAGCGCGCCGTCGACGGCCATCACCGTCGGCGTGTTCGCCAACGGCGAGATCTCGGTCGACGGACGCACGGTGGACTTGCGCGCGGTGCGCGCCAACATCGAGCGCGCGCGCACAGCCGACAACAAGGGCGGCGTGCTGCTGGTGGCCGAACCCGGCGCCAAGAACGGTCTCGTCATCGAGACCGCCGACCAGGTGCGCCTGGGCGGCATCACCGACATCACCTTCAGCACCTCGGAATGACGGGCGGCGGCAGGGCGTGAAATCGCGGCGACACAATCCCGAGGTGGAGGATCACGGCATCGACCTCGCGCCGATGCTGGACTTCGTGCTGAACCTGCTCATCTTCTTCATCATCACCACCTCCTTCATCAAGGAAGCGGGCGTGACGGTGGTGAAGCCGAGCGCGGAGACCGTCGAACATACTGAGTCCGGCAATATTCTCATCGCGCTCCGTGCCAATGGCGATATCTGGATGGACCGTCGGCAGGTGGACATCCGTGACGTGCGGCCGGCCATCGAGCGGCTGCATGTCGAGCGTCCCGAGGACACCGTGGTGATCCTGGCCGATCGCAATTCCAGCGCGGCCGTGATGGCCAAGCTGATGGACGAAGTACGCTCGGGCGGCATCAAGCAGGTGTCGCTGGCCGGCGCGCCGCTCGGAGGGGAGTGACGGTGGCGACGCTGCGCATTCCCATCGCGTTCCTGCTCGGTCTCGCCGTCACCGCGACCATGTTCTGGTTCCT
>JBFWYG010000102.1:1683-13809 GCA_050186725.1 Gammaproteobacteria bacterium | reverse complement strand
CCCACGCGGCTCATGCTCACCATCATGCCGGCGAGCGAGGTGCGCGCGCGCCTGGGCGAGTTCCGTCCGGCGCAGTGCCTGCGCCTGTTCCTCGATGAGTTGCGGCACGATCATGCGCATTTCTTCGCTGTCGAGCAGTCCGCCCCGCTCGCGCTCGGCGAAGCACGCCTCGCGCGCGTGCGCTGGACCGGCGACCGGCACGGCCGCGAACTGACCGGCGTGCTGGCCTGCGGCGCCGAGCAGGACCACTACTACGTGGTGCACTACGTCGATGCGCTGGCGCGCGCGCCGCGCAGCTTCGTGGAGATCCGCGCCGCGCTCGCGAGTTTCACGCCGCGCCCATGACCGGCAGACACTATCGCTACTACGATCTGCTGATGGCCGGCTTCGTCGCCGTGCTGCTGTGCTCGAACCTGATCGGCCCGGCCAAGGTCTGCGCCATCGATCTGCCCTTCGCCCTGCCCTTCACCGGCGAGCGGCTGGTGTTCGGCTCGGGCAACATGTTCTTCCCCATCAGCTACATCTTTGGCGACATCCTGACCGAGGTGTACGGTTTCGCGCGGGCGCGCAAGGTGATCTGGGCGGGTTTCGGCGCGATGCTGTTCGCGACCGTGATGTCGTGGGCCATCATCCATCTGCCGCCGGCCAGCGAGGAGCCCTTCAACGCGACCCTGCAGCCGGCGCTGGAGGTCGTGTTTGGCGGCACCTGGCGCATCGTGGTGGCATCCATCGTCGCCTTCTGGATCGGCGACTTCGTCAACGCCTACGTGCTGGCGCGCATGAAGGTCATGACCCAGGGCCGCTGGCTGTGGTCGCGCACCATCGGCTCGACCATCGTCGGCCAGGGCGTGGACAGCCTGGTGTTCTACCCCATCGCCTTTCTCGGCGTGTGGTCGACCGACATCGTGCTGACCGCCCTGCTGTTCAACTTCCTGTTCAAGGTCTCGGTGGAAGTGCTGATGACCCCCGCGACCTACGTGGTGGTCAACGCGCTGAAACGCGCCGAGCAGGAAGACTTCTACGACAAGCGCACCGACTTCACGCCGTTCTCGCTCGACGACTGAGCGTCGCTGGCGCGCGACCAGCCGCGCAGGTGTTTCAGCGAGCGCAGCGCGAGGATGGCGAGCCCGACCAGGGTGACCGAGCCGAACAGGCAGGCCTGCACGGCCGTGGCGGCGACGATGCCGACCGGCTCGGACAGGCCGAAGGCGCGCATCGCGAGCGCGAACACCAGCTGGTAGGTGCCGAGGAAGCCCGGCGCCGTCGGCACCAGGGTCGAGAGCGAGGCGACGCCCATCACCAGCATGCCCTGGGCGAGCCCCAGGCGCAGGTCGAGCGCGCTGAAGGTGGTCAGCAGCGCGGCCACCTCGAAGCCCCAGACCAGCGCCGAGAGCAGCAGCGCGAGCAGCGCCGAGCGACGGTTGAGACTCGCCACCCCCGCGCTGAAATCACGCAGCATGGCGAGCAGCGGCGACGGCAGCGGCAGGCGGTTCACGTCGCCCGCGCGCAGCACCGCGATGGCGAGCGCCAGCAGGCCGATCACCACGCCCGCGTTCAGCGCCACGAGTTCGAAGGTCGGCTGGCGCGCCGCGCCGCCGGCGTAGTGCAGGGCGACCAGGCCCGCGCCCAGGCAGGCGAGGATCGCGACCAGGTCGAGCACGCGCTCGATGACGATGGAGCCGAATACCCGCGCGCGTCCGAGACCCAGGCGGCGCTTGCCATAGGCCGCGCGCGCCACCTCGCCGAGCCGCGCCGGCAGCACGTTGTTCACCGCGTAGCCGACCACCAGGGTCTCGGCCACCGCGCGCAGCGGCGCCGGCGCGAGCTGCTTCAGGAGCAGCTGCCAGCGCAGCACGCGCAGGCCGAGCGCGAGCCAGTACAGGCAGGTCGCGAACAGCAGCAGGCGCACGTCGAGCCGCGCGAAGGTCGCGCGCAGTTCGGCGAGATCGACCTTGGCCAGCGCCAACCACAGGAAGGCGCCGCCCAGCGCGAGGCCGAGGAGTGCGGTCAGGATCTTGCGGCTGCTCATCGCGTCACAGGTCGAATCGATACTTGAACAGGTACCACAGCGCCTTCACGCCGTCCTTCCAATTGATCTTCTTGCCCTCGTTGTAGGTGCGACCGAAATAGGAGATGCCCATCTCGTAGATGCGCCAGCGCCGCGCGAGCGCGAACTGCGCGCTCAGCTGCACCTCGATGCCGAAGTCGTTGGCCGACAGCCGCAGGGTGTGCAGCACCTCGCGGGTGAACATCTTGTAGCAGACCTCGATGTCGGTCAGCGTCTGGTTGTAGAGCGCGTTGAACAGGAAGGAGATCAGGCGGTTCGCCATGAAATGATGGAAGTACAGCGCGCGGTGCGGATTGCCGTAGAAGCGCGAGCCGTAGACCACGTCGGCGACCTGGCGCACGGCGATGAGGTCGTACATGCCGGCCCAGTCGGCCGGGTCGTATTCGAGGTCGGCGTCCTGGATGACCACGATGTCGCCGGTGGTGGCGCCGAGACCGGTCTGCAGCGCGCCGCCCTTGCCGCGGTTGCGCTCGTGGGCGATGACGCGAATGGCGAAGCGCGCGTTGCCGCGCACCACCCGCGCGTCGCCAGCCTCGTCGAGTTCGAAGCAGGCATCGCGGCCGGTCAGCCCGTCGACCTGGGCCAGCAGCCACTCGCGCGTGCCGTCCCGCGAACAGTCGTCGACGATGACGATTTCCTTCTCGACGTGCGGCAGGGCCGCCAGCACCTTGACCAGGCAGGGGCCGATGGTGTCGCGTTCGTTGTACGCGGGGATGACGACGCTGAGTATCATGACGGTCCTTGGGCTTCACGCACGGCGCCGCGGGCGACGTAGCGCTTCGAGCGCTTGCGGCGTGCCGCGCACTATGCCGAGTGCGCGGCCGTCGCGCCACTCGCAACATCGGCCTGCCGGGCAGGCGGCTTGAACGCCGCGCAAAAAAAAATGGGCCTCGACGCTGCGAGGCCCAAGAGAGGAGGAAACCAAGGGTGAGACGACTGTACGCGGCCGACGTAGCTCGGACCGGAACTGCTTCACCCGCATTGTGGAAGATTGTCAGGCGGCCGCGCGCCGCCACCGCCGCCTGAACCCCGTCATGTCCACCACTGCCCTGCTCAGCGCCCGCGGCTTAAGCCGCGGCTATGCCGATGCCGCCGGCGGCCATGCCGTGCTGCGCGGGCTGGATCTCGAGCTCGCGGCGGGGGAAATCGTCGCCATCATCGGCCGCAGCGGCTCGGGCAAGACCACGCTGCTGAACCTCGTGGGTGCGATGGACCGCCCGGACGGCGGCCGGCTCGAATTCCAGGGCGAGGACATGGGCGCCTGGGACGACGCCGCCCGCACCGCCTTTCGCCGCCGCGCGCTCGGCTTCGTGTTCCAGGCCTTCAACCTGCTGCCCACCCTCACGGTCGCGGAGAACGTCGGCCTGGCGCTGGAGCTGAACGGCCTGGCCCTTGCCCCGCGCGTCGCCGAGCTGCTGACCGCGCTCGGCATCGGGCACCTCGCCGATCGTTATCCCGACCAGATTTCGGGCGGTGAACAGCAACGCACCGCCATCGCCCGCGCGCTCGCCCACCGGCCGCCGCTGATCATCGCCGACGAGCCCACCGGCAACCTCGACCGCGACACCGGCCGCGAGGTCATCACGCAGTTCGAGAGCGCGGTGCGCGCGGCCGGCGCGACCCTGCTGATGGCGACCCACAGCGAGGAGATGCTCGGGCACTGCGACCGCGTGCTGGCGCTGCGCGACGGCGCGCTCGTGCGCCTCGCCTGAACGCGCCCTTGATGCTGCTCGCCCGCGCCAGCCTGCGCTTTCTTGCGCGCCACCCGGCCCAGTGCCTGCTCGCGGTGAGCGGCATCGCGCTCGGCACCGCCATCGTGATCGGCATCCTGGTCACCCAGGCGAGCGCGCGCCAGGCGTTCGCGGAATCGCTGCGCGGCGTGTTCGGCGACGCCAGCCATCGCATCGTCGCGCTGGACGGCGAGGATTTCGACGAGCGCGTGCTGGCCGAAGTGCGGCGGCTCGCGCCCTCGCTCGCGCCGACGCCGGTCGTGAGCGGCGCCGTGCGCCTGGCGCCCGACGCCGGGCGCGGCGCGCTGGGGCTGCTCGGCGTCGATCCCTTCACCGCGCAGGGTGGCTCGGCGCACGGCGCGCTGCCGGCGCTGACCTTCATCACCCAGCCGGGCGCGATGCTGCTCGCGGCGGCCAGCGCGGAGACTCTCGGCCTCGTCAGCGGCGCGAGCCTCGCGCTCGCGGACAGCACGCTGCCGCCGCTGACCCTGGCGGGCGTGGTGGCGGCGGGCGCGGACGGCGCGCCACTGCTCGCGCCGGACGTCGCGCTGGTGGATATCGCGACCGCGCAGGAGACGCTGGGGCGCGTCGGGCGCCTTACCCGCATCGAACTCACGAGCGACGACAGCGACGCGGCGCGCGCCGCGCTGGCGCGCCTCGCCGCCGCGCTGCCCGCCGGGCTGCGGCTGGTGGATGCCGGCCGCGAAGCCGCCAGCGCGCGCAGCCTCACGCGCGCGTTCTACACCAACCTCGACGCGCTCAGCCTGCTCGCGCTGCTGGTCGGCGCGTTCATGATCTACAACACCATGGCCTTCCTGGTGGCGCAGCGCCAGGCGCTCCTCACGCGCCTGCGCGCGCTCGGCGTGACGCGCGCGGAGCTCGCGCGCCTGGTGCTCGGCGAGGCGCTGGTGCTGGGCGCGCTCGGCGGAGCGCTGGGCTGTGCGCTGGGCCAGGGCCTGGCGCGCCTGCTGATGGCGCCGGTCGGCCAGACGCTGCGCGATCACTACCAGGCCGCCGGCGCCGGCGACCTCGCCTACACGCCTGCGCTCGCCGCCGGCGGCGTGCTGCTTGCCGCGCTGACCGCGCTGCTCGCCGCGCTGCCCGCCACGCTGGACGCGCTGCGCGTCGATCCGGCGCGCGCGGCGCGCTACTCGCTGCTCGCGACGCGCGCGGAACAGACGCTCGCGCGCACCGCGCGTCTCGGTGTCGGTTGCGCGGCCCTGGCCGCCCTGGTGCTGCTGCTGTCGTCGCGCTCGCTGCATGCCGGCTTCGTCGCGCTCGGCGCGACCATCCTCGCCGCCATGCTGATCGCGCCCTGGCTGGTGCGCGCGACGCTGCGGCGCCTCGCGCGGCCCGGCACCACGCGCCTGCCGCTCGCGGCGCGGCTCGCACTGCGCGGCGCGGCGCGCGACGTCGGGCGCATTGGTCTCGCGGTCGCGGCGCTGATGGCCGCCACCGCCACCGCGGTCGGCGTGGGCCTGATGGTCGACAGCTTTCGCGACGCGGTCGATGCGTGGCTCGGCGACCTGCTGCGCGCCGAGGTGTACATCTCACCCGGTTTCGACGAGCAGGCCCCGCCGGCGCTGGACGAGGATTTCATCGCCAAGGTCGCCGCGCTGCCCATGGTGGAAACGGTGAGCCGCATTCGCCGCGTCCATCTCCGCGACGACGCCGGCGAACTGCGCATCTCCGCCTACCAGTTGCCGCCCGCGGCGCGGCGTGGCTTCCACTTTCTCGCCGGCGCGGCGCCCTGGCCCGCCTGGGAGGGCGAGGACGTGGCGATGATCTCCGAGCCCTTCGCCTGGCACACGCGCAAGCAGGTCGGCGACGCGTTGACCCTGCCGACGCCGGTCGGGCCGCGGTCGTTCCGCATCAGCGGCATCTACACCGACTACGGCAGCGAGCGCGGCGTGGTGGCCATCAGCCTGGCGCGCTTTCGCGCGTACTGGCAGGACCCGCGCCTGCACGGCATCGGCGTCTACCCGCGTCCCGGCCAGGGTGGCACCACGCTGCGCAGCGCCCTCCAGCCGCTGCTCGCGGCACGTCCTGCGCTCGTCGCCTGGTCGAACGCGGAACTGCGCGCGCATTCGCTCGCGGTGTTCGATCGCACCTTCGCCGTGACCCAGGTGCTGACGCTGCTCTCCGCGCTGATCGCGGCGCTCGGCGTATTCAACGCGCTGCTCGCGCTGCATCTCGAGCGCGCGCGCGAGTACGCCGTGCTGCTCGCCACCGGCCTCGCGCCGGGCGCGCTGCGCGCCGTGCTCTACCTGCAGACCGCGCTGGTCGCGCTGTTCGCGGCCCTGCTCGCGCTGCCGCTCGGCGTGCTGATCGCGCGGCTGCTGATCGCGGTGATCAACATCCGCTCCTTCGGCTGGAGCATGGCGTTGACGCTCGATGCGCATGCGCTGCTGCTGCCCGCGCTCGGCGCGTTCGGCGCGGCGCTGGCGGCCACCGTCTACCCGGCGGAGCGCGCGGCGCGCATCGATCCGGCCAGCGCGCTGCGCTATGAGTAGGCCGGCGCGCGCAAGGGCGTGGGCGCTGGCGGCGCTCGCGTTGGGGGCGGCCGTCGTGACGGCCCTGCACGACCCGCGACCCGGGACCGCACCGCCCGCCGACAGCGCACTCGGCGCCCTGTCCGCGCAGGCCGGCGACGAGGGCTTCGCGCGCGCCGAGGCGCCCATCGCCTTCAGCTTTCCGCGCGACCATGGCCCGCATCCGCGCTTTCGCGCGGAATGGTGGTACTTCACCGGGCACCTCGCCGATCACGATGACCGGCCCTTCGGATTTCAGCTCACCTTGTTCCGCTTCGCCCTGGCGGCCACGTCGGCGAAGTCCGACTCGGCTTGGCGTGGCTCGCAGGTGATGCTCGGCCACTTCGCGGTGAGCGATGTCGCGGGCGGCGCCTTTCATCCCTTCGAACGCCTGAGCCGCGCGATGCCGGACATCGCGGGCAGCCAGGCGGCGCCCGAGGTCGCGGTGTGGCTGGACGACTGGCGCATCGAACATCGCGCGGCCGACGATCGCTGGCGGCTGCGCGCCGGCCAGGACGGCGTCGCGCTCGACCTCGAACTCGAACCGCAGAGCGCGGTGGTGCCGCAAGGGGATCGCGGGCTGTCGCGCAAGAGCGAGGCGCCCGGCAACGCGTCCTACTACTACTCGGTGCCGCGCCTCGCCGCGCGCGGCACGCTGACGCTGGCCGACGGCGAACATGCGGTGACCGGCCAGGCCTGGCTCGATCGCGAATGGAGCACCAGCGCGCTGTCCCGCGACCAGGCCGGCTGGGACTGGTTCGCGCTGCAGTTCGCCGACGGCGCGAACCTGATGTTCTACCGGCTGCGGGACAAGGCCGGCGGCAGCGGCCCGCTGAGCGCCGGTAGTCATGTCGACGCGGCCGGCACCGTCACGCCGCTCGCCGCGGGCGATGTGCGGCTGACGGCCGAGGGCGAATGGCGCAGCCCCGCGAGCGGACGCCGCTACCCGCGCGACTGGCGGCTCGCGGTGCCGCGGCTCGGCCTCGACCTGCGGCTCACGCCGCGCCTCGCCGACCAGGAGTGGCGCCGGCGTTTCGCCTACTGGGAAGGCGCGGTCAGCGTGCGCGACGCCGAGCGCGAGGTGGGCCTGGGCTACGTGGAGATGACCGGCTATTGAGCCGCGCTCAGCGCACGAGCTCGTAGCACGGCCGGTAGGCGCGGCCCGGCAGGCGCATGCGCTGCTGGGCGACGAACCCCGAGAGCAGGGCGTCCAGCGCGCGCATGATGTCCGGCTCGCCGGTGATCTGGAACGGGCCGCGCGCCTCGACCGCGGCGATGCCCTGTTCCTTGACGTTGCCGGCGACGATGCTGGAGAACACCCGCCTGAGATTGGACGCGAGTTCGTGACGCGGCAGGTCGCGGGACAGTGCCAGCGCCGCGACGTTCTCGTGGGTCGGCGCAAAGGGCGCCTGGTAGCGCTGGTCGATGGCGAAGCGCCAGTTGAAGTAGGCGGCGTCGTCGTGCGCGTCGCGGTAGGCCAGCGCGTTGCGGATGCCGTCGGCCTGCAGATCCGCCACCGCCTGCGGGTCGCCGACCACGATGCGGTAGCGGGACGCGATCTCGGCGCCCAGCACCAGGCGCACGAACTCGTCCAGGGCCGCGAAATAGGCCGCGCTCTCCGATGGACCGGTCAGCACCAGCGGCAGCGGCTGGGCGGCGTTGCCCGGGTGACTCAGCAGACCGAGCAGGTAGAGGATCTCCTCCGCCGTGCCCACCCCGCCGGGAAACACCACGATGCCATGGGCGATGCGCACGAAGGCCTCCAGGCGCTTTTCCATGTCCGGCATGATGACCAGCGCGTTGACGATGGGGTTGGGCGCCTCGGCGGCGATGATGCCGGGCTCGGTGATGCCGATGTAGCGGCCGTTGGCGATGCGCTGCTTGGCATGGGCGATGGTCGCGCCCTTCATCGGGCCCTTCATCGCGCCCGGCCCGCAGCCGGTGCAGACATCGAGTCCGCGCAGCCCCAGGGCGTAGCCCACCTCCTTGGTGTAGTCGTACTCCACCCGGTTGATGGAGTGGCCGCCCCAGCACACCACCAGGCCGTGACGCACGTCCGCCGCCAGCACCCCGGCATTGCGCAGGATCTTGAACACCGCGTCGGTGATGCCGCCGGGGGTCTCCAGGTCGAAGGCGACGCCCTGCTCGAGTTCATGGGTGATGTACAGGATGTCGCGCAGGACCGCGAACAGGTGCTCGCGCGTGCCGCGAATCATCTCGCCGGCGACGAAGGCACTGGCCGGGGCGTTGCGCAGGTTGAGCCGCAGGCCGCGGTCCTCCTGCACCAGGCTGACGTCGAAGTCGCGGTAGCGCTCGAACAGGTCGCGCACATCGTCGGTCTCGCTGCCGGTGGACAGCACCGCCAGCGCGCAGCGCCGGAATAGATCGGTGAGGGCCTGGTTACCGCCCCGGCACAGCGCGTTGACCTCGCGCTGGGACAGGACCGCCAGCGCGGCCTCGGGCGCGACCGTGGCGTGGGGGATGACACGGGTGTCGCTGAACAGGGTGCGAGAGCGGTCGGACATGGCTTAAGTAATCGAACTTGCCTGGGATAGTTGAAGTCGTTTCAGATAATCCTATAGTATTTCCGTCAAGATCATGGAATTAAGCGATCAACATAAGATCGATGATCGGAAACGGCTGGTAATGGACTATTTTGGTGAGCGATCGGAGGTCACCGAAGATGCGTAGCGGAACCTGTTCGGAAGCCTGGAACGACCTGGTCGAGGAGCTGAAGCAGCTCGAAGCCTTCTTCCCCCTGCTCGGTGGCGAAAACGATCGCGACGAGGTGGAAGAGGAGATCCAGGAGCTGGAGGAACTCATCGCCGCCGCCGGGGAGCCCGAGGACGAGCATTCCCTGCGGGCCCTGACCTACCTGCAGACCGAGCTGGCGCGCAAGCGCGCGCTGCTCGATTACCCGTTCTGACCTCCAGCCAGCCCTGGCGCCGACCAGGGCATTACGCGCCTGCGCTGGCCGATTGAAATCGGCCCTACAGGTCCGATCAATCGCTCCCCCTCCTCAGACCGGGTCCCGCGCCTTCAGCCAGGCGGCGAAATCGGCCGCCACTTCCGGGTGCTTCAATGCCAGGTCGACGGTCGCCTGCAGGTAGCCGAGCTTGGATCCACAGTCGTAGCGCGTGCCCTTGAACTGGTAGGCCAGCACCTGCTGGCGCTCCAGCAGGGTGGCGATGCCGTCGGTGAGCTGGATCTCGTTGCCCGCGCCGCGCTGGGTGCTGGCCAGGATCTGCATGATCTCCCCGGGCAGGATGTAGCGACCGACCACCGCCAGCGTGCTGGGCGCGACGGCGGGCTTGGGCTTCTCGACGATGCTGGTGATCTTGCTCACGCCCTGGTCGATGGTCTTGGTCGCGACGATGCCGTACTTGTCGGTGTCCTCCGGCGGCACCGGCTGCACGGCGATGACCCCCGAGTTGTAGTGCTCGAAGAGTTCCACCATCTGTTTCAGGCAGCCGGTGCCCTGGCCATCGATGAGGTCGTCGGCGAGCAGCACCGCGAAGGGCTCCTCCCCCACCACCGGCCGCGCGCACAGCACCGCGTGGCCGAGCCCCAGCGGCTCGGCCTGGCGAATATAGGTGCAGGACACGTTGGACGGCAGGATGTTGCGCACCAGCTCCAGCAGGCGCTGCTTGTTGGCCTTCTCCAGCTCGTTCTCGAGTTCGTAGGCCTTGTCGAAGTGATCCTCGATCGAGCGCTTGGTGCGGCCGGTGACGAAGATCAGCTCCTCGATGCCCGCCTCCACCGCCTCCTCGGCGGCGTACTGGATCAGCGGCTTGTCGACCACCGGCAGCATTTCCTTGGGATTGGCCTTGGTCGCCGGCAGGAAGCGGGTGCCGAGACCGGCGACGGGAAACACGGCTTTTCTGACTTTCATGGGTCGCGGGAACTCCGATTGAAGGCGATGACTTTGGCGGCATCCGTGGCCAGGCCACCGGCACTGGCAAGTTCGGGAACGGCGTCGGCGAGCAGGCGCGTGATCGCCGGCTCGTCGAAGGACTCGACCGCGCGCGCGAGCGCCTCCAGGCAGCCCTGCAGGCGGCGCGGCTCGACTTCCACGTGGCTGGCGAGCAGCAGCTTGTCGTGGCCGGTGCGGGTCAGGCGCTCGTCTTCCAGGAACAGCTCCTCGTCCAGCTTCTCGCCGGGACGCAGGCCGGTGAACACGATCTTGATATCGGCACCGGGCTCGCGTCCCGAGAGGCGGATCATCTGCTCGGCGAGGTAGGTGATGTTGACCGGCTGGCCCATGTCGAGCACGAAGATCTCGCCGCCCTCGCCTGCGCTGGCCGCCTGCAGGATGAGCTGGCTGGCCTCGGCGATGGTCATGAAGTAGCGCCGCGCTTCCGGGTGGGTCACGGTGACCGGACCACCCTTGGCGATCTGCGCCTGGAACAGCGGCACTACGCTGCCGGCCGAGCCGAGCACGTTGCCGAAGCGCACGGTGATGAAGCGCGTGCCGCCGCGGCGCTTGCGCGTCTCGCACACCAGTTCGGCGAGGCGCTTGGTGGCGCCCATCACGCTCGACGGCCGCACGGCCTTGTCGGTGGAGATCAGCACGAATGCCTCGCAGCCGTGGCGCTCGGCGGCCTCGGCCATGGTCAGGGTGCCGAACACGTTGTTGCGCACCGCCTCGCGCGCTTGGCCCTGCAGCAGGGGCAGATGCTTGTAGGCGGCGGCGTGCAGCACCAGGGTCGGTCGATGCAGCGCCAGCGCGTGTTCCACCGCGGCGCGATCGCCCACGTCGCCGAGGATGAAGGCGAGATCGGCCTGGGGATGCTTCTCGCGCAGCTCGCGCTCGATGAGATAGAGGTTGTGCTCGGATTGCTCGAAGACCACCAGGCGCGCCACGCCGAGGCGCGCCACCTGGCGGCAGAGTTCCGAACCGATGGAGCCACCGCCGCCGCTGACCAGCACCACCTTGCCCGCGATGGCGGCCTGCAGCCGCTGCCAGTCGAGCACCACGCTGTCGCGGCCCAGCAGGTCATCGATCTTCACTTCGCGCAGCGCGTTCATGCCGACCCGCCCGGTCACCAGGTCGGCCAGTTCCGGCAGCGTACGGAACGGCTTGCCGGTCGCCTCGCAGCGCTCGACGATGCGGCGCATCTGCGCGCCGCTGGCGGAGGGAATCGCGATGATGATGATGTCGGTATCGCGCCGACGCACGATTTCCGCCAGGTCGTCGATGCCGCCCAGCACCGGCACGCCGTGGATGCGCGCGCGCGCGAGGCGCGGATCGTCGTCGACGATGCCGATAGGCAGGTAGGCGCCGTCACGCAGCATGTCGCGCACCACGCCCTCACCGCCCTCGCCGCCGCCGATCACCAGCACGCGGGTCGCGGCGGTGACGCTGCGCAGGTTGAAGGAATGATCCTTCCACAACCGGTAGGCGAGCCGCGGTCCGCCGAGCAGCGCGACCAGGAACATGGGATAAAGCACGAACACCGAGCGCGGGATGTTGACCAGGCGATTGACGAGGAACAGCGTGAGCCCGATGCTCACCGTGCCGAGCACGGCCGCGCGAATGATGTTCCACAGGTCCTGCAGGCTCGCGAAACGCCACACGCCGCGATACAGACCGTAGCGCCAGGCGAGCGCCGCCTGCAGCGCCACGGCGAGCGGCAGGGCGTACAGCCCGGCCTTCAGATGCTGTTCCGGCGGCAGGCCGAAATTGAAGCGCGCGACCAATGCCAGCATCCACGCGAGCGCGATGGCAACGAGGTCGTGCAGGATGATCTTGAGGCGCGGGGTGAGCGACACCGTTCAGGGATTTCCGCGGTGAAAA
>JBFWYG010000102.1:0-1583 GCA_050186725.1 Gammaproteobacteria bacterium | reverse complement strand
TCGACGCGCCCATGCCCAGATGATAGCAAGAAGGCCGTAGACGAACACCGACGCCGTCACAGGCCATGCCCCACCGAGCGCCGCCGCCGGCCAGCACAGCAGGACGTTGATCAGCGCGAGCCCGATCGCGAGGCGCGCCGGTGACCAGCCGCGCCGCGTGACCAGGCGCTGGTAGGCGTGATCGCGATGCGCGCGCCACACTGCCTCGCCGCGGGCGGCGCGCGCCAGAAGCGTGAGGCTGGCGTCGACGACGAAGGGCGCGAACAGCAGCAGCGCGCGCCACGGCCAGCCGTCGGCAGGCGCGCTCCATGCCGCCAGCGCGCCGAGTTGAAAGCCGATGAAGTAGCTGCCGGCGTCGCCCAGGAACACCCGCGCCGGATGCCAATTGCAGCGCAGGAAGCCGAGCGCGGCGCCGGCCAGGGCCAACGCGACCCACGCCGCGCCATGCGCGCCCACGCTCGCCAGCAACGCCGCGCAGGCGAGGCCCGCGCACAGCGTCTGCACGCCGGCCAGGCCGTCCGCGCCGTCCATGAAGTTGAACAGGTTCACGTGCCACAGGAGCGCCAGCCACCACAGGCAGCGCAGCGTGAGGCTCGCGTCAGGCAACGCGCCGATCACGAACAGCGCGGCCAGGAGCGCCTGCGCCGCGAGGCGCGACGCGACACCGCGGCTCACGCGATCATCGGCCCAGCCGAGCGCGGCGAACCCCGCCCCGACCACCATCACGACGAGTCCCGCCACCCGCGGCAGATCGCCGCTCAGCACCAGCACCAGTTCCACCAGCAGCGTCACCGCCGCAATCGCGAGCCCGCCGCCGCGCGGCACCGGCGCGCCGTGCAGGCTGCGCGCGTTCGGCACGTCCAGCACGCGCGCCGCGTGCAGGTGCGGGATCAGGCGCGCGAGCAGCGCCGCGGCAAGCAGCGCGGCGCCAGTGAACAGCGCGAACGCGATCATCGGCGTGCCTCGCGCCACGCCGTGCAGGCCGCGGCGATGCCGGCCTCGAAGCTGATGCGCGGCCGCCAGCCGAGGTCGCGCGCAATCGCCTCGGCGTCCACCACCAGGTCCTCGGCCAGGCGCGCGAGCGCGGGCCCCACGCGCGGCGCCCACGCGAGCGAGCGCAGCAGTGGGGCGGGCAGCGGCCAGAGCCGCGCTTCGAGGCCCAGCGCACGGGCCACGGCACGCACCAGTTCGCCGCCGGAGAGGTGCGCGTCGGCCAGGGTGTAACACCGCGGCCCGACGCCCGCGCAGTCGAGCGCCAGCACCAGCGCGTCGGCGAGATTGTCCACCTGCACCAGGCTGCGGCGATTGGGCGGCCAGGCGCAGGGCAGCGGCAGGCCGCGCTCGAGATGGGCGCAGAGACGCGCCAGGTTGCCGCGCTGTCCCGCGCCGTAGACCAGCGGTGGGCGTAGCACGACGAGCGCCGCGTCACGCCAAATCTCGGCCACCGCTTCCTCGGCAGCGAGCTTGCTGCGGCCGTAGTCGTCCTCGGGCGCGGACGCGTCGTCGCCGCTGAGCGCGCGGCCCGGGGGGCTGCGCTCGCCCGCGGCCTTGATCGAACTGAGATAGACGAAGTGCGCCACGCC
>JBFWYG010000101.1:0-14008 GCA_050186725.1 Gammaproteobacteria bacterium | reverse complement strand
ATCTTCTTGTCGTGCAGCAGGATCAGCGGGTCGTCCATCTCGACGCCCATGGTCGCCTGGTTGTTGATGAAGTAGGGCGACAGGTAGCCGCGGTCGAACTGCATGCCCTCGACCAGTTCGAGTTCGTTGTCGAGACCGGTGCCTTCCTCGACGGTGATCACGCCTTCCTTGCCGACCTTGTCCATCGCCTCGGCGATGAGCGATCCGACCTGCGCGTCGGCGTTGGCGGAAATGGTGCCGACCTGGGCAATGGCGGTGCTGTCGGCGCAGGGCGTGGACAGCGCGTGCAGCTCGGCGACGGCGGCGATCACCGCCTTGTCGATACCGCGCTTCAGATCCATCGGGTTGACGCCGGCGGACACCGCCTTCAGGCCTTCACGCATGATGGCCTGGGCCAGCACGGTGGCGGTGGTGGTGCCGTCGCCGGCGACGTCGGAAGTCTTGGAAGCAACTTCCTTCACCATCTGCGCGCCCATGTTCTCGAACTTGTCGGCCAGTTCGATTTCCTTCGCGACGGACACGCCGTCCTTGGTCACGGTCGGGGCGCCGAAGCTCTTCTCGATGACCACGTTGCGGCCCTTCGGCCCCAGGGTCTGTTTGACGGCGTTGGCCAGGATGTTGACGCCGGCAGCCATGCGCAGGCGCGCGTCATCACCAAATTTCACTTCTTTTGCGGACATTGTTCT
Source organism: Gammaproteobacteria bacterium (assembly GCA_050186725.1). Taxonomy (GTDB): domain Bacteria; phylum Pseudomonadota; class Gammaproteobacteria; genus JADJYF01. The sequence continues at coordinate 13,322 of JBFWYG010000101.1, read as the reverse complement.
GTGCTCCAGGATTCTGTGGATGGGCCGACGACGCTCAGGCGCCGAACACGGCCATGATGTCGTCTTCGCGCATCACGACCAGGTCCTGGCCGTCGACCTTGATCTCGGTGCCGGCGTACTTGCCGAACAGGATGGTGTCGCCGACCTTGAGGTCGAGCTTGCGCACCTGGCCGTTCTCGAGCAGCTTGCCGTTACCGACCGCGATCACCTCGCCACGCACCGGCTTCTCGGTCGCCGAATCGGGAATGACGATACCGCCGGCCGAGGTCCTGTCTTCTTCGATGCGCTTGATGATGATGCGGTCGTGCAGGGGACGAATTTTCATGGATGGGAAACTCCTCGAAGGTCGAAGACCAGGCGACGGCCGCGCGGCTCATCCGCGGGGTCCGTGAACGGTCGAACGTGAGTGGAGGCGGAGAAGGGGCCGCTCTTCGAGCGGTCCGGGTCGTGCCGGGGCGCGTGGCGCGAAGGGCCGCCGCGCGGATGAGTGAGTGGACCTGGGTCCTAGCGCGAAGTCCCGCGGTTCGCGGTGGGACGGCTGCCCGCCGAGGCGCCGCCGAACACCGTGGTGGCCGTGGCCGCAGGCTTCTTCACTTGCTTGGGCTTCTTGGGTTCCCGTCCGCTGCGTAGCTGGCCTTTGGCCATGGGGCTTTCCTTGTGCTTGTCTGCTGAGTAGCCGGCGACGGTAGCACGTTTCCCGTCACGCGTCCGATTGGCGTGGCGAGCGGCCCCTTGGAGTTCGCATGCCGTGAACGAGGAAACGCGTGCCTGGCCTGCCGCGGTCAGCTGACGGCCGTGCGGGCCGCGTAACCCGGTTCGCGTATCGGCAGGCAGGCGATGGCCGCCCCGGTCGCGAGCACGATGTCGGCGTACCACATCCACCGATAGTCGCCCGCGGCGGCGAGCGCCACGCCACCGAGCCAGGCGCCGAAGAAGGCGCCCACCTGGTGCGAGAGCAAGGTCAGGCCGAACAGCGTGGCGAGATGCTGGGTGCCGAACAGCTTGCCGACCAGTCCGGCGGTGGGCGGCACGGTGGCGAGCCAGCTGAGCCCCAGCAGCGCGGAGAACACGTAGTAGGTCATGGGTGTGCGTGGCGCGACCAGGTAGACGGCGATGATCAGGGCGCGGCTCGCGTACATCGCGGCGAGCAGGTACTTCATCGGCATGCGGTTACCGAGCGCGCCGGCGGCCAGGCTGCCGGCGATGTTGAACAGCCCGATCAGCGCAATCGAACGCGCCGACACGTCCGCCGGCAGCCCGCACAGCGACACTTCGCCCGGCAGATGGGTGACCAGGAAGGCGATGTGCAGGCCGCAGGTGAAGAAGCTCAGGTGCAGCAGCACGTAGCTGCGATCGCGGCAGGCGAGGCCGAGCTGCGCGCGCAGGCCTGGTCCTGCCGCAGGCGCGGCGGCGGACGGCGTGGCGCCACCGCGCAACGCCCCGACCAAAGGCAGCGCGAGCAACGTGGAGGCCGCGAGTGCGAGCAGCGCGAACGCCCAGCCGCCGAACGCGATCAGCGCCTGCGCGATGGGCGCGAACACGAACTGGCCCATCGAGGCGCCCGCGTTGATCACGCCGGCGGCGAACGAGCGGCGTTCGGCCGGCAGGCGGCCCGCGACGGCGCCAATCAGGATGGCGAAGCTCGCCGCGCCAGCCCCGGCGGCGGACAGCACACCGAGCGTCGCGATGAGCGTCGCTTCGCTGCGCGCGAAGGCCGCGGCCGCGAGTCCACCGGTCAGGAGCAGCAGTCCGCCGATCAGCACGACGCTCGAGCCGTGACGACCGGCCAGCGCGCCGAACAGGGGCTGCACGGCACCCCAGGTGAACTGCCCGATGGCGAGCGCGAAGCTGATCGCGACCAGGCCGACGCCGGTGTCGACATGGAGCGGCGCGATGAAGAGTCCCAGCGACTGGCGGGCGCCGGTGGTGATGAGCAGGATGCCGGCGGCGGCGAACACCAGCGACCAGCGCATGGCCGGCGGTGCGGAACTCTGCATGCGGTCAGTCCTTCGCGGGCGGCGTCAGCCGCTGGCGTGTTTCCAGCGTCGCGCCCGGCCCCGGGGTGGCAAGAATGTCCTTGCTCGTCAGTTCCACGCCGTCGCGATTGGTGACGCGCAACCGCGGCACGCGCCGCCCGGTGGCCCGCTCGCGAAAGATGATCGGCTCGTGGCCGCGGCCGTAGACCCACTCGTCCGACCACTCGCGCAGCGCCACCAGCACCGGCATCAGCGCCTGGCCCTTGGCGGTCAGGCGATACTCGTTGCGCTCGCCCGCCGCGCCCGCCGCGACCCGTTCGAACACGCCGTGCTCGACCAGCCGCCGCAGACGCGCGGCGAGGATGTTCTTGGCGATCCCGAGACCATGTTCGAACTCGCTGAAACGGCGCGCGCCGAAGAACGCGTCGCGCACGATGAGGAGCGTCCACCAGTCGCCCAGCGCCTCGAGCGCCTGGGCGACTCCGCAGTTCATGTCGCTGAAACGCTTGCGTCCCATGGTGTCAGTGGTTCCACCAGGCGCGGTCCGAAAACGCGCGCAGATCGAGTTCGAAGGTCCAGGTCGAGCGGTGCTGCTGCGCGAGATGCAAATAGGTCTCCGCCACCTGCTCGGGCAACAGCAAGCCGTCGTGCTCGTAGCCGCGTGATTCGCGCAGCGCCTGGAAGGCCTCCGCGCCGAGCATGCGACCCAGCGTGTCGGGCGCGTCCACCGGGCCGTCGATCACGATGTGCGCGACGTGAATGCCCTTGGCGGCGAACTCGGCATTCAGGGACTGGCAGAGCATGCGACGGCCACCCATGGCCGCGGCGTGGGAGTGCTGCCCGGCATTGCCGCGCATGGCCGCGGTCGAGGAGGTCACCAGGAGCGTGCCCTTGCCGCGCGTCTGCATCAGCGGACAGAGCGCGGAGGCCAGGCGGAACAGGCCGAAAGTGCCGATGCGCCAGCCCGTCTCGAAGGCCTTCAGCGAAGTGTCGGCCAGCGCGCGATCGCCGATCTGCGCGCCCAGGTTGTAGACCGCGACCTCGATGGGGCCGATGTCCGCCTCGACGCGCGCGACCAGCGTCTCCACGCTGTCGGGCTCGATGGCGTTCAGCAGGAAGCCCGTGGCGGCAAGGCCTTCGCGCTGGATGCCGTCCACCAGCGCATCGAGGCCCGCACTGTCACTGCGCCGACAGAGCACGGCGTGGTAGCCCGCGCGGGCGAAGCGCAGCGCGACATGGCCGCCGATGCCGGCGCCGGCGCCGATCACCAGGCACACAGGTGTCATGGCAGGGATCTCCTTCGTTGCGTTGCGCGGCGTATCCGCGGGATGGTTGCATTAAACAACCTTTAAGTTGCATTATACAACCGAAAAAAACGCGAGATCATTCCCATGTCGCAGACCAGAGACTCAGGCCCGGACGTCGCCCTCATCGTGGGCGGCGGGCCCGGCATCAGCGCGAGTTGCGCGCGACTGTTCACCGCTGAAGGCATGCGTGTGGCCGTGGCTGCCCGCAACCCCGACAAGCCGGTGCTCGCGGCGCTGGAAGCGGAAGGCGTGCGGCGCCATGCCTGCGACGCGAGCGCGCCGGCGGATGTCGAGCGGCTGTTCCGCGAAGTGACCGAGACGCTCGGCGCGCCGACGCTGGTGGTGCATAACATCGACGGCCGTGTGGCCGAGGTGTTCGGCAAGGGCATCACCGATGTTGCGCCGGACAAGGTGCGCGAGACCTTGACCAATGCCGCCTTCAGCGCCTTTCTCGTCGCGCAGCAGGCGGCGCGCGTGATGCTGACCAATCCGCCGGCGGCCACCGGCGCCCGCGGCACGATCATCTTCACCAACGCCAGCGCCGCGCTGAAGGGCTATCCCCGCAGCGGCGCCTTCGCGATGGCCTGCCAAGCCAAGGCGGGCCTCGCCGAGAGCATCGCTCGCGAACTCATGCCGCAGGGCATCCACGTCGCCAACGTGCCGATAGACGCCGCCATCGGCTGGACCCAGGAAGACGGTTCGCGCGCGCACCGGCTGGCCGGCACCGCGGTGGACGACAACCTGGCCGATCCGGACTGCATCGCCGAGCTCTACCTGCAGCTGCATCGCCAGCACCGCTCGACCTGGGCGTTCGAAGTCGTGCTGCGGCCGTGGCTGGAGAAGTGGTGAGTCACGCGGCTCGTGTGATGAACGCCAAGGGCGAGGCCGACTCCGTCGCCGCGCTCAGCGTGGCACGTGGATCTCCATCGGCGCGGTCTGGTCTCGCGCCCAGTCGAACGAGCATTGCGCGGCCACGCGTCGCGCATCCTGCAGGTCGGCGGCGCTCACGCTTGCTTGCAGGTTGTACAGGCAGGACGGGTGACCCGCCGTAGGAACGCTCGCGCTCGCCTCGACCGCGGCGTCCAGATTCAACTGGATCCCGTCGGTACCGCGCGCGCCATCGGGCAGGCGCGTCGGCGATGGTGTTCGAGCCCCGTGGCGCAGCACTCGGTCCACTCGCATAATCCCGCCATCGCCGTCGACACAGTAACCGCACGCACGGGACGAACAAGGTCCGCGTCAACCTGGGCCGATGGGACAGGTTGGTCCACGACGTCCGTCCGTGAGCCGGACCGGCAGGCGCCAGAACTGCGATACCCCTCCACGGAGCATGCAACATGAAACTCGGCCTGCACATCGTCAATTTCACTTTGCCTGGCGGGCCCTGCCAGCTCGCGCCCATGCTCACGGACCTGGCGGTCGCGGCCGAGGACGCGGGCGTCAGTCACCTGTCGGTGATGGATCATTTTTTCCAGCTGGAGTTTCTCGGCGGCGCCGAACTGGACATGCTGGAGGCCTACACAACGATGGGATTTCTCGCCGCTTGCACGCGCAGGATCGAACTCGGACTGCTGGTGGGGGGCGTGACCTACAGGCACCCGGGACTGCTCGCCAAGACCGTCAGCACCCTGGACGTGCTGTCGAGAGGGCGCGCCTGGCTTGGTCTCGGCGCCGCGTGGTACGAGCGCGAGCACGTCGGGCTCGGTGTGCCTTTTCCGCCGCTTTCCGAACGCTTCGCACGGCTGGAAGAGACGCTACAGATCTGTCTCCAGATGTGGAGCCCGAACGACGGTGCCTATGGCGGACGCCACTATCGACTGGCCGAAACGCGCAATGTGCCGCAACCGCTGCGTCGTCCGCCGATCCTGATCGGCGGGGGCGGTGAACGCCGCACCCTGCGCCTGGTGGCCCGTTACGCAGATGCTTGCAATCTATTTTCCGGGCAGGGACCCGCGGATGTCGCGCACAAGCTCGACGTGCTGCGGGCGCACTGCGAGGCTGAAGGTCGTGACTTTGACACCATCGCAAAGACCATGCTGTATCTCGGCCCCCTGCCGACACCGTCAGCGCACGCCGATTTCATCGCTCGCATGCGCGACTATGCCGCGGTCGGTATCGAACGCGTGATGGTGATGCCGGGCGTCGACCAGCCAGATCGGCAAGTGCGCAGCCTGGCGCCGGCGATCGCCGCCCTCGCCGAACTCTAGCCCGCGTCGTCAGGAAAATCGAAGCCGCGCGGCTTCACGGAGTCCCGGATCGGGCGCGAAACGGCGCGTCGGGTGATTTCGAAGGGGCGCGGCATGTGCTGTGCAACGGCGCGTCCAGTAGCCTGCGCCGCAGACTGTCGTTCGCCCGGTTCCCTGCTGCCAAGTCTGGCCTGCGCGTGATCGCGCGAGTCCTCATGCGCAAGCCGAGGTGCCGTGGGCGCGCATGCTCGACGGTGCCGCGAGGGGCTGAGCGATGCGCGCAGCCCGGTCGCAACGGTCTCTAGTGCGCCTGCCCTGACGGTCAAGACATGGGCGAGCCGCCCGTGGCAGACGCGGAAGCGGAGTCGGAGCCTGTCGTGCCGGCCTGCTCGACGTGTTCGTCGGCGTCCCAGCCGCCGCCGAGAGCCTTGAAGGACGCGACCGCGGCGCGTGCCGCGGCGATTCGCGCCACCGCGCGCGCGTCGCGGGTCGCGAGCAGGCGGAGGTCGGCGTCCAGTACCTCGATGAGACTGACCGTGCCACCTGCGTAAGCTGCGAGCGAAGTTTCGCGCGCCCGTGCCAGCGCTCGTTCGCCGGCCGCGAGCTCGCGCTCTTGTTCTTCACTGCGCACCAGGGCCGTGATGGCGTTCTCCACGTCGCCGCAGGACTGCAGCACCGCGAGCTTGTAGGCGGCCAGCGCCTCGCTGTAGCGGCCGCGACTGGCGGCGATCTCCGCTTCGATGCGCGCAAAGTCGAACAGCCGCCAGCGCAGCCCGCCGCCGGCCTGGGCCTGGTTGGCGCCGCCCGAGAAGGCGCCGCCAAAGGCGGTGGTGGCGGTACCGATCAGGCCCTTCAGCGAAATCTTCGGGTAGTACTCCGCGATGGCGGATCCGATGGCAGCGTTGGACGCCGCCAGGCGGCGCTCGGCTGCGATCAGGTCCGGACGCCTGCGCAGCAGGTCGGCGGGACCGCCGGCATTCTCGATGCCCGGCGCGACGGGCAACGCGCCGGCGACGAGCAGCTCCGCGTGGTAGGTGCCGGGCTCCGCGCCAAGTCCGATCTCGAGCGCGTTGAGCGCCGCTTCGAGCGCCGACTCGAGGGCCGGGACGGCCGACTCGGTCTGATGCACGAGGCTCTCGGCCTGGCGCAATTGCAGTTCGGCGGCTACGCCGGCCTCGTACTGACGCCTGACCATGTCGAGCAAGCGACCTTGCGCGGCTGCCTGCTCGCGGGCGATGGCCAGCCGCTCCTGCAGGCCGCGGACCAGCATGTAGGTATCAGCGGTCTGGGCCGCGACGCCCAGCCGAACCGCGGCGGCGCTCGCTTCGCTGGCCTCGACCCCGGCCAGCGCGGCTTCGCGGTCGCGGCGGCGCCCACCGAAGAAATCCAGTTCCCAGCTTGCGTCGATATTGGCTTCGTAGAAGGACAGGTCGCGCCCGGGATTGCCTGGCATCCCCGCGAGCAGGCCCCCGAGCGGGGTCTGCAGCGACTGGTGCGTCCTCTCGGCGTGTGCGTTCAGCCGGGCCGACGGCAGCAGGGCCGCCCGCGCCGCGCCGAGCAGCGCCCGGGATTGTTCGATGCGGGCTGTCGCCTGCACGAGGTCGAGGTTGTCGCTCTGCGCTTGCTGCACGAGCCTCGACAGGAGGGGATCGTTGAAGCCGTCCCACCAGTGGGACAAGGGGGCGGGGGCCGGGGCCTCGCGTGGCGCCAGTCTCGACGCGTGGTTGTATTGCCCGGGCGTGTCCAGGGTCGGCCGCACGTAGTCGGGGCCGACCGCGCAGCCGGAGGCGCACAGGCTGACCAGGGCGGCGAGCGCCAACCGGGGGGAAACAAGCATCGGGCGGCTCCAAAGACTGGTACACTCGGAAGTGACCGTATACCCATATGGTCACTCGCTGTCAATCGACAGGTAACACGGTGTATCTTCCGTCCCATGAACGACTCCGCACGTGATCCGGGACATCGCGGTCCCGCCGAACACGCCATTCGGGACCAGATTGTCGCTGCTGCCAACGAGCATTTCAGCCGCTACGGCTATGGCAAGACCACGGTCTCGGATCTCGCGGCCGCGATTGGCTTTTCCAAGGCCTACATCTACAAGTTCTTCGACTCGAAGCAGGCCATCGGCGAAGCGATCTGCGCTGCCGCCCTGACCTCCATCGTTCAGCATGCGGAACACGTGATCGACGATTCGAAGACGCCAACCGAGAAGATTCGCCGCCTGTTTTCCACGGTCGTGGCGGACAGCGTCAAACTCGCCTTCAACGATCGCAAGCTGTACGACCTCGCCGGAGCCGCCTGCAGTGAGAAATGGCCGCCCGCGGTCGTCTACATGGACAGCATGCACGAGCTGGTCGCACGCATCGTCACCGAAGGACGGCAGACCGGTGAGTTCGAGCGCAAGACGCCCCTGGACGAGACGTCCCGTGCCATCGTGGGAGCCATGCTGACGTTCCTGACGCCTGTGTCGCTGCAGTACAACCTGGACGCCGTCCCGCAGCTGCCCAACGAAATAGTGGCCTTGATCCTGCGTAGCCTCGCCCCCTGAGGTTGTGACTACTTGACAATTTAGTCACTCGTAAAACACACTGCGGCCAGCCCAAGTGCTCGAGGTCGCTTGTGAACTCTCCAGGTTTCTTCGCTGCTTTTTCCACCGTCGCCCTGGCAGGCGTGATGGCACTCACCGGCTGCCGCGAGGCAGAGCCCGACGCCCGTCAGTTGCCCCCGCGGGTGGTCATTGCCCGCGCGGCCCCGGCCGCGCAGCCCGCGCGGTCGTTCACCGGCATCGTCGTCCCGCGGGTGCAGAGCGACCTTGGCTTTCGCGTGGCGGGCAAAGTCATCGCCCGACTCGTGGACCGTGGCCAAGCGGTCAAGCGTGGCCAGACGCTGATGCGTATCGACATTGCCGACCTCGCACTGACATCGCAGGCGCGCAGCGAGGCCGTGCGAGCGCTCCAGGCGCGCGCGGCGCAAACGGCTTCGGACGAGCGTCGGTATCGCGGACTGGTGAAACATGGGGCCATCTCGGCATTGGCCTACGAGCAGTCCCAGTCGGCCGCGGCGGCCGCCGCCGCTGAACTGCATGCGGCGGAAGCCCAAGCCGCAGTGGCGCGGAACGAAACGCGCTACGCGGTCCTGGCGGCCGACGCGGACGGCGTCGTCGTCGACACGCTCGCCGAGCCCGGCCAGGTGGTCGCCGCGGGCCAGCCCGTGATCAGGCTTGCCCATGCCGGCCCGCGCGAAGCCAGGATCGACCTCCCGGAGACCTTTCGGCCGGCCCTGGGTTCGAGTGCCACGGCGGAGCGCTACGGCATGGAGGGTGGACGTGGCCTGGCGACGCTCCGCGAGTTGTCGCAGTCGGCCGACCCGGTGTCGCGTACCTTCGAGGCCCGCTACACGCTGTCCGAGGCTGCCGCCGACGCGCCCCTCGGTTCGACCATCACGCTCCAGATCCCCGATCCGGACGGTGTGGCCACGATGGAGGTTCCACTCAGCGCCCTGGCCGACAATGGCAGCGGGTCAGGTGTCTGGATCATCGAGCGCGCCGACCCGCACGCTCTCGAGGCGACCACTACCTGGCGCCCCGTCAGCGTCGCCGGGCTCAGCGAAGAATCGGCGGTCCTGAGCGCAGGACTCGCGGCCGGAGAGCCGTTCGTGGCCATGGGCGCGCACATGCTGCGCCCCGGCACCCGCGTGCGCCTGAGTGAAGACGTCGCCGCGACCGTCACCCAAGACGCCGCGCGATGACCGGCTTCAACCTGTCCGCCTGGGCGGTACGCGAGCGCGCCGTCACCGTCTTTCTCATCGCCGCCACGGTGGTCGCCGGACTCGTCGCGTTCCTCAATCTCGGGCGCGCCGAAGACCCGGCATTCACCATCAAGGTCATGACCATCGCCGCGGCATGGCCAGGCGCGACCGCCGAAGAAATGCAGAACCAGGTTGCCGAGCCGCTCGAGAAGCGCATGCAGGAACTGCAGTGGTATGACCGCACCGAGACCTACACCCGTCCTGGCCTGGCCTTCATCGTCGTCTGGCTCAAGGACTCGATGCCACCCTCGGCGGTCGATCGCGAGTTCTACCAGATCCGCAAGAAGCTTGGAGACGAGAAGCTCCTGCTGCCGCCCGGTGTGCTCGGGCCACTGATCAATGACGAGTACGGCGACGTCACCTTCACGCTCTACGCGTTGAAGGGCAAGGATGTCCCACATCGCCACCTGGTGCGCGAGGCGGAGCGCCTCCGCCAGCGGTTCCTCCACGTGCCAGGCGTCAAGAAGGTGCAGATTGCCGGAGAGCAGCCGGAGCGCATCTACGTGGAGCTCTCCTACGAACGACTGGCCACGCTCGGCATCTCGCCGCGCGACGTGTTCGCGGCATTGCTGAACCGCAACGTGCTGACCCCGGCCGGGTCGGTGGAAACCCGCGGACAACAGGTGTACATGCGCCTCGACGGCGCGCTCGACGACCTGGAAAAAATCCGCGAAACGCCGGTGGTGTCCAACGGCCGCACCCTCAAACTGTCCGACCTGGCGGACGTCAAGCGCGGCTACGAAGATCCGCCGAGCTTTCTGATCCGCAACGACGGCGAGCCGACCATCATGCTCGGCGTGGTCATGAAGGAGCGCTACAACGGGCTCGCACTGGGTGCGGATCTGGACCGCGAACTCGCGGCGATTTCCGCCGACCTGCCGCTTGGCATAACGCTCAGCAAGGTCACCGACCAGTCGGTCAACATCACCGAAGCCTACGACGAGTTCATGATCAAGTTCGCCGTCGCGCTGGTGGTGGTGATCGCGGTCAGCCTGATCAGCATGGGCTTCCGTGTCGGGCTGGTGGTCGCCGCCGCGGTGCCCCTGACACTTGCCGCGGTGTTCGTGATCATGCTCGCCACGGGCCGCGACTTCGATCGCATCACGCTCGGCGCGCTCATCCTCGCGCTGGGACTGTTGGTCGACGACGCGATCATCGTCAGTGAAGCAATGGTCGTGCGCATGGAGGAAGGCCTGGACCGGCTTGCCGCCGCCAGTAGCGCCTGGGTCCACACCGCGGCGCCGATGCTGTCCGGCACCCTGGTCACCGCCATCGGGCTCATGCCGGTGGGTTTCGCCAAGTCGGGCGCGGGCGAATACGCCGGCAACATCTTCTGGGTGGTCAGCTTCGCGCTGCTGACGTCCTGGGTGGTCGCCGTGATGTTCACGCCCTACCTGGGGGTGAAGCTGCTGCCGGACATCAAACCCAAGGCTGGCGGTCACAGGGCGATCTACGACACCCCCGGCTATCGGCGACTGCGCGCGGCCATCCGCGCCGTGGTCGACAACAAGCGCAAGGTCTCGTTCGTCGTGCTGGTGCTATTCGCGGCCTCCGTGGTGGGCATCGGCCTGGCGCAACAGCAGTTCTTTCCCACGTCGGACAGACCCGAAGTGCTGGTCGAGGTGCAGATGCCGGAAGGCACGAGCATCGGCGTCACGAGTGACGCGACGAAGAAGGTGGAGGAGTGGCTCCGCAAGCAACCGGAAGCCAAGGTGGTGACGAGCTATGTCGGTCGCGGCGCACCGCGCTTCTACCTGGCCCTCTCGCCCGAACTCCCCGACCCGTCCTTCGCCAAGGTAGTCGTGCTGACCGGCAACGCCACGGATCGCGAAGCGCTGAAACACAGGCTGCGCCAGGTGGTGGCCGACGGCTTCGTGCCCGAGGCGCGCATCCGCGTCACGCAGATAGTGTTCGGCCCGCCGACGCTGTTTCCCGTGGCGTTCCGTGTCATGGGGCCAGACGAGCACGAAGTCCGGCGCATCGCCGAGGACGTGCGTGCGGCGATGGCCGGGATGCCGGCCATGCGCCAGGTCAATCTCGACTGGGGCGAGCGTGCGCCCACTGTCCACTTCGTGCTGGACCAGGATCGCCTGCAAGCCATGGGGCTCTCTTCCAAGGACGCGGCCGAGCAGCTGCAGTTTCTGCTGAGAGGCATTCCGGTGACGCAGGTGCGCGAGGACATCCGCTCTGTCGACGTAGTCGCGCGCAGCGCCGGCGCCAACCGGCTCGACCCGGCAAAGCTGGGCGCATTCGCCCTGGTCGGCGCGAATGGCGAGCGCATACCGCTCGACCAGATCGGCCACACCGAGGTGAAGATGGAGAACCCCATCATGCGCCGCCGCGATCGCTTCATCACCATTACCGTGCGTGGCGATATTGGCGAAGAGTTCCAGCCGCCGGAGATCTCGCTGCAGGTCATCAAGACCATCGCCCCGATAGTCGACAAGCTGCCCGCCGGCTACAAGATCGAGACCGCCGGCGCCCTGGAGGAGGCGACCAAGGCCAACATCGAACTGGCCAAGGTGTTTCCCGTCATGTTCATCCTGATGATGGTAGTCATCGTGTTCCAGGTGCGATCGCTCTCGGCGATGGCCATGGTGCTCCTGACCGCGCCGCTCGGGCTGGTGGGCGTGGTGCCCACCCTGCTGCTCTTCAATCAGCCCTTCGGCTTCAACGCCATCATCGGCCTGATCGGCCTGGCGGGCATCATCATGCGCAACACCCTGATCCTGATCGCGCAGATCGAAGAGAACCGGCAGGCGGGCATGACGCCCTACGACGCCGTCGTCGAGGCGACGGTGCAACGCGCCAGGCCGGTCATCCTGACGGCGCTGGCAGCGGTGCTGGCCTTCGTACCGCTGACCTACTCGGTGTTCTGGGGCTCGCTGGCGTTCACACTGATCGGCGGCACCGTCGGCGGCACGGTGCTGACCTTGCTGTTCCTGCCGCCGCTGTATGCGCTCTGGTTTCGGATCAGGCCGGCGGCAGTGACCGTCGGTCCTGGCGTGGTGACAGGGTGAAAGAGGTACTGCCCTCAGGTCTGACTCGTCGGGCGCCGCGCTGACGTCCTCGTAGCCAGGCGCGCTCAGCGGGACGATTCAGCGCCTGCGCCGCGGCGCAGGGTCCAGCGTCGGCGCACCGAGACCGAGGTGGTCGCGCAGCGTCGTGCCCGCGTATTCCTGCCGGAACATCCCACGACGCTGCAGCTCCGGCACCACGCCATCCACGAACTCTTCGAACGCAAGGGGGGTGTACGCGGCCGAAATCATGAAGCCGTCACACTCCTCGGCCTCCAGTCCATGCTGCAGCATGTCCGCCACCTGGCTCGCCGTCCCCACCAGCTGCGGCAGCGTGATCCCTTGCGCGTACAGCTTGCCGATATCGCGCAGGGTCAGCTGTTCCTTGTGGCTCAGACTACGCACGGTGCTCAACAGGCCCTGCGAGCCCGGCGCGTCGACGTCGCTGACCAGGCTGTCGAGCGGGTAGCGGGAGAAGTCGTGGTCGGTGTGCATGGACAGGGTGATGAGGCCCGACACCGGATCCGCCAGTTCGTTGTGTTCCGCCTGCTTGTCGCGCGCCTCGGCCTCGGTCTTGCCGATGAACGGCACCACCGCCGGCAGGATCTTCACGCGATTCGGATCGCGACCGAAATTCGCCACGCGATTCTTCACGTCCGCGTAGTAGGCGCGCCGCCGTTCGGCCGAGGGTTCGATCTCGAACACCGCCTCGGCCCAGCGCGCCGCGTAGTCCTTGCCGCGCGGCGACGCGCCGGCCTGGATGACCACCGGGCGATGCTGCGGCGAGCGCGGCACATTGAGCGGCCCGCGCACCTTGAAGTACTCGCCTGCGTGGGCGAGTTCGCGCACCCGGGAAGGTTCGGCGAAGATGCCGGCGGCGCGGTCGACCACCAGCGCATCCTCGGCCCAACTCGCCCACAGCGCGTAGGCCACTTCGAGGAACTCCTCGGCGCGCTCGTAGCGCTGGTCGTGATCGAGCATGTCGTCATAGCCGAAGTTCTGGCCCTCGGCCTGGCTGAGCGAGGTGAC
>JBFWYG010000100.1:8854-14272 GCA_050186725.1 Gammaproteobacteria bacterium | reverse complement strand
CGCGCCAGCGCGCGTTCGCTGTTCAGCGCGTCCTTGTAGCTCGAGATGAGGAAGGCGACGAGGGCGAAAGCGCTCAACTGCACCACCGTGTTGGTCGCAATCACGAGCGCCGAGTAGTGCGACATGCCGGCGTGCCAGTTCGCGATCAGCCACACGACGGTGCAGAGCGCGGCGGCGAGCAGGCCATCGCGGCGGCGCGGCGCGTGCGCGCTGATCAGCGCGATGGGCGCGAAGTACAGGGTGTAGATACGCAGTTCGATGCCGGAGGCGAAGTCGGCCCAGCCGATCAGCGCGATGGTCACGACGGACAGCACCACCGCGAGCCGCGCGCTCACCCGAGGCCACGCCCGGCGGCGCGCCCAGTCCGTTGACAATGCCGGCTTACGGCGCCGCCGTCGATTCCTGGCCATGGTGCCCCGCATGCTATAACGCCCTCGGCGACGGACGCGAGCCAGGCCGGTGGCGCGCGCTCGCGCACTCGTTCCTCATCACCCGGGGTCACCATGGACAGCACACCGACGCTCGAGCTGCTGCGCGCGCTCCAGATCTATTTCCAGGGGGAGAAGCTCGAAGCGCTGATCTTCATCCTGCCCATGGGGCTCGTGAGCCTCAGCTTCGGCGCCTGGCTCTTGACCGATGGTGGCAGCGCGTTCACCCGCGGCGTGGCCCTGCCCTGCCTGGTCATGGGCCTGGTGCTGACCGTCGTCGGCGCGACGGTCGGCTATCGCACGCCGAGCCAGGTGACGACGCTCGAGGCCTCGCTCGCGAGCGCGCCGGCCGCCACGCGCGAGGCCGAGGTCGCGCGCATGGCCAAGGTCAACGCCGCATGGAAGTACTACCTGGTGGCCTGGGCCGGTTTCGGCGTGGCGGGCCTCGTGTTGCGTTTCGCCACGCGCGCCGATTTCCTGCAGGGGCTCGGCATCGCGCTGGTGTTCTTCGCCGGCGTGGGCCTCTTGGTGGACGGTTTCGCCGAGCGTCGCACCCATCCGTACACCGCGGCGCTGACGGCCGCGGCGGCGACCGCCTCGCGCTGAGCCCGCCGTCGCGGCACGCCCGGCGAGGCGCGCTAGACTGCGCCGGTGTCTTCCGTCACCCCCCGGCCGCCTTCCCGACGCAAACGCCCGTCCGCCGCGGCTACGGCCGACGGCGGTGCGAAAGCGCGCCCCACGAAGCGCCAGGCTCAGAGGTCGAAGAAAAAGACGCAGGGCAAGGTCGCAGACGCGCCCCGTCCGTCCGGTGAAGCTCGGACCAAGCCCGCGCCGAGCGCACGTCGCGCGCCCACACCGGCGCCCACCGAGCCCTCCCGCTGGCTGCGCTGGCGCGAACGACTGCTGGCGCTGACCCGCGTTCCGGCCTTCGTCTACCTGGGCGGCGGCTTCCTCGCGCTGCTGCTGCTCCTGCCGGCGGCGAACTGGCTCTACCAGGTGGCGCGCAAGCCGACCGAACTCTTCTTCCCCGTGAGCGAGGATTACTACAAGACGCCGAGCGAGACATGGCGAGCCTATGGCGCGGCGTTCCGCGCCCATTCGACCGCCATCATGACGCCCGAACTGCTGGCCGCGCTCGCGCAGAAGGAAGCTTCCGGCAACCCGGTGGCACGCACCTACTGGCGTTGGCGGGAGAGCGCCAATCCCTTCGAGATCTACCGTCCCGCGTCCAGCGCGGTCGGCATGTACCAGTTCACCGACGGCACCTTCGACGAGGCGCGGCGCTACTGCATTCACCATCACCGGGTGGTGGCCGACGGCCCCTGGCACGACTTCGAGAGCTGCTGGTTCAACCGCTTCTACGCGCGGGTCATCCCGACCCACGCCATCGAACTGGCGGCCGCCGATCTCGACCGCAAGGTGCGACAGATCCTCGCCCGCCAGCGGCTGCGCGGCGCGAGCCTGCGCCGCCAGCAGGAACTCGCCATCCTCACCCACCTGTGCGGCGCGGGCGCGGCGGCGCGCTTCGCCGCCCGCGGCCTCGCCACGGGCGCGAAATGCGGCGACCACGACCCGCGCCGCTATGTCCTGCGCGTGCTGGCGCTGGCGGAGACCTTCGCGCGGCTGCGCGCCGCGGAGGCGCGTGACTGAAGCTCAGGCGCGGGCGCGCGGGCGTCGTCGGGCGCCGAGCATCAACAGGCCGCCTCCCAGGAGCACGGCGGCGCCCGGCAGCGGCACGGGCGCGAGTTCGATGTCGATCAGCACGCGGCTGCCCGGCACGAACACCAGACCGGCGGCGTCGTAGAACAGGGTGTTCGCGTCGAAGAACAGGCCCACGCTGCCGGGCGCGAAGGACGACTGCGGATTCAAGCTGGCCTGGGCGATGCGCTGGGGGCCGAGACCGGCGAAATCAAAGGCGAAACCGTTGAAGCTGCCGCCGGCGGCCGTGGCCGACGCGGTGTAGACCAGGTCTATGCTGAAGGCCGCGACGTCGACGTTGGAGGTGATCAGGTCGCGACCGATCGTGAGCAGCGAGCCGGCCGGAAACTCGACGCCGGCGCCGACGGTGGCCGTGGCCGGCACGGTGAACCTGTCGGTTTCGGTAGGCGCGGTGCAGCAGTAGCCGGTGACCGTCACCTCCGCGCCTTCGAGGCCGGCGGCGCCGGCCTCGGCCCCGAACAGCAGCGCGACGCTCTGCAGGGTGAGCAGCAGGCAGGAACGCAGGTGGCGCATGGCAATTCCTCTAAGCGGCATGGCAGGAGACCGATGATTGCGCGCCAGCGGACCGCGACGGCGGCCAACGCCCCGATTCTGTGCGCGAGTTGGCACACGCGGGCGGCCGGCCGCGCGGCCCCGTGATGGTGGCGAACAGCCTGGCGCGCCGCGCCCGTTTTATTCAATACCCGGGCGTCGCGCGTCGCCACACTGCGGCCCGCCGACGCGCGATCGTGCGCCGCCGGCCAGACCTCGAACCCAGCCCAGACCAGGAGATCTCAACGCCATGAGCCCGGCCGACCCATCCTCCACCTCCTTCGACACCATCGTCATCGGTGCCGGCGTGGCCGGCCTCTACCAGGTCTATCAGCTGCGCGAACAAGGTTTCAGCGTGCGCGGCTTCGACGCCGCCTCGGGCGTCGGTGGCACCTGGTACTGGAACCGCTATCCCGGCGCCAAGTTCGACTCGGAGTGCTACATCTACCAGTACCTGTTCTCCGAAGAGCTGTACAAAGGCTGGCGCTGGAGCGAGCGCTTCCCCGGCCAGCCGGAAATCGAGCGCTGGATGAACTACGTGGCCGACAAGCTCGACCTGCGCAAGGAATTCCAGTTCGAGACCACCATCGCGTCGGCCCATTACGACGAGGCGCGCGGTCGCTGGACGGTCGCCACCACCGCCGGCGAGACCTTCGACTGCCAGTTCCTGATCTCTTGCAGCGGCATGCTGTCCGCGCCGCTCACCAAGGTGTTCGAGGGCCAGGAGAGCTTCAAGGGCCAGCTGATCCACACCGCGCGCTGGCCGAAGGCGCCGGTCGACTTCGCCGGCAAGCGCGTCGGCGTGGTGGGCAACGGCGCGACCGGTATCCAAGTCATCCAGACCATCGCCGACAAGGTCGGCCACCTGAAGGTGTTCGTGCGCACCCCGCAGTACATCAGCCCGATGGAGAACCCGCACTACGGCGACGCCGAAGTGGCGGCCTACCACGCGCGCTTCGAAGAGCTGCGCGACACCCTGCCGCGCACCTTCTCGGGCTTCGAGTTCGATTTCCCGGCCGGCGACTGGAAGAGCAAGTCGAAGGCCGAGCGGCGCATGCTGATGGAAGACAACTGGGCCTGGGGCTCGCTGAAGCTCTGGCTCGCGACCTGTCCGGAACTCTTCATGGACGAGGAGGCGAGCCAGGAAGTCTCGGAGTTCGTGCGCGAGAAGATGCGTGAGCGGCTGAAGGACCCGGCGCTGTGCGAGGCGCTGATCCCGACCGACTACGGCTTCGGCACCCATCGCGTGCCGCTGGAGAAAGGCTATCTCGAGGTCTATCACCGGCCGAACGTGCAGCTGGTGCCGGTCAAGAACAATCCCATCGCCCGCGTGACGCCTGACGGCGTGCAGCTCGCCGACGGCACCGTGCACGCGCTCGACATCCTGATCCTCGCCACCGGCTTCGACGCCGGTTCGGGCGCGCTCACCCGCATCGACATCCGTGGTCGCGGTGGTCGCGCGCTGAAGGACGACTGGGCGCGGGACATCCGCACCACCTACGGCCTGCAGGTGCATGGCTATCCCAATCTCTTCACCACCGGCGCGCCGCTCGCGCCCTCGGCCGCGCTGTGCAACATGACCACCTGCCTGCAGCAGCAGACCGAGTGGATCACCGCCTGCCTCACGCACCTGCGCGCCAGCGGCAAGACCGTCATCGAGGCCACCCGCGAGCTGGAAGACGCCTGGGTGGCGCATCACGACGAGGTAGCCAACGCCACCCTCGTGACCAAGACCGACTCCTGGTACATGGGCTCGAACGTCGACGGCAAGCCGCGCCGGCTCCTGTCCTACATCGGCGGCGTGGGCACCTATCGGCAGAAGTGCGAGGACCTGGCCGCCAGCGGCTACGCCGGTTTCACCCAGCAATGATTCCCGGCCAGGCCGGGCCGCGTCCGCGGCCCGGCACAATTCCTGACGGTTCGCGCGGTTGACAGTGCGGACCCGCACTCCCTAGCCTCCCCATTCTGGTGTCCCGGCCACTCGTGGCCGCGGCACGGCACGTGAGAACAGGGCGATGGGACGGCTGATCACACCGGCGGAACTGCTGGACTGGGTACCCGGGGAAGTGACCTGCGCGAGCGATGCGCTCGACTGGCGGGGCGTGGCGCTGCGCGGCTATCGCTACCTCGGCCAGGACGTCTACATCCCGCCCATGCGGGACTACATGATCGTCTCCTACCGCCAGGGCCAGACGCCCATGGAGCGGCGCTTCGACGGCGCCTGGCAGCAGACCCGCTGCGCGCCTGGCAGCATCTCGCTCCTGACCCGCGCCCAGCGCTCCGACTGGAACTGGAGCCGCAATATCGACGTCACCCACGTCTACCTCGACCACGACCTGCTCGCCCGGCTCGCCTCGGAGGCGCTGGACAACCAGGTGAGCGAAATTCGCCTGCACGACGTCCTGAACGTGTCCGACCCGGTGCTGACCGCCGGCGTTGCCGCCATCCAGCAAGAGGCTCGCGTGCCCGGCCTGGGCGGCAAGCTCTACGCGGAATCGGTCGCCACCGAACTCGGCTTGCACCTGCTGCGCCACTACGCCGAACTGGTGCTGCGCGAACGGGCGGACGGCGGACGCCTGAGCAGCAGCCAACGCGCGCGGCTCATCGACTTCATCGAGAGCCACCTGCACGACGCCTTCGATCTGAACACGCTGGCCGAGGTCGTGGGGCTCGGCCTGTCGAGTTTCGCGCGGCGCTTTCGCGCGAGCTTCGGCGTCGCGCCCCACGCCTACGTGATGCA
>JBFWYG010000100.1:0-8754 GCA_050186725.1 Gammaproteobacteria bacterium | reverse complement strand
TGCACGGTGATCGCGCCCTGGCTCGTGATCGCTTCGAAGTCGCCCGGCGCGCGCTGACCTTCGAGGTAGCTGCGATTGCCGGTCTGGCCGTCGAGGAAGTCTATCTTGTCGATGCCGCAGGCCTCTTCGCGCCCGAAGTGATTCGGATCGACCTCGTCGTTGAAGTGGCGCCAGCCGAACACCATCGTGTTCTCGTCGTCCGCCGGCACCTGCCAGCGAGTCATGGAGACGGTGGTGTGGCGCAGTTCGGCGGCCGAGGGCGCGACGGAGGCGATCTGGATCAGGTTCGGCAGCTGGATCTCGGTCATGCGGATCCACACCTTCTCATCCGACACGCGGCGCGCCGCGGTGAAGGCGATGCCGTTGCCGTCGCGGGTCGCTATCCACTGGATCACCGGCAGGCGCGCGAAACCGGCGCCGAGACTGGTGCCGGCGCGGATCGCGGCGTCCACGCTGTCCACCGTCATGTTGTTGTGCAGCGCCGCCGAGTGAAAGTGATCGATCAGGTTCTCGTGCACCTGCAGCCAGTTGCACGGATAGACGTTGGAGAAGGGCACGAGCTTCGTGCCTTCGGGCAGCACCATGCCGTCGTAGACGTCGAACGGCGGCTTCTCCTCCGGCGGGCCCATGTAGGCGAACACGATGCCGTCACGCTCGAACGCCGGGTAGGCGCCCTGGAAGACGTTGTCCTTCATGCGGCTGCCGCGTGGCTCGCAGGGGGTCTCGAGGATGCTGCCGTCGACGTCGAACTGCCAGCCGTGGTAGCAGCAGCGGATGCCGTGGCTCTGGATGATGCCGAACTCGAGCGAGGTGCCGCGATGCACGCAGTGCCGCTCGAGCACGCCCACGCGTCCGCTGCGATCGCGGAACGCGACCAGGTTCTCGCCGAGGATGCGAATCGCCTTCGGCACGTCGGTCAGTTCCTGCGACAGGCACACCGGCTGCCAGTGACGGCGCATGTATTCACCCATGGGCGTGCCGGGCCCGCAGCGGGTGAGTTCCGGATCGGGCTCGGCGGTCAGGCGATCCATGCGTCGGTAGTAGGCGCCGTAGGGCTGGCGGCCGGGATGGATGGGGGTCGCTTTGGGTTCCGGCGTACTCATGGGCATCGTTCCTCTTGGCGTGGGCGTCGCGCGGGGATTCAGGTGGTGTCGCGCGGACGGCCGAGGACGCACAGCACGTCCTCGTGGAATTCGAACCAGATGTTGTGCGCCGAGTCGCGGCGCGGATTGACCAGCAGGTCGGTGTCGCCCTGTTCGATGGCGTCGATGGCGGCGTTGAAGCGTCGCTGGTAATCGGCATAGCGCGGCACGACGGGCGTGAGCGCGTCGAGCGCCTTGACCAGCGCCTCGACGATTTCGAGCGCGCGGAACAGCGTGTCGTCGTCCTGGCCCTGCTGCTGCCAGCGGGTAAGCGCGGCGATGAAGCGCGTGTTCAAGGTCTCGAAACGCGTGTACCAGTCGTTGAGCGACGGCTGCCCGCGCAGGCCGGCGTAGCGCGCGTGGTAATGGGCGTGCACCGCCGCCGTGCCCTCCGGCATCAGCATCACGCCGGCCGACAGCGCCATGGCGAGCCCGCCTTGTACCCAGGGCGCGAGGCGCGCGGCGATGTCTTCCGTGGTGGTGCCAAGCAGCGCCGCGAGGTCGGCCTCGCCGACGATGCGTTTCAGATGCACGGCGTTCAACAGCGCGAAGGACGCATCGTCCAGCGTGGTCGCGTCCGGCATCGCCGCTTCGGCGCCGCTCATCGCTCAGCTCCAGAGATACTTCGAACGACGCCTGTCGGCGCCCTCGCCGAAGGGCAGGTAGCCGGCGCCGGAGAAGATCTTGTTCGGTACCGTGGTCTTGGCGAAGCCACGCTTGGTGATGTCGTAGTAGTAGTTCGAGATGCGCTGGTCGATCTCCCAGAACTGGTAGTCGGCGCAGGCCTTGTCATAGGTGCCGGCCTTGCGCAGGTGCGGCAGGATCATGCCGACGTAGTACACGTACATGCCGTTGGTGATGAGTTGCCGGCGACACATGCGCGCGAGCTTGCTATAGAGCTTGAAGGTCGCGTTCTGGATGCCGGCGAGACGCGGGCCGAGCTCCGCGATGGGCACCGGGTAGACCTCGCCCATCGGGGTGTCCCACTTCTCGCGCACCAGCACCGCGCCGCCCACCACGTGCGGAATGTAGTTCTTCGGCCGGGTGAAGGTGGTGGAGATGTCGTTGACGCGGATTTCCTCCAGCGCCATGGCCTCGGCGTCGATCTCGAGCAGCACCGTGTAGCAGTACGGCACGTTCTCGTGATCGCACACGTCGCTCCAGTGATAGGCGTCCTCGTTGCAGAACAGATCACGGATGATGAGCAGGTTGCCGTTCGGCAGGCGATAGGGACCGGTGTCACCGAGACCGAGCCGGCAGTCGAAGTGATCGAGAAAGGACAGCAGCTCCGCCGCGGCATTGAAGCGGATCAGCTGGTCGTGCGTGGGGCTGCCCGGCTCGCAGCGCTCGATCTGCGAGGCGAGCTTGTCCTGCAGCGCCGGCTCGTGGATCTGGCAGCGGTAGCGGTTCTGGGAGTTCAGGATCCAGCCGTCCTGCCGCTTGCCCCACTGCACGCGCTGCATGAACTTGAGGATGGTGTTGCTCTCCTCGATGTAGTCGTTCGCCTCGATGACTTCGAGGGCCAGCAGGCCGCAGCGTCCCATCCCGAAGCCGACCGCGCCGATGCTCCAGTCGTGCACGCAGTTGACCTTGGTGCCCACTTCCTGCCGCGCGCCCGCGCCGATGGCGATGACGCCATCCACGCCGACCTCGTCGGTGGTCATGCGCAGCAGCTCGGGCCAGCGGTAGAACTCGTGCATCATCGCCAGGATTTCGTACTCCTGGCGCGGAATCATGCCGGAAGCGCCCTCGGTGGCGCGCATCACCAGCACGTCCCAGATGTTCCAGGCGAGATAGTTGTTGAGGTCGTTCAACTCGGGGATGGTGAAGTCGTCGACCCGCACGTCCGCCTCGGAGACCTGCTCCAAGACGCGGCTCTGGGCGCGCGACTTCATGATGCGATCGCCGAGGATGCCGTCCGGCACCGGCTCGAGCCCGACGAAGTTACCTGTGTAGGTCAGCTCCTGGAAACGCAGGCCGTTGTCATTCGACTCGTAGCGCTGGGTGTACTTCGCCGCCATGGCGCGCGCCTCAGGCCAGGAGTTCGACGCGACCGAGGTCGCTGTCGGTGCAGTGCAGGCGCACGCGCTTGCCGTTCAGCGCGGCGGTGACGGCGGCGAAGTGCGCACCGTTGTTGCCGCCGGTCACGTAGCGGCTGTCGCTGCCACACAGGTAGGTGGTCATGATGCAGGGGATCTGGAATTCTCGGGACAGGATGCCGAGATGCGACTCCGGCGCACCCGAGAGCGTCAGCACGCCGATGGCGCCCATGCTGAGCGCGGGCGCGAGGAAAGTCGTGGTGCCGCCCTCGGCGAGCAGGATGTGATCCTTCAGCTTGCCGCTCTGCAGGAGTCCGATCACCGCCTTCGGATCGGGCAGGAACATCACCGTCCCTTCGGGCGTCTTGTCCGTTTCGAAGCTGTTGTAGCCTTCCGCGATGATGCTCATGCTCTCCCTCGTCAGCGTTCCGATGGTCGTCTCGTATGGGACTCAGGCCGCGGCTATCCACCGCAGGATTTCGGGGGGCTCGCGCGCGACATGCGCGGCGCCGGCGGCTTCGAGGCGCGCCGCGTCGTGCATGCCCCAGGCGACGCCGAGCGCGCGAATACCGGCGGCGCGGGCTTCCGCCACATCGCCGCTGGTGTCGCTCACCAGCACCACTTCGTCGGCGTCATAGCGCCGCGCGCCCGCCGCGTCCCAGCCGCCAGCGAGGAAGTCCGCGATGGCCGCGGCCTTGCTCGGCTGCATATCGCCGCCGTAGACGTGGGTGAAGTGCGCGGCCACACCGCCGCCCTCCAGCAGGCGCCGCACGGTGCCGGAATGATTGCTGGAGAGAATCGCGAGCGTGCGCTCGCGCGCCAGCGTGTCGAGCACGGCGTCGATGCCGTCGATGAAGGGCGGTGCGTAGTGGTCACGCACGAGATCCAGGAAGTGCTGGGCGGCAGCTTGCGCGCGGGCTGCGTCGCCACAGTGGCGCGCGAGCGACTCGTAGATGTTGTGCTCGAACAGCGCGAAGAACTGCTCGCGGGTCTCGATGCCGAGGTCGAAGGCGCGGCTGGTCTCGGCGAACAGCGGCCACGACGCGGTCCGCGTATCCACCAGCGTGCCGTCGAAATCGAACAGCACGGCGGCGATCGGCATCAGGCGGCCGCCGAGTCGTGGCCGCGCGCGGTGGCGGGCTCGCTGTTCAGCCGGTTCAGCTGCGGCAGTTCGAAGAAGTCCTGGATCTCGCCGAACGCGCGCCGCCCGTCGAACTGCCATTCGGCCAGCGCGTTGAACGAGATCATGTTCGGCCAGCACTGCCAGGGAAAACTGGTCAACGCGCGGGCCGCCAGGCGGTAAGGCCGGCCGGCCGCGTCGGCGAACTCGAGTTCCACCGTGTCCGGAAAGCGGTCTACGCGGCGCGTGGTGATGCCCTGGCCGCGCGCCAGGCCGCGCAGCTCGCCGTCCACCAGCACGTAGCCATGGGCGAGCGTCAGGCGGTTCTGATCGACCATGGCGTCGAAGCCCATGATCGCATGCAGCGCGTTGCGCTCGTCGACATGCGCGTGCAGCCAGCTCATGTTCGGCTTGCCGCGCTCGGGGCGCGGACCCCAGGAGTGATCCATGGTGGACACGCAGTCGATGGCGTAGCGCTTGCCGCGCACGGTCACTTCCCCGGTGAAATGGCCGGTCTGATCGAAGTGCCCGTTGTAGGCCGTGCCCCAGGCGAACTTGCCGGCCTCGGTGCCGGCGGCGCACATGGGGTCGAGCGCCGGGTCGTGGATATCGAAGGGCACCATCACCGCGCGGTAGTGCACATCGATGGTCGTGCCCTCGCCGTCGTCGTAGCGGATGTCCCACTCGTGGTTCGGCCGGGTGCAGACGATGTGCAGCGAGTTGCCGAGCTTGTAGTCGAGCAGGCTGCGCGGTTCGGGGATCGGCAGGTGGGCGCGATAGTCGACGAAGTCCGCGTGCCACGGCGCCTGTACGCGCCGCGAGTTCATGCAGATGGTGGAACTGACGGTCCCGAGGTTCGGCCGGAACAGCGCGTAGACGCCGACGTTCAGATGCGCCTCGGCGTTGTAGAAGCCGAAGAAATTGGTCTCCGCCCAGTCCAGCTGATCGGGCGAGGACGGATGAAACTCGGCATCGCGATCGTCGAGCATGGCTGCAGTCTCCCCAGATGCAGTTGGTCCGAACAGGCGTATCGGTGGGCGCAGCCGCGAGGCGGGATCCTTGGCCGGCTGTGCGAGCCTGAGCATGACGCGCGCCGGGCGGCGGCGTCAACCGGGGGACGGGTAAGGAATAAATGCCGGGTGGAAGTCCCACCAACCGGTGGTCGCCCTGCAGGTCGGGCTTCAGCCCGACATTCATCAGCCCATCGAGGTTAATCCAGGAACGCCGCGTTCGCGCCGAGCTTCCTGCGCGTGCCTTCCGGGTCCAACGCCGACGCCCTGTCGAGTTCTCCCACCTCGGCCGGCACGAACCAGTGCAGCTTGTCCGGCTCGTCGTGATAGGAAGCCCACACCGCTTTCGCCACTTCCACCGGCGACACCAGGCGCCACATGCCCTCCTTCGGTGCGCTGTCACGCAGGGACCGCGGGATGAGCGGCGTGTCGATCACACCAGGCAGAGTGTCGGCGACGCGCACACCGTAGCGCGCGAACTCGGTGGAGAGCGACTCGGTGAGGCCCTTCACCGCGTGCTTGGTGGCGGAGTAGACCGCGATGCCGGGCATGCCGAAAGTCGCGGACGAGGACGAGGTGGTGAAGCACAGCGCGTTGGGCGTGGCTTTCAGGAGCGGCGCGGCGAGATGGATGCCGTTCAGCACCCCGACCAGGTTGACGTTCACCACCCGCAGGATGTCCTCGAAGCGCTGCTGGTCGAAGCGTCCGGCGCGACCGATGCCAGCGTTGTTGAACAAGAGGTCGAGACGCCCGCCGCTGGCGGCGCTGAACTCGATCAGCGCTTCGGCGTAGGCCGGGCGATCCGCCACGTCCAGCACGCGCACAATGCAGTTGTCGGCGCCGAGTTCCTCACGCAGCGCCGTGAGCCCCGCGTCGTTGACGTCGTAGCCGCCGACGAACCAGCCGTTGGTGGCGAACAGCCGCGCGGTCTCGAGGCCCATGCCGCTCGCCGCGCCGGTGATGAAGATGCATTTGCGCTGTCCGGCCTGGGACATGGGCGTGACTCCGAGCGTTGGATGAAGGGCTCGGAGTATAGCCGCGCCCACCATCATCCGAGGGCATCATCCGTGGGCGTCCGCCACGGGCAGGCCGGCCGCGTGCCAGCCGCGCATGCCGCCGCCGAGCAGCACCACGCGCGGCAGACCGGCGGCGACGAGTTCTCGACACGCCTGACCCGAACGCTTGTCGGTCAGGCAGACCAGCACCAGGGTGCGATCGCCGGGCGCTTCGAGCTCCGCGCGCCGCGCTGCGAGCGCGGGCAGCGGCAGGTTCAGCGCGCCCGCGATGTGGCCGAGGGGCCCGACGAACTCATCGGCATTGCGCACATCGACCACGCAGACGTCATCCCGCGACGCGAGCCAGGCGGCGAGCGTCGCGGCGTCGATGGTCGTGAGGGCCCGTTCGCCGCCACCGAACAGGCGCGAGAGCAGGCCCGCCATCGGCCTCAGGCGCCGGCCGGCTTGTCGAAGTCGGCGGCGTCGTGGCGCTCGGGCAGCTGATCCGCCTCCGGTCCCCAGGTCTTGTTCACGCGCCGACCGCGCTTGACCGCGGGCCGCGCCTCGATCTCCGCGGCCCAGCGCAGCACGTTGCGGTAGGACTTCACGTCGAGGAATTCCTGGGCGTTGTACAGATCGCCCGTGCACAGCACGCCGTACCACGGCCACACCGCCATGTCGGCGATGGTGTACTCGTCACCGGTCAGGAAGCGCCGTTCGGCGAGATTGCGATCCAGCACGTCGAGCTGACGCTTGGCTTCCATCGTGTAGCGGTTGATGGCGTATTCGATCTTGGTCGGCGCATAGGCATAGAAATGCCCGAAGCCGCCGCCCAGGAACGGCGTCGCGCCCATCTGCCAGAAGAGCCAGGACAGGGTCTCGGCGCGCGCCGCGCCCGCGCTCGGCAGGAATGCGCCAAACTTCTCGGCGAGATATACCAGCATCGCGCCCGACTCGAAGAGCCGCGTCGGCGGGTTGGTGCTGTGGTCCATCAGCGCCGGGATCTTGGAATTGGGATTGACCGCGACGAAACCCGAGCCGAACTGCTGGCCTTCCATGATGTTCACGAGCCACGCGTCGTACTCCGCGCCCTTGTGGCCGAGCGCGAGCAGTTCCTCCAGCAGCACCGTGACCTTGATGCCGTTCGGCGTGCCGAGCGAGTAGAGCTGCAGGGGATGCTTGCCGACCGGCAGTTCCTTGTCGTGGGTCGCGCCCGCTATCGGCCGGTTGATGTTGGCGAACTGCCCGCCCGAGGCTGCATCCCAGGTCCAGACTTTCGGTGGCGTATAGGTCGCTTGATCGCTCATGAGGACGGTTCCCGGCGTTGTTGATGGTGGGTGGCCGAGTATAGCCGCGCCTCCCGGCGCCGCACACACGCCACCCTGCCTCACGCCGCGCGCGACACCAGGTGCAGGTGACGGCCGGCCCCCGCCTGCGCGGGCGCCGCGCGTCCTGCCTCCCAGCGACGCCAGGCGCGCTCGTGGAAATGGAAGACCACGGTATTGATCAGGGGCTCCACCAGCGCCATCGCGCCGCCGATGAGCACGCTCCCGGTCAGCGCGTAGGCCACGCCGAAGGCCACGCTGAAATGCAGGCAGGCGAAGGTGATGGTCTTGGTCATGATGGCTTTCCTCCTGCCCATACCCTAGGCAGGCGCACACCGCGACGGAAATCGATTCTGTTGCACGCGTCGATTGAGCCGCTCAATCCGGTGGGGCTGCACGGGGGCTGACACGTCGAGGCGCGGCGCGCTGACAGTTCACCCCATGGCGCGGCGCGAACCTGGGCGCCTGTCGCACACACGAGGACCACGCCATGGGCGCAGGCAGCACGCTCGATCCCGACAACCTGCCCCTGGGCCGACCCGATGAAACTCTGCCTCCAGGGCATGACCTGCGCGCGCTCGGTCCGAGCGACAGTTCCGACTCAGGCTCGGACCTGGTGGGCGCGCCCGTCGCCGGCCTCGACGGCACGGGCGACCGCGACGGTACGGGTGAACGTCCCGCTGTCGAGGCCTCCACGGCACTCGAACCGGGCAACGAGATCCTGCCCGACCGCGTCGTGGCGGAAGCCGAGGCTGGCCTCGGCGACGGCCTCGACCAGGCGGAGGAAGCGCGCCTCGGCATCACCGACGAGGAACTCGAAGCACTGATCCGCGAACGCCTGGAGGGGGAAGACGAAGCTTGAGCGGCGCCACGGCTCCTTGGCCCGGGCGCACACGAGGCTCGGTAAGCGTTCGTCAAAGCCCATGGATGCCTGCTTGCGCAGGCATGACGGATCGGAAACGAAGCAACCACGTCATCGTCGGCGACGCCTTTACAACGCCGTCACCCCTGCGAAAGCTGGGGTCCATCGGCGATCGGCACGGTCCATGGATGCCTGCTTGCCCAGGCGTGACGGATCGGAAATGAAAGCGACCACGTCATCGTCGGCGTCGCCTCTACAATG
>JBFWYG010000099.1:6773-14517 GCA_050186725.1 Gammaproteobacteria bacterium | reverse complement strand
TCGCCGAGTCACGCGCGCCGGCCACCTGCCGCACGTGGGTGGGGATGTAGCGGAGCGCCAGGCCGATGCGCCGATCGTCGCTGCGGTTGGGCTCCGAGCCATGCACCAGCAGCACGTGATGCAGCGAGGCCTGGCCGGGCGCGAGCACCAGTGGCACGGCGTCGCGCGGATCCACCGCCACCTCGACCTCCTGACCACGGGTCAGGAGATTGTGCTCGTTGAATGTGTCGCGATGGGCGAACTGGCGGCGATGGGTGCCCGGCACCACCTGCATGGCGCCCGCTTCGATGGTGCTCGGTGACAGCGCGAGCCACACGGTCATGACCTCGGGACTGCTCAAGCCCCAGTAGGTCGCGTCCTGGTGCCAGGAGACGAAGCCCGGGTCACGCGCTTCCTTGATGAAGAAGGACGACGACCAGCACAGCAGGTTCGGGCCCAGCACATCTTCGACGGCATCCAGGATGCGTGGCTCGTGCACCAGCGCCCACAGCCAGGTGAAGAGCAGGTGGCACTTGTGACGCATCGCGCCGCTCAAGGGCCCGCCGCTCGCGCGCTCGTGGGCTTCGAGGCGCGCGCGGAGCGCCTGCGCCTCGTGTTCGTCCAGCACGGTCAGCGGCGCGTACCAGCCGGCATCGCGGTACTGCGCGATCGCCGCGGCGGACAGAACCTTGCCCGGTGACGTGTGGGTCTCGCTCATGACGCGACCTCGAAAGGGTGGCTGGCCGCCATTGTTGGCCAGCCGCGCGGCCGTGGCCATCCCCCGCGCGGGGACGGCCGCGAGACTCAGGCGAAGCTGAAGCCTTCGTAGCCCTTCCGGACCACCTCCTGGCACAGCTTGCGATAGGTGCCGAAGCCGCCGATGTAGGGCAGGAACACGCGCGGCTTGCCCGGCACGTTGGCGCCCATGTACCAGGAGTCGGTGGACGGGAACAGGGTCGCGTCGGCAAGTTCCTTGACGTGCGCGCCCCAGTTCGCCTCGGCCTCCGCAGTGGGCTCCACCCGCGAACTGCCGCGCGCGCGCATGTGGGCGATGCACTCGCAGATCCAGTCGACGTGCTGCTCGATGGATACCGGCATGTTGCCGAGCACCGACGGGCTGCCCGGCCCGGTGACCATGAAGAGATTGGGAAAGCCGCGGGTGCACACGCCGAGATAGGTCTGCGGTCCGTGGCGCCACTTGGCTTCCAGCGTCTCGCCGTTACGGCCGCGCAGGTTCAAGCGCAGCAGCGGGCCGCTGAGCGCGTCGAAGCCGGTGGCGAACACGATAGCGTCCAGCGCGTGCACGCGCGCCGTGGTCTTGATGCCCTCCGCCACGATGCGCTCGATGGGCGTCTCACGCAGATCGACCAGTGACACGTTGTCGCGGTTGAAGGTCTCGAAATAACCCTGGTCGAGGGGCAGGCGCTTGGTGGCGATGGGGTAGCCGGTCGGCGTCAGGCGGCGCGCGGTCTCGGGATCCTTGACGGTCTGCCGGATCTTCTCGCGCACGAAGTCCGCGGCGAGCTGGTTGGCGCGCTCATCGACCAGGAGATCCTTGAAGCTGCCGAACATCCACTCGAAGCCGCCCTTGTGCCAGTCGGCTTCGAACTGCGCGAGGAGTTCCTCGCGCGACACCTTGAGCGCCTCGGCGTCCTTCCAGTCGTAGGGCTGGCCGATGGTGGACCAGCGGCAGAACTCGCGAATCTTCTTGATGTTCGCCTTGAGCTCCTTGACCCGCTCCGGGGTCAGCGCCTGGTTGCCGGCCGGCACGCTGAAGCTCGGCGTGCGCTGGAACACGGTGAGGTGACTGGCCTCGCGCGCGATGATCGGAATGGACTGGATGCCGGACGAGCCGGTGCCGACCACGCCGACGCGCTTGCCGGTGAAGTCGACGCCCTCGTGCGGCCAGCGGCCGGTGTGATACCAGGCGCCCTGGAAATCTTCGAGACCGTCGATCTTCGGTACCTGGGCCGCCGACAGGCAGCCGACCGCGGTGATGAGGAACCGCGCGCTGACCCGTTCGCCGCGCTCTGTCTCCACCAGCCATCGCTCGCTGGCGTCGTCCCAGGCCGCGGCGGTGACGCGCGTGTCGAAGGTGAAGGCGCGCTTCAGATCGAAGCGCAGGGCGACATGTTCCAGATAACCCAGGATCTCGGCCTGGCCTGGAAAGCGGCAGCTCCAGGTCCATTCCTGCTCGAGCGCTTCCGAGAAGGTGTAGGAATAGACCCACGATTCCGAGTCCGAACTCGCGCCAGGATAGCGGTTCCAGTACCAGGTGCCGCCCACCCCGCCGCCCTGCTCGAAGGCGCGGTGGGTGAGCCCCAGTTCTCGCAGCTTGTAGACCGCGTAGAGGCCGGCGAAGCCGGCGCCGACGACGACGGCGTCGACGCTGGTGGTGGCGAGTGGCGCGCGCGTGGCGGACATGGCGGAATCTCCACAGGATGGACATTGCGGGCCGCGCAGCGACGGCCGCGGCGCGCGGCGGGATTCTAGTGCATCCGCCGCGGGCATGATGCACGCGTCGCCCATGGGTTTATGCTTGCGACGATGGATGATGACAAGGGAACGGGATGAACGGCCCGGGGACAGACCAGGGACGGACACCGACAGCGAGGCCCGGGAGTGCCGCGGTCGCGGGCGATCGTCTGCGCGAGGCCTACGAGACCTTGCAGAATCCTGCCTTCGACATCGGTGTGTTCGCCGGCATCGCGCGCGTGGTGTGCCAGGGCCTCGACTGCGTCGGCGTCGGCGTCGGGCGCCTGCTGCGCGGCGGCGCGGCCATCGAAGTGCTGGGCATGTGGCTGCACGGCACCCCCCGCCCCGCCTTTCACTTCGACATCGCCGGCACGCCCTGCGAGATGACCTTCGCGCGCGGCGGAGAAGTGCTGTTCGTCGAGCATGCGCTGACCGAGCGCTTTCACACCTGCGAGCAGTTCGGCGGACTCGATCTCGAGAGCTACTGCGGCACGGCGCTGCGCGACGAGCACGGCGAGTGCCTCGGTCTCTTGTTCGCAATCGACACGCGCCCTCGTGAGCGCGACGCTTCGGCTGAATCTCTGCTGCGCGCCGCCGCGGCGCGCGCCACCGCCGAGATGTTGCGGCTGCGCGCCGACGAGCGTTCGCGCGAGAACGAGGCGCGCATGCGCTTCGCCCTCGATGCCGGCCAGCTCGGCATGTGGGAATGGAACTGCGAGACCGACTCCTGGGTATGGAACGAGCGCATGGCCGAGCTGCGCGGCTGGGCCCACGACGAGCTCGCGCTGCGCTACGACGACTGGCACCCGGACGACGAGCCGCGCCTGCGACCGGTGCGCGACGATTTCATGAGCGGACGCATCGAGGGCTACGAGATCGAGTACCGCATTCGACATCGCACCCTGGGTTGGCGTTGGATCAATTCACGCACGCGCGCGCTGCGTCGCGCGCCGGACGGGCGACCCCTGGCCATGATCGGCGTGCAGGCCGACATCCATGAGCGACGCATCGCCGAAGAATCCGCGCGCGCCAACCAGCGCTGGCTGGAACTGGCGATCGACGCCACCCACCTCGGGCTGTGGGACTGGGACGCGCCGAGCGACGTGATCACCTGGACGCCACGCTGCGCGGAACTCCTCGGCTACGCCCACGGGGAGCTGCCGACGAGTTCCGTCGAATGGCACCGCCGCGTGCATCCCGAAGATCAAGCGATGTCCTTGACCGCCATCAACGAACACCTGCGCGGCCTGCGGCCCGACGCGCGCTTCGAGTTTCGCGGTCGTCGGCGGGACGGCAGCTACTGCTGGATTCTCAACACCGGCCAGGTGGTGTCGCGCGACGCGCGTGGCCGCGCCGTGCGCTGCGTAGGCACCTGGCAGGACATCACGCCGCTCAAGCAGGGCGAGCGCGCGCTGCGCGAGAGCGAGGCGCGCCTGCGCACCGTGGTGGAGAACTCCCCGGTCGGCATGTTCCTCGCCGACCCGGACGGCGGCATCGTCTACTACAACCCGGCGATTGCGGCCATGAGTGACCTGCCCGAGGGCAGTCTGCGCGGCAAGGTATGGCTGCAACACGTGCATCGTGACGACCAGTCGCGTCTCGCCCGCGCCTGGCAGGACTTCATCGCCGCGCCTGACGGCTCGTTCGACGCCGAGTGGCGCGCGTGGGTGGGGCGTGGCGCGGAGCTGCGCCTGCGCACCCGCGCGGCGGCGATTCGCGATCGCGGACGGGTGCTCGGCTTCGCCGGCATGCTGGAGGACGTCACCGCCCAGCACGCCGCCGCCGAACGCGAACGCGCGCTGCAGAACCAGCTGCAGCGCGCGCAGAAGTTCGAGGCCATCGGCACCCTGACCGGCGGCATCGCCCACGACTTCAACAACAGCCTCGCGACCATTCTCGGTTTCGCTACCCTGGCGCGTGCGCGCGGCACCTTGGACCCGAAGCTCGAGCAGTACCTGGCGACCATCGTGCAGGCGGCCGAGCACTCCCGCGACCTGGTGCGCAAACTGCTGGATTTCAGCCGCAGCGCGCCGGCCGCGGACCTCGCGCCGCTCGACACGGTCGCGCGTATCGACGAGGCGGTGCGCATGCTCAAGGCGGTGATCCCCTCGACCATCCGCATCGCCACGGCGCTGTGCGCGGCCGCGGCGCCGGTGCTGATCGACGCCACGGATTTCCAGCAGGTGCTGGTCAACCTGGTGCTGAACGCGCGCGACGCCATCGCCGGCCACGGCGTCATCAGCATCGAGCTGACGCCGAGCGCCGCGCGTCATGGTCGCTGCGCCGCCTGCCTGCGTGACATCGACGGCGAGTACGTCGAACTCGCGGTGCGGGATTCGGGCGGCGGCATAGCGCCCGAGCACCTGCCGCGCATCTTCGACCCCTTCTACTCCACCAAGGAGGTCGGCAGCGGCACCGGCATGGGCCTCGCGGTCGTGCACGGCATCGTGCATCGCGCCGACGGCCACGTGCTGGTGGAATCGGCGCCGGGCGACGGCACCCGCATGCGCGTGCTGCTGCGCCCGGCCGGGGCCGCGGCGCCGCCCGCCACGGGCGATGCGCTCGCCACGCCCGTGGCGCTGCCACTGCGCCGGCTGCGGGTACTGGTGGTGGACGACGAGCCGGCGGTGGCGCGCTTCGTCGCGGAATGGCTGGATGCGGAAGGCCAGCAGGCGGAGACCTTCACCGACCCGGTGGCGGCGCTGCGATGGGCGCGCGACAACCCGGCGGGCTTCGACCTGCTCATCACCGACCAGACCATGCCCGGCCTGACGGGCATGGAACTGGCGCGGTCCCTGCGCGAGCAGTGCGCGTGGCTACCGGTCATCGTCTGCACGGGGCTGGCCGATCGCGTCGACGCGCCACGCGCGAGCAGTGAGGGCCTGCAGGTGCTGCTGAAGCCGGTGCCGCTGGAACAACTGCACGCCGCGCTGGCACGCGCGGCGGCGCAGGTGCCTGCCTAGCCGCCCGTCAGGCGGCGCATGACATTGACGCTGTGGCCGCCCTCGACGGCGGGGATGGCCTCGAAACCGGCGGGTGACGGCCGCAGGCGCGGAAAGGCCGGATGGCGGAACGGGTCGCCCGGCCGCAGCGCCTGGTCGAGGCCCGCGACCAGCGGCGCCGGGGCCAGGCCCGGCCGCGCGGCGAAGCGCGCGTCGGCGCCGAACAGGCGCAGCGACAGCGTGCGCCGACGCGCGCCCGCCCGCGTGCCCCCTCCACCGTGCAGCGTGCTCGGATGAAAGGCCACCACGTCGGCCGGCGTCACGGCGTAGCTGACGATGTCCCAGCGCTCGCGCTCGGCCTCGATGTCGGGCAGGCGCGGCAGGCCGTGGCCGAACACCGGCCGCGTGTCGTCGGCGGCGTCGAAGGACGAGCCGTCGTAGAGCGTCTCGCGCCACGAGCCGCGCACGAATTCCAGTGATTGTTCCCGCGCCACCGGTTCGAGATTGATCCAGAACACCACCAGTTGCTCGCCTTCCACGGCGAGGTAGGGCGAATCCTGGTGCCAGGGCGTGCGTCGCGCCGCGCCGGCCTCCTTCAGCCAGATCTGCTCGTAGAGGAACCACACCTCGGGGCTGCCCCACAGGGCCGCCGCGAGGTCGGGGATGACGGTCTCGGTCAGGAGCTCGCGGTAGGCGTGCGCCGCCGATGGATGGCTCAAGTCCTGGTAGAAGGCGCCGTCGGTACCGGCGTACATCATGCAGCCCGAGGGCGTGGGGTTCGCGAGGCTCCACTGGTAGAGCTCGGCGATCAGGTCCTGGGTGCGTGCGTCCAGCA
Organism: Gammaproteobacteria bacterium; assembly: GCA_050186725.1. GTDB lineage: Bacteria > Pseudomonadota > Gammaproteobacteria > JADJYF01. Next base: position 8,286 of record JBFWYG010000099.1, on the reverse strand, counting down.
CGCCGGGCAGGTGGGCCACGCCATCCCGGCGATAGGCGGCGGCAGCGGCGGCGAGGTTGTCGTGCATGGCGGGCTCCGGTGCGCGGGACGAGGTCTTGCAGTGTGCCCAAGTGGGCGAGTGGCGCCCACGTACCGGCGATGAGCAAAGGGCCTACCCATAAGGGTGGGCGAACCGTCGAGCGATGCCGACAACTTGATCGCGCCCGGGTAAAAAGCCGCGCCGTCCGCTGGATCTGGCGGCCCGGACTCGTCTAACGTGCGGGTCGGCGGGCGAGGTCCGCAGTTCCGTTCACGCAGTGCCTTCAAGGAGAATCCTCATGGCCCAGTCCCGCATCCGCTTCGGCGCGTTCATTCCGCCGCACATTCCGGTCAACGAGAATCCGCTCGTCGCCTTCGAGCACGATATGGACCTGGTCGAATGGATGGACAAGCTCAACTACGACGAGGCCTGGATCGGTGAACACCATTCCGGCGGCTGGGAGATCACCGCGAGCCCGGAACTGTTCATCGCCGGCGCCGCGCAGCGCACCCGCACCATCCGCCTGGGCACCGGTGTCGCCTCGCTGCCTTACCACCACCCGCTGATCCTGGCCGACCGCATTCGCCAGCTCGATTACATGACCCGCGGCCGCGCGATGTTCGGCGTGGGCCCGGGCTCCCTGCCCGCCGACGCCTACATGCAGGGCATCCCGACCTCCAAGGCGCGCGATCGCATGGACGAGGCCATCGAGCCGCTGGTGCGGCTCTTGAACGGCGAGACCGTGAACGCCGAGACCGAGTGGTTCACGCTGCAGAACGCGAGCCTCATGTTCCCGTCCTACAGCGAGGCCGGGGTCGAGATGGCGGTCGCCAACCAGGTCTCGCCGACCGGCGCGCGCGCCGCGGGCAAGCACGGCATCGGTCTGCTCTCCATCGGCGCGACCTCGGCCGGCGGCTTCAACGCGCTGTCCGCCAACTGGGAGATCGCCGAGGAATCGGCCGCCGAGCACGGCAAGACCATGAACCGCTCGGCCTGGCGCCTGGTCGGTCCGGTGCACGTCGCCGAGACCCGCGAAAAGGCCCGCGCCAACGTGCAGTACGGCCTGGTGAAGTGGCTCGACTACATGTCCAAGGTAGCGGCGCTGCCGCTCGGCGTGCCGACCGACTGCGATCCCATCGACTACATGATCGAGACCGGCTTCGCCGTGATCGGCACGCCGGACGACTTCGTCGCGCAGATTGAACGCCTGCAGGCGCAGTCCGGCGGCTTCGGCGCGTTCCTGAACCTCGACCACCACTGGGCCGACTGGAACGAGACGCGTCGTTCCTACGAACTCATCGCGCGCTACGCGGTGCCGAAGATCAACAAGCTGAACGTCAACCGCCAGGCCTCGGAAGACTGGCTGCGCGAGAACAACGCGGTGTTCAAGGGTGAACTCACCGCCGCCGTCGCCGCCAAGATCCGCGAGCACGCGCAGGCCAAGGGCATCGACAAGCTGTCGCCCGATTACCTCAAGCTGTTCGCGAAGGAAGT
>JBFWYG010000099.1:3844-6673 GCA_050186725.1 Gammaproteobacteria bacterium | reverse complement strand
GCACGGCGGGTCGAAATCCGACCTACAACCACCCCGCGCGCTTGAAGCGCGCGTACAGCACGCCGCAGATCGTGACGATCGACACCAGTACGACGAAATATGCGGCGTGCATCTTCAGCTCCGGCATGTACTCGAAATTCATGCCGTAGATGCCGGCGATGGCGGTGGGCACGGCCAGGATCGCGGCCCACGCGGCCAGGCGCCGGGTGATCTCGCCCTGCTGCTGCTGCTCGAGCAGCACGCTCACTTCGAACACCGTGGTCAGCACTTCGCGCAGGCCCGTGACGCGGCTCTCGACGCGTCGCACGTGGTCGAGCACGTCGCGGAAATAGGGGCGCACCTCCGCATCGATGTGCGGCAGTTCGAGGTGCGCGAGCTTGGCGCAGACCTCGGCGGTCTGCCCCATCACCCGTTGGAAGCGGCCGAGCTGGCGGCGCAGGTGGAACAGCGCGCGCACGTCGTCGCGCCGCAGGCTGGCGTCCAGCGCGCGGTGCTCCATTGACTGCACGATGTCTTCCACCCCTTCGATCACCGGCAGGTAGCCGTCCACGATGTAATCGAGCACGGCGTGCAGCACGTAGTCCACGCCGTGGCGCATGAGCGAGGGTGAGGACTCGAGCTCGGTGCGCAGTTCGGTGTGCGCGCGCCCGGAACCGTGGCGCACGCTGATGATGTGGTGTCGGCCGACGAAGAACGAGGTCTCGCCGTAACCAATCTCGCCGCCGTCCAGCGACACGGTGCGCGCCACCAGGAAGAGCTGATCGCCGTAGATGTCCAGCTTCGGCATCTGGTGCGCCTTGCGCGCATCCTCGATGGCGAGCGGGTGCAGATCGAAGCTGCGCTGCAGGGCCGCGAGCTCGGCGGCATCCGGTTCGCACAGCCCAATCCAGTAGAACTCCGACCCGGTCGGTGCGCGCGGCAGCGGCTCATCGATGGCGATGTCCTGGACGATCCTGCCGTCCCGGTAGAGACGCGCGGCGACGACGGTCATGGAGGTGCGGGGGGTGCCTGCCGGAAGGTGGCGCTAGTGTAGCGAGCCGTGCCTGCGCCGTTCCACCGCCGTGCCGCGACGCCGTGGCGCAGGCCTTGCTCGGCTCAACCCAGGCGAAAGCGCGCGGTGCCCGCAGCCAGCTCGTCGGCGAGGCCAGCCAGCCGCTCCGCTTCCGCCGCGAGCGTGCGCACCGTCGAGGCGGTGCCGCTCGACGCGGCGCGCGACCTGGCGAGCGTGTCGGCGATTTCGAGCGTCCGCCCGACCTGCCGCTCGCTCAGCAGCACGATGCGCTCGAACTCCTGCTGGGCCAGCGCGGCGCTGTGGGTGATGGCGTCGAGCACCTTGTCCACTTCCTGCATGCCGTCGGCGGCGGCCAGCGCGTCGTCGGTACCGGCGATCACGCTCGCGGCGGTCTCCGAGCTGTCGTGACTCACCGAGCCGATGGTGGCCTCGATCTGCTGAGTTGCCTCCAGGGTCTTGGCGGCCAGAGATCGCACCTCGTCGGCCACCACCGCGAAGCCCCGTCCCTGCTCACCCGCGCGCGCCGCCTCGATGGCGGCGTTCAGCGCCAGCAGGTTGGTCTGGGCGGCGATGGCGCTGATGGCGCCGCTCACCGCGCCGATGTCGTGCACGCGGCCGTCCAGGCGGCGAATGGAGTCGGCCACCGCGAGACTCTGATGACGCGCGCGTTCGACGTCCCGCCCGGCGCGCGAAACCACCCCGCGGGCATCGCTCGCGGTACTCACGGTCCCGGCGGCGACGCGCCGGGTGTGCTCGAGCTCCTCGCGCACGGACTGCATCTCGCCACGAATGTCCTCGGCGGCGCTGGCCGCGTGCTCGACATGGGCGAGCTGGCGCGCACTGCTGCGCTCCGATTCCATCGCCTGGCGGGACAGTGCGTGGGCGGTCTGGCGCAGATGGCTGGCCGAGAGCTGCACGCGGCCGATCACCTCGCGCAGCGCCGCCGCCATGGTGTCGATACGCGCGCCGAGCTGGGCAATCTCGCTCCGGCCCGGGGTGCGCGCGCGGCGCGACAGGTCGCCGGCGGCGATGGCGTCGACCTGCGCCACCAGCGCACCGAGCGGGCGGAACAGCCGGGTCGCGAGCAGGAAGCTCAGGAGTCCGCCGAGCGTCAGTACGCCGGCGCCGATCACGAGCGCCTCGATCAGGGTGTGCCACAGCGCCGCGCGCACGAAGGCGATGTCGATGTCGATACCGATGATATAGGGCGTGCCGGCCGCCGACTTCACCGGCAGGAACACCGAGCGGAAGCTGCCCCACTTGTCGGTGTATTCATCGAAGCGTCGCGCGCCGCTCGCCGCGGCGTCGCGCAGTCCCGCCGAGGCGTCGCTGTAGTCTTCCCACAGCTTGGCGTAGCTCTTGTCGGCGAAATCCTCGGCCGAGGGACTGTCGGAAGTGAACAGCAGTCGCTCGCCTCGCGCGACCAGGGTGTAGGCATAGGCGACGCCGGCCGCGGAGGAGAACTCGGCCTGGCGCGCGAGACGCGCGAGGTAGTCCGCGTCGCTCACCTGGCCATCGCGGGCAAGCTGATCGTGATAGGGATCGGCGGCGAGCTTGAGCGCGTGGGCCGCGGTCACCAGGCGCTGGTCGATGTTGTGCTGGATGTCGGCGCGGCGCACCTGGTAGAGATGCGTGGCGAAGATGCCGCTCGCCAGCAGGTTCACGCCCAGCACCACCAGCAGCACGCTGGTGCGCAGCCGAAGATCTTGGAAGGACAGGGTCATGGCGCCATGGTTGTCGATTCGCCGGTGGTAGCGGCCGCGCGGGCGCGGGCTGAAGGGCTCCGGCGACCGCTCGGGCGCGTGGCACAATGACCG
>JBFWYG010000099.1:0-3744 GCA_050186725.1 Gammaproteobacteria bacterium | reverse complement strand
GCCGAGGGCACCGCGCGACGCTGGCTGGTCAACCTGGATGACGCGCAACGCGCCGCGGTCGCGCCTGCGGTGCGGGTCGCGGCCTGGGCCGCGGCCGCCATCGCCTCCGATCCCGAGGCCGAGCGCCACAGCCCGCCGCGCCTGCGCGCGCCGACCGGCGTGGTGAAGGATGTCACCACCCGCTGGATGTGCGGACAGTCCACCTGGGATCCGGCGCGGGTGCGCTGTCCGACCCTGGTGGCGGTCGGCGAATGGGACCAGGAGACGACCGTCGCGCAGGGCAGCGAAGTGTTCGCGCGCCTTACCACCGCGCCGCGCAAGCGGCTGTGTGTGATCGGCGGCGCGACGCATCTCATGCTGCTCGAGGAGCAGCGCGGGCAGTTGTACGAGGTGGTGGAGGGGTTCCTCCAGGGGTAATCGGGTAATCGGGGACAGACCACGGTTTCCGCGAAACCGTGGTCTGTCCCCGATTACCCGCGGCCTCGACGGAAGCTCTGGAACCGAATGGCGGGTTGAAACCCGCCCTACAATGAGGCCTCGTTTCACCAGGATCTATTGTCATGCGCAATCCCTTCGACACCGACGAACGCCGGGCCTTTCGTGATGCCGTCGCGCGTTTCGTCAGGCAGGAGATCGAACCTCACGCCGATGCCTGGGACGAGGCGGGGGATTTTCCCTGGGAGATGCACGAGAAGGCCTGCGCGCTGGGACTGTTCGGCTTCGGTATCGACGAAGCCTACGGCGGTAACGGCTTCGATGACGCCTTCATGCGCTGCGCCTGCGCCGAGGAACTAGGTTACGGCGGGGTCGGCGGCGTGATCGCCTCCATCGGTTGTCGCAGCATCATGGTCGGGCTGGTGGCGGGCTTCGCCAACGAAGACATCAAGCGCCGCGCGCTGCCGGAAATCCTCTCGGGCCGCAGGGGCGGCGCGCTGGGCGTGACCGAGCCGTCCGGCGGCTCCGACGTCGCGGCGGTGCAGACGCGCGCGGTGCGCGAAGGCGAACAGTGGGTGTTGAACGGCTCCAAGACCTTCATCACCGGCGGCATGAAGGCCAGCCATTACGTCATCGCCGCGCGCACCGGCGCCGAGGGGGGCGCGGGGCTTTCGCTCTTCTTCGTCGACGCCGACGCGCCCGGTTTCACGCGCAGCGCGCTGGACCGCAAGATGGGCTGGTGGTCATCGGACACGGCGACGCTCTACTTCGACAACTGCCGCATCCCCGCCAGCCATCTCATGGGCGAGCAGGACAAGGGCTTCGCGCTCGCGATGAACAACTTCAACTACGAACGCCTGTTCATGTGCGCGCAGATGCTCGGCATGGCGCGCCGCTGCCTGGATGAAGCCATCGCCTATGCCGGTCAGCGCCGCACTTTCGGCAAGCCGCTGATCAAGCACCAGGTCATTCGCCACAAGATCGCCGACATGTCTTCCCGCATCGACGCGATGGAGGCGCTCATCAACCAGGTCTGCTGGCTGGTGAACGAGGACAGCATGCCGGTCGCGGAGATCAGCAAGGCCAAGTTCTTCTGCTCCACCGCGCTCGAGTTCTGCGCCAACGAGGCCATGCAGATCTTCGGCGGCGCAGGCTACCTGCGCGGCCACCCCGTGGAGCGCATCTACCGCGAGACCAAGGTGATGGCCATCGGCGGCGGCTCGGCCGAGATCATGCGCGACCTCGCGGTGCGCCAGATGGGGCTGTAGCCGCCGCGCGCCGCCGAGCGCGCAGGAGGCCGATGATGGAGACGCGCACCTCGCCCGATGGCCTGGTGGAATCGTGCGTGCCGGCGCGTCTCGATCGTCTGCCTTGGACAAGCTGGCACACCTGGGTGGTGCTTGCGCTCGGCGCGTCCTGGGTGCTGGACGGTCTCGAGATCACTTTGGCCGGCGCGCTCGCCGCGGTCCTGACCCGCGCCGACACCCTGGCGCTGACCCCGGCCGAGGCCGGCGCGAGCGCGAGCTGCTACTTGCTGGGGGCGGTGCTGGGCGCGCTGGTGTTCGGCCGCGCCTGCGATCGCTACGGCCGACGCCGCCTGTTCTTCGTCACGGTCGCGGTCTACCTGCTGGCCACCGCGGCCTCGGCCTGCGCCTGGGACTTCGCGAGCTACGCGCTGTGCCGCGCACTGACCGGCGCCGGCATCGGCGGTGAGTACGCGGCGATCAATTCGGCCATCGACGAACTCGTGCCCGCGCGCCATCGCGGGCGGGTCGCGCTGATGGTCAACGCCTCCTACTGGCTGGGCGCGGCGCTCGGCGCGGGCGCGGCCAGTGCGCTGCTCTCGACCTCGGCGCTGCCGGCAGATCTCGCCTGGCGCATCGCCTATGGCGTCGGCGCACTGCTCGGCCTGGGCGTGCTGCTCCTGCGTCGTCACGTGCCGGAGAGCCCGCGCTGGCTGCTGACCCATGGGCAGGCGGCCGCGGCGGAGCGCATCGTGGCCGCAGCCGAGGCGCGTGCCGGACTCGGCCCCGCGGACGGCGCGACGCTGCCCGTCACGCGCCTCCGGCCGCGCGGTCCCACGCCGTGGCGCACGGTCTGGCAGGTGATGCTGGTGCGCGAACGTCGAAGAGCGCTGCTCGGCGTGGTTCTGATGGCGGCCCAGGCGTTCTTCTACAACGCGATTTTCTTCACTTACGGCCTGGTGCTGGCGCGCTTCTACGCGGTGCCGGACGCCGCCGTGGGTCATTACCTGCTGCCCTTCGCCGCGGGCAACGTGCTCGGGCCCTTCGTACTCGGCAAGTACTTCGACACGGTCGGTCGGCGGCCGATGATCGCGTTGACCTACGCCGCGTCCGGTGTGCTTCTGGCCGTGACCGCGGCGCTGTTCCAGGCCGATCTCCTGACCGCCACGACCCAGACGCTCGCGTGGAGCGTGGTGTTCTTCTTCGCCTCCGCTGCGGCGAGTTCCGCGTACCTGACCGTGAGCGAGATCTTTCCGTTGGAACTGCGCGCGGTCGCCATCGCGTTGTTCTTCGCCCTCGGCACCTTGCTGGGAGGGGTTGCCGCGCCGGCGCTATTCGGCTGGATAGTCGGGCAAGGCGCGCGGGAGGCGCTCACGCTCGGCTACGTGTGTGCCGCGCTGTTGATGGTGGGCGCCGCATGGGTTGCGCTGCGTCTGGGCGTCGCGGCCGAAGGCCGTGGACTCGAGGAGGTCGCGCCGCCGCTGTCGAATCATCCGCCTTGACCGTGCACGGCCGATTGAAATCGGCCCTACAGGGCGGCCGCCTGGTGGCCGTGCGTGGCCGATTGAAATCGGCCCTACAAGGAGGCCTCCCTGTAGGGCGGGTTTCAACCCGCCATTCGATTCCAGAGCCCCGATTGCAACCCCGTGCGCAGGTCCGACCTACGCCGCCTTGCGCGCCTTGCCCAATTCCCGCAGTCGCGGCGCGACCTTCTCGCCGATCAGCCGGAGGCTCGCCTTGACGAGATCGAAGGGCATGCCCGCATAGGACACCGCCATTGCCGGGCGCAGCTCGCCGGTCATCTCCACGCGTCGCGCCCACTTCTCGACGATCTGCTCCGGCGTGCCCCAGGCCTGGTTCTGCACGAAGGCCTCGCAGGCCGCGTCCAGGCCCACTTCCTTGATCATGCTCGCGCCCGCCTGGTAGGCGCCGTAGCCGTTGGTCTCGCCCCAGTGCGTGCCGTCGAAGTCATAGTGGCGTATGACGCTCGCGTAGTACTTGGCGAGGTACTCGCGCGCGACCTGCTCGGCGACCTTGGGATCTTCGTGGCAGTAGGTGAAGTCGG
>JBFWYG010000098.1:0-14716 GCA_050186725.1 Gammaproteobacteria bacterium | reverse complement strand
GCAGGGCGGACGCGATCCCCAAGGCCCTAAAATCCCTAGTGAATGCGCATGATTTGGCTATAATGCCGGCCGGCGAGCGCACGGCAAGATGCGCCTCCCGCCATATCTCCTGGGGCTTCCTTCTTCTTCGAGAGAACAACATGAGTAGCAAGCAAGACGACGGCGTTTTTGTCCGGAATTTCTCCCTGGTGCTGCTGGGCCTGGTCGTGATCGGGTTGACGGCGTTCGTGCTCGCCAAGGTGGTGAACTCCGGCGTGCAGCAAAACGACCATGCGGACACCTACAAGGAAGCCAACCTCGCGCCCGTGGGCGAGTTGAACACCGGCACCGCGCCGGTGACCGTCGCCGGCGCCAAGACCGGGGCCGAGACCGCCGCCGCGGCAGCGCCGGCCGCCGCGAGCGCCGACAGCAGCGACCCGGGCAAGGCCACCTATGACCAGGTCTGCTTCGCCTGCCACGCCGCCGGCATCGCCGGCGCGCCGAAGTACGGCGACGTCGCCGCGTGGGAATCGCGCATCGCCCAGGGCCACGACACGCTGGTCACCCACGCCATCAACGGCTACACCGGCCCGGCCGGCATGATGCCGGCGCGCGGTGGCAACCCGTCGCTGACCGACGCCCAGGTCACCGCTGCCGTGGACTACATGCTCGCTGCGGTCGGCGGCAAGCAGGGTGGCGATGCGGCCCCCGCGCCCGCCGCCGCAGAACCGGCCGCTGCCGCCCCCGCGGCGGCCGCGCCCGCCCCGGCCGATGCCGCGGCGCCGGCCACCGCCGCCGCCGATACCGGCAAGGGCAAGAGCACCTACGACGCCGTGTGCTTCGTCTGCCACACGCCCGGCGCGGCCGGCGCGCCGAAGCTCGGCGACAAGGCCGCCTGGGAACCGCGCGTCGCCAAGGGCATCGACGTGCTGCACGGCAGCGCGATCAACGGCTTCATGGGCAGCGCCGGCATGATGCCGCCCAAGGGCGGTCGCCCGGACATCGCCGACGACGACATCAAGGCTGCCGTGGACTACATGATCCAGGCCGCGAAGTAAGGCGACTCGACGAAGGCCCCGCCGGGCGCGCCGCTGGTCGGTGCGTCGGGCGGGGCCTTCGTGTTTTCGGACCTCTGAATCGTGATGGGACAGACCCCGTCCGGGGTCTGTCCCTTCGATCACACGGCCTGCAGGTTGGCGTAGGCCGCGACCAGCCACTTCACCCCTTCCGATTCGAAGTTGACCTGCACGCGGGAGTGATCGCCCTGGCCCTCCAGGTGCAGCACCACGCCCTCGCCGAAGATCTTGTGCGCCACGCGCTGGCCGAGTCGCAGGCCGTAGGCATTGGGCGTGTTCTCCATCACCCCGCCGCCCAGGCTCGACCGTCCGGCGCTCACCCGACCGCCGAGTCGCACCTCGTCCAGCACCTCGCGCGGCAGTTCGCGGATGAAGCGCGAGGGCTGCGGGTAGTAGTCGGCACCGTGCAGCCGACGCGACTCGGCGTGGGTGATGGTGAGCTTCTTCATCGCGCGCGTGATGCCGACGTAACACAGCCGCCGCTCTTCCTCGAGCTGCACCGGGTCGGCGGCCGAGCGCTGATGCGGGAAGAGCCCCTCCTCCACGCCCACCAGGAACACCTGCGGAAACTCGAGGCCCTTGGCCGAGTGCAGCGTCATGAGCTGCACGCAGTCGCTGTGCGCATCGGCCTGGCCTTCGCCCGATTCCAGCGCGGCGTGGGTCAGGAAGGCGGCGAGGATGGGAATGTCCTCGTCGTCGGGCGAGGGCTTGAAGTCGCGCGCGGCGGTGACCAGTTCCTCGAGGTTCTCGATGCGATCCAGCCCGCGCTCGCCCTTTTCCTTGCGGTAGTGCTCGACCAGGCCCGACTGCGCGATGACGTGTTCCAGCAGCTCCGCCAGCGGCAGCTCGTCGATGGCGACGCTCATGCGGTCGATGAGATCAAGGAAGCGCTGCAACGCGCCCAGCGCGCGCGCCGCCATCTCCTTGTGATCGAGCAGGCGTCGCGCGGCCTCCCACAGCGTGATGCGCTCGCGCTTCGCGGTGTCGCGCACGTCGTCGATGGAGCGCTGGCCGATGCCGCGCGGCGGTACGTTGACGATGCGCTCGAAGGCCGCGTCGTCGCCACGGTTGGCGGCCAGGCGCAGGTAGGCGAGCGCGTCCTTGATCTCGGCGCGCTCGTAGAAGCGGAAACCACCGTACACGCGGTAGGGCAGGTCGGCCTGGCGCAGCGCGTCTTCCAGCACGCGCGACTGCGCGCTGGTGCGGTAGAGCATGGCGCACTCGGCGAGCCGCCCGCCGTGGTCGAACCACTGGTTGATGCGATCCACGCAGAAGCGCGCCTCGTCGAGATCGTTATAGGCGGCGTAGAGCGTGATGGCCTCGCCCTTGGCGCCATCGGTCCACAGCTCCTTGCCGAGACGCGAGGGATTGTTGGCGATGAGGGTGTTGGCGGCGGCGAGGATGTTGCCGGTGGACCGGTAGTTCTGTTCCAGGCGGATGAGTTCGGCTTGCGGAAAATCCTTGCGGAAATGCTGCATGTTCTCGACCCGTGCGCCGCGCCAGGAGTAGATCGACTGGTCGTCGTCACCCACCACGAAGATGCTGCCGTCCTCGCCCGCCAGGTTCCGGAGCCAGGCGTACTGGATGGCGTTGGTGTCCTGGAACTCGTCCACCAGCACATGCCAGAAGCGCTCGCGGTAGTGGCGCAGCAGGCCGGGATGGTTCAGCCACAGCTCGTGGGCGCGGAGCAGCAGCTCGGCGAAGTCGACCAGCCCCGCGCGGTTGCACGCGTCCTCGTAGGCGCGGTAGATGTCCACCATGGTGTGCAGCGCGCCGTCGCCGAAGTCGTCGACGTGCTGCGGACGCTGACCGTCGTCCTTGCGCGCGTTGATGAACCACTGCGCTTCCTTGGCCGGCCACTCGTTCTCGTCCAGATCGAGCCCGCGGATCGCGCGCTTCACCACGCGCAGCTGATCGTCGGAATCGATGATCTGGAAGTTGTCCGGCAGGTTCGCGTCGCGCGCGTGGGCGCGCAGGATGCGGTGCGCGATGTTGTGGAAGGTGCCGACCCACATGCCGCCCAGCGGCCGGCCGGTCAGCTGCTCGATGCGCCCGCGCATCTCGGCCGCGGCCTTGTTGGTGAAGGTCACCGCCAGGATGCCGAGCGGCGAGGCCTGGCCGGTCTCCAGGTACCAGGCGATGCGATGCACCAGCACGCGGGTCTTGCCGCTGCCGGCGCCGGCCAGCACCAGCACGTGCCTGGCGTTCGAGGACACGGCGTCGCGCTGCCGCTGGTTCAACTTGGCGAGGATGGGCGTATCGGTCATCGGCTCATGGGTATGGGTCAGCGCCGCTGGCGCGCGGCAGGCCGCTAGTCTACCCCAGGGCGATGGCCCGCCTCGGCGGGATTCATTAGCATGGGTGCATGAACCAGCGCATCGCCGTCGACTACAACCAGCCCGCCGTGCTCGAGCGCCTCGCGCTCGAGGTGATTGAACTCGCCCGCGCGCGCGGCGCGCCGGCCGCCGAAGTCGGGCTCTCGGCCGGCGAAGGCCTCGCGGTCACGGTGCGTGACGGCGCCTGCGAGACGGTCGAGCACGAACGCGACAAGAGCCTCGGCATCACCATCCATCTCGACGGCCGCAAGGGCAGCGCAACCACTTCGGATTTTTCCGGCGATGCCCTGCGCGAGACGGTCGATGCCGCGCTCGCCATCGCGCGCGCCGCCGAGCCGGACACGTACGCCGGCCTGGCCGCGCCCGAATACCTGGCCCGCGAAGTGCCCGACCTCGACCTCGATCACCCCTGGGACCTCGAGGCCGAGGCCGCGATCGAACTCGCGCTCACCTGCGAGCGCGCGGCGCGCGCCGCCGACGCGCGCCTGAAGCAGTCCGACGGCTGCAGTGTGAACCGCTATCGCGGCACGCGCGCCTACGCCAACAGCCACGGTTTCCATGCCGCCTATCGCGGCACGCGCCACGGACTGTCGGCGGTGATGATCGCCGCGGACACGGCCGGCATGCAGCGCGGCTACTGGTTCTCGAGCGCGCGTGACCCCGCCACGCTGGAGGACGCCGAGGAGATCGGCCGCATCGCCGCGCGCCGCACGGTGGCCAAGCTCGGCGCGCGCAAGATTGCCACCACGCGGCTACCGGTGATCTTCGAGAACCGCATCGCCGGCGGCCTGGTTGGTCATCTGATCGCCGCCATCTCGGGTGGCGCACAGTATCGTCGCGCCTCCTTCCTGCTGGACGCGCTCGGCGCACAGGTCATGGCGTCAGGCGTGACCATCCGCGAGGAGCCCCATCGCCCGGGCGGCCTCGGCAGCGCGCCCTTCGACGACGACGGCATCGCGACCAATGCCAAGACCCTGGTCGACGCCGGGCGTCTCGAGACCTACCTGCTCTCGGCCTACGCCGCGCGGCGGCTGGGCCGCGCGCCGACCGGCAACGCCGGCGGCGTGCACAACCTGGTGGTGAGTCACGGTGAGCGCTCGCTGGACGCGATCATCGCGGGCTTCGATCGCGCGCTGCTGGTGACCGACCTGATGGGCATGGGCGTGAACGGTGTGACCGGGGACTACTCGCGCGGCGCGGCCGGCTTTCTCATCGAAGGCGGCGCCATCGCGCATCCGGTGGAGGAGATCACCATCGCCGGCAATCTCAAGACCATGTTCAAGGACATCCAGGAGATAGGCGCCGACGTCGACCCGCGCAGCAGCGTGCACACGGGCTCGATGGTGATCGGCGAGATGGCGATCGCGGGGTCTTGAGGGTCCAATCGCGCATGGCCGATTGAAATCGGCCCTACAAGGGGGGCCGCGACCCGCCATTCCACTGTAGGGCGGGTTTCAAGCCGCCATGCAGGGCTTCTCCTGAAGTCTTGAATGGCCGATTGAAATCGGCCCTACAGCCTGTTCCACGCGTCCAGCGCCGCGACCTTGTAGGCCTCGGCCAGGGTGGGGTAGTTGAACACCGCGTCGACGAAGTAATCGAGCGTGCCGTGGTGGGCGATCACCGCCTGGCCGATGTGCACGAGTTCGGTGGCGCCTTCGCCGACGATGTGCACGCCGAGCACGCGCCGGTCTTCCAGGCTCACCAGCAGTTTCAGCAAACCTTCGCGCAGTCCCAGGATCTGTCCGCGCGAAGTCTCGCGAAAGCGCGCGACGCCGGTTTCGTAGGGGATGCCGGCGGCGCGTAGCTGCTCCTCGGTCTGCCCCACCACGCTCATCTCCGGCACCGCGTAGATGCCGAAGGGCGACACGTCCATCGCGCTGGGCTTGGCGCTGCCGGTGAAGGCGTGCTGCGCGGCGCGGCGGCCCTGTTCCATGGAGGTCGAGGCCAGGGCCGGAAAGCCGACCACGTCGCCGGCCGCGTAGATGTGCGGCACGGCGGTGCGGAAGTGTTCGTCCACCGTGAGCCGGCCGCGCTCGTCGGTGGAGAGACCCGCGTGCTCGAGACCGAGCTTGTCGGTGTTGCTCTGCCGCCCGGAGGCGAACAGCGCCATGTTGGCGCGCAGCCGCTTGCCGCTCGCGAGCTTCACCACCACGCGGTTCTCGTCCTGCGCTTCGACCGATTCCACGGTCTCGCCGAGCCTCAAGCTCACGCCGCGATCGCGCAGGTGATGGGTGAACTCGTCGACGATTTCGCGATCGAGAAAGTTGAGAATGTCGTTGCGCCCGTCGACCAGGGTCACGCCGATGTCGAGCGCCGAGAGGATCGAGGCGTACTCGACGCCGATGACCCCCGCGCCGACCACCACCACGGTGCGCGGCAGTTCGCGCATGTCGAGGATGTTGTCGCTGTCGACCACGTTCGGCAGATCGAACGGAATGCCCGGCGGATGCACGGGCCGCGAGCCGGTCGCGATGAGGATCTTCTCGGCCTCAACCAGGCGGGATTCATCCGGCCCAGTGGTGACGCGCAGCACATGGGGCGACTCGAACAGCGCGCTGCCGGCGATGGTATCGACGAAGTTGCGGTGCAGCTTGTGCACCAGGATCTCGATTTCGTGGCGCACGGTGATGTCCAGGCGCTGCATCAGGTCCTCGGCCGTGATGCGTTCCTTGACCCGGTAGCTGCGGCCGTAGAAGCCGCGCTGGCGCCAGCCGGTGAGATAGAGCACCGCCTCGCGCAAGGTCTTGCTCGGAATGGTGCCGGTGTGCACGCAGGCGCCACCGATGAAGAACGCGCGCTCGATGAGCGCCACGCTGCGGCCGAGCTTGGCCGCCTGGATGGCTGCGCGTTGCCCTGCCGGGCCACTGCCGATCACCACGAAGTCGTACTTGGTCATAGGCCTCCCTGGGCCCCGGGGAAAGGTCGCTTGCCCACCCACGGGGCGAAACGCCACGCGCCGTGGGCGGCCTGCTAAGCTGTGGCCGACCCGGCGCCAGGCCCGTCTGACCTGGGCGTCGTTCATGATCAACGGACGCCGCGCCGATAACTTGAGCGTGGATGCCATGCGAGGCTGCAGGATTCGCGCCAGCGACCCACCGTCGGCCGCCCTGAGGAGTTCAAGCGTGAGTCAGCGCCCCGTCGACAAAGCCTTTGAACCGCGCGCCCGCGCGAACGCCGCGCAGAACGCCACCGGCGGTCCCCTGGCCGCAGTGATCGCGGCGGCCGAGCAGGTGGTGTTCGGCAAGACCACCGAGATTCGCCTCGCGCTGGCCTGTCTGCTTGCCCGTGGCCATCTGCTGATCGAAGACCTGCCGGGCGTGGGCAAGACCACGCTCGCGCACCTGCTCGCGCGCCTCGTCGGGCTCGACTACAAGCGCGTGCAGTTCACCAGCGATCTCTTGCCGGCCGACGTGCTTGGCGCCTACGTCTACGAGCGCGACGCGGCGCGTTTCCGCTTTCATCCGGGCCCGATCTTCACCCACCTGGTGCTGGCCGACGAAATCAACCGCGCCACGCCGCGCGCGCAGAGCGCGCTGCTCGAAGCGATGGAAGAGCGCCAGGTCACCATCGAGAACGAGACCCACCCGCTGCCCGATCCCTTCTTCGTGATCGCGACCCAGAACCCGACCGAGCAGGTCGGCACCTTCCCGCTGCCGGAGTCGCAGCTCGATCGCTTCCTGATGTGCCTGTCGCTCGGCTATCCCGACCGACGCGCCGAGCGCGCACTGCTGGCGGCCTCCGACCGGCGCGCGGCGCTGGCCGAGATGGCGCCCGTGCTGTCGCGGGACGAATTGCTCGCGCTGCAGGCACGGGTCACGGCGGTGCATGTCGCCGAGCCGCTGCTCGATTACGTGCAGGACCTGGTCGACTACAGTCGCCGCGCGCCGGAGTTCGGGTGTGGGCTGTCACCCCGCGCGGCGCTGGCGCTGCTGCGCGCCGCGCGCGCCTGGGCGCTGATCGAGGGCCGCGGCCACGTGCTGCCGGACGACGTGCAGGCGGTGCTGCCGAGTGTCGCCGTGCATCGCCTGCGGCCCGCGGACGGCGGTCGCGCACTCGACGTCCAGGCCCTGCGCGAGCGCCTGCTCGCGGCCGTGCCGATTGCCTGAACGCGCCTGACCCTTACGGTCTAGTCGCGGGGAAGGTTTGACGCCGGGCGTAGCTCAGCGCCAGCACCGCGCTGACGAACACCGGCAAGACGCCCGGCACGGGTATCGAGGGCGGTTGGGGCGGCGGTCCTGGAATGGAAGTCAGCAGGGTGACCGTGGGAAAGCTCGAGGTCAGCAGTTGGTAGGGCACCGACACCCCCTTTCCGGCGACCTGGTCGATACCGAAAATCAGGCCCGTCACCGGCGCGTCGAAGCCCGAGATGACGCCACCGCAGGCGCCCAGGGACGCCGCGATGCCTATGCAAGCCAATGTTTTAACCAAGCCGAGGCTTTTCTCGCTCTCGGCCTTGAAGGTCAGGGTGGTCCCGCTTGGCGCCTGTGCCGGTAACGAGAAGATACTCGGGGTGTACAACTGGCTCTCGCTGAAGGCCGCGGATGGGATGCTGAACGTGAGCCGCAGTTGCGTGATGTCGGCCGGCAGGATGGAAATGGCGTCCTCGGCGACGATGGCGGTGAAGCTGCCCGAGACTTCTGCGGTCCCTTCTGGGCCAGTGCGCAGCCACAGTTCCCAATCTCCCTCGGCGTAGTCGAAGCTGTAGGTATTGACGCTGTAGGCTTGCGCGGGCACGGCGCTCGCGGTGAGCAGGGCGCCCAACAACAAGCCTCGCAGGTAGGGCATCGCCACGATGTTCATGGTTCAAGTTCCTTTCGAAGTGATGAAGATCGGTCGGCCACGAGCCACGGCAACGGTGTGCGGGCGGCGAGACTCGGACAATCCATTGTTACGCTCATTCCTTTGCTATGCAGGCCGCGCCGCCGAAGCGCGGGCCGACGGGCTTGGCACCCTGGCCCTCGAGTAAATCCTGTGGCGCGGCTGGATTAAAGCCCCGCACAAATCGAATATCCAGCGGCCGCTGCCCGCGGCGGAAATGTTTCACGAAAGTCCCGTCATGACCACACCGGCAATTCATCCATGTCCCAGGCGCTTGGCCTCGTGCTCTCCGCCGTCAGTCACATGGGCGCCGGACACGCACACCGACGATTCCTCTTGGCCCCGGGCGGGGAGTATCCTCGGCAGCGCCCCCGTGTTCGGTTCCCATGCGATGGTTTCGTATCCGCGTGTGACTGTCTCCATCCCGGGCCGTGAAATGTGCGCGCAGCGCGACATGCGAGCCGTGAGCGCGCCAGGACTCGCGGCCGGGCCTTTGCCGTGAAGCCTCGCGAGTCGCGCGCCGGCCAGCGTCTCGATCGGCGCCGCGTCTACCTGCTGCCGACCGCGAGCGGTCTCACCTTCGGTGCGATGCAGGTGGTGATCCTGCTCGGCGCGATCAACTACGACAACGCGCTCGGCTACCTGCTGGCCTTCCTGCTGTTCGGCCTGGTGCTGGTAGCGATGCTGCACACTGCCAGGAACCTCATCGGTCTCGCCTACCTGGGCGCGCGCGCGCAGCCGGTGTTCGCCGGCGAGGACGCGCGCTTCACCTGCCGCTTCGCGAACGACGCGCGCCAGGCGCGCCTGCGCCTGGCCGTCGGTCCCTGGGCGCGCGGCCTGAAGCGCGCCGAGAAACGCTTCTGGACCGCGCAGGCGGTGGCGTTCGATGTCGAGGCCGGCGGCCAGGTCGACGTGGTGGTGCCGCGCCTCGCCGCGCGCCGCGGCTGGCAGGACCTCGGCCGGCTGCGCGTGACCGGCGCCTGGCCGCTCGGCATCCTGCGCGCCTGGGCGTACTTCGACGGCGAGGCGCGCTGCCTGGTCTATCCCGCGCCGCGCGGCCGCCTGCCCCTGCCGGTCGCGCCGAGCGCCGGCGCGCAAGGCACGCTGGCGCTGGCTGGCGGCGCGGAGGAATTCGCCGGCCTGCGCCGCTACGTGCCGGGTGACCCGGTGCGCGCCATCGCGTGGAAGTCCGCCGCGCGCGAGCGCGAGCTGGAAGTGAAGCGCTTCCACGGCCAGGGCGCCGCGCGGGTGCTGCTCAGCTGGCAGGCGGTGGCGTCGCTCGGCGATACCGAGGCGCGCCTCGCCCAGCTCTGCCAATGGGTGCTGGAGGCGAGCCGCCGCGGCCTCCTCTTCGCGCTCGAACTGCCCGGCGCGCCGCCCGGCTTCGGCAGCGGCGCGAGCCATCGCGACGCCTGCCTGCGCGCGCTCGCGCTGTACGAGGCGCGGCCGTGAGGCGCGCCGCACTCACGCCGGGCGAAGTACTGTGGGTGACGGTCGCGCTGCTGCTCGCGCTCGCACCGCACGCCGGGCGTTTCTCCTTCGTGCTGGTGTTGGGCTTCGGCCTCGCCTGCCTGTGGCGCTACCTCGGCGCGCGGGACCGGCTGCCGCTGCCTGACGCCGAGCACCGCCTGCTGTGGCTGGTGAAACAGGCGGTGGCGGTGGCGGCCTTCGTCAGCATCTACATCGCCTACCGCGGCAAGCTCGGGCGCGACGCCGGCGTGGAACTGCTGGCCGCGCTGCTCGGCTTGAAGCTGCTCGAGATGCGCACCGAGCGCGATTACTACGTGGTGACCTTCCTCTGCTACTTCCTGGTGGTCACCAACTTCTTCTACTCGCAGACCATTCCGACCGCGGTCTACATGCTGGGCGTGGTGATCGCGGTGACCGCGACCCTGGTGCAGTTCAACACGCCGCCCGCGCGACGCGGCGCCCAGGCGATGCTGCGCCAGGCCGCCACGCTCACCGCACAGGCGCTGCCCCTGATGGCGGTCGCGTTCCTGCTCTTTCCGCGCATCGGCAGTCCGCTGTGGGGTCTGCCGGCCGACGCCTTCGACGCCACCACCGGGCTCTCCGACAGCATGCAGGTCGGCGACATCACGCGCCTCGGACTGTCCAGCGATATCGCCTTTCGCGTGCAGTTCCACGGCGCCGAGCCGCGCGCGCGCGATCGCTACTGGCGCGGCCCGGTGCTGTGGCGCACCGACGGCCGCACCTGGAGCGGCGCGCCCTTCGCGCCCGAGCCGGCGCCGCCGGTGGAGGCGCTGGGCGAGCGCTACAAGTACACGGTAACGCTCGAACCGCATCGCAAGCGCTGGCTGCTGGGACTCGACGTGGTCACGACGCTCGGCCCCGGCGCGCGGCAGACGGTGGACTACGCTCTGCTCGGTGGCCAGCCGGTGCGCAAGCGCCTGCGCTACGAGCTGGAGTCCGCGACCCGCTATCGCACCGCGCCGCCGAGCGCCACGCAGCGCCGCGCCGCGCTGCAGCTGCCGGCCGACAGGCATCCGCGCGCGCGCGCGCTGGCGGCGCAGTGGCGCGCGCAGGCGCGGGACGACCAGGGCGTGATCGATCTCGCGCTGCGTTACTACCGCGAACAGCGCTTCTACTACTCGCTCACCCCGCCGCCGCTGCCGCGCGATGCGGTGGACCAGTTCCTGTTCGACACTCGTGAGGGCTTCTGCGAGCACTTCGCGTCGAGCTTCGTGGTGCTGATGCGCGCGGCCGGCATTCCTGCGCGCGTGGTGACCGGCTACCAGGGCGGTGAACTGAACGAGGTCGGACAGTATCTCGTGCTGCGCCAGCGCGACGCCCATGCCTGGGCCGAAGTGGTGCTGCCCGAGCGCGGCTGGGTGCGGGTCGATCCGACAGCGGCGGTCGCGCCCGAGCGCGTGTCGCTGGGTTTCAGCGACGCGTTGCCGGCCGGCGCCGAGGCGCCGGTGTTCGATCGTCGCGGCTTCACCGGGCAGTTCTGGACGCGCATGCGCGACGCGCTGGACGCCGTGACCTACGGCTGGAACCAATGGGTGCTGGGCTACACGCCGGCGCAGCAGCAGTATCTGCTGGATCTGCTCGGCGCGGGCGACTGGCAGACCGGCGGACTGGTGATGGCCTTGAGCGTGAGCCTCGGTCTTGGGCTCCTCCTGCTCGCCGTGCTGCTGTGGCGCGCGCAGCGCGCGGTCACCGACCCGGCGGCGGCGGCCTACGCGCGCTTCTGCGCGCGGCTCGCGAGGGTGGATCTCGCGCGCGCGCCGCACGAGGCGCCGCTCGCCTACTGCGCGCGGGTCGCGCGGGCACGCGCCGATCTCGCCACCGAGGTCACCGCCATCACCAAGCTCTACACCCAGCTGCGCTACGGACGCAGCCGGCTCGGCGTGCGCGCGCTCGAAGCGCGCGTGCGGCGCTTCCGCCCGGCGCGGACACGATGAACAGGCCGGACTGCGTCCGCGCGCGCCGCGCGGCTATGCTGTGGCCATGAGCGAGGCGCAGCCAGTGGCCACGGAACCGCCACGGACGGGCGAGCAGGAAGATCTGATCCGCGCCGAGCAGGTCGCGGCGCTCTATCGCAACGGCCCGGTGGGCATCGCCTCGACACTCGTCGCGCTGGCGCTGCTGGTCGGCGTGCTGGTGCGCCAGGGGGAACTGTCCGGCGAAGTCGGCCTGACCTTCATCGGCGCGGTGGTGTTCAACGCCGCGCTGCGCGCCCTGCTCACCCAGCGCTACCTGCGCCATGCCCAGCCGCCCACCGAGTGGCGACGCTGGGCGCGGCGCATGCTGGTCAGCGTGTGCCTGGCCGGGCTCACCATCGGCGCCGGCGCCTGTCTCTTGATGGTGCCCGGACGCATCGAGCTGGAACTGCTGGTGGCGGTGACCGTGACCGGCATCGCGTCCGGCGTGGTGGTCGCCTGGGGCAGCTACCTGCCGGTGTTCTTCACCAGCTTCTACTCCCTGATGGTGCCGCCCACCCTGTGGGTCGCGCTGCAGGACGGCATGCTGCACGCGGCGCTCGCGGCGCTCATGGTGATCTACATGGCGGTCGCGACGGTGATGGCGAAGAACTACAACCGCAGCGTGCTGGAGTCGCTGCGCCTGCGCTACGAGAACCTGAGCCTGGTGGCGGATCTGCGCCGGCAGAAGGAACGCGCCGAGCAGGCCAGTCTCGACAAGTCACGCTTCCTCGCCGCCGCGAGCCACGACCTGCGCCAGCCGGTGCATGCGCTCGGCATGTTCGTCGGCGCGCTCAGGCGCGAGCCGATGCGACCGAGCGCGCAGCAGCTGATCGCGCACATCGAGGAATCGGTCAACGCGATGGACGAGCTGTTCACGTCCCTGCTCGACGTCTCGCGCCTCGACGCGGGCATCATCGAGGCCCATCCCACCGAGTTCGCCATCGACGCGGTGCTGACTCGCGTCAGCCGCGAGGTCGCCGAGGAGGCGCAGAAGAAGGGCCTGCGGCTGGTGCTGCGCTCGAGCCGTGACCGTGTGCTGAGCGACCCGGTGCTGCTCGAACGAGTGCTGCGCAATCTCGCTACCAACGCGGTGCGCTACACCGACAACGGCGGCATCATCATCGCCGCGCGTCGCCGCGGACCGCTCTTGAGTCTCGAGGTATGGGACACCGGCCGCGGCATTCCTGCCGAGCAGCAGGAGAACGTCTTCCAGGAGTTCTACCAGCTCGACAATCCCGAACGCGATCGCAGCAAGGGCTTAGGCCTCGGGCTCGCCATCGTGCGGCGCCTGACCAAGCTGCTCGGCGCGACGCTCCGCCTGCGTTCGCGACCGGGCCGCGGCTCGGTGTTCAAGGTCGGCGTGCCGCGCGTGCTGCGCCCGGCGCTGACCGTGGTCACCGCGCACGCGCCGCCGCGCGCGGCGCCCGCGGGGCGCACTGGCCGCATCGTGGTGGTGGACGACGAAGTCGCGGTGCGGGTGGCGATGGAGAGCCTGCTCACCAGCTGGGGCCATCAGGTGACATGCGGCGCGGACGCGGCCGAGATCATCGCCGCCCAGGAGGCCGACGACGGGCCGCCGGATCTCCTCATCAGCGACTACCGCCTGCGCGACAACGTCACCGGCGTGGAGGTGATCGACGCCCTGCGCGCGCATTTCGGCCGGGCCATTCCCGCCATGCTGGTGACCGGCGACACCGCGCCCGACCGGCTGCGCGAGGCCCAGGCCAGCGGCTACCTGCTGCTGCACAAACCGGTGCCCCACGGCCGCCTGCGCGCGGCCATCGGCAACCTGATGGCGCGCGTCACCGAGGCTTGATCAGAGCAGTCGCGCGCGCTGTGCGACCGTCACGGCCTGGGTGCGGTTGGTGACGTTGAGATAGCGGAAGATCGCGCCGACATGCGCCTTGACGGTCTTCTCGGCGATGTCGAGGCTGCGCGCGATCTCCTTGTTCGACCGCCCTTCGGCGAGCAGCTTCAGCACGTCGAGCTGACGCTCGGTGAGGCCGGGCTGTTCGCGCTGCGCGCCGGCGGCGACGGAATCGAGCAGCAGGGTCGGCAGGTAGATCTCGCCGGCAAGCACGAGGCTCAACGCGCCCATCAGGGTCTGCACACCGGCCGATTTCGGCACGTAGCCGAGCGCGCCCGCGGCGAGCGCCTCGCGCACGTCCTCGGCGTCTTCGGAAGACGACAGCACCAGCACCGGCAGCGCCGGGCAGTGCAGACCGAACTGGCGCACCCCGGCCGCACCAGCCAGGCCGGGCAGGTTCAGATCGAGCAGCACGGCATCGAGATCCGGATGGGCGGCGGCAAGCGCGACGCCCGCGAGCACATCGGCGGCCACCAGCACTTCGATGCCGGCTTCACCGGCGCGCAGCAGTTGCGACAGGCCTTCGCGCACCACGGCATGATCGTCCACGATCAGAAGCTTCATCGGTCGGGCCTCCTGGTCCCGGCCTGGGATACGACGGAACTCCACTATACCGCGTCGCCCTCGGCGTCGAGCGAGATGGCCGACGCGATCGCGCCACGCGCGTGATCAGGTGGTCGGCAGTTCCTCGAAGCCGGCCGAGTACAGGCGTGCGTAGGCGCCGCCGGCGGCCAGCAGTTCGCGATGGGTGCCGCGCTCGACGATGCGCCCGTGGTCCAGCACCACGATGCTGTCGGCCTGTTCGATGGTCGACAGACGGTGCGCGACGATGAGACTGGTGCGGCCGCGCCGCACGGTATTCAGCGCCTCCTGCACCAGGCGCTCGGCCTCGTTGTCGAGCGCGGCGGTGGCCTCATCGAGGATCAGGATGGGCGCGTCCTTCAACAGCGCGCGCGCGATGGCCACGCGCTGGCGCTGGCCGCCGGAGAGTTTCACGCCGTTCTCGCCGATGAGGGTGTCGAGCCCCTGGGGCAGGCTGTCGGCGAAGGCCTTGACCTGGGCCTCGGCCGCGACCCGTTCGACTTCCGCGCGGTCGACGTCGCGCAGCGCGCCGTAGGCGATGTTGTCGTACAGCGTGCCGTTGAACAGCACGATGTGCTGGCCGACGTAGGCGATGTGCCGGCGCAGCGCCGC
>JBFWYG010000097.1:9855-14728 GCA_050186725.1 Gammaproteobacteria bacterium | reverse complement strand
GTCGTCCCAGGCGAGCGGCAGATGCACGATGCGGGACGGCACCTCGTCGGCGAGGGTGTGATCGAGATCGCCGAGCAGCGCGTCCAGTTCGCGCAACAGCGTCGCCTGCGCCAGGCGGCGCGGCTCGAAATGCACCTGCAGCGAACGGATGCCGGGCGTGAGATCGACGATGCCGGGCAGCGCCAGCGACTTCAGCCGTTGCCACAGGGCCTGTGCCCGAAAGCGCAGACCGATGTCGAGTTGGGGCGCGCCGAATTCGATCAGCACGTAGTCGTCGCCGGCGGGCCGGATGACCACCTCGTCGTCCGGCGCGGACGCGGCGTAGCGCTTGATCGGCGCCTCGGCCGGCAGCGTGGTGGCCCACGCGTCGCGGGTGGGTGCGAGAAGCTCGATGATGAACGTCTCCTGCGCGTCCGCCAGAGCGCGCGCCGTGTCCTGCGACACCGGCGCGAAGCGCAACCGGTCGCCCGGTTTCAACTGGCCGAGCATCCAGCGGTCCGCGCTTATTACCGTGACCGGACAGACGAAGCCGCCGAGGCTCGGACCGTCGGGTCCGAGGATCACCGGCATGTCGCCGGTGAAATCCACCGCGCCGATGGCGTAGGCGTTGTCGTGGATGTTGGATGGATGCAGACCGGCCTCGCCGCCGTCGCTGCGCGCCCAGGTGGGCTTGGGGCCGATGAGCCGCACACCGGTGCGGCTCGAGTTGTAATGCACCTGCCAGTCGGTCGCGAGCAGCGTGTCGATGTCGTCCTGGGTGAAGAAGTCGGGCGCGCCGTGCGGCCCGTAGATCACGCGCAAGGTCCAGGTCTCGCCGTACACCGGCGCGAGCGCGCCGAGCGACGCGGTCGTCATCGCGCCGGCGCTCTCGTCCCCGATGCGCAGCACGTCGGCGAGCCGCAGCGCGCGGCCGCCGTGGCCGCCGAAGCGGCCGAGGGTGAAGGTCGCGCGGCTGCCCATGTAGCGCGGCACGTCGAAGCCGCCGCGCACCGCGAGGTAGGCGCGCACGCCGGCGCCGCGTACCGCGCCCAGTTTCAGCACCGCGCCGGCCGGTACCTCGACCGCCGTCCACCACGGCAGCGGCGCACCGTCGAGGTCTGCCGCGAGCGGCGCGCCGGTGAGCGCGATGGTCGCCGCGCAGTTGAAGCGCAGCGTCGGTCCCGTGACCGTGATCTCGAGGCCCGCCGCGCCCTCGGCATTGCCCACCAGCCGGTTGCCGAGGCGAAAGGCGAGGGCGTCCATCGGCCCGGACGGCGGCACGCCGACCTCCCAGTAGCCGAGCCGCCCGGGATGGTCCTGCACGGTGGTGTCGGTGCCGGCGGCGAGCACGTCCACGCTGCGCGCGGCGTAGGCATGACTCGCGAGCGTCGCGGTGATCTGCCGTCCCTCGCGCAGCACCGGCGCGGCGACGACGGAACGCAGGTAGTCGAGGTTGGTCTCGAGTCCGCTGAAGCGGCTCGCGGCGAGCGCGGCGTCGAGCTTGGCCAGTGCGGCCTCGCGCGACTCGGCGTGCACGATGATCTTCGCCAGCATCGGGTCGTAGAACGGCGAAACCTCGACGCCGTCCGCCACCCAGGTGTCGCAGCGCGCGTCCGCGGGCAGCACCACCTCGGTGAGCAGGCCTGCGGCGGGCTGGAACTGCTTGGCAGGGTCTTCGGCATAGATGCGCGCCTGGATCGAATGCCCGCGCGACATGGGCGCGAGGCGCGCGAGCGGCGGCAGATCGCCGGCCGCGAGTCGCACCATCCATTCCACGATGTCGACGCCGGTGACCATCTCGGTTACGCCATGCTCGACCTGCAGGCGCGTGTTGACCTCGAGGAAATAGGCCTGGCCCGTGTCGGTGTCGTAGACGAACTCCACCGTGCCGGCGGAGCGGTAACGCACCGACTGGCCGAGGGCGACGGCCTGTACCGCGAGCGCCGCGCGGGTGTCCGCGGTGAGGCCCGGCGCCGGCGTTTCTTCGATCACCTTCTGGTTGCGCCGCTGCAGCGAGCAGTCGCGCTCGCCGAGCGCGAGCACGCCGCCCGCGCCATCGCCGAACAGCTGCACTTCGAGATGCCGCGCGCGCTCGACGAATTTCTCAAGATAGAGGCCACCGTCGGCGAAGTTGCTGCGCGAGAGTCGCTGCACGCTGTCGTAGGCGGCGGCGAGATCCTCGGCCGAGCGGCACAGCTGCATGCCGATGCCGCCGCCGCCCGCGGTGCTCTTCAGCATCACCGGGTAGCCGATCACCGCGGCGGCTTCGAGCGCTGCCTGCACGTCGGCGAGGAGATCCGTGCCAGGCAGCAGCGGCAGGCCGCTCGCCTGGGCGAGCGCGCGCGCGGTGTGCTTGAGCCCGAAGTCGCGGAGCTGCGCCGATGTCGGGCCGATGAACGCCACGCCGGCCGCGGCGCAGGCCTCGGCGAAGGCGGCGTTCTCGGACAGGAAGCCATAGCCCGGGTGAATGGCCCGCGCGCCGGTGGCGCGCGCGACCTCGAGGATGCGGCCGCCGTCGAGGTAGCTCTCGGCGGCGAGCGCCTCGCCGATGCACACCGCCTCGTCGGCAGCGTTGACGTGAAGCGAGTCGGCGTCGGCGCGGGTGTACACGGCCACCACGCCGACGCCCATCTGTTTCAAGGTGCGCGCGATGCGGCAGGCGATGGCGCCGCGGTTGGCAATCAGAACTTTCTCGAACATCGGCAGGGCCCTTAACCGCGCGGGTCGTCCCGCATCAAGTGGACGGCACGCCGGTCGTCCGGCGGCCGGCGCTGCTCAGTCCCAGATCAGCATGCGCACCGGCGTGGGGTTGTAGGCGTTGCAGGGGTTGTTCAGCTGCGGGCAGTTGGAGACCAGCACCAGCACCGGCATCGCCGCCTGCAGCTCGACGTACTTGCCGGCGTCCGAGATGCCGTCGGCGAAGGTCAGCCGGCCGTCCACGGTCACCGGCACGTTCATGAAGAAGTTGATGTTGGCCGGCAGGTCGCGCTTGGTGAGCCGCCCGCGGGTCTGTGCGCAGGCGAGCAGGAAGCTGTCGCGGCAGCTGTGCATCGGCCACTTGTCGAGCGCGTAGCGCACCTGGTTGCTCTCCGCCGCGCAGGCGCCGCCCAGCGTGTCGTGCCGCCCGCAGGTGTCGGCGGTGATGGTCAGCATCACGCGGCCTTCGTTGGACATGAGACGCGTGCCGGCGCTGAGATAGAGATTGCCCTGCGCGCGGATGGTGTCCTGCGCGCTGTAGCGCTCGGCCGGGTCGTCGGCGTTGAAGAACAGCGTGTCCACCGCCTGGTTGCCCTCGAGATCGAGAATGCGCAGCGTCTGGCCGGCCTCGAGGCGATGGAGCCAGGGTTCGCCAGCCGGCACATCGCAGTGATAGACGGCCGCGGCGGGAGAGAGGGCGCTCGGGACCAGGGGCATGGGTGCAATTCCTCGCGACGAGTCAGACGCACGCGTGATCGTGCTGGCAGTGATAGCGCGCGTTGTTGGCGTAGCCGCGCACGTTCTCCGGCCGCGACAGCCGACAGACGTCGTCCTCGGCCGCGGCGCCGACATAGACCACGTCGCAACGCACGGGCCGCGGCGCCCAGGTGGTGTCGGGATCGAGCGGATGCGGACAGGTGTCCAGCACCACCAGCGTCTCCATCTCGGCGCGCAGTGTGACCTGCGCGCCGGCCGGTGAGTGATCGCGCACGAAGCCGAGATTGCCCTCGCCATCCACGCCGACCTTGCTGAAAAAGTTCACGTTCGCCACCAGGTCTGCGAGCCCCAAGCCCCACTTGCCGAGTTCCACCAGCAGCGAATCGCGGCCGTTGCGATGGCAGGCGTTGCGGCTCTCCTGGTAGGTCGAGACGCCGTAGCGGGCCGCGGTCAGCTCGGCGTTGCCGACGCCGCAGAACGCGTCGTGCCAGCCCACGCTGTCTTCGACGATCGAGACCAGGATGCGGCCCATGTCCGAGTACAGGCAGTGGCCGCGGGTCAGGAAGGCGGTGTGCTGCGCCTTCAGGGTGTCGGCCATGTTGTAGCGTTCGAGGTGGTTGCGCGCGTTGTAGAACACGGCCGCGCAGTTCGCGCCGCCGTCGACGTCGGTCAGGCGCAGCGCATAGCCGCGCGCGAGTTCGACCGACCAGTGGCGCGCGCCGGGAACGAGTTCAGTGCGTACGACGGTGCCGATGGGTGGCGGCGTAGGGATGGCATTCATGCTGGGGGCTCCTCAAGCCAGGGCCAGCGCCGGGACCGCGACGGAGAGTGGCGGGTCCTCGGGGCGTTTCAGCGGCAGGTCGTAGGTGACGCGTGAGCCGTAGGCGCCCGGCGCCTGCGGATCCACCCGCACCTTGTCGAACACGAAGAGCCGCGTGCCGAGCGCGAAGCCCTCCTTCAGATCGTGGGTGATCATCAGCACCGTCAGCCGATGCTCGCGCCACAGCGCGGCGACCAGCTTGTGCATGTCGGCGCGGATGCCGGGATCGAGCGCGCCGAAGGGCTCGTCCAGCAAGAGGAGCCGTGGCTGCACGATCAGCGACTGGGCCAGCGCGAGGCGCTGCTGCATGCCGCCGGACAGCTCGCTCGGGTAGCGATGCCGGGCATGATCGAGTCCTACCTGGGCGAGCATCTCGAGCGCCTTCCCGCGCGCGTCGCGCCGCGCCCCGCCGAACAGCCGGCCGAGCAATGGCGACTGCCTGAGTTCGAGTCCCAGCAGCACGTTGCCGAGCACGGTCAGGTGCGGGAACACCGAGTAGCGCTGGAACACGATGCCGCGCCCCGCATCGGGCTCCATGTGCAGCGGCGCGCCGTCGAACAGGATCTGGCCGCGATCCGGCGGCTCTTCGCCGAGCAGCATGCGCAGGAAGGTGGTCTTGCCGCAGCCCGAGGCGCCGACCACCGCGCAGAACTCGCCCTC
>JBFWYG010000097.1:6544-9755 GCA_050186725.1 Gammaproteobacteria bacterium | reverse complement strand
CCATGTGCAGCGGCGCGCCGTCGAACAGGATCTGGCCGCGATCCGGCGGCTCTTCGCCGAGCAGCATGCGCAGGAAGGTGGTCTTGCCGCAGCCCGAGGCGCCGACCACCGCGCAGAACTCGCCCTCCGCGATGGTCAGATCCAGGCGCTCGAGCACCACCTGGTCGCCGTAGGACTTCCACACGTTGCGCGCCTCGATGAGCGTCTTCTGCGCGTTCATGCCGCGCTTGCCTGCCAGGGGAACAGGCGTCGCCCGAGCAGCCGCAGTCCGCGGTCCATGACGTAGGCGAGCAGGGTGATCCACAGCACGTAGGGCAGGATCACGTCCATCGCGAGGTAGCGTCGCACGAGAAAGATGCGATAGCCGAGCCCGTCGGTGGCGGCGATGGCCTCGGCCGCGATCAGGAACAGCCAGGCCGAGCCCAAGGTCAGGCGCACGGCGTCGATCAGCCGCGGCAGCGCGAGCGGCAGCACCACGCGCAGGATCACCACCCAGGTGTTGGCGCCCAAGGTCTGCGCCTTGACGATGAGCTCGCGCGGGATCTCGCGCACCCGGCCCTGGATGTCGCGCGCGATGATCGGCGCGATGCCGAACACGATCAGGACGACCTTGGACAGTTCGCCCAGGCCGAACACGATGAAGAGTATCGGCAGGATGGCCATGGGCGGAATGAGCGAGAGGCTCGCGACGAACGGTGAGAGGCCGGCCGCGACCAGCGGCAGGGCGCCCAAGGTCACGCCGATCACGAGCCCGAGCAGCGCGCTCACGCCGACGCCGATGGCGAGCCGGCGCAGGCTGGACGCGCTGTCCTGCCAGAACAGCAGCTCGCCGCTCCGCTTGCTGGGCGTCAGCGCCATGCGCTCCATGGCTTCGCCGAAGCTCGTCATGGCCGGCAGCAGCTTGTCGTTCGGATTCGCCTCCAGCCGCGCGTTGGAGGTCGCGACGTAGGCGAAGAACACGAGCACGAAGGGCAACAGCGCCAGCATCATCGCCGACAGGCGCGAGGGCTGCAGGTTGATCAATCGCTTCATGGCCGCCGACGCCGCGCCGCGCGCCGTTCAGAGCTTCTGGTCCGCCGCCATCTTCATGTAGGTGTCGTCGAAGCGCAGTTTCAAGTTGCCCTTGTCGCCGCTGACCACGCCGCCCGGAAAGCCGACGCCGATGAACTCCGCGCTGCTCGCGCCCTCGCCGAGCAGGCCGTGCGCGAAGGAGAACTTGGCGACGTGCGCCATGGTCTTCGGCAGGTCCGCGCTCTGGGTGAAGGCCACGGCGTCGGCCGGCGTCCAGAACATGCGGGTGGTCTTCAGCTGGCTGTCGTAGCCGGCGAGATCGGTGCCCGAGGCCTTGGCCATGGCGGTGCGCGCGGCGCGGCCGGCCTCGTCGTCCTTCTGCATCACGGCGAGGATCTCGAACCACGCGCCGACCAGCGCACGGCCGAAATCGGGGTTGGCGGCCAGGGTCGCGGTGTTGACCACCATCAGGTCGATGATCTCGCCCGGGATCTGGCTCGAGTCGAACACCTTGTGCGTGCCGGGGGTCTTCAGGATCTCGCCGAGCTGGGGATTCCAGGTGACGATGGCGGTGACGTCGTCGGTCGCGGCGGCGGAGACGATGTCCGCGTCCGAGGTATTGACCACGGTCACGTCCTTCTCCGCGAGGCCGGCGCTTTCGAGGCCGCGCGCCAGCAGGTAGTGGGAGACGGAGAGTTCGACCAGGTTGACCGACTGGCCCTTGATGGCCGCGAGCTTGTCGGCCTTCTTCAAGATGACGCCGTCGTTGCCGTTGGAGAAGTCGCCGACGATGAGCGCGGTCGAATCCACGCCGCCCGCCGCGGGGATGGTCAAGGCGTCCATGTTGGTCATCACGCAGCCGTCGAAGCCGCCGGCGGTGTACTGGTTGATCGACTCTACGTAGTCGTTCAACTGTACGACCTCGATCTCGAGGCCGTACTTGTCAGCCCACTTCTTCACGATGCCGGAATTGGCGCCGTAGTCCCACGGCATCCAACCGGCGTAGATGGTCCAGGCGACCTTGAACTTCTTCTTCGCTTCCGCGGCGCCGACTGTCCCGCTGACCAGGAGCGCGGCCAGCGCGCACAGCAGAAGCAGCGTGAGGCCGCGACGGCGGCGATTGACGAGCGTATGCAGCATGACTTGTTCCTCACAGGTTGCGACGGCAGGTGACGACCATTCCGGAGGACCTCGTGGCACCCGGCGCCTTGCCGCTCGCCATGCGAGCCTCGCAAGCCAACCAGTGCCGATGATCTCCCGGGCTTTTGTCCCGCCGTGTAACCCCCGTGAGGAGGTCGGTCGCTCTCGGACCAGTCATCCGCGTGCGCGGATCGGAACCCTAGCGACCTATTGATATTCGCGTCTCGACCCCTCCGGCATCGAGCCGTCATCGTCGGTCCTACGTAAGGCGCGAGTGCCAGAAGCGTGCCACCGGCGGAAAGCCGCGGATTTCCGCGCCTGTCTCGGGCCCATGAGCGGCGGCGCGCGCCAAGTCGGCGCGCGGCCGGATGCTCGCGCACCAAAAGGGACCGCCAGGCTTCAGCGACCGCCGCCGGCCGCGCCACCGCTGTCCGCGCCACTGCCCGCGCTTCCCGTGCCGCTCGTCCCGGCACCGTTCGTTCCGGCCTCACCGCGTCCGGCATCCGCGCCACCGCCGGCCGCATTGCCGCCGTTGGTGCCGCTGTTCACGTCGCCGCCGGTGCCGCCGCCCGCCGCGGCGTTACCGCGCCCGACGCTGGCCGGTCGTCGATCGTTGCGCGCGGCATCGCTGCCGGGTGGCGGGTCGAGGTCGCCGCCGTCGCGTGCGTCGTCCACGTCGGCGGACGGCGCGACCTGCGGCATGCTGCTGTCGGGGTTGCGGTCGCAGTTGGAGGCGGCGGGGTTGCAGTCCGGCACGCGCCCCGGGCGAGTGTCACCGGGGGAGGTCTCGACATTGTCCATCGCGTCGACGCCGGAGGTGTCCTCGGCGGCCAGCGCGGTGCCACCGGCGAGCGTCGCGAGCAGCGCGAGGCCGGCGCGGGAGAGGGTGTGGGAGTGATGCATGGTGATGCTCCGTGGATGGGACATTCACCGTGCCGCCCTTGCCGCGCCGCGTATGTCGGGCGTGGCCTGCCTGCGCGTGGGAGCGCGAGCAGTCCTGCGCATCCGTCTCCATGGTCGTCCGCTGTAAGGCCTGCGTGCCATTTGCAAATCTTGCAAA
>JBFWYG010000097.1:0-6444 GCA_050186725.1 Gammaproteobacteria bacterium | reverse complement strand
TGCCGCCCTTGCCGCGCCGCGTATGTCGGGCGTGGCCTGCCTGCGCGTGGGAGCGCGAGCAGTCCTGCGCATCCGTCTCCATGGTCGTCCGCTGTAAGGCCTGCGTGCCATTTGCAAATCTTGCAAAGCCCGGCATCGCGCGCTGCACCCGACTGCGCGCGTCGCGCGACGCAAAGCCGCGACGACACGGTGATCATGGCTTTGATGCCGCGCGCATGAAGGCGTGTCGAGCGCTGGTCTCGAACTTGCAAAACCGCTCTCGCCTTCAGTCAGCGGTCGCCCACATGTCGTCATCGACACCTAGTCCCCCCCGCCTCACCGTGACCCAGGTTGCGCGTGCCGCGCCGCAGGCGGCGCCGAGCGCGCGCGAACGTTCCGCCGTCGAACTCGCGCGCGACACCTATGCCATCGTGCTGGCGGGCGGTCGTGGCTCGCGGCT
Source organism: Gammaproteobacteria bacterium (assembly GCA_050186725.1). Lineage (GTDB taxonomy): Bacteria > Pseudomonadota > Gammaproteobacteria > JADJYF01. Next base: position 6,005 of record JBFWYG010000097.1, on the reverse strand, counting down.
CGGGCGCCTGACCGAACGGGACGCGAAGCCCGCCATTCCCTTCGGCGGTCAGTTCCGCATCATCGACTTCACGCTGTCGAACTGTCACAACTCCGGCATTCGCCATATCGGCGTCGCCACCCAGTACCGCTCCCAGGGACTGTTCCGTCACCTGCGTCGCAGCTGGTCGTTCCTGGACGGCCGGCACGGCGAAGGGCTGGAGCTGCTGCCAGCCCACCAACGCGGCGGCACGCACTGGTATCGCGGCACGGCGGACGCGGTGTGCCAGAACCTTGAGATCATCGCCGGCAGCGGCGCGCGCCTGGTGCTGGTGCTGGCCGGCGATCACATCTACCGGATGGACTACACCGAGATGCTGCGCGAGCACCTCGACTCGGGCGCGCACATGACGGTCGGCTGCATCGAGGTGCCACGCGCCGACGCGTGCGAGATGGGCGTGATGGAAGTCTCCGAGTCCATGGACGTGCTCGGCTTCGAGGAGAAGCCCAGCGCGCCGCGCTGCGTGCCCGGGCGCGGTGAACGCGCGCTCGCCAGCATGGGCATCTACGTGTTCGACGCGCCCTTCCTGCACGAGCAGCTGCTGCGCGACGCGCAGGACGACGACTCCAGGCATGACTTCGGCGGCGACCTGATCCCCTACCTGCTGCGCGAAGGCTACCGCCTGCGCGCGCATCACTTCCGCGGCGTGGGCGGCGAGCGCGACGGCTCACCCTACTGGCGCGACGTCGGCACGCTGGATGCGTACTGGCAGGCGAATCTCGATCTCACCCGCGAACCCTGCGCGCTCGACCTGCACGATGCGGCGTGGCCGCTGTGGCACGAGCAGCTCCACGCGCCGCCCGCCAAGGTGCTGGCTGGCGCGCGCCGCGGCGCCGACGTGGCCAATACGCTCCTGGCCGGCGGCTGCGTGCTGCGCGGCGCGCGGGTGTACGACTCGCTCCTGTCCAGCGACGTACGCGTGGCGGAGGGCGCCTGTCTCGAACAATGCGTGCTGCTGCCCGATGGCGACATCGGACCGGACGCGGCGCTGAAGCGCGTGGTGCTGGATCGCGGCGTGCGCGTCCCCGCGGGCCTGCGCGCCGGCTACGACCTCGGCGAAGACCGGCGGCGCTTTCACGTCACGCCACAGGGCGTGGTGCTGATCACCCAGGACATGCTGCAGACGCGGGACACGGCGCGTGACGTCTGGCCGCGCGGCGCCGACGCGCGCCACGCGCCGGCGCGCGACTGAGCGCACGCGCGGTCGGCGTGATGGCAAGCGATGCGGCCGTCGGCCCGGTCACCGCTGTGTGGCCCGGCCGGCCCTATCCGCTCGGCGCGACCTGGGACGGACACGGCGTCAACTTCGCGCTGTACTCCGCCCATGCCGACGCCGTGCAGCTGTGCCTGTTCAACGCCAAGGGGCGGCGCGAGGTGCAGCGCATCCCGCTCACCGAGCGCAGCCACGACGTGTGGCATGCCTACCTGCCGGAAGCGCGGCCGGGCACCGTGTATGGCTACCGCGTCAGCGGTCCCTACCAGCCCGAGCGCGGACACCGCTTCAATCCCAACAAGCTGCTCATCGATCCCTACGCGCGCGAGCTGACCGGCGCGCTGCGCTGGAGCGATGCGCTGTATGGCTACACCATCGGCCATCGCCGCGAAGACCTGTCCTTCGATCGGCGCGAGAGCGCGAGCGGCATGCCGAAGTGTCGTGTGATCGACGGCGCTTTCGACTGGGGCGACGAACCGCGCGTACGGGTGCCGTGGGAAGACACCGTGATCTACGAGATGCATGTCGGCGGCTACACGCGACTGCATCCGCTGGTGCCGCCGGCGCTGCGCGGCAGCTTTGCCGGGCTCACCACCCCGGCGGTGATCGAGCACCTGCGGCGTCTCGGCGTCACCACGCTCGAATTCCTGCCGGTGCATGCCTTCATCGACGACCGCCACCTGGTCGAGAAGGGCCTGCGCAACTACTGGGGCTACAACACCCTGGCGTTCTTCGCGCCCGAGCCGCGCTATTGCGCGACGGGCGCCGCGCAGGAATTCAAGACGCTGGTCTGCACCCTGCACCACGCCGGCTTCGAGGTGTTGCTGGACGTGGTCTACAACCACACCGCCGAGGGCAACGAGCGCGGACCCACGCTCTCGCTGCGGGGCATCGACAACGCCAGCTATTACCGGCTCGAACCCGAGCAGCCGCGCTACTACCGCGATTACAGCGGCTGCGGCAACACGCTCAACACGCCGCACCCGCGCGTGCTGCAGCTGGTGATGGACTCGCTGCGCTACTGGGTGGAGGAGATGCACGTCGACGGCTTCCGCTTCGATCTCGCCGCGGCGGTCGGGCGCGAATACGACCACGTCGACTGGTGGGGCAGCTTCTTTGACGCCGTCAGCCAAGACCCGGTGCTGTCACGGGTCAAGCTGATCGCCGAACCCTGGGACCTGGGGCTCGGCGGCTACCAGACCGGCCAGTTCCCGGCCGGCTGGTCGGAATGGAACGATCGCTACCGCGACACCGCGCGCGCCTGGTGGAAGGGCGACGCGGGCCGCATCGGCGACTTCGCGCTGCGCTTGACCGGCTCGCGCGACCTGTTCGGTCATCACGATCGCCTGCCGTCGGCGAGCATCAACTTCGTCACCGCGCATGACGGTTTCACGCTGCGCGATCTCGTTTCCTACAACGACAAGCACAACGAGGCCAACGGCGAGGACAACCGCGACGGGCACAGCGACAACCTGGCGTGGAACTGCGGCGTCGAAGGGGCGAGCGACGACCCGGAGGTCCGCGCGCTGCGCGCGCGCCAGCAACGCAACTTCATCGCCACGCTGCTCTTGTCCCAGGGCGTGCCCATGCTGCTGGCCGGCGACGAATGCGGTCGCAGCCAGCAGGGCAACAACAATGCCTACTGCCAGGACAACGAACTGAGCTGGCAGAACTGGGAGGTGGACTCCGAGGGCGCGACGCTGCTCGAGTTCACGCGTCGGCTGATCGCGCTCCGCCGGGCGCACGCGACGCTACGGCGGCGCGCGCCGTTTCGTGCCGAGGCGATGCCGGGCTGTCTGCACCGCGAGATCTGGTGGATGACGCCGACCGGCGAGGAGATGGACAGCGCGCACTGGGAGGACGTCAACGCGCGTTGCCTCGGCGTGTACCTGTGCGGCGCCGCGCTCGGCGAGCGCGATGCGCGCGGCGTGCCGCGCGACGACGCGAGCTTCCTGCTGCTGGTGAACGCCCATCACGAGGCCGTGCCCTTTCGCCTGCCGGGCGGCGCCGCGCGGCGCTGGCTGCCGCTGGTCGATACCGTGTTCGATGACGGCCGTCCCGCGCTGCTCGCGCTGACCGGCGATGAACAGTATCCGCTCGAAGGCCGCGCGCTGGTGCTGCTGCGCGACGCCGGTGGCGGCGCGTGAAGCTGCGTCACGCCATGCCCTTCGGCGCCGAGCTGCGCGCGGACGGCACGCGCTTTCGCCTGTGGGCGCCGGCCGCGCCGGCGGTCACGCTGTGCCTGTTCGACGGCGAACGCGAGCGGGCACTGCCCATGCGTCGCGAACCCGACGGCTGGTTCGCCGCCCACTGGCCGAAGCGTCAGCCGGGGTTGCGCTATGGCTTTCGTCTCGGCGATGGGCCACTGCTGCCCGACCCGGCCTCGCGCCGCAATCCCGACGACGTGCACGGCGCGAGCGAGGTGTGCGATCCGCTGGCCTTCGACTGGCCGCTCGCGCCGTGGCGCGGCCGGCCCTGGCACGAGGCGGTGATCTACGAACTGCACATCGGCGCCTTCACGCCCCAGGGCACGTTCCTCGCCGCCATCGAGCGGCTCGACTACCTGCATGAGCTCGGCGTCACGGCGCTCGAGATCATGCCGATAGCCGAGTTCCCGGGTGCGTGCAACTGGGGCTACGACGGCGTGCTGCCGTTCGCGCCCGAGGCGAGCTACGGCACACCGGAGGACTTCAAGCGCCTGGTCCTCGCCGCGCAGGCGCGCGGCATGATGGTGTTGCTGGACGTGGTCTACAACCACTTCGGCCCGGAGGGCAACTACCTGCATTTCTACGCGCCGCAGTTCTTCCACGCGACACGCACCACGCCGTGGGGCGCGGCGCTCGACTTCGAAGGCGCGCGCACGGTGCGCGAATTCTTCGTGCACAACGCGCTGTACTGGGTGGAGGAGTTCCGGCTCGACGGCCTGCGCCTGGACGCGGTGCATGCCATCACCGATGCCAGCCAGCCCGATCTCGTCAGCGAGATTGCGAGCCGCCTGCGCGAGGGACCGGGACGCATGCGCCATGTGCACCTGGTGCTGGAGAACGACGCCAACCAGGCGCGCTACCTGGAGCGCGGCGCGGCCGGGCCGCTGTGCGCCACCGCGCAATGGAACGACGACTATCATCACGCGCTCCACGTGCTCTTGACCGGCGAGCAGGCGCGCTACTACGTCGACTACAGCGAGCAACCGCAGGAGTACCTGGCGCGCGCGCTGGCCGAGGGTTTCGCCTACCAGGGCGAGACCTCGCGCCACCGTGACGGCGCGTGGCGCGGCGAACCTTCGGCCCACCTGCCGCCGCAGGCCTTCGTCAACTTCCTGCAGAGCCACGACCAGGTCGGTAACCGCGCGGAGGGCGAACGCCTGGCCGTGCTCGCGCCGCTCGAGCGGTTGCCGCTCGCCATCGCCACCACGCTGCTCGCGCCGTCCATCCCGCTGTTGTTCATGGGCGAGGAGTTCGCGGCGCGCACGCCCTTCCTGTTCTTCTGCGACTTCGGCCCGGAACTCGCCGCGGCGGTGCGCGCCGGACGCGCGCAGGAACACCAGGAGGACGTGCCGCCCGAGTGGCTCGATCCGACTTCACCCGCGGCCTTTGCCGCGTCCAAGCTAGACTGGGGCGCGCTCGAACGTTCGCCGCACCGCGAGATGCTCGACTTCCATCGACGCATGCTCGAGCTGCGGCGCCGGCTGCTGGTCCCGCACCTGTCGGGGCTGGCCCACGGGGGCCGCGCGCAGGTCACCCCGGCGAACGTGCTGGAGGTGTGCTGGCAGCTCGGCGACGGCGCGCGCCTGCATTTGGCCGCAAACTTCAGCGCGAACCTCGTCCCGTGTGACGACGTCGCGATCGGGCGCGTGATCCTGACCATCGGTCGGGTCGCACCCGATACGCTCGGACCGTGGTCGGGCCGCTGGCGCCTGGAGACGTCGCCCGCCCGCGGCGCCGGCCATGCTTGAAGCGGGCGCGCAGGACGCGTGCATTCCCCGCGCCACCTACCGTCTGCAGTTCCACGCCGGGTTCACCTTCCAGGACGCTCGCGCGCTCGCGCCCTACCTGGCGCGCCTCGGTGTCAGCCACGTGTACAGCTCGCCCCTGCTGCGCGCACGCGCCGGCAGCAGCCATGGCTACGATATCGTCGATCACGCCGCGCTGAACCCAGAGCTCGGCAGCGCGGCGGATCTCGACGCGCTGCTGGCCGCGCTGCGGGCGGCCGGCCTCGGGCTCATCCTCGACGTGGTGCCGAACCACATGGCGGTGCTCGCGGCTGACAACCCCTGGTGGCAGGACGTGCTGCAGCATGGTCGCGACGCGCGCCATGCCGGGTATTTCGACATCGACTGGCAGCCCGCCAACCCCGATCTGCACGGGCGCGTGATGCTGCCGCTGCTGGGCGAGCACTACGGCGCGTGCCTGCACGCCGGGGAACTGCGCCTCGCGCTCGACGTTCCGCGCGGTGCGTTCGAACTGCATTACTACGAGCATTGCCTGCCGCTCTCGCCGGCCAGCCACGCCGCGCTGTGCGCCGCCGCCGCGGCGCGCTGCGCGCCGACCTCGCCGAGCCGCGTGGCGCTCACCGGTCTCGCCGCGCAGTTCGAGGCCGGCGCACCCGGCGCGCAGGACGCGCTGGTCCTCGGCCAACGCGCCTTCGCCGCGGTGCTGGCGCGCGAGCCACAAGTACACGCGGCGCTGGACGCGGTGCTTGGCGCCTGGAACGGCGTGGTCGGCGAGCCGGCGAGCTTCGATGCCTTGCATGC
>JBFWYG010000096.1:0-14811 GCA_050186725.1 Gammaproteobacteria bacterium | reverse complement strand
TCAATACCCCGCCTTCGCGTACGGCGAATCTCCAGCGCGCTTGTACACCAGCAGATTGCGTCGATAGGCGCAGACCTGCTCGCCGTGCTGGTTGTGCGCGACGGTGTCGACCGTGAGGATGCCTTCATCGACGCGGGATTTCGAAGTGCGCGCGTCGACGATGGTGGAGGTCGCTTCGACCGTGTCGTTCTCCCAGGCTTGCGCGAGTTCGATGCCGGTCCAGCCGAGATTGGCCGACACGCGGCCGAAGGTGCGGGTGGTGAGCGCGGTGACCGCGCCGAGCAGCAAGGCTTCCGGCACGCGCAGGCGACCGTCGGTGTGGGCCGCGAGCCAGGCGAGGTCCTGGTAGCGCGGGTCGTGATCGAACGACCTGCGGCTGTGGCTCACGACGTCGAAGCGATGAAAGCTGCGGCGCGGCGCATGCACGAAGGACTCGCCGACCTGCGCGTCTTCGAAGAAGAGCCCGCACTGCTCGATGAACACACCGTCTTCCAGGCGATAGCCGCTGAAGCGTGGCGCGGTGGCTCGTGTCGCGACGGCGTCATCGGGCGGCGGCCAGTGGCCAGCCCGAAGAATCTCCACCCGCGCGACCAAGGTGGCGAACAACCCGTCGCTGCCCGGCCCCTCGACGCTCGCGCGCTGCTTGAAACCGCGCAGCGCGAGCGTCACCACGCCGACCATGGGATCCGCGCTCGCCGCCGTTGCCAGCACCTCGCTCTCGGCGTACACCGTGTCGCCGCCGAACACCGGCGCCGACATCGCTATCTGTTCGAAGCCCAGGATCTCGCGGCGCGCGCCGAGCGTCTTGCTCGCCATGCCGAGCAGGCGCTGCACGGTGAGCGTGCTCACCATCAGCGGATGGCGCCAGCTGGCCTGCGCGGCATAGCGCTCGTCGAAATGAATCTGCGCGCCGTTGTAGGTGTCGAGCGTGTCGTCGGCATTGTCCTGCTGGGTGAGCGTCACACCCGGCCGATGGCGAAAGCGCTGGCCGACCACGAAGTCCTCGAAGCAGAGCCCGTAGCGCTCGCGGTAGCGACCGGGCGCGAGTTCGTAGTAGACGGGAAAGCTCATCGCGCCGCGCTCAAGCGATGGAATGCCGCTTGATCCATTGCCGCGCGATGATCATGCGCTGCATCTCGTTGGTGCCCTCGCCGATGCAGGTCAGCGGCGAGTCGCGGTAGAAGCGCTCGATGTCGAATTCCTTGGAATAGCCGTAGCCACCGTGGATACGCATGGCCTCGGTGCTGTTCTCGAGCGCGGCCTCGGAGGCGAAGAACTTCGCCATGCCGGCTTCCATGTCGCAGCGCTCGCCACGATCGAAGGCCTCGGCGGCGTCGAGGGTCAAGAGGCGCGCGGCGCGCGCGCGGGTCACCATCTCGCCGAGTTTCAGCTGGATGGCCTGGTGCTCGCAGATCGGCTTGCCGAAGGTCTTGCGCACCTGCGCGTACTCGGTGGCGAGCCTGAGCGCGCCTTCGGCGAGACCGACGCCGCGCGCCGCGACGTTGATGCGTCCGAGTTCGAGACCACCGGTCGCCTGGAAGAAGCCCTGGCCCTCGACGCCGCCGATCAGATGTTCCTTCGACAAACGATAGTCCTGGAACACGAGTTCACCGGAGTCGATGCACTTGTAGCCGAGCTTTTCCAGCTTGCGGCTCACGGTGAAGCCCGTCTGCTTGGGCGCGATGAAGAGGCTCATGCCCTTGTAGCGCGGCTCGGCCTTGGCATCGGTCTTGACCAGCAACGCCACGGCCGAACCCTCGATGCCGTTCGAGATCCAGGTCTTGGTGCCGTTGATCACGTAGTCGTCGCCGTCGCGGCGCGCGGTCATGCGAATGCTCTGCAGATCGGTGCCGGCGTCGGGTTCGGTGAGCGCGAGTCCGCCGCGCACCGCGCCGCTCGCGAACTTCGGCAGCCACAGGTCCTTCTGCGCCTGCGTGCCGAATTTCTCCACCGCCAGCGCGAGCATGAGGTGGGAGTTGAAGATGCCGGTGATCGCCATCCACACGCTCGAGATCTCCATCACCACCTGGGCGTAGAGCCGCGCGGGCAAGCCCAAACCGCCGTACTCCTGCGAAATGGTGGCGCCGAACAGGCCCATCTCCTTCATCTGTTCGACGATTTCCGTCGGGTAGCGATCGGCGTGGTCGTATTCCTTGACGCGCGGTTTCAGTTCCTGCGCGGTCCAGCGGCGGATGGTGTCGAGAAAGACCGCCTCTTCTTCCGGACCGTAAGCGTGCTGTGCTGCCGTCATCGCCAGACCTCGTCGTGCAAATGGATGCCAGCGTGGCAGCATAACCCCGTCGTTGCGCCGCGACGAGCGTGCCCGCAGGTGCTGGCCAACGCTGTGTCATCGCGGCTCGCTGCGAGCGTCCAGCCAGGCCGGCGGCGGCGCGACGTGGTGAATTCCGGGTCAGGCGGAAATCGAGTACAAGGACTCGAAGTTGGCTGCGGGAGGCATGCGCCATGCGATATTCGACCCTGGCGCGGCGGCTCGTCCTCGCGGCCGCGGTGTCTACCCTGGGCGGCCTGAGCGAGAGCACGTTGGCGGCCGGCGGGCCGCTCATCATCGCGCATCGCGGCGCGTCCGGTCACAGGCCCGAGCACACCCTCGAGGCCTATCGGATGGCCATGGCCATGGGGGCGGATTACCTCGAACCCGACCTCGTCATGACCACCGATGGACATCTCGTCGTGCGCCACGAACCCATGCTGGGCGCAACGACCGACGTCGGTCGCCACCCCGAGTTCGCCGCGCGCAGGACCACCCGGCAGGTGGACGGGGTCAGCGTGACGGACTGGTTCGCCAGTGATTTCACCCTGGCCGAGATCAGACGTCTGCGTGCCGTGCAGCCGCGCGCCGAGCGCGACCAGCAGTTCAATGGACGGTACGGGATCCCCACCTTCGACGAAGTCATCGCGCTGGCCAAGGGCGCGAGTCGGACGGTCGGCATCTATCCCGAGATCAAGCATTCGACCTTCCACGCGGACATCTTCGGCGCCCACGACATCGAAGACACGCTGGTCGCCACGCTGCATGCCCACTACGACAACAGCGCGAGCGCGCCGGTGTTCATCCAGTCCTTCGAGGTCGCGAACCTGCAGTACCTGCACACGCGCACGAACATTCGCCTGATCCAACTCATCGCCGGTCACGATCTGCGGGCCGATGGTTCGGTCGGGCTGGTCGCGCCCCTGGATCGTCCCTTCGACTTCGTCGTCGCCGGAGACCCGCGCACCTATGCCGACCTGCTGAGCGCCGCCGGACTCGAGTTCGTCAACGACTACGCGGCCGGCATCGGGCCGTGGAAACCCTACCTGCTGATCACCGTGGATGACGGCGTGGATCGCGACGGCGACGGCAGACAGAGCGTCGCCGACAGGCGCGTCGCCGGCGGCACCGGCATCATCGAGCGCGCGCACGGCGCGGGGCTGCTGGTGCACGCCTGGACGTTCCGCGATGACGCCGGGAGCCATGGCTTCGCCGATCCCGTGGCGGAGGTCGCGCACTACTTCGCGCTGGGCGTGGACGGGGTCTTCACCGATTTTCCCGCCACGGGCGTCGCCGCCAGGCGCGGGTTGCTTTCCGGTACGGCTCCGGCAGAGGGTTCGTCCTCGGCCGAGCCCTAGCCCGCGTCGTCCTGTCCGCGCGGCAGCCGTATCATGTAATCGTTCGCGTCGTGGAAGCCCACATGCCTGCAAGACTTCTGCTCGCTCCGGCTCTCGCCCTCGCTCTCGCCTGTACCGGCGCGGCTTCGGCCGCCGACTTCCTGGAGGCGCTCGCGCCCGGCGTGTACCTCCATCGCGGCAAGCATGCCGACATCGACTCCCCCGACCGCGCCGACAGCGCGAACCTCGGCGTGGTAGTGGGCGCGCGCTGCGTGGCGGTGATCGACACCGGCGGCGCGGTAGCGACCGGCCAGGCGCTGCGTGCGGCGATCCGCGCGCTGACCGACCGGCCGGTGTGCTATGTGATCAACACCCATGTGCATTTCGACCACGTGCTCGGCAACGCGGCCTTCGTCGCCGACGGCGCCGAGTTCATCGGTCAGGCCCACCTGCCGGAGGAGATGGCGGCGAGCCGCGACTTCTTCCTCGAGAACTTCAAGGCCGAACTCGGCGAGTCTCCGAGCGCGGACAAGGTGGTGGCGCCGACGCGCACCGTGGCGGATGTGCTGAGCCTCGATCTCGGCGACCGTGAACTGCGCCTGGTGGCCGCCCCGCGCGCCCACTCGGTGACCGACCTCATCGTGCTGGACGAGCGCAGCGGCACGCTGTTCGCGGGGGACCTCCTGTTTCGCGAACGTCTGCCCATCATCGACGGCAGCCTCAAAGGCTGGCTCGCCTGGCTGGACGGCGCGAGTACCACGCCCTATGCCCGCGTGGTGCCGGGCCACGGTCCGGTGGACGAGGCCTGGCCGGCGGGCGCCGCAGCCGAGCGCAGCTATTTCGAAGCGCTGCTCGACGAGCTTCGCGCCGGCATCGCTGCCGGCATGCTCCTAGAGGAAGCGCAGGACAAGGTGGCGGTGGACAAGCTCACGGGCTGGCAGCTCACCGGCCGCGCCCATCGACTCAATGTCAGCCGCGCGTATCGCGAGCTCGAATGGGAGTGAGCGCGTAGCGCGCCGCGACCTGTTCCATCTGCGCAAGCTCGGCCGCGATCCAGGTCGGGTCGCGCTCCAGTTCCTGCGCCATGAGCGTCGCCGCGCGCGGTGCGGCGGCGAGCGCCGCCGCGGCGTCGATGAACAGCGCGCGGGTGTGGAAGGCGAGCGCGTCGGCGACCGTCATGGCCATCTCCGCGCGCGCCGCCCACACGATGTGCGCGCCGCGATAGGGCAGGGACGGGTGCAGCGTTTCGGCGAGCGTGGGCTGTTCGGCCTGCAGGCGCTCGAGCGCGCGCGCGGGAAAGCCCAGCGCGTCGACGGTCTCGCTCGCGCCGCCGGCGAGTTCCAGCGTCCTCGTCGTGCTCGCCGGCGCGCGCAGCGGCACGCGCGCCACGGCCAGATCCACGCATTGTTCGGCCACCAGCCGACAAGTGGTCCATTTGCCACCGCTCACGCTCAGCAGGCCGTTGTCGTCGAACAGCAGCGCGTGTTCGCGCGAGACCTTGGCCGAGGCCGCGCTGCCGGGCGCGGCGGCCAGCGGCCGCACGCCGGCGAACACCGCGGTCACGTCCTCGCGGCGCGGCGCGCGATGCAGGTAGCGCTGGGCGACGTGCAGGATCTGGTCGATTTCTTCCTCGCTGGCGCGCGGCTCGGCCGGCGCCGCCGCGAGCGCGATGTCGGTGGTGCCGAGCAGCACGTGGCCGTGCCAGGGCAGGGCGAACATCACGCGACCGTCCGGCGTGCGCGGCATCACGAGCGCGTGTGAGCTGTCGAAGAAGCGGCGCGGTACCACCAGGTGGCTGCCCTGGCTCGGCAGCATCTGCGCCGGCAGGTCGGGCGTGGCGAGACGCCGCAGGCCGTCGCCCTGCGCGCCGGCGGCGTTGACCACCAGCCGCGCCTCGAACTCGTGGCTGCCGCCGTCCAGCATGTCGTTCGCCACCACGCCACGAATCCGCCCGCGCGCGTCACGCAGGTAGTCGACCACGCGCAGATGGTTGAGCGCCGTCGCGCCGGCGGCGGCCGCGCGTCGCAGCATCGCGAACAGGAGCCGCGTGTCGTCGAAGCGCGCGTCGGCGTATTCCACCAGGCCAGCGAGCGGGCGGCGCGTGAGCTGCGGCGCCAGGCGTCGCGCCGAGTCGACGTCCAGGCGGCGGCTGCGCGCGAGGCCGTGCGCGCCGGCGAGCTTGTCGTAGAGCGCGAGCCCGGCGGCGAACTTCCACAGTTCCAGGCGGCTCGCGGCGGGCATCAGGCAGCTGAGCGGCTGCACCAGCCCGGGCGCGTGGGCAAGCAGCAGGCTGCGTTCGGCCAACGCTTCGCGCACCAGCGCCAGGCGCCCCTGCGCCAGGTAGCGAATGCCGCCGTGGATGAGCTTGCTGGAACGCGACGAGGTGCCGCTGCCGAAGTCGTGCTGTTCGAGCAACAGGACGTCGAGGCCGCGCTGCGCGGCATCGAGGGCGATAGCGACGCCGTTTGCGCCGCCGCCGATGATGACCAGGTCCCAGGGGCGCTTCTGCGCGCGCGCGCGATCAACGAAAGCGGCGCGCTGCATGGACTCAGCGCGCCCAGTCGCGCGCGCGATCGACGGCGCGCAGCCAGTCGGCGCGCGCCTCCGCCACGGCGTGCCGGTCGGCGCCGGGCGCGAAGCGCGCGGCGGGTCGCCAGGCCGCGGCCAGCGCGGCGCGATCGGCGACGAGTCCCACGCCGAGCGCGGCGAGACCGGCCGCGCCGAAGGCGGTGCATTCCGTCAGCGCCGGCCGCAGGATGGGCACGCCGAGCGTGTCGGCCTGCAGACGCATCAAGAGATCGTTCGCGGAGGCGCCACCGTCCACTCGCAGTTCGGCGAGCGGGAGACCTGCGTCATCCATCATCGCCTGGCCGACATCGGTCACCTGCCAGGCGATCGCTTCCAGCGCCGCGCGCGCGATGTGGGCACGGGTCGTGCCGCGGGTCATGCCGATCAAGAGCGCGCGAGCGCGCGCGTCCCAGTGCGGCGCGCCGAGGCCGGTGAAGGCCGGCACCAGCACCACGCCGTCGGCGTGGGGCACGCTCGCGGCGAGCGCCTCCACCTCGGCGGCGCTGGCGATGAGTCCCAGGCCGTCGCGCAGCCACTGCACCACCGCGCCGCCCATGAACACGCTGCCCTCGAGCGCGTACTCGTCCTGGCCGCCGAGGCGCGATGCGACCGTGGTGAGCAGGCCACGCTCTGAGCGCGCCGGCTCGGTACCGGTGTGCATGAGGATGAAACAGCCAGTGCCGTAGGTGCACTTGGCCATGCCGGGCGCGAAACAGGCCTGGCCGAACAGCGCCGCCTGCTGGTCGCCCGCCAGTCCCGCGATGGGCAGTTCGCCACCGAACAGCGTGGTGTGCGCGCACACGCCGCTGCTGTCGACGATGCGCGGCAGCAGCGCCCGCGGGATGCGCCACAGCGCGAGGAGTTCGTCACTCCAGTCGCCACGCGCGAGGGAGAACAGCTGGGTGCGTGAGGCGTTGGTCGCATCGGTGACGTGTTCACGGCCGCCGGACAGCTGCCACACCAGCCAGCTGTCGACGGTGCCGAAGGCGAGCTCGCCACGCTCGGCGCGCGCGCGCAGCGCCGGCGGACCGTCCAGCAGCCAGCGCAGCTTGGAGGCGGAGAAGTACGGGTCCAGCACCAGCCCGCTTTGTTCGCGGATGAGTCGCTCGTGCTCGCCGCCGCGCAGCGCGTCGCAGAGCGGCGCGGTGCGCCGGTCCTGCCACACCAGCGCCCGATGCACCGGGCGGCCCGTGGCGCGCTCCCACAAGAGCGTGGTCTCGCGCTGGTTGGTGATGCCGATGGCGGCGATGTCCCGCGCGCCGAGGCCGGCGCTCGCCAGCGCTTCGTGTGCGCAGTCGGCCTGCGTCTGCCACAGCTCCAACGGGTCGTGTTCGACTTCGCCCGGCGCCGGGTAGTGCTGGGTCAACTCGCGCTGCGCGAGCGCGAGCAGCCGACCTTCGACATCGAAGACCAGCGCGCGGGAACTGGTGGTGCCCTGGTCGAGGGCGAGCAGGGCGTTCATGCGGGGACGCGTCCCAGGGCGGCCAGCACGCGATCGGGATAGTCGGAGAACACGCCATCCACGCCCGCCTCGCGACAGCGCGCGATGTCGGCGGGTGTGTTGACGGTGTAGACGTAGAGCGCGAGACCGGCGGCGTGCGCGCGCGCCACGTCGGCCGCGGCGACTTCGCGGAGCGGCATGTGCAGCGAGAACGCGCCGAGCGCGAGCGCGCGCTCGAGCGCCGCGGCAAAGGGCTCCTCGTACAGCAGGCCGAAGGCCATTGGACCGCGCGCCGCGGCCAGCGCCGCGCTGGTCGCGACGTCGAAGGACGACAGCAGGATGCGCGCGCGCCACGCCGGACAGTGCGCGGTGGCGGCAAGTGCCGCAGCGATCACCTGTGTCGCGATGCCGGGGTCTTTCACTTCGATATTGAGACCGACGCGCTCGCGGGTCAGCGCCAGCACTTCGTCCAGCAGCGGAATGGCCTCGCCGTCACCGGCATCGAACGCGCGCAGCGCGGCGAGGGAGTGGTCACGGTAGTGGCCGCGGCCGTTGGTGGTGCGCTCCAGGGTGTCGTCGTGCAGCACGATCAGCGCCTCGTCGACGCATCGCACGTCGACCTCCACCGCGTCGACACCGAGGTCGAGCGCATGGCGTACGCTCGCCAGCGTGTTCTCCGGCCGGTGGCCGGCGGCGCCGCGATGACCGATCACGAGCATGCCCCAATCCTCTGCTGTGGCGGCGCTGCGTCCGCCGCGGCCTGTATGATAATGGCCATAGCGCCGCGCTGGCCAAAGGCGCGCCGGCGCGGGTGCGCGGTGCGCGCGCCTACCCCGCGCAATGCGCTTCACCACGAGCACCCATGACCTGGATATTCGGCTACGGCTCGCTGATCTGGCGGCCGGCGTTTGACTACGAGACCCACCGCAAGGCCGCGCTGCACGGCTGGCGTCGGCGTTTCTGGCAAGCCTCCCCCGATCATCGCGGCGTGCCCGAGGCGCCGGGCCGGGTGGTGACCCTGGTGCCGGAGACCGGCGCCGTGTGCTGGGGCGTGGCATTCCGCGCCCCGGCCGCGCGCTTCGACGCCATCGTCGCCGAGCTCGATTACCGCGAGCGCAACGGCTACGAGCGGGCGACCGTGGAACTGGAATTCGAGGATGGCGCCCGCGCGCAGGCGCTCACCTACATCGCCCACGCGCACAATCCGAGCTTCGTCGGTCCAGCGGCGATGTCGGACCTGGCGGCGCAGATCGCCCGCGCCCACGGGCCGAGCGGCAGCAACCGTGAATACCTCGAGCGCCTGGCGGCGCACCTGGCCGAGCTCGGTGTGCACGACGAGGAAGTGCATGGCCTGCACGGCCTCCTCGCAGGTCAGTGACGGTCATGGCCACGCCGCACCTCTTCGCGCGCTATATCGGCATCGACTACTCGGGCGCCGAGGCGCCGGTGTCGCGCCTGCGCGGCCTGCAGGTCTACGAGTCCGACGGCAACGACGAGGCGCGACCGGTGCCGCCGCTCGACCGCGGCGCGCGCAACTGGTGCCGCAAGGAAGTCGCCGCCTTCATGCACGACCGCCTGCTGAACCACGGCCCGTGCGTGATCGGCGTCGACCATGGCTTCTCGCTGCCGCTGGCCTACATGCAGCGCAACGAGATCGGCACCTGGGACGGCTTCCTCAGGCACTTCTGCGATTACTGGCCGACCACGCGCGATCACATGTACGTCGATTTCGTGCGCGATCAGCAGCCGCCGAGCGGCGCGGCGGATGAACTCAGGCTGTGCGAGCGCTGGACCGCGTCGGCCAAGAGCGTGTTCCTGTTCGACGTGCAGGGCTCGGTGGCCAAGTCCACCCATGCCGGCATCCCCTGGCTGAAGCAGCTGCGCGACGATCGGCGCCTGCGCGCGCGCACCCACTTCTGGCCCTTCGACGGCTTCGACGTGCCACCGGGCAAATCGGTGGTGGCGGAGATCTTCCCGTCCATGTTCCGTCGGCGCTACCCGAACCTCGAGCGCACCGCCGACCAGCAGGACGCCTACGCGTGCGCCATGTGGTTGCGCGACATGGACGTGCTGGGCGCGCTCGGCGAGTACTTCAATCCGCCGCTGACATTGCCGGAGCGGCGCACCGCCCAGCTCGAGGGCTGGATCCTGGGCGTGCGCTGAGCGCGTCGTGACGGTGATTTGCACAGCGTCACGCGGCCGCCATTGATTGCTACCAGCGGCTCACCTATGCTCCAGGTGCTGCGCCGCAACAACCGAGCTTCGCCGGGCGCGCGGCGCCCTGCATCACGAGATTCCGCGCCAGGCTCACAGCATGGACAAGATCGGACACATGCGCGCCCTGGTGACAGTCGCGCGCTTAGGCTCCTTTTCGGCCGCCGCCAAGGAACTCGAGGTCACGCCCGGCATGCTCTCCAAGCAGGTGAAATCGCTCGAACTGTCGCTCGACGTGCGCCTGCTGCAGCGGACCACGCGCGGCGTCAGCCTGACCGACGCGGGGGAACTCTACGTCGACCAGGCGGTGGACATCCTGCAGCGCATCGAGGAGACCGAGATGGCGGTCACGGCGCTGAACGCCGCGCCGCGCGGTGTGCTGCGCGTCAGCTGCCCGCCGTCCTTCGGCACCCAGGTGCTGACACCCATCATCGCGGTGTTCGCGCGCGACAATCCCGGCATGCGCATCGAACTCGGGTTGCAGGACAGCGAGCCGGACATGATTGCTTCCCGCCTTGACCTCATCTTCCGCATCGGCGCGCTGCGTGACAGTTCACTGGTCTCGCGCCAGGTCGGCGCCGCGCCCTTCGTGCTGTGCGCGGCGCCGGGCTTCCTGGCCGAGGCCGCGCCCCGACGCGTGGCCGATCTCGCCAGCCTCAACTGCCTGCTGGACGAGTCCATGGATGGCTATCAGCAGTGGCCCTTCCTTGCCCGCGGCACCTTGGTCGCGCAGCCGGTCAAGGGTAACTTCGCCTCGCCGCTGACCGCGGCGGTGATCGAGGCGGCCGTCGCCGGCCTCGGGCTCGCCTACGTGCCGCGCTACGCGGTGGTGGACGAACTCGCGCGCGGCGAGCTCGTCGAAGTGAGCCTCGAGGATGCGCATACCATGTCGTTGCCGGTGACCGCGCTCTACAACAGCCGGCGCTTCATGGCGGCCAAGACCCGCATCTTCCTCGAATGCTTCATCGAGCACGTCGACGGCCAGGCCGGCAGTCACGGGGTGACGGGCCGCGCCGTGCAGTAGGCCCGGCCACGCGGCGCGTCACGCCAGCGTGCCGCCGACCTTGCCGTGGACGTCCACCCACAGGTGCGGCAGGCCGAGCGCGGCCAGCCAGGCCGGTCCCTGTTCTTCCTTCAGCATGGCGATGGTCGAGGCGCTGCCGGCGATCACGCAGAACTCCGCCACCACGCTCACGCTCGCCAGGTGCCGCACCGGCCAGCCGCTGCGCGGATTCAGCACATGCCCGTACCGTACGCCGTCAACCACCACGCAGCGCTCGTAGTCGCCGCTGGTCGCGAGCGCGCCGTGGCTGAGTTCGAGGCTGTCCAGCATCGCGTGCTCGCGGCGCGGATGCTTGATGCCGATGCGCCAGGCGCTGCCGTCGGCGCGCGGGCCGATGACGCGGATGTCGCCGCCGAGGTTGACCACCCCGCCGACGATGCCGGCCTCGCGACACAGCGTCGCGGCACGGTCGGCGGCGTATTCCTTCACCACGCCGCCGAAGTCGAGTTCGAGGCCCGGCGTCGGAAAGCGCAGCGTCGGCGCCTGCCAGTCGAGGCGTTCCCAGCCGATGCGTGACAGCAGGGCTTCGAGTTCGCGCGCATCCGGCAGCCGACCTTCAGCGAAGCGCCAGGCCTGGCGGAGCACGCCCGAGGTGATGTCGAACAGGCCGTCGCTCTGCGCGTAACAGGTGGCGGCGTAGTCGAGCAGGCTGGCGGTCTCGGCATCCACGTCGATCTCGCCGCCGCGCGCGGCGACGCGATTGATCTCCGCCAGCAGGCTGTCGTCGCGGTAGCGCGAGTAACGCGCCTCGAGGCGCGCCACGTCGCCCATCGCCGCCTCGGCCGCGCGCCGCGCCAACGCGGCGTCGGCGGCGAAGAGCTGCAGCTCGCAGGGCGAGCCCATGGCGCGAAAGGGAAAGCGGTGCGGCTCGACCGTCACGTCAGGGCGGCAGGCTCGCGGCCAGCACACATGCCAGGGCGGCCTTCACGACGCCGGTTCGGCGAGCAGCGCCTCGATTCGCGCGCGCAGCGTCGCGGTGTCGCCCGCGCGAAAACCGTGATGCACTAGGCGCACGCGTCCAGCGCGGTCGATGAGGTAGGAGGACGGCATCGCCTCGACCTTGAAGGCGCTCGCACAGGCGGTGTTGTCGCCGCCGGCGACCTGGAACTGCGCGGGATGGGCGGCGAGAAACTTCGCCGCGTCCGCCGCTTCTTCGTCGAGATTGACCGCCACCACCGCGAGGCCCTTGGCGCCCAGTTCGGTCTGCAGCGTGTTCATGAAGGGAAAGGACTGGCGGCAGGGCCCGCACCAGGAGGCCCAGAAATCCAGGTACACGACCTGGCCCTGCAGCTCGGCCAGCGCCTTGGGCGCGCTGGTCGCGTCGATGAGGAGCGGGCAGGCCGGTGCCGCGACGGCCTGCTCGGCGGTCGCCAGCGCGTCGGTCGCGAGGGCCGTGAAGGGGGCAAGAAGCGCGGTCAGCAGCAGGAGCGGGCGGGACGGCCGGCGAGGTGAGCGCGGGTGGTGCCGCATGTCACTGGGATCCTTCAGGTGAGCCAGGTTCGAGCGCGGTCCGCGCCCGCTCGCGATGTTCTCAGAATTTCGAGCGGCGCGTCCCTGGCTCGGACTCGAAAGCTTGATCCAGGCTCAATCGACGACGGGCGCCGTGGTGGCGGAGACGGGAGCGAAAAGGGCGGACCGGCGCGTGCCGATCCGCCCGGTCCGCGCCGTGAACGGTCTCAGGCGGCCAGCGCCGGCTGCCGCTGCGTGTCGTTCTCCTCGAACCAGTCCGGCCAGCCGGCCGCGAGATTCTGGGCGCGCGCGATCTGACGTTCCTCGGCGCTCGCGAACTTCAGATCCCACTCCTTCAGCTTGGGCATGATGATGAGCTTGTGCCACACCGACGGAATGAGCGCGGTGAGAAAGCACAGGAACACGTTCGGCGTGCGGATCGCCGTCGTGTCCGGCCGCAGCTTGTAATACGGGATGTAGGAATCGAGATGGTGATCGGCGTGGTTGGTGATCTCGAAGGCGACGATGCGGGTGAAGAAGCCGAGATGGTTCCACACGTGCCGGCGCGCGACCGGCTTGCCGGGCACCCGCACGATGCCGTAGTGCTGGAAGTAGTTGAACGATTCCACCCACAGCCGCGCGACCAGCATGGACGCGAGCGCCGCGAACACGCCGGTCCAGCCGGCCAGCGCGTAGGCGATGGTGTGGAACACGAGCTGTGCGAGCACCGCCTTGTAGGCCTTGTGCCGCCAGTTCCAGCGACCATAGCCGCGCTTCTCGAGCGCGTCGGACTCGATGCGCGAGGACAGCACCGTGCTCTCCACCACCGCGCGCGGCGTGAAGGTGTAGAGCGTGGTGCCGCGCACCGCGGAGTCGGAATCGGCGAGCGTGCCGACGTCGATGTGATGGCCGACGGTGTGGCCGACGTTGCGCGTGCAGTCGAGGTACACCACCTGGCCATAGGTGCCGACCACCTGCGGCAGCCAGCCGCGCTGATGGTAGAGCTCGTGGGACGAGGGCACGTAGGCGATGACCGACATCCACGCCGTGCTGATGATGGCGCCCGCCCAGTCGAGGCCGCTGAAGTGGCCGTTGGCGGCGGCGTAGGCCAGCACCAGTACCAGCAGCGGGCCGCTCACCGTGCACAGCCACAGCGGAATGCTGGCCAGCCGACGGTCAGTCATGCGCCGGGTGGCGAGGTCCAGCGGCAGCAGCTCGTCGACCACGGCGAAGAAGAACAGCGTGGACAGTCCGAGCCACGCCCAGCCGCCGCCGAGCAGGAGCCCGGTGGCGGTCAGCAGTTGCAGGCCGAAGGTCAGGTAGTAGCGGGCATAGTCGGTGAACATGGGGTTCTCCCTGTCACTTTGTGTCAGTTGGAATGGGTGTTGGCGGCACGCTTGCCGCCGGACTTGTGATTCTTGAAGAGATCGCGGCCGATCAGGTACTTCATGATCTCGATCGAGCCGCCGGCGATCTTCACCACGCGTGCGTCGGCGTAGGCGCGGCAGATGGGGTATTCCCACATGTAGCCCCAGCCGCCGAACAGCTGCAGGCATTCGTCGACGGTCTTGCAGTGCAGGTTGGACAGAAACATCTTGGCCACCGCCGCGTCTATCGGATCGAGCTTGCCGGCCATGAAGAGTTCGATGCACCTGTCGGTCAGCACCCGACCGGCGGTGGCCTCAACCTTGAGTTCGGCGAGCTTGAACTGGGTGTTCTGGAAGTCCGCGATGGTCTGGCCGAAGGCTTCACGCTGCGCGGTGTATTCGACGGTCCAGTCGATCACCGTCTCCACCACCGTGGCGCTGCGGATGGCCTGGGCGAGACGCTCCTGGGACAGCTTGGTCATCATCAGCGCGAAGCCCTCGCCCTCGCGGCCCAGCATGTTGGACGCCGGTACGCGCACGTCCTCGAAGAAGAGCTCGGAGGTGTCCTGGGCCTTCATGCCGAGCTTTTCCAGGTTGCGCCCGCGCTTGAAGCCGGGGCGATCGCCTTCCACCAGGAAGAGCGTGATGCCCTTGGCGCCCGCCGCGCTGTCGGTCTTGGTCGCGAGCACGATGACGTCGCACAGCTGGCCGTTGGAGATGAAGACCTTCTGACCGTTGATCACGAACTCGTCGCCGTCGCGCGTCGCGCGGGTGCGGATGTTCTTCAGATCCGACCCCGCGTGCGGCTCGGTCATGCCCAGCGAGCCGATGGCCTCGCCGCGCACCATCTTCGGCAGCCAGTCACGCTTCTGCTCCTCGGTGCCGAAGGAGTTGATATAGGTCGCGACCAGGTCGGTGTGGATCATGAAACCCGGCCCGGTGGCGCCGGCGCGCGCCATTTCCTCGAACACCACCACGTCGTAGAGATAGTCCGCGCCCGCGCCGCCGTAGGCCTCGGGCACGGCGCAGCACAGGAAGCCGGCCTCGCCGGCCTTCAGCCACAGTTCGCGCGGCACGATGCCGTCGGCCTCCCATTGCGCGTG
>JBFWYG010000095.1:0-14847 GCA_050186725.1 Gammaproteobacteria bacterium | reverse complement strand
GTTTGATAGTCTTCTCGCGGGCGATGGCTTCCAGCATGGTCTGGTGGACTTCGAACCACACCAGGCGCTTCAGTCCGTAGCGTTTCGGGAAGCCGTCGGTCAGCCCCTCGCGGTGCTGGTAGACACGTCCCGCCAGCGCCGAGGTCACGCCGACATACAGTGTGCCGCGCACGCCATTCGTCACGATGTACACGCAAGGCATCCGTTCCATGGCGCCTCCGGCGATCTCTCTTCAGGTTCAGTGCGAACTCGCCGTCACCACCGTCACGGCCTGGCCCTCGGCCATCGAGTCGGGGGCATTGATGCGCACCTGCTCGCCGCCAGCGAGCCCGGCGACCACCTCGACCTGGGCGCCTGAGTCGCGGACGTGAGCGGCGGGCTGCAAGTGAACCTTATCACCGTCGAAGCGGAACGGCAGGGTGCGTGACGGGGGATCGATTAAGCTCGCGCCGCGTTGCACGCGGCGCTTGATGCCGCCCTCAGGATGAGTGGCACAGCGCATTTCGGACCCAGTGCCTGGCCGCGCGGCCTCGACCTTCGCCTGGAAGAAATACTTGGTCACCGTAAGGGCGCATATGCGCGAGGCGAATGATCCACATGGCGAGCGTTGCGATCTGTGTGAGCGACTGACGACGGGGTATCGTAGCCGGGCGACGGGTGGCGCAGGGGCCGCCGCGTCACCGTGGAATCCACTTGAAGGCCGCCACGGCGGTGAGGGGGAATACGATGCAGGACCTCGAAGAACGACTCGCGCGGCTCGAGCGCGAAGTCGCGGCTTTGAACGACCAGCAGGCGCTGCGCGCGCTGCTCTCGGCCTACGCCGTGGCGGTGGACGAGCACGATCCGCCCGCGCTGCGCGCGCTGTTCACCGCTGACGCGCGGGTCAGCATTCCGGCGTGGCAGGTGGACGAGCGGGGCGTGGACGCGGTGATGGCCTTCTACGATCGCTACTGGGCGCGCTACCAGCGCCCGCGGCGCTACTTTGCCAACGATGACACGCGCATCGAGGGCGACGTGGCGCGTACCTTCATGTACTGGCACGTGACCCAGGAGAGCGCCGCGAACTCGGTGCTCGGCTGGGGCACCTACCACTGGCAATTTCAGCGCATGGACGGCGCGTGGCGCATCGCCGAGGTGCTGATCTCGATCCTGGCCATGACCACCCTCGCGGCCGGCTGGGCGGGGGAGGCGAAGTTCACCGACGGTTGAGCGGCGCTTCGTAGCGCGCGCTAGCTGAAGGCTCCGCGCCAGGCCGCCGCGGGGTGTCCCGCCGCCAGGTGGTCGTGGCCGAAAATCTTGCGCCGCAGGCTGCCCGGCCGGTAACCGTCGGCCGCCAGTCCGCGCTTGCGCAGCACCGGCATCAGGTGCTCGATGAAGTCGACGTAGCTGCCCGGGATCACCGCGTTGATGACGTTGATGCCGGCGACGCCAGCGTCCTGCCAGGCGCCGAGCTGCGTGGCGATGCCCTCCGGCGTGCCGCTCACGCGGCTGCTGCGACTCGCCAGCAGGCCGATGTCGCGCACCGTCGGCACGCGGTCGGTGACCGCCGCGCGCACCCAGTCGAGCAGGCTGCGCGCGCCCTCGGTGGTCAGGCTGTCTATCGGGCGATCGAGCGAATCGACTTCGAGATCAATGCCCATCACGCCGCCCAGGTGGGTGATCATCGCCTCGTAGTCGATGGCTTCGTCGAGTTCGCGGTCGCGGCGCGCGACCTCTTCCTCGGTGCTGCCGATGACGAAGGACAGCCCCTGAAAGAACTTGATCTCGTCCGGCCCGCGGCCATGGACTTCGAGCCGCGCGCGGATCGCGGCGATGGCCTGCGCCGCGAACGCCGGCGCGGGCGCCATCAGGAATACCGCCTCGGCGTGACGTGCGGCGAAGTCCATGCCGGCCGGCGACGAGCCGGCCTGGAACAGGAGCGGCGTGCGCTGCGGCGAGGGTGAGACGAGATGCGGGCCCTCCACCCGGTAGCGCGGCCCGACGTGATCGATGCGATGCACCTTGGCCGGGTCGGCGTGCACGCCGCTCACGCGGTCGGCGAGCAGCGCGCCCTCGTCCCACGAGCCCTCCCACAGCTTGTACACCACTTCCATGTATTCCTCGGCCCAGGCGTAGCGCTCGTCGTGCGGCGTGAGGTCATCAAAGCCGAAGTTGCGCGCGCCATTGCTGAGTCCGTTGGTGACGATGTTCCAGGCGATGCGGCCCTGGCTCGCGTGGTCCAGCGTGGACATCTTGCGCGCGAAGCTGAAGGGATGGTCCTGCACGATGCTGCTGGTGATGGCGAGCCCGAGATGCTCGGTGTGGCTCGCGAGCGCGGAGAGCATCACCGCCGGATCGTTGCTCGGGATCTGCAGCCCGGCCTTCAGGTGGCGCGCGAAGGATGCGCCGCGCGGCCCGTACACGCCGTGCACGTCGGCGAAGAAGATCACGTCGAAGCGCCCGCGCTCCAGGGTCTTGACGAGATCCGTCCACAGCGCGAGCGAGTTGAAGTCGACCTGTTGCCCCTGCGGTTGCCGCCATAGTCCATGCAGGATGTGCGAGGCGGTGTCCATCACGAAGGCGGCATAGAGCAGTGGCTGCGGCACGAACGATCTCCCCAGGATGAGCGTGGCTGCGCGCCAGTGTAACCAAGCGCGCCAGCGGCGCGCCTACGGCAAATGGGGAGGACCGCGCCCTCAGGCGCGGCGCAGCAGGAACAGCGGAATGCGCCGCGCGGTACGCGCCTGGTAGTCGAGGTAGGGCGGATACATGGCTGTCACCAGCGCCCACAGGCGCGGGTAGTCGGCGTCATCGGCCGCGCGCGCGAGCGCCGCGAACTCGTCCGGTCCCACCTGCACGCGCACCTTGGGCTCGGCGAGCAGGTTGAAGTACCAGTGCGGCTGTTCGTCCGAGCCACCCTTGGAGGCGACGATGATGTAGTCCTCGCCGTCCTGCGCGTAGAGCAGGGGATGGGTGTACTCGCGCCCCGACTTGCGGCCGCGCGTGGTCAAGAGCAGGCAGGGACGCGGCCCATCGCCGCCCACGGGCGTCGTGTCCCACAGGTGGCCGTCGGCGCCGCCGGTCTCGCGGTAGCGGCGCACGTGGTCGGAGATCCAGTCGGGGAGTCTGCCTTCGTCGAGCGCGGCGACGGTCGTGTCGAGGATGTTGGCGGGCATGGGGTTGCTCCGGGGTGGGGCGGGAATCTATGCGACGCGTTCTGGGATGAATGGCGGGTTGAAACCCGCCCTACAGGGGGTCTCGGTGCGCCAATGGGTGATCGTTCAATGCCCGTGCTTCTTCTTGTTCTTCTTCTCACCCGGCTCGGGTTCCACCGGGCCGCCCTGCGCCATCTCGAGCGCGACCTTGCGGCCGCGCAGTTCGCCGGCGCCGGCCAGGGCTTTCTTCGCCACCAGCTTCTCGGCGGCGGCCAGCCACAGCAAGTAGTACTTCGAGCCGTCGTCCTCGGCGCCCGCGGCCTTGATCTCCGCGCTCAGCGCCTCGGTCCACTCGGCCCAGGTGTAATGGCCTGCCTGGAACAGGTGCACCACCAGCGCGAAGGCCTTCGCCTCCCATGGGAAGTTGAACACGATGTCCTGGTTGGCGTCGGTCGGGATGCGCGGTATCTCGGCCACCGGCGGCACGGACGGGTTCATAGCGCTCATGCCGGCAGCAGGTAGTCGTCGAACAGGTCGACGTACACCGAGTCGTTGCGCGAGGCCTTGGGGCCCCACAGTTCCTGCGCGCTGAAATACACGCTGTAGCAGTGCTGCGGTTTCTCGCCCTTGCCGTGGGCGTGGGTGTCGGGAAACAGGAACACACCGTGATCGCGGTCGATGCAGCCGAGCTTGTCGCGGCAGTAGCGCGGCAGGCGGGTGTGGCCGACCGGGTTCATGTTCTTCACCACCACCATGTCGCCTTCCTTGAAACGCGGCTTGACGTCCATGTCGACCCGCGCGCTGCCGCCCAGTGCGACGATCTTCGGCACCGCTTCCGGCGCCAGCGCCGGCGTGCGCTTCTCCTGCTCGCCGATGGCATGCCCGGTGCGCAGTTCCTCGGTGGTCACCACGCCCTTCTCGAGCAGCACGGTCTGGAAGGCGTGCAGCCAGTGCTCGTAGTAGCTGGTCTGCAGGTAGTTGGCCGCGCCCATGCGCTCGATGGCGTGGCGGAACATGTCGACGTTGAACAGGCCGGTGGCCGAGAGCGGCGCGAACATGCCGAACACGCGCTTCTCCCACCCGGCGTGGAACACCGGCTCGTCCTTCTCCGGGTTGACCGCGCCGAAGCCATGCATGCCGCCGAGATCGTGTATGCCGTTCATGGAGGGCGCCTCAACGCTTGGGGGGCGCGAGCCGCGCGACGCCGATCATGGCGTCGCGGGTGACCAGCGCCGCGAGCTCGGTCTCGGTCAGCTTCTCGGTGCCGGGCGGGCGCTGCGGCAGCACCATGTAGCGCAGTTCCGCGGTGCTGTCCCACACCCGCACCTCGACATCGTCGTCGAGGTTCAAGCCGAACTCCTTCAGCACGCCGCGCGGGTCGATGATCACCCGTGAGCGATAGGGCGCGGCCTTGTACCAGGCGGGCGGCAGGCCGAGCGTCGGCCAGGGGTAGCAGGAGCACAGCGTGCAGACCAGCACGTTGTGCACGGTGTCGGTGTTCTCGACCACCACCATGTCCTCGCCCTGGATACCGGAGTAGCCGAGCTCGGCGATGGCCTTGGTGCCGTCGGCCAGCAGGCGGCGCTTGTAATCCGCGTCGACCCAGGCGCGCGCCACCACCCGCGCGCCGTTGTGCGGCCCGACCTTGGTCTCGTAGGTTTCGATCAGCGCATCCACCGCGGCGGGATCGATGAGGCCCTTCTCGGCCAGCACCTGCTCCAGCGCCTTGACCCTGAGTTCGGGCTCGGTCAGCGGGCGGTTGCCGTGCGGATGGTGATGATCGTGCTCTTCGTCGTGGCGATGGTGATCGCTCATGCCGGATCCTTGGGTTCATGCGGACTTGCGGGCTCAATGTACACCTTTGCCGATGACAATCAAAACCTGCGGAATCACGCAGTTAGGCGCGCCTGGCGGGGTTTCGCCCGAGGCCTGGCGCAGGCTGACACAGTGCGCCCCGAGCGACGGTGTGCATGACTGGCGCGACGCCGGCCAACGGCTATGATGGCCAGGCGCAACGCGAGCGGCGCGCGCAGCCTCGACCATTCGAAAAAAGCCGGCATCGCGACCGGTGGAGACCAGCATCATGTGGCGTGTCGGCATCGACGTAGGCGGAACCTTCACCGACCTGTTTGCCTGGGAAGAGGGCGGCCAGCGCCGGCAGCTCACCTCCAAGGTGCTCACCGTCAAGGAAGACCGCGCGCAGGGCGTGCTGAACGCGATTCGCGAGGCCGGCATCGCGCCGGCAGAGATCTCGCACCTCATGCACGGCACCACCACCGCGACCAATGCGCTGATCACCCGCGACTACCCCGAGGCGGCGATGATCACCACCAACGGCTTTCGCGACACCATCGAGATCGGCCGCCAGCATCGCGCCGCGCTCTACGATCCCTACCAGCAGAAGCCGAAGCCGCTGATCAAGCGCCGCTACCGCTACACGGTGGGCGAGCGCATGGACGCCAAGGGCGCGGTGGTGCGCCCGCTGGACCGCGCCGAGGCGCTGGCCGTGGCGGGGAAGATCAAGGCGGCCGGCATCAAGTCGGTGGCCATCGCGTTCATCAATGCCTACGTCAACCCGGCGCACGAGAACGCCATGCGCGACGTCGTGCTTGAGGTCAACCCGGGCATCTGGTGCGTCACGTCGGCCGATACGCGCCCGGTGTTCCGCGAGCACGGGCGCTTCGCCACCACCGCGATCCGCGCCTGCACCATCCCGGTCATGGAACAGTACTTCGAGCGGCTGGAGGCGCGCCTGAAGGAGGCCGGCTTCACCGGCCGCCTGCTGATCCTGAAGAGCAGCGGCGGCATCACCGGCGTCGACTATGCCAAGCGCCATCCGGAGGAGCTGATCGAGTCGGGCCCGGCGGGCGGCGTGGCCTACGCGGCCTACCTGTCGGAGCTGAAGCCCGACTGCGCGAACATCATTCACACCGACGTCGGCGGCACGAGCTTCGACGTCTCCATCGTCGAGCACGGCAAGGGTCTCGTGACCCGCGACCATGAGATCGAATGGGAGATCCCGGTCATCGTGCCGATGCTCGACATCCACAGCGTCGGCGCCGGCGGCGGCTCCATCGGCTGGGTGGACGAGGGCGGATCGCTGCGCGTTGGGCCGCAGAGCGCCGGCTCGAGCCCCGGCCCGGTCTGCTACGGTCTCGGCGGCACGCTGCCGACCATCACCGATGCCAACCTGCTGCTCGGCCGTATCGAGCCCACGCTCGGCGGCAAGATGACGCTCGACAAGGCCGCCGCCGAGGCCGCCATGGAGCGCCTGGCGGAGGAATTCGGCCTGTCGGCCCTGGAGACCGCCGACGGCATGATTCGCATCGGCTGCGAGAACATGGCGCAGGCGGTGAAGAAGGTCATCGTCGCGCGCGGTCGCGACCCGCGCGACTTCATTCTCGCGAGCTTCGGCGGCGCCGGCGCGATGCACGCCTGCTTCGTCGCGGACACGATGAACATCCCGCGCATCATCGAGCCGAGCGAGGCCGGCGTGGCCTCGGCCTTCGGCGCGACCGCGATGGATCTGCGCCAGGATCTCGAGGCGTTCTATTTCTCACCGGTGGCGACCGCCGACGTCGACACCATCAATCGGCTCTACGCGCAGCTGGAGAAGGACGCCGTCGCGCTGCTCGAGGCCGATGGCGTCAAGGCCGCGGACGTCGCCTTGAGCCGCTCGGCGCAGATGCGCTACGTCGGCCAGACCTACGAAGTGGAGACGCCGATTCCGTCCGGCCCGCTCACGGCCGCCGAACTGCCGGCCATCGCCGCCACCTTTCACAAGTGCCACGAGCAGGAGTTCGGCGTCAGTTCCGACGACTTCGAGCCCTCCATCGTGTCGCTCGGCGTGACCGCGGTCGGCCGCGCCGCGCGGCCGCCGGCGCGCAAGCCCGCGGCCAGCGGTCGCGATCCGGTCAAGAGCCGCCGGCCGGTGTACTTCGACCGTCAGTGGCACGAGAGCAACGTCTACGACGGCCATGCGCTCGCCGAGGGCGCCCAGGTCCAGGGGCCGTGCATCGTCGAGTACGAACATGCCTGCGCGGTGCTGCCGCCGAACGCGTCCGGCACCGTGGATGGCTACGGCAACCTGATGATCGAACTCGCCTGAGCGGCGGGCGCGATCTCCGGCCGCGCGGCGCGCGGCTCAGCCGGCGTCGGCCGCGAGCGCCGTGAAGTCGTCGGCGTAATCGCGCAGCCGACGCACGAGTCGCGACTTCTGCCGCGGGCTCGCGCTGTTCAGGAGTTCCGCCAGCAGGGCGGAGTTGTCGCGGCGGAAGTCCAGGATGCGCGCGCGCCGCTCGGCATCGGCCGGCAGGCGCTGCTCCGCGAAGAAGGTCCGCAGCCAGGCCGAGGCGACCGCCGCGGGCGGCTGCTCGGCGGCGACGCGGCGCAGCAGCGTCACCAGGTCTCGTTCGCGCTGTTCGCGCTCGCCCAGCCACCAGTGCGGGCTCGCGGGATCGTCGGCGAGCGCGGCGCGCAGGCGCGCGCGCTGCGTCTCGCTCAAGCCTCCAAGCCACGACTCGAGCCGTTCCGCGTAGCGTTCGACGCGTGCGTCCAGCGCGCGCGGACTGTCGGCGGGCGGCAGTTCGCGGCGCGCGCGGGCGGTGTCCTTGGCCAACTTGCGCGCGAGATGCTCGAGCTGCGCCGGGCGCAGGGTGAGGGCGAGCTCGGCCAGCGCCGGCGCGGCGCGTTCGCCGACCAGCGCGAGGCGCTGATTGATGCCTTCGTGCAACGCCAGCACCTCGTGCGCGCTCACCGCGCCCTCGACCCTGCGCCCTGCGTCGCCGAGCAGCCGCGCGTACTGTTCGAGCTCGGTGGCGCGATGCCAGGCGAGCAGGGCGCGCACCTCGTCGCGCGCCAGCCGTGTCTGCGCGTCATCGAGGTCGAAATAGCTGTCCAGCGCGCGAACCAGCAGGGTGTCGGCGTTGGCGTAGCCGAGCCTGACGGAGGAACAGGCGGCGAGCAGCAGCAGCGCGAGGCAGGCGGCCAGGCGGCAGGTCCAGCGGCCGAGCGCGTCCGCCAGCCGCGTTCGCGGCCCCGCGCTCCGGCCGGTCGCTGCCCTCATCGCCACCCTCTTGCCGTCCTCGATTGTCAGCTATCCGGGCCAGCGCAAGGCGCCGCTGGCCGCGCTTTGACCGACTGAGTGGCGAGAGTAGTATTTGAAGGCAATGCGCGCCAGGGCCCGCCACGGCCCACGCTCGAGTTCCCCCGCCCCGCGGCCGCGAGGCCCAAGGAGTCCCGATGGACAAGAAAGTGACCGTTGATACCTCCGTCATCGAACAGACCCGCGTCGACCCGGTGACCTTCGAAGTCCTGCGCAGCATCTTCGAGTACGCGAGCGACCGCATGTCGACCGTACTTAAGCGCGCTTCCTTCTCGCCCATCCTGGCCGACATGGTGGACTTCTCCAACGCCATCTATGACTACGAGTGCAAGCTCCTGTCGCAGGCGGCGAACTGCCCGATACACCTCGCGGCGATGAAGTTCAGCGCCGAGGCGATCATCGAGCAGTACCCGCTCTCGACCATGCAGCCGGGCGACGTGTACGTGCTGAACGATCCCTACAAGGGCGGCACACACATCAACGACATGACCTTCCTCGCGCCGATCTTCTTCGAGGGCGACATCATCGCCTTCGCGGTCAGCCGCGGGCACTGGATGGATCTCGGCGGTGGCGCGGCCGGTGGCCAGGCCTTCGGTGGCACGCACATCGCGGGCGAGGGCCTGCGCCTGCCGCCCTTGAAACTCTACGAGGCCGGCAAGGTGCGCGAGGACCTGCTCGCCATCATCATGAACAACACGCGTACGCCGTTCTACGTGAAGGGCGACACGCAGGCGCATGTCGGCGCGCTGAAGGCCGCGCAGCAGGAAATGGAGCGCGCGGCGGACAAGTACGGCATCGCCACGCTCAAGGCGGCGATGAAGCAGCTGCAGGAGTACACCGAGAGGATCGTGCGCAAGTCCATCGCCGAGATGCCGGACGGCGAGTACGAGGCGGAGGAGTACGCGGATACCGATGGTCATTCCGACACGCCGATTCCGATCAAGGTGAAGCTCATCATCAAGGGCTCGGAGATCATCGTCGACTTCGCCGGCACGCCGGGCGTGGTCAAGGGCGCGATCAATTCGCCCTACGCCAACACCGCCTCGGCCACGCTCTATTCCCTGCAGTTCTTCCTCGCGCCCCACGCGCCGCAGAACCAGGGCATGTTCAACCCGATCACCATCCGCCTGCCGGAGAACTGCTGGTTGAACGCCAAGTGGCCGGCGCCGACCATCGGCTGCACCACGCTCACGTCGTCCAAGATCACGAGCGCCATCTGGCAGGCGCTGGCCAAGGCCTGTCCGGAGAAGGTCACGGGCTCGACCAACGCCGAGTGCAACTGGTTCGTGTCCTCGCTCGTCGAGGCCGACGGCACCAGCAGCGTGTTCTCCGATCTGCCGGCCGGCGGCTGGGGCGGCACGCCCTACGGCGACGGCATGAACGTCACCGAGGACGCGCTCGGCAACTGCATGAACATGCCGGCCGAGACCGCCGAACTGCTGTTCCCCATCGCCTACGAGGCCTTCGAGCTGCGCACCGACAGCGGCGGCCCGGGCAAGCATCGCGGCGGACTGGGCGCGGTGTTCAAGGTGCGCTACCTCGCCGACGGCGAGCTGTCGATGGAATCGGCGCGCACGCTGGAAGGCAGCCCCGGCGTCAACGGCGGGCAGCGTTCCGACGTGCAGCGCCAGACCAAGCTGCACGCCGACGGTTCGGCGGAGGTCATCGGCGGCCTCGATGCGGAGGGCAACTGGAAGAGCCCGTTGCTCGCCAGCGTGCCCTTCCATCCGGGTGAGACCTTCCTGTTCGAATCCACCGGCGGCGGCGGCTGGGGCAGCCCGCTCGAGCGCAGCGTCGCGACCGTGCTGGACGACGTGCTGGACGAGTACATCTCGCTCGAAGCCGCGCGCCGGCATTACGGCGTGGTGATCGATCCCGCGACCATGACCATCGACGACGCGGCGACCAACAGGCTGCGCGCGGAGATGCGCGCCGCGGCATGAGACATTCCGTGCATGGCCGATTTCAATCGGCCATGCACGGCGTGAATGCCCGCGCCGCGCATGGCGGGTTGAAACCCGCCCTACATCTTGCCGAGCTTGATCCCCCGCGCGCCGAACACTTCCTTCACCACCGCGATGCCGTTCAGCGCGGTGGGAAAGCCGGCATAGACCGCCATCTGCGTCACCACTTCGACGATCGCCTCGGGCTTGCAGCCCGCGTTCAGCGCGCCGCCGACGTGGGCGACGAGCTGCGGGCGCGCGTTGCCGAGCGCGGTCAGCGCCGCGACCGTGGCCAGCTCGCGCGTGCAG
This sequence comes from Gammaproteobacteria bacterium, assembly GCA_050186725.1. GTDB lineage: Bacteria > Pseudomonadota > Gammaproteobacteria > JADJYF01. The sequence continues at coordinate 4,357 of JBFWYG010000095.1, read as the reverse complement.
AGATCGAGTTGCGGGCGGGACACCACGTGACCGTAGGCGAAGTCGACTATCCAGTCGGCGAGTTCGGGTGAGGTCTCGGCCACCGCGCCCATCGCCTCGGCCGTCTTGCCGCCGGTGATCTTGTCCAGCGCCTCGCGGCCGCGGGCGCCGTAGTCGGTGCTGTCGGTGGTGGCGGGCTCGGCCTGGGCGTGACTGCAGGCGAGGACGAGGAGGAACGCGGCGAGGCGTCGTGACATGGGATCTCCGTGGGGACGTCGAAGTGGGCCGCCACTCTAACGCGCGAACCGGCATCACGCCGCCGGTCGAAAGGCGAGTCATCGACCTCCCCGATTGAACGGCCGGGCATCCCTTGCTGGACGCCCGGCCGGGGCCGACTTACCCTAGGCCCAACGAATAAAAACCACCACCCGTCGTCGGCCCAACCATTGCCGTCCGGGGAGCGCTATCGATGCTTCGCTACATACTCAGCGCCACCGGTCCGTGGCGATGGCTGGCCCTGCTCGCCGTGCTGTCCTGCCAGGCCGTCGCCGCCCCGCGCGCCGCGCCGCCCCTCGCCTGGCCGCCTGCGGAGGGCGATCTCGCGCCGCTCTCAGGGCAATTCAGCGTCCTGCTCGATGCCGCCAACGCGCTCCCGCCCGCCGACGTGGTCGCGGGCAGGCACGACGCCGAGTTCCTGCCGGCCGTGCCCGCCAACACCAATCTCGGCTTCACCTCCGCGAGCGTGTGGACGCGGTTCGCACTGCGCTATGCCGATGAGCCCGGCCCGGCGCCGGTGCTGGTCCTGCCGCGACCGCTGATCGATGACGTGCAACTGTTCAGCGTGACGGCGGACGGACGGGTGACGCGGGTCGTCACAGGCGACGCCCATCCGTTCGCGTCGCGGCCCATCGCCTACCGCGCCTTCGCCTTCCCCTTGACGCCGCGCGCCGGCGAGACCGTCACCTATTACCTGCGCGCGCGCAGCGCCACCGGCGCGCTCGCCGTGCCGCTCGAGCTCTACTCCGCACCCGATTTCGCGGCGCGTAGCGCGGCCGAGAATTTCCTGCGCGGCGGCTTCATCGGCCTGCTGGTGGGGCTCGCGCTCTGCGCGCTGGCGCTCTACACGCTGGTGCGCAACACCGCCTACGCCTACTACTGCCAGTACCTGGTGGCCTTCGGCCTGCTGATGGCCGCCATCGACGGCTATGCGATGCAGTTCCTGTGGCCGCACGCGCCGCTCGCTCAAGCCGTGCTGCCGGCCGCGCTGCTCGCGTTGACCAACGTCACCGGCACCTTGTTCGTGCGCAGCTTCCTGGGCCTGCCGCGCCTGTTGCCGCGCAGCGAGGCGCCCTTCGCCCTGCTGTGCGTGCTGAGCGCGTTCGGCGTGGCGCTGCACCTGTTCCACGGCGACGGGCTGGGCGCGGAAGTGGTGATGCTGGCCGCGGCTGGCCTCGATCTGCTCGCCATCTACGGCACCTTCGCCGCCTGGCGCGCCGGCGACCGGGTCGCCGGTTACCTGCTCGCGGGCTGGGCGGCGTTCGCGCTGGGCATGTTCGTCACGGTGCTCGAACTGCTCGGCGCGCTGCCGGCCTCGCGCTCCGCGGCGTCGGCCATCCACTTCGGCGCGCTCGGCTACATGGTGGCGCTCGCCACCGGGCTCTGCGATCGCCTGTGGCGCGTGCAGCGCGTGCGGGCGAGCCAGATAGCCGCGGCCAACGCCGACCTCGCGCGTCTCAACGCGAGCCTCGAGCAGCGCGTGCTGGCTCGCACCCGGGAGCTGGAGGTGCGTAACCGTGAGCTCTCGGAACTGGCGGTGCGCGATGGCCTGACGGGCCTGTACAACCACAGCGCCACCATCGAACTGCTCGAACAGCTCATGCAACAGAGCGGCCGCTACGAGTTCCCGGTGGCGGTGATGATGCTCGACCTCGACAACTTCAAGCAGCTGAACGACGGCCACGGTCACCAGGTCGGCGACCTGGTGCTGGAAGAGGTGTCGCGCACCCTGCTGGAGTCGGTACGCGGCTCGGATCTCGTCGGTCGCTACGGCGGCGAGGAATTCCTGGTGGCGCTGTCCCACGCCGACGTGCTCGCGGCGCGCGAGTACGGCGAGCGGCTGCTGGGCCGTATCCGCGAACTGAAGGTGGGCGACACCGCCATCAGCGCGAGTCTCGGCGTCTCGGTCTTCCATCCCCGCGGCCACCGCGTCTCCGCCCGCGACGTGATCCGTCGCGCCGACGAGGCGCTGTACCGCTCCAAGCGCGAGGGCCGCGACCGGCTGACGGTCGACAGCCTGAGCCTGGTGGTGGCCAAGGAGGTCGAGCGCCGCGCCGAGATCCCGCCCCAGCGGCCCTGACCCCCGCGGGACCGCATCCATACGCACGATCCGCCGGCCGGTGACGGGCAAAGCGCGGCGAGTCCGGGTATCCTTGACGGCCCCGCAAACTCGATAAGCAGTCCCATGAGCGCTGTCAGCCAAGACCTTCGTCCCGCCGCCTTCGGCGCCACCCACACCCCGGTCAACCAGGGCCGCATGGAAGTCTCCACGCCGCTGCACCAGCTGATGGTCGAGGAGGTGCTGCCCGGGCTCGGCATGGAGCCGCAGGCCTTCTGGGCGATGCTCGAGGAAGTGATCACCGAGCTCGCGCCGAAGAACAACATCCTGCTGCTCAAGCGCTACAAGCTGCAGGCCTCGATCGACACCTGGCACCAGTCGCGCTGCGATGCCCCGCACGATCACGGCCAGTACAGGAAATTCCTGGAGAAGATCGGCTACCTGCTGCCCGAGGGCCCGGACTTTACCGTCAACCCCACGCACATCGACGACGAAATTGCCTACCTCGCCGGTCCGCAGCTGGTAGTGCCGGTCAAGAACGCGCGCTACGCGCTGAACGCGACCAACGCGCGCTGGGGCTCGCTGTACGACGCGCTGTACGGCTCGGACGTCATCACCGAGACCGACGGCGCACAGCGGGCCGGCGCCTACAACCCGGTGCGCGGCGCCAAGGTCATCGCCTACGCGCGCCAGTTCCTCGACGCCGCGGCGCCGCTCGCGAGCGGTTCCCACGCCCACGCCACCGCCTACCAGGTGGTGGGCGGACGGCTCGCGGTGGTGCTCGGCAACGGCGAGACCGTCGGGCTCGCGACGCCGGAGAAGTTCGTCGGCTACAACGGTGCGCCCGAGTCGCCGCGCGAGGTGCTGCTGAAGAACAACGGCCTGCACGTCATCATCCAGATCGACGCCGAACACCCGGTCGGCCGCACCGACGCCGCGCACATCAAGGACCTGGTGCTGGAGTCGGCGGTGACCACCATCCAGGACTGCGAGGACTCGGTGGCCGCGGCCGACGGCCCGGACAAGGCCGAGGTCTACCGCAACTGGCTGGGCCTCATGAAGGGCACGCTGACCGATACCTTCGAGAAGAACGGCAAGCTGATGACCCGCGCGCTGGCGCCCGATCTCGAGTTCCTCGACCCGCACGGCAAGCCGCACACGCTGCACGGCCGCGCGCTGCTGCTGGTGCGCAACGTCGGCCACCTGATGACCAACGAAGCGGTGCTGCTGAAGGGCGAGGAAGTGCCGGAAGGCATTCTCGACGCGGTCATCACCGCGACCATCGCGCTCTACGATCTGCGCGGGCTCGGCAGCCTGCGCAACTCGCGCGCCGGCTCGATGTACATCGTCAAGCCGAAGATGCACGGGCCCGAGGAAGTGGCCTTCGCCTGCGAGGTGTTCGACAAGGTCGAGGACAAGCTCGGCCTCGCGCGCCACACGCTCAAGATCGGCATCATGGACGAGGAGCGCCGCACCACGGTCAACCTCAAGGAATGCATCCGCGCGGCCAAGGATCGCATCATCTTCATCAACACCGGCTTCCTCGATCGCACCGGCGACGAGATCCACACCTCCATGGAAGCGGGCGTGATGGTGCGCAAGGAGGCGATGAAGCAGGAGAAGTGGATCAAGGCCTACGAGAACTGGAACGTCGACATCGGCCTGGCCTGCGGCCTGCAGGGCAAGGCGCAGATCGGCAAGGGCATGTGGGCCAAGCCGGACCTCATGGCCGAGATGGTCGCGACCAAGGACGCGCATCTCAAGGCCGGCGCCAGCACCGCCTGGGTACCCTCACCGACCGCCGCCACGTTGCACGCCATGCACTACCACCACATCAACGTGTGGGAGGTGCAGAACGAGCTGAAGCAGCGTCCGCGCGCGAGCCTGGACGACATCCTCACCATTCCGCTGCTCGGCGACACGCCCTTGACCCGCGAGCAGGTGCAGGCCGAGCTCGACAACAACTGCCAGGGCATCCTCGGCTACGTGGTGCGCTGGATCGACCTCGGCATCGGCTGCTCCAAGGTGCCGGACATCCACGAC
>JBFWYG010000094.1:5196-14953 GCA_050186725.1 Gammaproteobacteria bacterium | reverse complement strand
GCGCCCGCGTCGATCAGCGCTTCGATCTGCGCGATGGCTTGGCCTGGCGTGCCGGTGATCGCGAACGCGCGCAGCGCGCGCTCCGACACCGCGCGCTGCACGGCGTCGTCGTCGCCGCTCGCCACCGCGCGGCTGGCCGCGGCGATCTCCTCGGCGTCGATGCCGGCGGCGCTGGTCATGGGTTCGAGATAGGGCAGGTAGATGGCGAGGAAGCGGCGCATCTCGCGGCGCGCGGCCTCGGCATCCTCGCCGATGGCGGTGAGCGGCCCGACGGTGATCTCGACCTCGTCGAGCGCGCGGCCGGCCTGGCGGACGCCGGCCTGCACGCTATCCACCAGCACGCGCAGGTAGTCCGGGTTGGCGGTGCAGTCGGCCTTCAGACCGCTCGCAATGCGACCCGCGAGTCCCGCGATGCGCGGGCCCCAGGTGCCGATGAAAATGGGGATCTCGCGCTGCACCGGCGCGAAATGGAACTGGAGCTCCGGCAGCACGGTGAAGAAGTCGCCCTGGTAGGCGCTGCGTTGACCGGTCAGCATGTGGCGCATGACCTCCACCGCCTCGCGCAGCATGCGCAGCGGCCGCTCGGCGCGCGTGACGCCAATCAGCGGGTTGAAGCCGCCGCGCCCCACGCCGCAGATAGCGCGTCCGCCGGTCATCTCGTCGAGCGCGGCGAGATTCGCCGCGTGGTACACCGGGTGCGCGACCTGGGGCGTGACGATGGCCGGACCTAGGCGCACACGCCTGGTATGCGCGCCGATGAGCGTGAGTATCGGCCAGGCCGGCCGCATGATCAGGTCGTCGGCGATGTGGATCTCGTCGAAGCCCAGGCGCTCGATGGCCTGCGCCTTCGCCACGTAGTCGGCGAGCGGGTAGGTGCCCGCCATCATCACGCTGAACTTGACCGCCATCGCCACTCCTCACGCGCGTTGACCGCGCCCTAGCGTATGCCATGCCGACGCGGCCGGCACGTGGCGCGCGCTGGACCGGCTGGCGACCCGGCGATTACGCTCGACGCTTTCCCCATCGGACCGTCCCATGCTCGAAGCCTATAGCGCGCGCCGTTCCCATGTCGCCGGTGACGAGGTCGCGCTGCACCTGTCCGCGGATGCGCCGCGGGTGCAGGTGACGGTGTGGCGCGATGGCCGCGCGCCGGTGACGGTTCTGACCCGGGACGACCTGCCTGCGTCCCGCCACCCGCTGCCCGCGGACGTGGTCGCGAACGGCTGCGGCTGGCCGGTGGCCTGGCGCTTTCCCGTGCCGGAGACCTGGCCCTCGGGGCTCTACCGCATCGAACTATCCGCCGGCGACGAGCGCGCCGAGGCCTTCTTCGTCGTGCGCGCCGCGCGCCCGCGCGCGTCCATCCTGTGGGTGCTCGAGACCAACACCTGGAACGCCTACAACTTCTACGGCGGGCAGAGCACCTACACGAGTGGCGACAAGGCCTATGCCAGCGGCGCGCCGCGCGTGTCCTTCCAGCGGCCGCTGCCGCCCGGCTTCCTCTCGCTGCCGGCCGATGCGCCGCGCATCGGCGACTTGGGTCCCCGCGACAAGATCCTGCCCTACGCGCGCTGGGCGCTCGCGCACGGCTATTCGCCCTGGACCGGCGCGGCGAGCTGGGGCCAGTGGGGACGCCGCTTCCAGGACTGGTTGGAGAACGAACAGATCACGGTGGACTACGCCACCAACGCCGACCTCGAGGAGTTCCCCGCGCTGCTGGAAGGGTATCGCCTGATGCTCTCGGTCGGTCACGACGAGTACTGGTCCTGGGGCATGCGCGACACGGTGGAGGCCTTCATCGCGCGCGGCGGCAACGTCGCCTTCCTGTCCGGCAACTGCAGCTACTGGCAGGTCAGGCTCGAGCAGGACTACACGCGGATGGTGGCGTTCAAGGGCGCGGTGGACGACGACCCGGTGCTCGGCACTGCGCAGGAACGACACAACACCGGCATCTGGTCGCATCGTCTCACGCAGCGCCCGGAGAACCAGATGACCGGGTTGTCCTTCACCCGCGGCGGCTACGCGCGCATGGCGGGCGCCACGCCGGGCGCGGCGGGTGGCTACACCATCTACCGGCCCGAGCACTGGGCGCTGGCCGGCAGCGGCTTGAGCTATGGCGATCAGCTCGGCGCCGCGCACACGCTGGTCGGCTACGAGACCGACGGCTGCGAATTCCAGTTCGAGCACGGCAGGCCCGCGCCGACCGGCGCCGACGGTACGCCCGGCAACTTCGAGATCATCGGTATTGCGCCAGCCACGCTCTTCTCGCACGACAGCGCGCCGCGCGGCCTCTATCCGCCGGGCGCGATGACCGATGTGGAAGTGGTGGCCGAGCAGGTGCTCGGCAGGCACGACGCCCTGGCCGTGCAGCGCTTCGTGTACGGTCACGCGGTCATGGGCAGCTACGTGTCGCCGGGCGGCGGCACGGTGTTCAGCGCCGGCACCACCGAGTGGGCCTATTGCCTCGCAGATCCGCAGGTCGCCTGCATCACGCGCAACCTGCTCGCGCGGCTCGGCTGAGCCGCGAACCTCAGCGGCGCTTGAGCGCGAAGGCCATCAGGTGATCGCCGGGCGGCAGCTTCCCGGTCCAGTGACCGCCCACCGCGAGCACCACGAACTGGCGACCCGTCGGCCCGAGTCGATAGCTCATCGGCACCGCCGCGGACTGCGTCGGCAAGGGCAAGGTGCGCAGTTCGCGACCATCGGCCATGTCGAACACGCGCAGGTTGGGATCGGAACTCGCGGCGGTGAACACCAGGCCCGAGCCGGTCGCGAGCGCGCCACCGAAGCCCGGCGAGCCGGCGAAGTAACGACCGAGCAGCGGCACCACGCCTTCGAGCGTGCCGAGCGGCACCTGCCAGAGCACCTTGCCGCGCGCGAGGTCCACCGCCGCGAGTGTGCCCCAGGGCGGCGCCGAGCACGGCGCGCCGAGCGGCGAGAGCAAGGGATCGATGCGCACGCAGTAGGGCGTGCCGGTCTGTGGCGCTTCGTGGCCGTTGGCCCCGCACTCGGCGCGGGGAATCAGCTTCGCCACCATGGGCACGTGCATGGCGCTCGCGATCATCACGCCGCGTTGCGGGTCGATGGCCGGCGAGCCCCAGTTGTTGCCGCCCGTCGGGGCGGGATACAGCACCGTGCCGCGGCTCGAGATGGGCGTGTAGATCGAGCCGTGATCGAGCTGTTCGATGGCCGCGCGGCAGCGGCCGCGATCCCAGGGCGTCAAGCCCCAGGCATCGTCGGGCCCGAAGCGCTGGGCGTGCAGCGGCGGCGGCGCGCGCGGCACGGGCTGGGTGGCGGCGAGATACTCGCCGGGCACCGCGCCGGTCTGCGGCACGGGCTTCTCGTCGATGCCGAACAGCGGCCGGCCGTCGCGCCGGTCGAGCACGAAGGTCAGGCCCATCTTGGTGACCTGCACCAGCGCCGGCACCTTCTCGCCGTGCAGTTCGAGGTCGACCAGGCTCGGCTGCGCCGGCACGTCGAAGTCCCAGATGTCGTGATGCACCGTCGGCACCTGCCAGGCGACCGCGCCGGTGTGCGCGTCCAGCGCGACGATGGAACTCGAGTAGTGATCGAGGTGCCCCTCGCGCTGCCCGCCGTAGTAGTCGGGTGAGCTGTTGCCGGTGGGGACATAGATGCGCTTCAACGCCGGGTCGACCGACATTACCGACCACACATTGGTCGTGCCGCGCACGTAGGTGCCGTCGGCCGCGAGCGCCGGCCGGCCCGGCGCCACCGGGTTCCAGGCCCAGCGCAGCGCGCCGCTGCGCAGGTCGAAGGCGCGCACCACGCCAGCCGGCACGCCGACGTCCCAGGCGTCCAGCACCAGCGCGCCGCTCACCAGCAGATCGTCGATGATCGCGGGCGGACTGGTGATGGCGTACTCGCGCGCCGCGTGCTTGCCGAGTTCGGGCTTGAGATCGATCTCGCCATTCGCCCCGAAGTCGCTGCACCGTTCACCGGTCCTGCCGTCCAGCGCGACGATGCGGCCATCGAGCGTCGGCGCGTAGATGCGATGCCGGCAGCGCGCGTCGGGCGCGGCGAGCGGGTCCACCCAGCTGGACACGCCGCGGCAGTTGGTCAGCGGTTCGTCGCGCATCTCGACCTCTGGATCGAAGCGCCAGCGCTCGGCGCCGGTCGCGGGATCGAGCGCGAACACGCGGTTGAAGGGCGTGCAGTAATAGAGCGTGCCCTCGACCATGATGGGCGTCGCCTGGAAGCTGCTGCGCGGCAGGCTGGCGCCGAACTCGAAGTGCTCGTCATCCATGCCTGGACCATCGCGCAGGTCACCCGAGCGATGCGTCCAGGCGAGTTCCAGGTCGTCGATGTTGTCCGCGGTGATCTCGGCGAGTGGCGTGTAGTGCCCACCGCCCGGCGCGCCGCCCCAGGCGGGCCAGTCCACGTCGCCGTCGGCGGGCGCGGCGGCCCGCGCGCCGAGCACGCAGACACCGAGCAGGAGGGCGAGAAGACGCGCGGACATGGGCCGCGATTCTGCCGCAAGCGTTGCGTGCAGGCGAGCCGCGCGCCTGTAGCGCTTGCGCGCCAACGCGCGCGCGGTGATAGTCGCCGCGGGGAGAGGGAGGGTGCGCGTTGCGGGAATCACGGTCAGGCGTCGAAACGGCGGCGAGTCGCGCTCGCCTGGTACAGGCGGCGCCGCCACGTCCGGCGGCCGGCGCCGCGCTGGAGCCAGCAATAGCTGTCGTACTCGCGCGCACCCTGGAAAAGCGCGCGCGCGGGCCCTACAGCGCGCGACGGGAAGACGATGTCGCCACGCGCCTCGCGCGGCTCTGCACCGCGCACGGCTGCGCAACGCCACGCATCACCGACCTGCGGCGCCTCGCCGGCGGCGCGTCGAAGGAGATGTTCGCCTTTACCCTCGCGCAGGTCGGACAGCCGGACGAAGCCCTGGTCCTGCGCATGGATCCGCTGGAGAGCATCATCGAGACCAGCCGCCAGCGCGAAGCAGAAGCCATCGCCGCGCTCGCGGGCACCGTGCCCGTGCCTGCCGTGCGTTTCCTCGACCAGGACGGCGAGCACCTCGGCCAGTCGGGCCTGGTGACCAGCTTCGTGCAGGGTGTCACGCGGCCCACCACCCAGACCGATGGTGGTGTGAGCGGCATCGGCACCGACTACGGCGACGCCGCGGCGCGCATCGCGCCGCAGTTCCTCGCCAACCTGGTCGCCATCCACGCCTTCGACTGGCGACGCGCACACCTGCCGAGTTTCGCCGCGCCCGCGCCCGGCACGCGCGAGGCGGCGCTGTGGCAGGCCGAATGGTACGAGCGCATCTGGCGACAGGATGCCGAAGAACAGATCCCGCTGGTGAGCCTGGTGCGCCGCTGGCTGCTCGCCAACGCGCCGGTGTGCGCGTCGCCCGTGTTCCTGCACGGCGACTACCGCATGGGCAACTTCCTGTTCGACGAGGCGAGCGGTGAGATGACCGCGGTGCTGGATTGGGAGCTCGCCCACGTCGGCGACTTCCACGAGGACATCGCCTACGTCACGCAGAAGCTGTTCGGGCGCGTCGATGCCGAGGGGCGCTTCCTGTGCTGTGGCCTGTTCACGCGCGAGGACTTCATCGCGCACTACGAAGCCTTGTCCGGGCGACGCGTGGATCGCGTCACGCTGCACTACTACGAAGTGTTGAACGCATGGAAGTCGGTGGTGCACACCTTCGCCACCTGCCTGCGCGTTGCGCAGGCAGGCAACAACCACCAGGACGTGCTGTTGAGCTGGCTCGCGCCGGTCGGACACCTGATCCTGGCCGACATCGCCGACAAGCTGCGCCGAGGGCCCACGCCATGATGCCGAGCATCGAACTCCGGCTCGCGACCATGCGCCGCGCGCTCGCCGAGGTCATCCTGCCGGCCATCGCCGCGGACAACGCGCTCGCGCGTGAGCAGACGCAGCTCGTGATGGCGCATCTCGATCTGCTCGCGCAGCAACTGCCGAGCGCGTCGCGCCTGGACGAGCGCGTGCTGCGCGGCACGGAAGACCTGGCGCGGACACTGGCCGCGAACGCCTCGGGCGGTGCGCGCACGCAGGCCGCGACGGCGGCGCTCGGCGCGGCGCTCGAGACCAACGAGGACGCGAGCCACGCCGCGCGCCGCGCGCGACTCGCCGCCGCCATCGATGTGCTGGTGGGCGCGGCGGAGGAGGATGGCGAGGCCGCGTTTCGCGCGCGGGTCTATGACGCGATTGTCGCGCACGCCAGCGAGTACGGGGTCTACGAGCGCGCGTGGTTCGCGCCCAACGGCCTCGATCCGGAGCGCGCCAGCCTGCCGCCGCTGGCCACGCTGTTCGCCGCGGAGTGAGCGCCGTTCAGGCGCGGGCCGAGTGATGTCCCCAGTCGGAGAGACGCGTGTAGCTCCGCACCTGCCAGTCGGCATCGTCGACCACCACGCCGCCCCAGCCTATCTCGAGACCGAAGCCGCTCGGCGTCACGGCATAGAAGGAGAACATGCCGTCGTTGGGATGCTGGCCGAGACCCATCATCAGCGGCACGCCGGCCGCCAGGCAGCGCTCGTGGGCGAGTCCGACATCGCGCATCTCGGTGTATTCCACCATCAGGTGATGCACGCGCTTGTGGGTCGGGCCGACGGCATAGGCGACGGAGTGATGCCTGCCCGTCGCGGCATGCAGGAAGGTCGCTTCCAGCACCGGGCCACCGGGTGCTACTTCGCCGCGGATGTAGTCGCTGACGCGCAGGCCCAGCGTCTCGCGGTAGAAGCGCGCGGTGGCGTCGTGGTCGGCGGTCACCGCGACGTAGTGCCCGGCGCCGAGCGCGCCGGCGACGAAGTCGCCGCGCAGGCAGCGCGAGCGGAACGGTTCGTCGTGCGGCGCATAGCGCGGACCGAAATGCAGTTCATGGGTGATGCCGTTCGGATCGACCAGCCGTGCGAGGCGTTCCACGCCGCGCGCGCGGCACAGCGCCGCCGAGCCGGCCTCGGTCGCCGCCCCCCGCGCGTGAGCCTGGGCGATGGCCGCTTCGAGCGCCGCCTCGGTGTCGTACAGCCAGCCGACCGCGCGTAGATCGTCCTCCTCGCCGTGTTCGATGACGAAGCGCTGGGCCTGCTGGTCGAGACGGAGCGCGAGGCTGTCGCCGTGGGACTCGGCCTGCATGCCGACCAGGTCCTCGGCGAATGCGCGCCAGGCGGCGAGATCGCGTGCGCCGATGACGAAGTAGCCGAGGCTGGCGGGTAGCGAGTGCGAGTCGGTCATGGCGGGTCTCCGGTGCGCTGCGAGGCTGGCGCTGTTCACACTACGCCGTCGGCGAGGAAGCGCTCGACCACGCCGTTGAATTCGTCGGGCGCTTCGTACTGTGGCCAGTGGGCCGACGGCGCGCGCATCACGTAGAGCTGGCTGCCCGGCACCTGGGCGGCGCTCTGGCGCGCGGTCTCGACGTCGTGCACAGGATTGTCTTCGGTCCACAGGAACAGCGTCTGCGCGCGGATCTGCGCGAGCGGGATCAGGAAGTCGTCGTGCATGGGAATCATCGCCAGCACGCGCGGCGCGACGTCCCGCATCATCGGCTGGGAGTAGAAGCGCAGGCGCGTCTCGACCAGTTCGTCGCTGATCATGTGGTGGTTGTCGGGATGGAACAGCCACTGCATGCGCGCGAGGATGCTGGCGCGGGTGGGCGGCCCCTGGGTGGCGGCCTTGCGGCTCAGATCGATCAGCGCCGCGAGATCGGCGCGGCCCTTGTCCCCCAGGATCGGCAGGCCGGCGGCGGTATTCAGGATGAGCCGCTGCACGCGTTCCGGATGGCGGGCGGCGAAAAGGCCGCTGACCCAGCCGCCGAGCGACTCACCGCACAGGTGGGCGCGCCGCTTGCCGAGCGCGTCCAGCACTTCGTTCAGGTGCTCGACCAGCAGTGGCGGCGAATAGTCGAGCACCGGCTTGGCCGAGAGGCCATGGCCGAGAAAATCGTAGGCCACGGTGTGAAAGCGCTCGCCGAGCGCGACCAGGTTCTTCGCGTAGGCCTCGAGATGGCCGCCGATGCCGTGCAGGAAGATGACGGTCTCAGGTTTGCCGACGCCGGCCTCGGCGATGCGCACCGGGCCGAAGTTGCGTGTCTCCAGGGTGCGCACGGTGGCGCCCAGCATGTCCAGCCACAGGCTCATGGCACTGGCCTCCGCGGTGTCGTCAGGTTCGCATGGCGCCGCGCGGCGGCACGCTGCCGGGCGCGTCGATGTGTTCGGGACGCTGCAGACCGCGGGCGTGGGCCGCGGCCAGCTTGCGCCATTCGATGATGTTGGCGTCGGGTTCGAACAACTGTTCCTTCAACCAGCCGGTGTCGTCCGCGTAGAAGGGTTCGGTCGCCTCCCGCGCCCACACGTCGTCGTCGTTGAAGCCGTCCAGCGCCTTGTCGCGCCAGCGCGTCGCGAAGTCCTGCGCCCACTGTGCGCGCTCGGCCTCGTTCGCGCAGCGCCGGCCGAGGGTCTGCAGGTAGAGATGATGGCTGCCGTCGATGGGCACGTACCATTCGTACTGCGTCAGTTCCGGTATCGGCCAGGGCTGCACGCGCAGCACGCCTGGCAGCCAGATGGAGATGTTGTGCGGCACGATGTTGGTGCCGTGCACCGCGCCCGTCAGGACCTCCTTGCCTTCGATGCTGGCGGTGAATACCGGTGCGACTTCGCCGGGCCCGAAATTGTCGTACACGCCCTTGGGCGCGCCATCGGCGGTCTCGGTCTTGAAGGCATGACGACCGAGCGGCTGCAGGCCGAGCGGCAGCGCGAGCGAGGCTTCCTCGATCAGCACCGAGTCCTTGTGGATGAAGATGTGCGTGGAGTCGAAGCCGTTCTCCACGCCCACGCGCCAGTTCGACGCCACCACGCGATGCTTGCCGTGCACGACCAGGTCCGGGTCGAGGAAGCCGGGCGGCACGTCCCAGGCGAGCGGCGGCGGCGCCTGGTCCTCGTCGCCGATGAAGACGAACACCAGGCCCTGCGCCTCGGTCACGTGGTAGGTGCGCAGGCGGCGCTTGCCGACCACCGCGCTGCCGCGCGTGCCGGCGATGTCGCACAGCACGCCGTCGTCGAAGCGGTAGGTGAAGCCGTGGTACCAGCAGGTCACCGTGCCCTTGGTATAGCACTCGATCTTGCGCGACAGCGCCACGCCGCGGTGCACGCAGCGATCGCGCACCGCGCGCACTACGCCGTCGATGCGCTTCAACAGCAGGTTCTCGCCCAGCAGGGTCACCGGACGCACCTGTTCCTCGGCGAGTTCGGCGCTGAACAGCGCCGGGTACCAGTGGTTGCGAAAGCCGTACTTGGCGGCGACGTACTCGCGGCCGACGCGCACCTGGGCGAGCAGGGCGGGATCGACGAAGCCGGCGGTGGTGGTCATGCAGCACTCCTCCGGCGCCTTGCGCCGCTCGCTCGATCCACTAGACTGACGAAAATGTCGGACATTAATGCCCACCTGTCAACGCGGAGCGAACGGCGATGAGCGATGAGGCAGGGTTGCAGCGGAGCGCCAAGGCGGCCGATCTCGCCGCAGAGGCCATACGCCGGCTGATCGAAGATGGCGCGCTCGCGCCAGGCCAGCGCCTGATCGAAGCGGAGCTCCTGGAGCGCGTGCCGGTGGCGCGTGGCGCGCTGCGCGAAGCCTTCGTCAAGCTCGCCGCCGCCGGTCTCGTCGAGCTGCGGCACCAGCGTGGCGCCTGCGTGCGGCGCCTGTCGCGCGCCGCGCTCGCCGAGATGTTCGAGTTGCGTGAGGGCCTGGAGGGCTACGCCGCGGGTCTCGCGGCGCGGCGGAT
>JBFWYG010000094.1:0-5096 GCA_050186725.1 Gammaproteobacteria bacterium | reverse complement strand
ACCCGGACGAACGTGCGGCGGGCTACGTGCTCGCCTGCCAGGCGCTGCCGCGCTCGTCCACCCTGCTGCTCGACTTCGACGCCTGAACCTCGCGCGGCTGGCCGCCGCGCGCGGCGCGCCGTTACCATGGGGCATGCGCGCAACGGCGGGAGGACCGTGTCCATGGCCTACGAGATCAAGCGCTTTCCCCATCCCGGCACCATCGACGCGGACGGCCATGTGCTCGAGCCGCCGAACCTGTGGGAGGACTACCTCGAGGCGCGCTACCGCGAACGCGCGCTCCGCATCCGCGTCGACGACGAGGGCTACGAGTACCTGGAGATCGACGGCCGCCCCTCGGCGCGCTCCAACAAGGGCTCGCTCGGCCTGCTGGGCGCGATGGGCGAAGACGACAAGCGTCCGAGTCCGCAACGGCGCTATGCCGACAACCTGCCCTACGGTTCGTGCAACGCCGCCGAGCGCCTCGCGCTCCTGGACGCGGAGAATCTCGACGCGACCCTGCTCTACCCGACCCTCGGCCTGCTGTGGGAGTGGGAGCTCGAGGATGCCGAGCTGTCGCTCGCCTACGCGCGCGCCTACAACCGCTGGATAGCAGACTTCTGTCGCGGCACGGATGATCGACTCGTGCCCATCGCGCAGCTCACCCTGCTCGATCCGGAAGGCTCGGCCGCCGAACTCGAACGCGCGGTGAAGGACGGCTGCCGCGGCGCCTGGGTCAATCCCTTCAATCATCGCCGCGTGATCCATGGCGATGAACGGCACGACGTGCTGTTCGCGAAATGCGTGGAACTCGACGTGCCGCTCGCGATCCACCCGACCTTCACGCCGCATGCCGCCGCCGCCGGCATCTTCGACTGGCCGCGGCGCGGCCAGCCCTGGGGCGAGGCCATCTGGCTGCGCGCGCTCACCCAGCAGGCGCTGATCTCGTTCTTCTCGCTCGGCACCCTGGAGCGTTTTCCGACCTTGCGCCTCGGCGTGCTGGAAGTGGGCGCGGGGTGGATAGGCGCGCTGCTCGACAGGCTCGATGCCTACACCGCGTCGATGGGCGCGCGGCGTGCGTCGGCGAGCGACCTGTTCCGTCGCCAGTGCTTCATCTCGAGCGATCCGGACGAGACCGCGGCGCCGCTGATCGTCGATCACGTCGGCGCGGACTGTTTCGTGTGGGCGACGGACTATCCCCATCCCGATCATCCGCACACCTGGGTGGACGACCTGTCGCGCTACGTCGCGCCGCTCGCGCCCGCGACGCGGGCCAAGGTGCTGGGTGACAACGTGCGGAGGCTCTACCGAATGGCGCCAGGCGCGGCGCGGACGCGCCGCGCCTGACTCGACCTCAGGCGAGGTCGTAGCGATCGAGGTTCATCACCTTGGTCCAGGCCTTGACGAAGTCCGTCACGAACTTCGGCTCGGCGCCGGCGCAGGCGTGGACCTCGGCGATGGCGCGCAGCTGCGAGTGCGCGCCGAACAGCAGGTCGACGCGGGTCGCCGTCCATTTCACCGCGCCACTGCCGCGCACGCGACCTTCAAACCGCGCCCGGGTGCCATCCGTCGCCCGCCACTCGACGTTCATGTCCAGCAGGTTGACGAAGAAGTCGTTGCTGAGCATGCCGGGCCGCGTGGTGAACGCGCCCTCGGCGGCGCGGCCGACGTTCGCGCCGAGCACGCGCAGGCCGCCGAGCAGCACGGTCATCTCGGGCGCGCTCAGCGTGAGCAGCTGCGCGCGATCGATCAGCGCCGCTTCCAGCGACTGG
Source organism: Gammaproteobacteria bacterium (assembly GCA_050186725.1). GTDB lineage: Bacteria > Pseudomonadota > Gammaproteobacteria > JADJYF01. Next base: position 3,345 of record JBFWYG010000094.1, on the reverse strand, counting down.
TTCGCGCCCACCTGCTGGTAGTTGCGAAAGCCGTCGATGCGCGGCTCGAGCACCGCGAAGGACTCGACGTCGGTGTCGGCCTGCATGGCATCCATGCGCCCCGGCGTGAAGGGCACCGTCACGTCGTGACCCGCCGCCCGCGCCGCGCGTTCGATGGCGGCGCCGCCGGCCAGCACGATCAGATCCGCCAGCGACACGCGCTTGCCGTCGTCACGCCCGTGGTTGAACTTCTGCTGGATGCGTTCCAGCACGCCGAGCACCGCCGTCAGCTGCGCAGGCTCGTTCACTTCCCAATCCTTCTGCGGCGCGAGACGCAGACGCGCGCCATTGGCGCCGCCGCGCTTGTCCGAGCCGCGAAAGGTCGAGGCCGAGGCCCACGCGGTCGCGACCAGGGTCGAGACCGGCAGCCCCGAGTCCAGCACCTGCGCCTTCAGCGCCGCGATGTCGGCGTCGTCGATCAGGGCATGGTCGCGCGGCGGAATGGGGTCCTGCCAGAGCAGCACCTCGCTCGGCACTTCCGGTCCGCGATAGCGCGCGCGCGGACCCATGTCGCGATGGGTGAGCTTGAACCAGGCGCGCGCGAACGCGTCGGCGAAGGCGGCCGCATCCTGGTGGAAGCGCCGCGCTATCGGTTCATAGATCGGATCCATGCGCAGCGCGAGATCGGCCGTGGTCATGATCGGCGCGTGGCGGCGGGCCGGGTCGTGCGCGTCGGGCACCAGCTCGGCGGCGGCGGGATCGGTCGGGATCCACTGCCAGGCGCCGGCCGGGCTCTTCACCAGCTGCCACTCGTAGCCGAACAGCATGTCGAAGTAGGTGTTGTCCCAACGCGTCGGGGTGGGTGTCCACGCGCCCTCGATGCCGCTGGTGGTGGTGTGCACGCCGATGCCGCTCTCGAAGCCGTTGCGCCAGCCGAGCCCCTGTTCCTCGATGTCAGCGCCTTCGGGCTCACGTCCGACCAGCGCGGCGTCGCCCGCGCCGTGACACTTGCCGAAGGTGTGGCCGCCCGCGACCAGCGCGACGGTCTCCTCGTCGTTCATCGCCATGCGCGCGAAGGTCTCGCGGATGTCGCGGCCCGAGGCCACCGGATCGGGCTTGCCGTTCGGGCCTTCCGGGTTCACGTAGATGAGGCCCATCTGCACCGCGGCGAGGGGATTGTCGAGTTCGCGTTCGCCGCGATAGCGCGCGTCGCCGAGCCAGGTATCCTCGCTGCCCCAGTTGATGTCGGCCTCGGGCGCCCACACGTCCTCGCGACCGCCGGCGAAGCCGAAGGTCTGGAAGCCCATGGTCTCGAGCGCGACGTTGCCGGCGAGGATCATGAGGTCCGCCCACGAGATGGCTTCGCCGTACTTCTGCTTGATCGGCCACAACAGGCGCCGCGCCTTGTCGAGATTGGCGTTGTCCGGCCAGCTGTTCAGGGGCGCGAAACGCTGCGTGCCGCTGCCCGCGCCGCCGCGTCCGTCGCTGATGCGATAGGTGCCGGCGCTGTGCCAGGCCATGCGGATGAAGAGCGGACCGTAGTGCCCGTAGTCCGCCGGCCACCACGGCTGTGACGCGGTCATGAGCGCGGCGAGATCGCGCTTCAGGGCGGCGTAGTCGAGGCGCGCGAAGGCCGCGGCATAGTCGAAGCCGGCGCCCATGGGGTTGGATGCGACACCATGCTGGTGCAGCACGTCGATCTGCTGCTGCTCGGGCCACCAGTCGCGGTTGGCGCGCGCTGCCTGCCGCGGCGCGGTGCCGTGCATCACCGGGCACTGGCCGGTGGGCTTCGTAGGTTCTCCGTTCATCTCGTTCACCTTGTTTGCTGGCGCCCGGACCGTGGGCATGCCGCAACGTTAGCGACGAGGTGGGGCGCCAGGAAGTTGAAAGTTTGTTCGGGCGCCTTAGCGAGAGGCTATGGCGAGGGACGGAAGCACGGGGCAGGGTGCTCCACTAGGCGCTTACGTCGATCGGCGACGCGGGGATCAGGTCGCCGTGACCGGGCCGCCATGCGCGGCGATGTCCAGACGCGGCCGCGGCGACGCGTGGGGCGTCGCCGCGGCGCCGCTCAGCGCAGGACCAGGAAGGCGATGATGGCCAGGACCACCAGCGCGCCGATCACCAGGCCCAGGTTGCTCCCGGGCGCGGGCGCTGGTGCGGGAGGCGGTGGAGGCGCGGCGGCCTTCGCGGCGCGCGGCGCGGGCGGCGGCACGGGGTTCACGTCGTCGGCGCCGGTGATGTCGAAGTCGACCGCTGCGCTGTCCTGGGGTGCGGGCGGCGCGGCGCCGGTGATGTCGAAATCCAGGCTCGGCGCTTCGGCCGGCACGGAGCCCTTCTGTGGCTTGAGCAGCACCTCGTGCAGCGGCTTGGAGGCGTGTGTCTGTCCCGCGCCACCCTTGCCCGGCGGCAGGTAGATCTGGGTCTTCTCGAAATCCTGATCGTCGTCTGACATCGTCGCTACACCCGGTTGAGGCCCCTTGCCGCGCATGGTACGACGGATCGGGCCGCGCGCGCAGATCAGGTCGACGCTCGCCGTTCGCGCAGGGCGTCACGGGCCGCGCGACGGTGCTAGAGTCTCGCGCGCCGACCGGGGAGGGCATGCAGCATGGGGAGCGAGGAATACAGGGTGCGCCGAGGACGTCGCGCGTGGGCGTGGCTGCTGGCGGTGGTGGCGCCGCTGGCCGGTGCCGACGGCGCCATCACTGGGACCGTGCGCGATGCGGCGGGACAGGCGCTGGCCGGCGTCTTCGTCACCGCGCGGCACGCCACGAGCGGCATCGAGACCACGGTGTATTCGAACGCGGCGGGCGACTACGCGCTGCCGTCCCTGCCGGCCGGCGCCTACACGCTCCGCGCGCATCACGCGCGGCTCGCCGAGGCCACGCACCAGGTGGAGACCGCGCATGGCCACGCCCAGGCCGCCGCGCGGACCGACTTCGCTCTCGCGCCCGCCGCCGACCCGCTGCGCCACGCCTCCACCGCGACCTGGTTCGCCCAGGTCGCGGACGGCGCGGAGAAGCGCGAGTTCATCCTGAACTGCGCGAGCTGCCACGAGATCGCCTGGTCGCGCGTGATCAAGAACGGGGCGCCGCGTACGCGCGAGCAATGGCTCGAAGCGTTCGCGCTGATGAAGTCCTTCGACAAGTACGCGGTGATTCCGCCGGACTTCGACGTCGGACATTACGCCGACTGGCTCACCGCGCAATTCAATGACGCGAGCATCGCGAAGCTCGCGCCGCCCGGCTTCGCCGCGCCCGCGGCGCAGGCCGAGATCACCGAGTACCCGGTGCCGATCGCGAGCGAGCTGCCCCACGACCTGGTGGTCGGGCCCGATGCACGCATCTGGGTCACGGCGTTCTGGAACAG
>JBFWYG010000093.1:0-15353 GCA_050186725.1 Gammaproteobacteria bacterium | reverse complement strand
GCAATGGACCGAATGCGCTAGTTGCTAGCTTAGTGGGCGACTGCGCCATTTGCAAAAGCCCCTCAAAAATCGCGTTCTCGGGTGGGCTGACCGTCCTTGAAGTCCTCGAGCCAGTCCACCCGCCGCGCCCGCATCCATTGGCCGACGTCGCTAGCCAAGCTCCGAACGGCACGCCGATGAAGTTGCCGGCCCGTACAGAGCTAAACGAAGCGGCCAGGCACTCGCCCCGAGTTCGCATCGCCAAACGTCCAAGCCATGAGCATCCAATGGTGCCCATTTGGATTCGCGGCCGGGCGGGAGAAACGGGAAATCGCGGGGCGGATTCCGCACTGGTTCCGTGCGGACCGAGGGAAAGAGACTTGATTCGAAACTAACTTGTTGGATTTATTGGTCGGGGTGACAGGATTCGAACCTACGACCCCTGCCTCCCGAAGACAGTGCTCTACCAGGCTGAGCTACACCCCGACTAGGATGGATCCGGGCAGGGTGTGAACCCTGACCTTTGCGCTTTCGACCGGAAGGGGCCGCTAGGAACTGCGGCTGACCGCGAATTCGGCTAGGACTTCCAGCGCTGTCTTGTAAGGAGTATTCGGGATCTCCTTCAACGCGGCGAGTGCTTTATCGGCCTCGGCCTGAGCGCGGGCGAAAGTGTAAGTGATGGCACCGGTCGATTCAATGGCGGCTTGGATTTCTTTTATGTGCTCGAGGCCGCCGTGCTCGATCGCTTGGCGCACCATGGCTGCCTGTTCTTGTGTGCCGTGCCACATCGCGTACAGCAGGGGCAGGGTGGGTTTGCCTTCGGCGAGGTCGTCGCCGATGTTCTTGCCGAGTTCGTCGGGCGAGGAACTGTAGTCGAGCGCGTCGTCCACCAGCTGGAAGGCGGCGCCGATGTGGCGGCCGTAGGCGCCGAGCGCGTTCTCCAGGGCGCCGGTCCGGCCCGCCACCACCGCGCCCAGCATGGCCGCGGCCTCGAACAGCTTGGCGGTCTTGTTGTGGATGGTCGCGAGGTAGCGCTCTTCGGTGGTGCCGGGGTCGTGGCAGTTGACGAGCTGCATGACCTCGCCTTCGGCGATGGTGTTGGTGGCGTCCGCGAGGATCTCGAGCACCCGCAGGTTCTGCAGGTCCACCATCATCTGGAAGGCGCGAGAGTAGAGAAAGTCGCCGACCAGGACACTCGCTTCGTTGCCCCACACGAGGTTTGCGGTCTCGCGGCCGCGCCGCAGCTTGGACGCGTCCACCACGTCGTCGTGCAGCAGGGTTGCGGTATGCACCAGTTCGACGATGACCGCCGCGTCGATATGGCGTGTGCCTTCGTAGCCGGCGGCCTTGGCCGAGAGCAGGACCAGCAGGGGGCGCAGTCGCTTGCCGCCGCCGGCGATGATGTAGTGGCTCAGCTGATTGATCAGCACCACGTCGGAATACAGCCGGGCGCGGATCAGGCGATCCACCGCCTGCACGTCGTCCTGGACCAGCCGGCGCAGTTCATCGATGTCGGGAGCGCTTCTAGCTTCGTGCACGGCGGGTCTCGCGGCCGGTGGCGGGGCTGCGCGATCTTGCCAACTATGGGGGCAAAATGCCATTTCCGTGCATCCTGGGCGGGCCGTCGCGCCGGGTCCGTCGGTGGCGCCGTGGCCGGCCGGCCGTCACCGGAGCGATGGGCCTCGCGACCCGCGCCCTCTGGCCGGGCTTGTCCGCGCCTTGTCTCCCCGCGGTCGATTGCTTAGAATCGCGCGCTCGATTGCACCCCGGGCCCCGGCGCGTGCCAGATTTTTGGATGAATTCCTCATGTACGCAGTTATCAAGACAGGCGGCAAGCAGTATCGCGTGAGCGCCGGCGACAAGCTCAACGTCGAGACCCTGCCGGTGACGGTGGGCGGCGACGTCGCGTTTGACCAGGTGCTGATGGTGACCGACGGTGACAACACCGAGATCGGCACGCCCTTCCTGCCTGGCGTGACGGTCACCGCGCGCGTCGTCGAGCACGGCCGCGGCGAGAAGATCCGCATCGTCAAGTTCAAGCGCCGCAAGCACTACCGCCGCCAGGCGGGACATCGTCAGAACTATACGCGGGTGGAAATCACCGGCGTCGCACGAGGCTGAAGCAATGGCTCATAAAAAGGCAGGCGGTAGCACCCGCAACGGTCGCGATTCGGATTCCAAGCGCCTCGGCGTGAAGGTCTTCGGCGGCCAGGCCGTGCGGGCGGGCAACATCATCATCCGCCAGCGTGGCACCCATTTCCACGCGGGTGAGAACGTCGGTATCGGCCGCGACCACACCCTGTTCGCGCTGACTGACGGCGCGGTGGTGTTCGAGCGCAAGGGCCCGCACCAGCGCCGCTTCGTGAGCGTCGCTGCCGGCTGAGCCGAGCACGAGACGCCGCCAGCGGCTCGAAGAACCCCGTCCCTGACGGGGTTTTTTGTTTAGGGCCGCGCGATCGCCATCCACCGACATGAAATTCGTCGACGAAGCGTTCATCACCGTCCATGCCGGCGACGGCGGCAACGGCTGCCTGAGTTTCCGGCGCGAGAAGTACGTGCCGCGCGGCGGGCCGGACGGCGGCGACGGCGGTGACGGCGGCAGCATATATCTCGAGGTCGACACCGGTCTCAACACCCTGGTCGACTTCCGCTTCAAGCGGCAGTTTCGCGCCGACAACGGCCAGGCAGGGCAGGGCAGCGATCGCATCGGCAAGAGCGGCGAGGATCTCGTGGTGCGGGTACCGGAAGGCACCCTGGTCTACGACGCCGATACCGAGGAACTGATCGGGGACCTCATCGGCCACGGCAACCGGCTCCTGGTGGCGCGCGGCGGCTTTCATGGCCTGGGCAACGCGCGCTTCAAGAGCAGCGTGAATCGCGCGCCGCGCAAGACCACCCGCGGCACGCCGGGCGACGAACGCAACCTGCGCCTGGAATTGAAGCTGCTCGCGGACGTCGGCCTGCTGGGCCTGCCCAATGCCGGCAAGTCGACGCTGATTCGCGCGGTCTCCGCGGCGCGCCCCAAGGTGGCTGACTATCCCTTCACCACCCTCGTGCCGAATCTCGGCGTGGTGCGCCTGGGACTCGAACAGAGCTTCGTCATCGCCGACATTCCCGGCATCATCGAAGGGGCCGCCGAGGGCGCGGGCCTGGGTCTGCGCTTCCTGAAGCACCTGGAGCGCACGCGGCTGCTGCTGCACTTGCTGGACATTTCGGGCTTCGATCCGGAACGCGATCCCTTGCAGGATTTCGAGACCATCTCGGCGGAGCTGCAGGCCTTCGACGAGGACCTCGCCACCCGCCCGCGCTGGGTGGTGCTGAACAAGCTCGACGTGGTCGACGATGCGATCGCCGACGAAGTCGAGACTCGCCTGCGTGAACAGGGTTGGGACGGACCGGTGCACCGCATCTCGGCCGCGACGGGCCTGAACACCGAGCGCCTCATGTGGGACATCTTCAACTGGCTGAGGGACCACGCCGCGGCCCTCGACGAGGAACACCAGGTCCAGGACGAACGCGCTGGCCGCGACGACGAGAGCGAGGACGACGAACATGACACAGGCGCCGCAGGCTGACGCGCAGCGGCTGCGCGACGAGGTCGCCCGCGCGCGGCGCTGGGTGGTGAAGATCGGCAGCGCGCTCGCCACCAACGAGGGTGTGGGTCTGAACCTGCTTGCCATCGAGGGTTGGGCCGAGCAGATGGTCGAGCTGCAGGCCGCCGGTCGGCAGGTGGCGGTGGTGACCTCGGGCGCGGTGGCCGAGGGCGCGGCGAGGCTCGGCTGGAAACAGCGGCCCCACGGGCTGCCCGAACTGCAGGCGGCGGCGGCCATCGGCCAGATGGGGCTGGTGCGCGGCTGGGACCAGGCCTACGAGAAGTTCGGGCGGCGCGCGGCCCAGGTGCTGCTCACCCACGATGACCTGTCCGACCGTCAGCGCTATCTCAATTCCCGCAGCACGCTGTGGACCCTGCTCGAACTCGGCGTGTTCCCGGTCATCAACGAGAACGACACGGTCGCCACCGAGGAGTTGAGCCTCGGCGACAATGACACCCTGGCCGGACTCGTCAGCAACCTGATCGAGGCGGACGTGCTGGTGATCCTCACCGACCAGGTGGGGGTGATGACCGCGGATCCGCGGGTCGATCCCGCTGCGCGCCTCATCGAGCATGCGCCGGCCGGCTCGGCGGAACTGGAAGCCGTGGTCGGCGGCGGCGGGGCCTGGGGCCGGGGCGGCATGCGCACCAAGCTGCGCGCCGCGCGCCTCGCCGCGCGTTCGGCGACCACCACCATCATCGCCTCCGGCCGCGCCCCGAACGTGCTGCGCGACATCGCCGCCGGCCGTGCCGTCGGCACCTTGCTCTATGCGAGCGACGGCAAGGTCAGCGCACGCAAGCAGTGGCTGGGCGGCACCATTCGCGCGCGTGGCACCCTGCGCCTCGACCAGGGCGCCTGCAAGGCGCTCAAGGCACAGGGCAAGAGCCTGCTGGCGGTCGGCGTGATTGCGGTGGCGGGCGAGTTCTCGCGCGGCGAACTGGTGGTGCTGGAGGACGAGAACGGCGTGGAAGTGGGGCGCGGATTGGTGAACTACTCGGCGGGGGAATGCCGCCAGATCGCCGGGAAGGCTTCGGATCAGTTCGAGGCGCTGCTCGGGCTATGTCGCGAGCCCGAACTCATTCATCGCGACAACCTGCTGGTCGACAGCCGGCCCTGACACGAAAAAGCCGGCGCGAAGCCGGCTTTTCCTTATCCCCCAGCGGGCGTGACCGCGTTCAGGCCATCGCCTTGATGCGGGCATTCAGCCGCGACTTGTGCCGCGCGGCCTTGTGCTTGTGGATGATGTCCTGGTTGGCCATGCGGTCGATGGTCGGCACCGCCTTGCCATAAGCCGTCGCGGCCGCTGCCTTGTCGCCCGACTCGATGGCCTTGATGACCTGCTTGATGCGGGTGCGCAGCAGGGAGCGGCGGCTCGCGTTGTGCTTGCGACGCTTCTCGGACTGACGGGCGCGCTTGCGCGCTTGAGCGGAATTTGCCAAGGACCTTTCTCCGTAGGGCTCGCTGAAGGGCGCGCAAATATGCTTTCCGGGCGGGCATTTGTCAATCCCGAACGCGGCTGGAAGCCAGGTCGACGTGGTTATAATCCGGACCCCATGCCGTCCTTCACGGAATCCCCGCCCTGAGCTCGAACCTGCTGCGCTCCACGGCCGTGGTTGGCCAGATGACTCTGGTGTCGCGGATCCTGGGCTTCGTGCGCGACGTCATCGTGGCCCGGGCCTTCGGCGCCGGCATGGCCGCGGACGCGTTCTTCGTGGCCTTCAAGATCCCGAACCTGTTCCGCCGCCTGTTTGCCGAGGGCGCCTTCTCGCAGGCCTTCGTGCCGGTCCTGAGCGAGTGCCGCGAGAAGGAGGGAGAAGCTGCGGTGCGCGACCTGGTGGACGCCGCGACCGGCAGCCTGGCCATGGTCGTGCTGGGGGTGGTGACCCTGGGCGTGGTGGCGGCGCCGGTCTTCATCCTGCTGTTCGCGCCGGGTTTCGTCGGGCAGGACAACAAGCTCGAACTCTCCGCGAGCCTGTTGCGCATTACTTTTCCCTACCTGCTGTTCATCTCGCTCTCGGGCCTCGCGGGCTCGGTGTCGAACATCTACGGCCGCTTCGCCATACCGGCGTTGAGCCCGGTGATGCTGAACATCACCCTCATCCTCGGCGCGGTGTGGGGCGCGCCCTACCTCGAACAACCGGTGATGGGGCTCGCCTGGGGCGTCATCGCCGGTGGGGTGACCCAGCTGGCGATGCAGTACGCCGGGCTGTGGCGGCTCGGCTTCCGGATTCGGCCGGTGGTGGCCTTCGGCCACGCCGGCGTGCGCAAGATTCTCAAGCTCATGGGGCCAGCCATCTTTGGCGTCTCGGTGGCCCAGATCAACATGATGCTGGACACCATCCTGGCGTCCTTCCTGCAGACGGGAAGTGTCTCCTGGCTCTACTACGCAGACCGCCTGTGCGAGTTTCCGCTCGGCGTGTTCGGGCTCGCCCTCAGCACCGTGATCCTCCCGGCTCTGTCCGCGCGCTATGCCGCGGCCGACGGCCGGGCCTTCGCAGCGACCCTGGACTGGGGGCTGCGCTGGGTGTTCGTGATCGGCGTGCCGGCCGGCGTGGCGCTGGCCGTGCTGGCCGTGCCGCTGCTCTCGACCCTGTTCCAGTACGGCGAGATGACCCCGCGCGACGTCGCCATGGCCGCCCGGGCCCTGGTCGCCTTTGCCGTGGGCCTCTTGCCCTTCATCCTGGTCAAGGTGCTGGCGCCAGCCTTCTACGCGCGCCAGGACACGCGCACCCCGGTGCGCATCGGCATCATCGCCATGATCTCCTCGAGTCTCTTGAACGTAGCTCTGGTGTTTCCACTGGCCCACGCCGGCCTGGCGCTCGCTACCTCGCTCGGCGCCTACATCAATGCCTGGCTGCTGTACTCGACGTTGAAGCGCGAGGGCGTGTTCCGGCTGGAGGCGGCCTGGTGGGGGCTGCTGGCGCGCATCGCGGTCGCCAGCGTCGTGATGGGCGTCGCGCTCTGGTGGCTGGTCACGCCGCTCTCGCAGTGGGCCGAGTTGAGCATGGTGGCGCGTGGCCAGCGGCTGGCGCTCGCGCTCGTGCTCGGCACGGTGGTGTACTTCGGAGGTTTGTGGCTGTGCGGATTGCGCATTCGCGATATGGCAGTGAGGGAGCGGCGCGTATAATGCGGCCGCGCGAGCAGCGAGCCAGCGCGCCACATCTCCACCGGTCGCCAATGCAACTGATACGCGGCATTCACAACATCCGGCCCGAGCATCACGGCTGCGTGGCGACCATCGGCAATTTCGATGGCGTCCACCTGGGGCACGCCGAGATCATCAAGCGGCTGCGCAAGCTTGGCGCCCACTACGGCGTGCCGAGCCTGGTGGTGCTGTTCGAGCCCCAGCCGGCGGAGTTCTTCCGCCGCGGTCGCGTGCCGGCGCGCCTGTCCCGCCTGCGCGAGAAGTTCCATCTGATCGAAGCGCGCGGCATCGACCGCCTGCTGGTCCTGCGCTTCACGAGGGAATTGGCGGCCATGTCGCCCGAGCGCTTCGTCGAGGACATCCTGGTGCGCAAGCTGGGCTTGAAGGCGCTGATCATCGGCGACGACTTCCGCTTCGGCAGCGGGCGCGGCGGCGACTACAGCCTGCTGCACGCGCTATCGGAAAAGCACGACTTCCACATGGAACAGACCGTGCCCTTCCTGTTCATCGGCAAGCGCATCAGCAGCACCTATGTACGCGACCTGCTGCACCAGGGGTATTTCCTCGAGGCGACGCGCATGCTCGGCCATCCCTACTTCATCGAGGGGCGGGTGGTGCACGGCCACAAGCAGGGTAGGGAATGGGGCTTTCCCACCGCCAACCTCGACCTGCATCGCCTGAAGTCACCCTTGAGTGGCATCTTCGCGGTGAAGGTGCACGGGCTCGCGGACCACGCGCTGCCGGGTGTCGGCTACGTCGGCTCGCGGCCGACCATCGAAGACCCGCGCTTCGTGCTCGAGGTGCACATCTTCGACTACAACGACGACTGCTACGGCAAGTACATCAAGGTCGAGTTCGTCGACAAGATTCGCGACGACATCAAGTTCGACTCCTTCGCGGCCATGGCCGAGCAGATCGGGCGCGACTGCGAATCGGCGCGCGGGATCCTGGCCGTTGCCCACTGAGCGGGGCGGCGTCGGCCGCTGGCTGGCGCTCGCCGCCGCCGTGGGTGCGCTCGACCAGGCCAGCAAGCTGGCGGCCTCGGCATGGCTCGCCTACAACGTGCCGCTGGCGGTGATCCCGGGCTTCAATCTCACGCTTTTACACAATACCGGTGCGGCTTTTTCGCTGTTGAACCAGGCCGGCGGCTGGCAACGCTGGCTCTTCACCGGTATCGCCGTGCTGGTCGCGGTGGGTGTCGTGTGGTGGCTGGCGCGGCTCGATCGCGCCCATCGCTGGGACGCCTGGGCGCTCAGCCTGATCCTCGGAGGCGCGCTCGGCAACCTGGTGGATCGCGTGCGGCTCGGCTACGTGGTGGATTTCATCCAGGTCTACTACCGCGACTGGTACTGGCCGGCCTTCAACATCGCCGACTCGGCCATCTGCGTCGGGGCGGGCATGCTCATCATCCACAGCAAGGCCTTCGCCAGTCCGCGTCCCGCACACGGTTGAAGCCAGCGCCCTCGCCGACATGTCAGGCGGTAAGGGCATGGCTATAATGCTGTTCCTTCACGTTCAGCACGCAGGTCCTTCCAACATGCAAATCCATCTGGCCAATCCGCGCGGCTTCTGCGCGGGCGTCGATCGAGCCATCGGCATCGTGGAGCGCGCCCTGGAGCTGTTCGGGGCCCCCGTCTACGTGCGGCATGAAGTGGTGCACAATAAGTACGTGGTCGACGGCCTGCGCACCAAGGGCGCGGTGTTCGTCGACGAACTGGATGAAGTGCCGGACGACGCGGTGGTGATTTTCAGCGCCCACGGCGTGGCCAAGGCGGTGCGCGAGGAAGCCGCGCGGCGCAAGCTCAAGGTGTTCGACGCCATCTGTCCGCTGGTCACCAAGGTGCACATGGAGGTGGGGCACTACCAGGCGGAAGGCCGCGAATGCATCCTCATCGGCCACGCCGGTCATCCGGAGGTTGAAGGCACCCTCGGCCAGTACCGGCAGGGCAACGACGGCAAGGGCGGGATGTACCTGGTGGAGTCGGTGGACGACGTGCATCGCATGCAGGTCAAGGATCCCGAGTTCCTGGCCTTCGTCACCCAGACCACGCTCTCCATGGACGACACGGCGGAAGTGATCGACGCCCTGCGTCAACGCTTTCCCAAGATCGTCGGTCCCAAGAAGGAAGATATCTGCTACGCCACCCAGAACCGCCAGGACGCGGTCAAGCGCCTGGTCAAGGATTGCGATCTGATCCTGGTGGTGGGATCCCAGACCAGCTCGAACTCGACCCGCCTGAAAGAGATCGCGGAAAAGCAGGGCATCCCGGCCTATCTCATCGACAGCGCCGACGAAATCCAGGCCGCCTGGCTTGAAGGCAAGAAGAGCGTGGGCGTGACCGCCGGCGCCTCGGCGCCGGAAGTGCTGGTGGAGCAGGTGGTGGACGTGCTGCAACGTCGCGGCGGGCTGGCGGTCAACGAGATCCCCGGCATCCGCGAGCAAGTGGTGTTCAGCCTGCCACGCGAGCTGGCCAAGACCGAGGAACACACGGCGCGGGCGTGACGCCGCGCCGGTCTCGAATCGAACGCTCTACTCGGCCGGCGCGGGCTGACAGTCCCGCGCAACGATGGCCTCGGCTTCCTTGATGCGCTGCTCGACGAGTTCGGGCGTCAGGAACGCCAATTCCTGGTTCTCGTTCACGTACTGCAGCCGGTTCGGGCGCGGCCCGCGCAGTTCCTTCAGTTTCTGGTTGGCGAGATCGCAGTTCTTCTGCTTCGCGGCCAGCTGTTCGGGCGTCAGCTCGGCGGGCTCTTCCTTCTTCTTTTCGCTTTCGCCCGAGGGCGGCACGATCGGTGGCGTCATCGGGGCGCTGGCCGCCGGCTGCTTGGCATAGCGCGGCTTGATTACCTCCGCCTTGCCATCCTTGGGCGGCGTCTGGGAGAACACCACGTTACCGTTCTCATCCACCGACTTGTAGACCTCCGCGCATACCGGCGCGGCGCACAGCGACAGGGTCAGCAGCGCGGTGCACGTCAGCGTGCGCATCGTCATTTCGCCCAGCACACCGCGTCGCCGGTGGAGCTGCCCTGTTCGCCCTTGGAGTCGAGCGTCAGCTCCTCACCGCACACGTCGTCATAAAACGGCGCCTTGGTCGCCAGCACGAGCTTGTAGCTGGTGGCGATGCTGCCGGTGTCGCCCGCGTCGATCGAATCCAAGGTGTAATGACTTTCGTCCGACTCGGGCGCGGCGCTGCCGTAGCCGAGTTCCGTGGCGTCGTCGGCGTAGGAATTGTTGTCCATGAAATAGCGCTCCTGGCGGGCGGCCAGTTCCATCAGGAAAGCCTTGCCCTCGGTGCGCTTGGCGCGGTCGACATAGGCCTTGTAGGCCGGGAACGCGACACTAGCGAGGATGCCGACGATGACCACCACGATCATCACCTCCATCAGCGTGAAGCCTTGCTCGCTGCCGCTCCTGCGCCGGTACAACGCTGCTGGGCTCATCGATTCCTCCATTCGCGTGCCGGTCATGGCCGCGCGCCTCACTGGTTGTGGCGATATTCGCGCCAAGATATCTCACCGTCGACGATGCCGCCACGACCCTTGATGTCCCACACGTCGAACTGGCCGGAGCCGCTCTGCGTGGCGCCCTGGAAGGTGCCGCCGGTGGACGTGTTGGTGTCGCTGCTCGAATCCGAGCCGCCGTTGCCACCGTTTGCCGTGGCGCCGACGGCGCCGCCGAAGTGGATGGCGGGCGACGAGGCCATGCCGACGCCGATGTCGTCATAGGCGGCCGACTCCGACACGCCGTCAGGACAGCTCGGGCAGGCGATGATGCCGAGGTTGGCATCGGGCAGCGCGGTGCCGGTCTCGAAGGCGAGCACGTACAGGCGGCTCGTGCCCTCCGAGGTGCACTCGCTGATGCTCGGGGTGAAGGCCGCGTTCAGCACCAGGCCGTCGGCGAGCGTCGAGCGATTCGGGCTGCGCTCCGAGGGATTCGGCGCAGTGAAGACGCTATAGCGTCGCTTCCAGCCGCCTGCTGACACGATCGTGCCCTGCAGCGCACTGAACGTGGTGTCGTTCGAACCATCATTGTCCAGATCGACATCACCATTGGTGAATACTCGAGCGTTGGTGACGTCCGTGAGCGCGCTCGGCGTCACCGCGAGCACCGAACTGGCGAAGTCGGCGCCGGTTTGCGGGTTGGGGTCGATGAAGCCGTACAAGGTCTGTTGGGTGGTGCTGGTCTTGTCCGCAGCTACCAGCGCGCGCCCGCTGCCGGCGATGATCCAGGTGCGCAGGCGATTGTCGATGGTCACCGACGGCTGCGCTTGGAAGGGCTGGTTGGGCGCGAGCAGCTTGAACGGCGTGCCCCAGTTCGCCGGTGACGGTTGTTCGCCCACCGCCATCCGCCACAAGGAGCCTACGTCGCCGACGGAACTGCCGACCGTCCCCCAATAGACCGCCTCCGCCTTCATGTCGAGATCGAAGTCCGGCACGACGGGATCGCCAACAAAGGTGTTGTCTTCGTTCAGCAGCGCGAAGCCGGAGCCGAAAGGACCGCTCGTGACACGTGCGTCATCGATGGCGGTCAGGTCGCTGCGTCCAACGGCGAGCTCGGCCAGGTCGTAGGCAAACACGCGCGCCTTCTGGTTGGAAGAGCCAGTGCCGAGTTCCGTCGGCCCGGAGCCGAAGATCAAGTACCAGGAATTGGGATTGGACTCGTCATCGGAGTCGCCTAGTTTGATCGGATCGCCGATCGGAATCACGGTCGGTGCGGACGTCGTCAAGTTCAAAGTGTCAGGCTTGAGCTCAGCCAGTACTCGGGGCGGAACTTCCGGATTGGTGATGTCGAGCACCACGTACGCGGATTTCATGCTCTCCGCGCCATTGGACTCGATGGTGCCATCGCCATCCACATCGATGGAGATCTTGGTCGAGTCGGTGCCGCCGCCGAGACGCATGCCCTGCACCAGAACCGTGCCCCAGCCGCCAGGATGGTCGTCATCATCGGCGAAGATCTTGGCATCGAAGATTCGCGGCGTCTGGTCCATGGTAAAGACGTGCGTGTAATCCGTGCGTGCCCCCCACTGCAGATGCGGTAGCAGGTTCTTCGGAATGTAGGCCCACAACTCGGCGCCCAGAGGGTGCTCGATTTCGGTGCCGTTCACCACGTCGCCCTCCTCGTCGAGGCTGACCGAATGCAGCCGGAATTTGCGATTGGTGTTATCAAAGAAACCAGCGTTGAACGCGTGGATCATGCCGTCGTTGGCGCCCACGTAGACTACCTGGCGGCGGTTCTTGTACTGCGCACGGAAGGCGCGATAGGACTCGTCCTGCGAAAGGCGATCGAAGGCCTCCGCTGGCGGGCCGATGGAAATCGGCGACGAGGACACGATGTCACCGAGACGCATGACCTCCGGCTGCCCCGAGGGTGTGAGTGCCGAGCCGTCGCCATCGTAGTCGACGGTGCGGTTGCGCAGGCCCGAGATCTCCTTGCCACGTACCCAGTTGATGAGTTTGGTGGCGGTGGTCAGGTCGCTCTCATCCAGCCAGCGCCAGCGGTTGCTCACGCCGAGGGTAGTGGCATCGAAATCCATGACCTCCGACCCGTCTGTGGCGACGATGTCGTTAAGATCTTCATCTATCCAGGTCAGGATGTGACGCCCACCGTTGGCGGTGTTGCTCACCTCTGTGTCGTACTCGCGCTGGCTCTCGATCGTCGTCGCGTCGAGATCCGAGAGGCTCCTGCGAGCGTTCCATACAGTCTTCAGATCTGACAGCTCGCGCGGCGGGTAGACCGCGCGCCAATTGTCCGGGTTCGGCTCGGTGGGAATGAAGCTGTCGTCGGAACTGCTCTCCACGCGATGGAACTGGGCGCGACGCACGTCCGGGAGGTCGTTGAAGAAGATCTCCACGCGCTTGTCCGTGAGATAGCCATCCAGCTGTCCGTCCTGGTTGCCGTCCTCGCGCAGGAAGCCGGATTGATCGATGAACAGGGCCGTCAGCGTGCCTATCCACTCGACCTTATTGGCCGCGGCGGTGTTGTCCGACTTGGTCGGGTCGTAGACCGCCTGGAACACCGCGCCGATGCCTTCCTGGTTGTTGGCCACGACCGCGGCCGCGGTGCCGGAGGACACTCGCTCGATGATGATATTGAAGACAGTCGCGAGCGCGTCTTCCAGCGCGCCGGGGTTGGAGACGAAGAAGAAGTTGTCCGGAATGCCATCGCCGTCCGGAACGTTGTCCGCGTTCGCATCCGGCGTGATGCGCCCGCGCTGGTCGCGGGTGTCCCATTCCTTTTGCAGGTTGGGCTTGCTGTTGGCGTCGGCGTCGGTAAAGCCGCCCCACTTGGCGGCGTAGAACAGCGGATTCTCGAGCAGGTCGGCGGTCGTGCTGGTGCTCACCGTGAAGGTGTAGGACTGTGCGCCGCGCTGGCCCCCTGATTCGGACAGTGCGCGACAGTTCGCGCAGCCCGTCACGCCGCTCGCGTCAGTGAAGTTGGCGCCGAGGATGCCCGAGTAGGCGTGAAAGCCGTCCTTGGTGGTGCCGCTGATGATGAACGCGAACAGCTGCGTATTGACG
Source organism: Gammaproteobacteria bacterium (assembly GCA_050186725.1). Taxonomy (GTDB): domain Bacteria; phylum Pseudomonadota; class Gammaproteobacteria; genus JADJYF01. Next base: position 2,114 of record JBFWYG010000093.1, on the reverse strand, counting down.
GTCGACTGCGCCACCGCCTTGGTGGTAACGGTCACCGTCGCCGGGTTCACCGTGGTGTTCACCACGTAGTCCAGCGTGCCCCACATGTCCTGGTCGAAGTCGCCGCCCTGCTCGGAGTCTTCCCAGTTGATGTAGAACTTGCCGTGGAAGATGCCTGTGCCGGTTTTGGGCACCGGGAAGTTCACCGACGGCACGCCCGTCGAGGAGATGTCGGCCACGCCATCGGTCGTGGTGTTCGGCAGGCCGGCCGAAGCGCGGTCGGTGGGATCGACCTCGGTGTGCTTGCGCACCACCTTGAAGTCCACCAGCTGGCCGCCGCCGTTGTTGAACTGCAGGCGGTAGGCCGGCAGGATGTTGACCTTCTTCGCCGTGCCGGCTGGACCGATGGGGATCTCGATGGTCGGCACCGAGGTCGCGAGCGCCACGCCGAAGGTGTTGATGCGCTGGGTGCCGTCGCGATCGGAGCGCATGTCATTGGTGTGCGCGTACCAGGCCATGCCGGCCATGTGGTAGGAGCCGAGCGCCGTCGGCGCCTCCGGGCAGATGCCGAACACGGTGCCCAGTTGGCTGACGGTCTTTTGCGTACAGAACTCGTCGACGGTCGAGCCGGAGCGCCCCGCAAAGAACGCATTGCCCGAAATGCCTTCATCGTCGCCCACGGTATTGGTCAGGGCCGCGACCGTGTTGCCGCCGAAGATGGTGCTGTCGGTCTGATCATTGTCGTAGCTGCTGACGCTGGCGTTGAAGGCGACGATATTCAACGATGCGCAGGCGTTGTTGTTGCTGATGGGATCCGTACTCCAGGCCAGGTCCGTCATGCCTGGGAAGGTGCCGGTGTCGGCCGGATCAAAGGCCGAGGTGGGCGCTCGCCCGGTCCCTACCGCGAAGTAGCGCAAGGTCTCGAGATAGATCTCGGACATGGGATTGCCCCAGGAGCGGCATTTGCCCTGGGTGATCGCCGCCTGCTGGAAGCCGCAGTCGTCGGAACTCGGGAAATAGGTGCCGTCGGAGTTCCGATAGCCCCACATGCGCATGATGTTCAGCGTGTTGATGATGCCACCGGTGGCAGGCGCGGCCTTGAAGGTGCCGTCGGTGGTGATGTTGATCTCGTCGGTCATGTCACCGACCGCCTTGCGCAGCGCGCCGCCGGAGATGTTCTTGCTCCAGCTGCCGGTGACGAGGCCGAACTTGATCAGGCTCTTCTCGCCGTAGCGCTGCAGCAGGCCCGTGGGCTTGCGGTTGCCGGAGGGGTAGAGCTGGCAGTTCTCCTGGTTCTGGGTCGAGTCGAAGTAGGTTGCGTCGCAGGACACCACGCGCACGATGCGCTCCGGACTGTTACCCGGGGTGAGCAGACGCAGGCCGTTCGGCGGGTCGCTGGACACCGAATCGAGGCCCGACTCGGCCGCGTTGTTGCTGTTCGAGTTGTCGCCGCGCTCGGACTCCCAGGTGCACTGCCAGCGCTCGTTGGCCGCCCACAGCTGGCGGTTGCCGTATACGATGCGCATGGTCGGCAACGCGGTCGAGTTCTGCGACTCGTTGCTGGAGTTGTCCACCGTCGAATTGCAGATGGTGATGCCTTCATTGGCATCGTCATAACCGTTGTTGTTGCCACTGTTGGTGGTGTCGGTCATCTGCGAATCGAACGGCGTCAGCTTGTCCAGGTCCGACAGGTTGTAATACTTGGTGAAGCTGTGCGCGTCGGTCGGCAGGTGCGAGCGTTCCAGGACGGTCTCGGAGGCCGAGTCGGTGGAGCGCAGGCCGCCGTAAAGCAGCTTGCGCACGATGTCCATGCGGGTCATGGTCGCCCAGTTCAGGAAGTTGCCGCTGAACTTGTCGGACTGGGAGCTCAGGCAGTAGTGCTGGTTGTCGCCGGTGTCGGTCTTGCCGGTGGGCTCGAAGCGCTTGTCGGTGTCGTCGTAGACGTAGCACAGGCGCGGATGGAAGTAGCCGTAGTACTCGAAGGTGTCGTCGTAGGTGGTTTCGGTCACACCGTCGGCGTCGACGTCGGAGAAGTCGTTATAGGCCTTGAAGAAGTACTGGTGGTCGCGCGACATGGACAGCATCACCAGCGGCGTCACCGTGGCGACGGTGGTGATAGGGCCGGCCGCGTAGTT
>JBFWYG010000092.1:0-15781 GCA_050186725.1 Gammaproteobacteria bacterium | reverse complement strand
GCGATGTCCAGGCGGTCGCGCTGTGCGCCGCCCAGCCACATCTGCACGATCTTGTAGTCGCGCATGTATTTCTCGAGGTGGCTCTCGTAGGCGTAACCGGCCGAGCCCATCAGTTCCATGCCGCGGTTGCATACCAATTCCGCGGTGTCGCCGGCGTATGAGCGCGCGGCCGAGCACTTGGCCTTGATCTCCTTGGTCCACGGCGCGCCGTAGAGGTCCGGCCGACTCACCTGCCAGGTCACCGACAGGTAGTACTGCCGCGCGATGTCGATGGCGCGGTACATCTCGGCCAGGTGATTGGCGAACAGCGAACGCTCGCGCATCGGCGTGCCGGCGATGACGCGGTTCCTGCTGAACTCGAGCACGATTTCCAGCACCGCCTCGGAAAGCCCCACCAGCCGCGCCGCACCCGCGAGCCGCCCGAGGGCGATGATCGATCCGCTGACGATGTTGGCGCCCTGCCCCCGTTCGGTATCCACGCGGTAGCGCTTGGGGATCTTCACGTCCTTGTACCAGATGTCGGAGTTCGACTCGGTCCAGGAGAAGCCCATCTTCTGGTACGGGTTGGAGAATTCGAGTCCGGGCGCATCGGCCGGTACATGGAACAGGCCCACGCCGTCCGGCCCGAGGCGTGCGTCGGTGGTCGCCACGGTCCAGTAGCCGAGGTGCCCGGTCAGGTGCCTGCTCTTGAACTTGTCGGCGTAACCGGACGGGCCCGGCCACAGCTTGTGACCGTTGATCACGTAGTGCTCGCCCTCCTCCTTCGCCGTCACCTTGAGACTGCGAAAGCCCTGCGCCGGGTCTTCGACGTTGGCGCCGCCGTGCGGCTCGGTGATCGCCACGCAGGCCGTCCAGGACTCCTCGCCGACGATGCGCGGCGCGAATTCGGCGAGCAGGTCATCGCGCTTGGCGGTGACCATGCAGGACACTATCCAGTGAATCTTGCCGACCTTGGTCGCGAGCCCGATGTCGGCCCGCGACAGTTCCTCGTTGATCATCTGCCGCACCACCGGCGCATAGGCGAGCCCGCCGTAGGCCTCCGGCAGGTTGGTACGGGTCACGCCGAGATCCACCAGCTTGGCGTAGAGCCGATGCACGGTGTCCTTGGCAAGCTGCTCGTCGCGGTGCCAGCCGCCCTCGAGGTCATGGCGATAGGGCATCAGTTCCTTGTTGACGAAGGCGCGAATGGTCTCCGCGATCGTGATCTCTTCGTCGGTGCAGAACGCGCGAGTGTATTTCTGCGCGGGTTCGAGCAGGCGGTAGCCTTCGGCCACGGTCTGCTGCAGGCGTTCGGCGGGCTGGGCGCTCATGGGATGACACTCCTGGCGTGACGGTCGGCCGCCCTCGCGGCGGCGCGGTGCCCGGACTGTACTGGCTAGACGCGCCCGCTGCCAACCGTCCGGCGCCGCGCGGCGCCGCACTGTGCCGAATCGGGCCGGCCGCCGCGGGCGCGCTCAGTCGATGCTCATCGCGAGTACGCGGCTGACGTAGGTCAGTGACTTGCCGGACTGCTCGCACCAGTGGTCGAAGGCCGCCTGCACGGCCTGCATGTCGCGCTTGGACGAGGGCGGGCGGTGCAGCACGCCCTCGTCGACCAGCACGCGCACCACGTCGGTCGACAGCACCCAGCTCTCGACACCCATCTGGCGCAGGAAATACTGCGCGGTCATGCCGCCGAGTCGCGCCCCACGCTTCTTCAACACCTCCAGCAGTTCCGCGTAGCGGCGCGGGCCGAAGCTCGCGAAGAACGCGCCCGCGCCGCCATGTGCCTCGGCGAGATCGAGTACGAACTGCGCGTTGTCGCGGGTGGCGAGCAGCTTGGCGTGGTGACGGATGATGCGCTCGTCAGCAAGGAGCTTGTCGAGATCCTCGTCCGCGAGGTAGGCGAGCGCGTGCGGGTCGAAGCCTTGTAAAGCGGCTTCGAAGCCCGGCCACTTGTACGCCACCACCCGCCACACGAAGCCGGCCTGGAACACGCCGCGGGTCATGGCCGAGAGCCAACGGTCGTCCGGGATCGCGGCCAGCTCCTTCAGCGCGCGCGGCTTCGGGATCTCCCGCTCCAGGGCCTTCACGCCACCTTTGCGGCGCGCGGCGCGCTCCAGCAGCTCAGCGAAGGTACGCACCGCCTTCCTCAGCGATGCAGACCGCCATCGACGGTGTACTCTCCACCACTGCAATAGGAGCTCTCGTCGCTGGCGAGAAACAGCACCAGGTTCGCCACTTCCATCGCGGTCGCCATGCGTCCCATCGGCACGAGCTTCAGCGCCTTGTCCATCTTGCCCGCCACCGCGGCCTGGGTCTGGGAGAGCATCACCGTGTCGATGAAGCCCGGATGCACCGAGTTCACCCGAATGCCGAAGCGTCCGAGTTCCTGCGCCGCGGCCTTGGTCATGCCACGCACCGCCCACTTGCTGGTGGTATAGGCGAACGCGCCGGACACGCCTTCCAGGCCGGCCAGGGACGAGATGTTGACGATGGCGCCGCGCTTGGCCTCGCACATGGCCGGGGCGACCGCGCGCATCCCCAGGAACACGCCCTTCTGGTTGACGTCGATGACGCGGTCGAAGTCTTCGTCCGTCGTATCCAGCATGCGCCCGAGCTTGAAGATGCCGGCGTTGTTGACCAGCACGTCGATGCGCCCGTGCTGACCGAGGGTCGCGTCCACCACGCTCTTCCAGCCCGCGGCGCTGGTGACGTCGTGGGCAATGAAGGTGGCGCCGATGTCGGCCGCGAGCGCGCGGCCCTCGGCCTCCAGCACGTCGGTGATGACGACCTCGGCGCCTTCGGCGCGGAACAGCCGCGCCTCGTCCGCGCCCTGCCCGCGCGCGCCGCCGGTGATGATTGCGACCTTGCCTGTCAAACGTGCCATGGTTTCTCTCCTGGAATGCGCGTGGCGATCGCCATCGCGCCGGTTGCTCGCGCCCGGCTGGAAGCCGGCGCATGTGACGAGGGGACCTGCCGGCGCCGCGCCGACTGGCGCGCAGTGTGCCGGGGCTGCCGACGCCATCGCAACCTTCGATCGAGGGTCGCCGCACGTCCCGCGTCGAAGCGCGCGGATCAGCGCTCGCCGCGCAGCAACACTCCGCGCCGTTCGAGGTCGGCGATACGCGCCGCGTCGTAACCCGCGACGTCGCGCAGGATGCGCGCATTGTGCTCGCCGAGCAGCGGCGCGGGCCGCGCCGAGTAATCCTGCTGGCCGGAGAAGCGCAAGGGAAAGCCGGGCAGCATGAGCGTGCCGAGAAACGGGTCCGGCACCGGACGCAGCGCGCCACGACCGACGAAATAGGGATGGGTCAGCGCGTCGGTCGGCGCCAGCACCGGGCTCGACGGCACGCGGTGTTCTTCAAGGCGCGCGAGCGCCGTGGCGTCGTCCGGCTGGCTCTGCAACCAGGCCTCGATGATTGGGATCAGCTCGGCCTGGTTCCGCGCACGCCCCACGCCGTCGGCGAAACGCGGATCGCTCTCCAGGTCCGGGCGCTCCATGGCGCGGCACATGTTGCGCCACTGGTTCTGCACCACCAGGATGGCGATGTGGCCCTCAGGGCTCTTGAACACGCCGCAGGGACAGATCAGGTGATGGTGATTGCCCATGCGGCGGGGCTGGTACTCGGGATTCACCTGCGGCACCTGCAGATTCATCTCGTGCATGGCGAACAGGCAGTCGACCATGGAGATGTCCATCCACTGGCCCTCGCCGGTACGTTCGCGATTGAACAGCGCGTAACCGATGGAGGCGAAGGCGTGCACGCCGGCCGTGACGTCCGCCATGCCGACGCCGACCGGATGCGGAGGCCCGTCGCTCGGCCCGGTCATGTGCATGAAACCGGAGAAGGCCTGGGCGATCCAGTCGAAGCCGGTCTTGTGCGACAGCGGACTGTTGCGCCCGAATGCCGAGATACTCGCCATGACCAGGCGCGGATTGATCTCGCGCAGCGCCTCGTAGTGCCAGCGGCGCTTTTCCATCACGCCCGGGCCGTAGTTCTCCACCACCACGTCGACCTTGGCCACCAGGTCGCGAATCACCGCGTCACAGTCGTCGCCGGCGAGGTCGATGCACAGGCTCTGCTTGCCGAGGTTCTGCTGGACGAAATAGCCGCTGCGCCCGTCCTTCATGCCGGGCAGCAGGCGCGACGGATCGCCGCCCGGTGCGCGCTCGACCTTGATGACTTCCGCGCCCATGTCGACCATCAGCCGCGTGACCGTCGGCCCGGCCAGGTACTGGGTGAAGTCGAGCACCTTGATGCCTGTCAGGATCATGTTCATCTCCGCGTTACGCGGCCATCGGCCGCCATGACTCGCGCCGCGCCGCGGCTCAGAGCTGCTGCAGTGACTCGAGGTACAGCATGATCTCGAAGATCCGGCCGCGCACCCAGGTCTCGTCGCCGCCCTCGCGCTTGAGCCTCGCGCCCCAGATCGGCATGTCGCGCGTGCCATGCGCCAGAGGCAGGTCGCGACCGTCGATGCGGCGGTAGATGCGCGTGAACGGAAAGTCACCGCCCTGGGCGCGGGACAGCAGGGTGAGATCCGGCGGCTTCACGTTCAGCAACTCGGCGAAGGGTCCGTTGCCGCGCGCGTCGAAGCCATGGCAGATCGCGCAGTTGCGCTCGAAGCGTTGTCGCCCGGCGGCCGCGCCACCTTCCGGTCCGACGTTGGTGGCATCGACAGCGGGTGTCTTCAGCGGCTCGGCGGCGCCCGCGCACGCCGCCACCAAGACGAGCAACATGACCGCGATCAGCGCGGCGCGACGCCGCGCGCGACGATACTCGCAGGCTGCGGCCATGCTCGAGGTCGTTTCGGTAATTCCGGATGTCATCGCACGAGGCCCACACACTAAGCTCTCGCCATGATAGGACGCGGAGGTTGTCGTCGCCATGCACACCATTGAACGCATCCTGCTCGCCACTGACGGCTCGGAGCACGCGCTGCACGCGGCGGCTTACGCCGGCATGCTGTCACGCGCCACAGGCGCGGTCATCGACGTGATCGTCGTGCACAGCAACGACGCGGTCATGCTGAATGCGCTCGGGCCAGCAGTGTGGCCGGCCACCGTGCCCTACTCGGCCATGAGCGCGGAAGAGATCCGCGCGGCCGTGGAGCAGCACGCGACCACCGATCTGCTGCCAGCCACGGTCGCGGCCTGTGGCGCCGGCGCGCACCTCGGCGCCCAGGTGCAGCGCTGGGGACAACCGGCGGAATGCATCTGCGCCTACGCCGAGGACCAGCGCTGCGACCAGATCGTGCTCGGTACCCGCGGCCGCACCAGTTTTTCCAAGCTGCTGCTCGGCAGCGTGAGCGTCCAGGTCACCAGTCACGCCCACTGTCCTGTGACCTTGGTCCGCTGACCGTATCCATCATCCAGGAGTCACCATGAAGCTCGTCCGTTCACTGGCCGCACTGGCCCTGGCGCTGTGCGCCACGCACGCATGGTCGGCGGAGAAGACCACCGACATCATGCACCAGGTATACGATGCCATCGCCTACCTGCTGCCGCTCAGCGTGCGCAACGCGGATGCGAAGACCGAGTGGGACAAGGAACTGGTGGAAGCGAAGCTCAAGGTGCTCACCAAGGCCTCCGGCACGCTGGTCAAGCACGCGGACAAGGAGGACGCCGAGTTCCGCCTGCTCGCGCGCTCCTTCGACCGCCTGGTACAGGACATTGGCGTATCGTTTCGCGCGGAATGGCCGGACTACGCCTACTACTCCCTGATGGAGCTCACCGACCACTGCGTCGCCTGCCATTCGCGGCTGCCGTCGGCATCGCAGGACCTGTTCGGCCAGCGACTGATGGCGCGCATGAACGTCGCCGCCCTCGAACCCGAATCGCGCACCCTGCTGTACGTCGCCACCCGTCAGTTCGACGCCGCCCTGTCCCTCTACGAAGAGCAGCTGGCCAACCCGGAGATGGATCCGGTGGAGGCCGACTACCGTGGCGTGATGGTGCGCTACCTGCGCGTCGCGCTCTCGACCGGCGACAGCAGCGCCCGCGTCGCCGCCTTGCTCGACAAGTATCGCGAGCGCAAGGACCTGCCCTACTTCCTCGGCCTGCGCATCGACCACTGGCGCGAGGCGCTGCGTGAACTCGGACCGACGCTCGGCGCCGCGCCGGACCTGGCCCAGGCACGCCGCATCTTCGACCGCGCCAGCACCCTCACTCTCGCGCCCGGCAACCGGCTGCGCGCGGTGGAAGACCTGGTCGCCGCCCGGCTGATGCGCACCTACTTAGCCGAGCACCCGGCGGCGAGCGCCGCCGAACGCGGCGAGATCTATTACAAGCTCGGCATCGTCGCGCTACGCACCAGCGAACCCGAACCCGCCGTGCCGGAAATGGAGATGCTGCTCGCCGCCTCGATCGAAGCCGATTCCAAGGGCCCCCACGCCAAGGAGGCCTACGCGCTGCTCGAGGAATACGGCTACATCCACGATGAACACCTGGCGCGTCAGACTGAATCCCAGGTCCTGGTGGACATGGCGGCGCTGCGGCAGAAGGTGTTCTGAACGCGAGAACCGGGGACAGACCACGGTTTCTGCGAAACCGTGGTCTGTGTCCCCGACAACTTCAGGTCACGCGCAGCCTGCGCACATCGTGGCGAATGGCACCGCGGCGAGGCGCGCCGGGGCAATGCCCTGGCCACAACGCACGCAGCGGCCGTAGGTGCCTGCGTCCAGGCGCGCAAGGGCCGCGCGGGCCTGGGCGAGTTCCTCGTCGACCTGCCGCGCGAGCGAGGCTACCACCTCGTCGTTCTCCCGCGCGCTCGCCTGGTCGGCGAAATCCGCCGGCACGCCTTCGCGGCCATGTTGCGCGAGGCGCCGCTGACGCGCCTCGAGATCGGCCACGAGGGCCTGGAGCTGACGTTGCTGGCTGCTGAAATCGGTCATGATGACTCCCTGCAGGAAAAAGCGCGCGCGCTCAGTCGCGGCGCACGACCCCGGCGAATGCCTCGTTGTCCGCGCGCCACTGGCGCGCCATCAGACGAAATAGATCGGACTCGGTGATCATGCCCACCAGCCGCTGCGCGGAATCGACCACCGGCAGGCCGCCGATCTTGTGTTCGAGCAGCAGTTCCGCGGCGTGGCCGAGGGTGTCGTTGTCGTACACGCAGATGGCCGGTGCGCGGGCCACCGCGCCGACGGTCACGTGGCCGAGCTGCTCGGCGACCTCCGCCAGCGTGGCGCGCCGTGCCGGGTCGGGCAGCGTGAGTGCCAGCACGTCGCTCATGGTTATGATGGCGCTGAGCCGCTCGTGGGCCACCACCGGCAGGCGCCGGATGTGGTGGGTCGTCATCAGCTCCCAGGCCCGCGCCAGGGTGTCATAGGGGCCGACTGTGACCAGCGCGGTCGCCATGCAGTCCTTGACCAGGGTGTGTACCAGCGACTGCGTCATGCGCGGAACCCATGCGTTGAATACGACCTGTCGACAGTCTAGCAACCCACGCACGAGGCCCGTTGATCGCGGTCAACCGCCCTGCCGCGCGCCGCTCGCACACTGTCGCCGATGAACGTCGCCACGAGCCTCGACCTGCTGGTCGCCTTCAATCTCGGGCTCGCGAGCCAGGTGCACTGCGTCGGCATGTGTGGTGGCATCGTCGCCGCTTTCACCCTCGCCACCGCCCCCGCCAGGAAGCGAGGAAGCGCGCCCGCGGGCTTCGCGCTGGCCTACAACCTCGGACGCATCAGCAGCTATGCGCTGGCAGGCCTGGTGGCCGGCACGCTCGGCGGCGCGGCGCTGGCCGCGCTCGATCAGCGCGCCGCCTACACGGCGTTGCGCTGGCTTGCGGGACTGGTGCTGGTGATGAACGGCCTCGCGCTGGCCGGCTGGCTGCCCCGCGGCCTGCTGTTCGAAGCGCTGGGCGTCGGGCTCTGGCGGCACGTGCAGAAGCTCGGCCGCCGACTGCTGCCCATCTCCACCCTGCCGCGCGCCTGGGCCTTCGGCATGGTCTGGGGCTGGCTGCCCTGCGCGCTGGTCTACTCGACCCTGCTGCTCGCCGTCAGCAGCGGCTCACCCCTGCGCGCCGCAGCCATCATGGCGGCCTTCGGGTGCGGCACGCTGCCCGCCCTGGTCGCCACCTACCTGCTGGGCGCACGCGCCGGCACGTTGCTGCAGGGACGCGGCGCGCGCCTGGCCGCCGCCGCGCTATTGGTGGTGCTGGGTTTCGCCTATCCCTTCGTCGACCGGCTCATGCCAGGGCTGCACGCGGGCCACGCTCACCACGCGGGGCACATGGACCATGCCGCACCGGACGCATCGTCGTCATCCGCGGCGCCGGCGCACGATCACGCCCACCATCACTCGCCGTCCTCGCCCTGAGTGCGGGGCGTCGCGGCGGCGGGACTGTCGTCGTCGTGCAGGATCTCGCGGCCACGGCGTTCGAGGTCGTCGAACTGCCCACCGCGCGCGGCCCACAGAAAGCCGATCAGGATCGCGACCACCAGCACGGCCGACACCGGGATCAGCAGGTAGACGATTTCCATCAGCGTCGCAGCAGGCGGAGTGCGTTCAGCACCACCACCAGCGAACTCGCCGACATGCCGAGCGCGGCCGCCCAGGGCGCGAGCACGCCGGCCGCGGCCAGCGGCAGCGCAATGACGTTGTAGAGCACCGCCCAGCCGAGGTTTTCGCGCATCACCCGCCGCGCGCGGCGCGCGAGCATGAGCAGCGTCGGCAGGGCGGCCAGCCGCGGCGTCAGCAGCAGCACGCTCGCCTGCTGGCGCGCGGCCGAGGCGCTGTCGGCGACCGCCACGGAGACGTCGGCCTGGGCCAGCACCGGCGCGTCGTTCACGCCGTCGCCGACCATCAGCACAACGTGTCCCGCACGTTGCAGACCGGCGACGGTCTCGCGCTTGTCGTCGGGTGTGCAGCCGGCCTGGAACTCGTCGATGGCGCAGGCGCGCGCGAGCGCGCTCACCACCGGCGCGCGATCGCCGCTCAGGATGGCCACGGACAGCCCCTGCGCGCGCAGCGCGCCGAGCACCGCGGGCGCGTCCTCGCGCAAGCGATCGTCGAATTCGAAGCGCGCCAGCACTTCGCCCTCGGCCACCAGCCACGCCTCCTTGCCTGGCGTCGCGGACTCGCTCGCGCCGGGCAGCGGCGCGGCGACCCACGCGCGGACGAAAGCCGCCGAGCCGAGCGCCAGCCGGCGTCCATCGATCTCGCCGCTCATGCCCGCGCCCGTCACGCTGCGTGCCGCCGCCACGGACGGAGCGCGCTCGGCCTCCGGCAGGGCGCGCAGCGCGCGCGCTATGGGATGGTTGGAGGCCTGCGCCAGCGCCGCGGCCCAGGTGACGGCGGTACCGCGGTCCACCGAGCCGAAGGATTCGACCCGCTGCAGCGCGAGTTGTCCGTGGGTCAACGTGCCGGTCTTGTCGAACAGGCAGCGATCGACCTCGGCGAGACGCTCCAGCGCCTGCGCGTCCAGCACCGCGATGCCCTCGCCCAGCAGGCTGGAATGCGCGGCGGCCTGCGCCGCCGGCACCGCGATGGCGAGCGCACAGGGGCAGGAGACCACCAGCACCGCGAGCGTGATGGGAAACCAGCGCGCCGGGTCGTGGGTGAACCACCACAGCGCGGTGACGACACTGAACAGCAGCACGAGCGCGACGAACCAGCGCGCCGCGCGCTGGCTGAGCGCCACGCTGCGTGGCCGCGCCTCGGCCGCGGCCGCCACCAGCCGCGCGAGATGACCGGCGAAGGATTCCGCTGCCACCGCGCTCACGGTCACGCGCAACGGCGATTCGAGATTGATGCTGCCGCCCAGCACCCGCGCGCGCGGGCCGCGCCGCTGAGGCAGGGCCTCGCCGGTCAGGATGGATTCGTCGACCGCGCTCTCGCCGCTCAGCACGACGCCGTCGGCCGGCACGGTCTCGCCGGGACGCACCAGCACTACGTCTCCCGAGGTCAGGCGAATCGCCGGCACGGTCTCGATGCGCTCGTCGTCTCCCGTTCCGCAGATCCGCAGGGCGCTGTCCGGCACCAGCGCGGTGAACGCCTCCAGTCGCGCGCCGGCCGAGGCGCGCGCGCGCAGTTCCAGGTAACGGCTGGCGAGCAACAGCGACACGAACATCGACACCGAGTCGTAGTACACCGCATCGACGTTCAGCACCGTGTGCCACACGCTGCCGCCAAAGGCGAGCAGGATGGCGAGCGAGACCGGCACCTCCATCACGAGCGTACCGCCGGCCAGCGCCGCGCGCGCCGCGCGGTAGAAGGGCAGCGCGCAGTAGCCCACCACCGGCAGGGACAGGACGAGACTGGTCCAGCGCAGGAAGTGCTCCATCGGCGGCTCGACACCGCCCGCATAGAACGCAAAGGCGATCATCATCACCTGCATGCCGAACAGCGCCGCAACGCCGAGGGCGCGCAGCAACGCCGCGCTCTCCCCTTCGAGCTGCGCGCGACGCGCGTCGGGAGTGAAGGGCCGCGCGTCGTAGCCCAGCGTCGCCACTGCCTGCAGGAGGCGTGACAGGCGGGTCTCCGTATCGCGCCAGCGCACTCGCGCACGCCGGGTGGCGAAGTTCACTTCGAACCCCACCACGCCAGGCTGACGCGCCAGGCGCGATTCGAGCAGCCACGCGCAGGCCGCGCAGCTCATGCCCGCCAGGGTCAGGTCGGCACTCGCCACGCCCGCGTCGGTGGTGACGAAACGCGCCTGCAATTCGGCGTCGTCATAGATCTCGAAGCGATCGCCCGCGCCGTCGTCACTCGCGGGTCGCGGCGGAAAGCTGTCGCGATGGCGGTAGTAGTCGCCCAGGCCGAAGTCACGTATCGCACTCGCCGCCGCCGCGCAGCCGGGGCAGCACAGATGCACCTCGCGGCCGTCGATGTCGACGCGCCACTGCGCCCCGCCTGGCACCGGCTCGCCGCAGTGAAAGCACCCGAGCGGCGCATCGGGCGCGGCATCGGCGAGCGCGTCTAGGGAAGCGGCGATGGTGGACACGGCTTTGGCGGGCATGTGCAGAGTGTGGCGCTCGCACTATCGAGTCTCAAGCCGCGCCGCGCTTGATCCAGATCAGACCGCGCCAGTCGCGATCTCGACGCATGGCTTGTGACTTGATGGGCGTCTACTTTTGCCTATGTGTCGCTGAGACAGACCCCGACGAGAGACTGTCCCTGCACTCACTGCGCCTATCCCCTACGCGCTAGGGGAATACCCCTATTAGGCTAGGCGCTTGATCCAGATCACTGGCTGGATGCTGCACCTGCGACACCTTAGCCGCCGACGATAAAGTCGAATTTCGAATGACTCTAATGCCGCGCGCGCAAGTCCGGACGAGGTGCTCGCTGACGAGCGGTCCCGACACGCCTCGCAGCGCCGCGACGTCACCGATTTCTTCTCGCTCGACATTCATCATCCAGGTCTTCATTGCGGAGTAGGAAGCATGACGGAAACCTACAATTACAAGGTCGTCCGACAGTTCGCCATCATGACGGTGGTATGGGGCATCGTCGGCATGCTGGTGGGGGTGATCATCGCCGCCCAGATGGCATGGCCGGCCCTGAACTTCGACATCCCCTACCTGAGCTTCGGTCGCCTGCGACCACTGCACACCAACGCGGTGATCTTCGCCTTCGGCGGTTGCGCGCTGTTCGCCGGCTCCTACTACATCGTGCAGCGCACCTGCCATACCCGGCTCATCTCCGATGGCCTGGCCGCCTTCACCTTCTGGGGCTGGCAGGCCATCATCGTCGCGGCGGCGGTCACGCTGCCGCTCGGCATCACGAGTTCCAAGGAATACGCCGAACTCGAGTGGCCCATCGACATCGCCATCGCGGTGGTGTGGGTGGCCTACGCGGTGGTGTTCTTCGGGACCATCGCCAAGCGCCGCGTGAAGCACATCTACGTGGCCAACTGGTTCTTCGCGGCGTTCATCATCACCATCGCCGTGCTGCACATCGTCAACAACATGGAGTTGCCGGTGACGCTGACCAAGTCCTACTCGGTCTACGCGGGTGTGCAGGACGCCATGGTGCAGTGGTGGTACGGCCACAACGCGGTGGGCTTCTTCCTGACCGCGGGCTTCCTCGGGCTCATGTACTACTTCATTCCCAAGCTCGCCGAACGCCCGGTGTACTCCTACCGTCTGTCCATCGTGCACTTCTGGGCGCTGGTCTTCACCTACATCTGGGCCGGCCCCCATCACCTGCATTACACCGCGCTGCCGAACTGGGCGCAGTCGCTCGGCATGGTGATGTCGGTGATCCTGCTGGCGCCGTCCTGGGGTGGCATGATCAACGGCGTGATGACGCTGTCCGGCGCCTGGCACAAGCTGCGTTCGGACCCGGTGCTGCGCTTCATCATCGTCGCGGTGTCGTTCTACGGCATGTCGACCTTCGAAGGTCCGATGATGTCGATCAAGACCGTCAACGCGTTGTCCCACTACACCGACTGGACCATCGGCCACGTGCACTCAGGCGCGCTCGGCTGGGTGGGCTTCATGTCGCTCGGCTGCATCTACTACCTGCTGCCGCGCCTGTACGGCCGTGAGATCTACAGCCTCAAGCTGGTCGAGGTCCATTTCTGGACGTCGACCATCGGCATCGTGCTGTACATCACCGCGATGTGGGTCGCCGGTGTCATGCAGGGGCTCATGTGGCGGGCGGTCAACACCGATGGCACGCTCACCTACAGCTTCATCGAGTCGGTCGCGGCCACGCATCCGTTCTACATCATCCGCTTCCTGGGTGGCGCGCTGTATCTCGCCGGCACCCTGGTGATGGGCTACAACCTGTGGCGCACCTGCAGCGGCAACAAGCCGGTGGTGGCTGAGATCCCCATGCCGGCGCTGGCACACTGATAAGGATTCACGTCGATGAAACACGAACAGATCGAAGTCAACATCGGCTTCATGATGGTGCTGATCATCCTCACCATCAGCGTCGGCGGCCTGATTCAGATCGTGCCGCTGTTCTTCCAGCAGACCACCACGCAGCCGGTGGAGGGCCTGAAGCCCTACAGCGCGCTGGAGGTGGCGGGACGCGACATCTACATCCGCGAGGGTTGCTACACCTGCCACTCGCAGATGATTCGTCCGTTCCGCGCCGAGACCGAGCGCTATGGCCACTACTCCCTGGCCGGCGAGTTCGTCTACGACCACCCGTTCCAGTGGGGCTCGAAGCGCACCGGGCCGGATCTCCACCGCGTCGGCGGTCGTTACAGCGACGACTGGCATCGCGTGCACCTGAACAACCCGCGCGACGTGGTGCCGGAGTCCATCATGCCGGGTTACCCGTGGCTGGAGCGCACCGCGCTCACCACGGACACCATCAGCAAGCGCATGTCGGTGCTGCGCACCTTGGGGCTGCCCTACACCGACGACGAGATCAACAAGGCGCCGGACGCGCTGCAGGGCAAGACCGAGGCGGATGCGCTGATCGCTTACCTGCAGAACCTCGGCACCGCGGTCAAGACCCGGAGGTAAGGCGTCATGGATGCATTTCTGTCCGCCTGGACCGTGGTGGCCGCGGTCATCTTCCTCGGCGTCACCGCCTGGGCCTGGAGCGCCGCGCGCAGACAAGAATTCGACGAAGCCGCGCGCATCCCGCTCGACGACGACGAGACTGACAAGCTTGAGAATGGAGTGCGTTGACCATGGCTGATTTCAACAGTGCCCTGTGGAGCATCCTCATCGCCGCGGTGACGGTGGTCAGCATTCTGGCCCTGCTGTGGTTCACCTGGACCCAGGCGGCCGGTCGCCGACCCGGCGCCGGCGAGAAGATCGAGACCATGGGCCATACCTGGGACGGCGATCTCGCCGAGTTCAACAACCCGCTGCCGAAGTGGTGGCTGAACCTGTTCTACATCACCATGGTGTGGGGCATCGGCTATCTCATTGCCTACCCGGGCCTCGGCGCCTTCAAGGGCATGCTGGACTGGAGCGCGGAAGGACAGTACGACGCCGAAGTGGCCAAGGCCGACGCCACCTACGGGCCCTTGTTCGACAAGTACAAGGCCGTGCCGCTCGATCAACTGGTCAGTGACGAAGAAGCCCTGACCGTCGGCAAGCGCCTGTTCGCGACCTACTGCACCCAGTGCCACGGCTCGGATGCGGGCGGCGCCCGCGGCTTTCCCAACCTGACCGACAACGACTGGCTGTGGGGCGGGACGCCTGAGGCCGTGGAGCAGACCATTCTGAACGGCCGCCAGGGCGCGATGCCGGCCTGGGTCGCGGTCATTGGCGAGGACGGCGTGAAGAACGTGACGAGCTACGTCGAACACCTGGCCGGCCGCCAGGTCGATGCAGCCACGGTCGAGGCCGGGCAGAAGGTGTTCTCCACCACCTGCCTCGCCTGCCACGGCCCGGAAGGCAAGGGCAACCCGATGATGGGCGCACCCAACCTGACCGATGACGTGTGGCTGTACGGCGGCTCGCACGAGCGCATCGCCGAGAGCATCGCCAAGGGGCGCAACGGACGCATGCCGGCGCATCGCGAGTTCCTGGGTGAAGCCAAGGTGCACCTGCTCTCGGCCTACGTGTACAGCTTCGCCAAGGGCAACGCGCCGGCGCAGTGAGCAAGAGCCGAGTGATGGCGTCGCGCGCGGTCACGGGATCGCGCGCGACGAGGTACAAAGGGTAATGTGTCCGACTGTTCCAGCCACCACCGAGACGAGCCATGCTGTCACTGTTCGTTCCCACCCAATGGATGCCTGTCCCGGCGCGTTTCGGCGCGGTGCTGTGGCTGTCCTTCCTGCTCGCGGCGGCCGCGACCGGCGTGTTCTTCAGCACCATCGATCCGGAAGTACTGCAGCCCTGTGTGCCGGAGTTTCCCGAGGTAGGCCGCACCGGCGCCTACACCATCGGCTTTTTCCTGTTCTGGCTGCTGACCGCCGCCTCCGGCGTGCTGGCAGTGGCCTTCACCTATCCCCCGCCCGCGTCGGAGCACGCTTACGAGACGCCAGATGTTGATGACTGACCCCACCCCCGAAAGCCCCGCGGCCGCATCGCCCGCGGACGTCGAACACTCGCTGTATGAGAAGCGGCAGAAGATCTATCCGCGCGAGGTGCACGGCACCTTCGCCGCACTGCGCACCACCGCCGTGCTGGTACTGCTCGGCCTGTTCTACGGCCTGCCCTGGCTGTCCTGGGACGGTCGCCAGGCGGTGCTGTTCGACCTCCCTGCGCGCAAGTTCTACATCTTCGGCCTGACCTTCTGGCCGCAGGACTTCCTGCTGCTGACGCTGCTGATGATGATGGGCGCGCTGTCGCTCTTCCTGTTCACCGCGCTGGCCGGCCGCGTGTGGTGCGGCTACGCCTGTCCGCAGACGGTGTGGACCGAGGTCTTCCTGTGGATGGAGCGCCTGGTCGAAGGGTCGCGCCAGCAGCAGATGAAGCTCGACCAGTCGCCTTGGGGGGCGCGCAAGCTGCGCATCAAGGCGAGCAAGCAGTTCCTGTGGCTGAGTTTCTCGGCCTGGACCGGCTTTGCCTTCGTCAGCTTCTTCACGCCTGCCACCCGGCTGGCCCACGAAGTCGCGACCTTGAGCCTCGGTCCCTGGGAGTTCTTCTGGATAGCCTTCTACGGCTTCGCGACCTACGGCAATGCCGGCTTCATGCGCGAACAGGTGTGCAAGTACATGTGCCCCTACGCGCGCTTCCAGAGCGCGATGTTCGACAGCGACACGTTGATCGTCTCCTACGATCGTACGCGCGGCGAACCGCGCGGCTCGCGCAAGGCAGGCAGCGATCCGAAAGCCAAGGGGCTCGGTGACTGCATCAACTGCACGATGTGCGTACAGGTCTGCCCGACCGGCATCGACATCCGCAAGGGCCTGCAGTACGAATGCATCTCCTG
>JBFWYG010000091.1:0-15863 GCA_050186725.1 Gammaproteobacteria bacterium | reverse complement strand
CCATGCGCCGCGCCCGGCGACCAGGCGTGGTGGTGTACGACGGCCGCCCGCACCAACCGCTGGACGAACACGCGCGGGTCACGCTCGAACACCTCGGCGCACGGCTCGCCTACGTGCGCGACTATGACTATCTCGGTCATTTCCAGCCCCGGCATGGCAGGCGCCCACTCTATTTCGTCCCGCGCGACACCTTGCTGGTGGACGAAGCGCGCGCGCTCGGCATCGACTCGCGCGACGACTTTTTCGGTGGCATCGTTCCCTACCCGGTGCTGCAGACCAAGGCCATCGCCCACCCCCTGGTGGACGACACCGCCATGGCCCCGGCCGGCTGGTGCCCAGCGCTGGGTGCGCGGCTCGCGCCGGTGACGCTGCCGGGGTACGCGGCATTCAGCAAGGGCGATGCGCGGCGTGCGGCACTGTTACTGCTCGCGCGCGGGGCGGTGCGGCTGAAGGCCGGCGCAGGCGTGGGCGGCCTCGGGCAATGGCCGGTCAATGACGAACATGAACTCGACGCGGTGCTGGATGGCCTGGAAGAGGCCGCGGTCAACGACACCGGCCTGGTGGTCGAGATCAACCTGCGCCGCTCGCTGACCTACGGCGTCGGCCAGCTGCACCTGGGGGAGCGCGTCTACAGCTACTTCGGCACCCAGCGCAGCACGCGCAATCATGCCGGCAAGGACGTCTATGCGGGTTCGGATCTGCAGGTGGTGCGCGGTGACTTCGACGCGCTGCTCGCGGTCAAGTGTTCGCCCGACGTCAAGCTCGCCATTCGCCAGGCCAAGGCCTTCGATGCCGCGGTGCGCGCGAGCTTTGCCGGGCTCCTGGTGACCCGCAACAACTACGACGTCATTCAAGGCTGCGACTGCGCCGACCGCCCGCATTCCGGCGTGCTGGACCAATCCTGGCGCATCGGTGGCGCGAGTCCGGCCGAGATCGCCGCCATCGAAGCCTTCGATCACGACCCGGCGCTGCGCCTGGTCAGGGTATCCACCATTGAGCACTACGGTGCCATCGAGCCTCCCCACCATGCACGTATCCACTACAGCGGGGTCGACCCCAGGGTTGGCCAGATCACCAAGTACACACTCGTCGATGCCGATGAACACGCGGCTGCAGTCGTTTACCATCCCGGTTGAGGACGAACGCATCTCCGGCACGCTGCTGATGCCCGCGGCGGGCTTCCCCGGCGTGTTGTTCGTGCACGGCTGGGGCGGTAGCCAGGACCAGGATCTCGCGCGCGCGCGGGAAGTCGCCGGCCTCGGCTGCGCGAGCCTGACCTTCGATCTGCGTGGCCACGAAAGCACCGCGGAACGCTTCGAGTCAGTCAATCGCGAGCAGAATCTGCGCGATCTGCTGGCCGCCTACGACTGGTTCGTGGGCCAGCGCAGCGTGGAGCCCTCCGCCATCGCGGTCGTGGGCATCAGCTACGGCGGCTACCTCGCCACCCTGCTGACCGCGCTCAGACCGGTGCGCTGGCTGGCGCTGCGCGCGCCGGCGCTCTACAAGGACGGCGACTGGACCAAGCCCAAGCTCGCGCTGCACGCCGACCCCGACCTGACGGCCTATCGGCAACGCACCATCAACTGGAACGAGAATCGTGCGCTGACCGCCTGCGCGGCGTTTCGCGGCGACGTGCTGATGATCGAATCGGAATGCGATCGCGTGATCCCCCATCGCGTGGTGGAGAACTACATCGCGGCCTTCAGCGGCGCGCGCTCAATGACCTCGCGGGTGATCGCGGGCGCCGATCACGGGCTGAGCCTGAAGCGCTGGCAGCAGATGTACACCGCGCTGCTGGTCAACTGGCTGACGGAAATGATCTTCGGCGCGCGCAGCGAGGCGGTGAGCAATCGCATCTCGGAGCATCGTCAGGCCGAAGCCGGTTGATGTCCGCACCCTCATTCACCAGGAGAAACCACCATGAAAAAATTACCAGGCATCCTGCTCGGCACGGCGTTGCTCGCCTGCACCCTGTCCGTAAGCGCCGACGAGAGTCATCACAGCGCCGGCGAAGTGCTGGATGACACCATGGTGACGACCAAGGTCAAGGCGGCGCTGGTCGGCGACCCTCTGACCAAGGCGCACCAGATCTCGGTCGACACCTACAAGGGCACGGTCAAGCTGTCGGGCTTCGTCGACACGTTGGCGGCCAAGCAGCGCGCGGTGGAAGTCGCGCGCGACATCAAAGGCGCCGCGCGCGTCGAAGACAATCTCGAAGTGCGCGAGTAGCCCGCGTTCACGGCGCCGCGCGCGCGGCGTCGTGCTCGGCCAACTGCGGCAGCTTGGTGGCGAGATATTCCTCGCGTGACATCTCGCGCAACTGGCGCGGCTGGGTCTCGGTCAGGTCGAACCAGCGCCGCGCGCGCCAGGCGGCATCGCCGGGCGCGGCGGCCTGCCCTTCGAGTACAGCAATCATCGCGTAGTAGTAACGCACGGCGTTGCGTTCGAGGATGCCGCGCACGCCGCGCACGCAGTGACGCTCCCCGTCGTCCTCCACCACGCTGAAGCCGCACTTGTGCCGACCGGCCGTGGCGAGATAGGCCCGCAGCACCTGCCGCGCCCAGCCCGAGGCCTCGAACGCGTAGTCGAAGCGCACCGCGGTGCGCGCGGCGCCGGCGGGACTCGCCACCAGCCGCAGGCGATGATCGCGCGTGCCGAGGCTGCCGCGGTCGGCACGCAGCATCACCGCGAGTCGAGACGCGCGCGTCTCGACCGCGAAGCTGTAGCGGAGCGCCGCGCCTTCCTCCGCGCCCAGGCTCCGCTTGCCGCCATGGTAGACGCTGAGCCGTGCATGGCCGCGGTCCGTCCCCGGTACGCAGGCCTTGACGTTGAAATGCAGCAGCACGATGTCGCACCACGCAACCGGCGAGGCAAGCAGCGCGCGCGTGCGTTCGAACTCGAAAGGCAGTTCGCCGCTGACCACGCCGCGCACCTCCGCACCGTGGGAGACGGACTCGACCTGCAGCGCCGGAAGCCCCTCGGCCCACGACAGCCCCGCCACCGGCAGCGCCACGCCACCCAGCACCATCACGCGCAGCGCGCGTCGCCACAGCTTCCTCACTCCTGCACCCCAGCGCGATCAGTCGTCAGCGCGTAGCAACCGTCGGGCCAGTTGACGACTCGCTGGCATGAGCGTTGCACCACGCATGCGAGCTTTCGCCACGGGACACCATGCCGCCACCAGTGCTCGAGGATGAGGAACGCCGGCCGGTGGACGCGGGCCCAGCGCCGCCCGTCGGCCACGGCGTGGCGTTGAACCTGCTCGCGGCGCTGGCGGCCATCGGCGCGCTGCACTGGGCGCGCGGCTTCCTGGTGCCGGTGCTGACCGCCTACTTCCTCGCCCATACCCTGCAACCGATGGTCAACCGTCTGCACGCCTGGCGAGTGCCGCGCGTGTTCGGCGCCCTGCTGGTGCTGGGCGGCGTGCTCGCGAGCTTCGCCTTCACCGCCGCGGCGCTCAGCGACGATGCGCTGCTCGCGCTCGACAGCCTGCCAAGCGCCACCTCACGCTTCGCCGACACGGTCGAGCGACTGCACAGTCACACCGGCGGCACGGTGCGCGCGCTCGAGCGCGTGTCGCGCGAACTGGACCGCGTGGTGCGCCGCGCGCGCCAGCTTTCGTCCGGCGACGATCACGCGCAGCCGCCGGTAGTGGTAGCCGCGCCGAGCCGTGTCGGCGAACTCGTGCTGAGCGGCTCGGTGTCGGCCCTCTCGGCCCTGAGCACGCTGGCGCTGTCGCTGCTGCTGGTGTTCTTCCTGCTCCAGGCCGGCGACACGTTTCGACGCAAGCTGGTGCGCGTCATCGGTCCGCGCCTCAGCACCAAGCGCGTCACGGTCGAAGTGCTGAACGACATCAGCACGCAGGTGCAGAACTACATGTTCACCCTGCTCGTCACCAATACCGTGCTCGCGCTGTCCGGCTGGGCGGTCTACCACGCGCTGGGCCTCGCCCATGCCGCGGTATGGGCCATCGTCGCCGCGGTGCTGCACCTGGTGCCCTACGTCGGCACCCTGGCCAGCGCGCTGCTGGTCGCGCTGGCCGCCTTCACCGATGCCGGCACGATCGGCGCCGCCGTCACCGCCGCGCTAGCGACCCTGGCGCTGGCCACCGCCAGCGGGGTGCTGCTCGGCACCTGGATGAGCGGCCGGCAGGCACGCATGAACCCGACCGCGATCTTCCTCTCCCTGCTGTTCTTCGGTTGGCTGTGGGGTGCCTGGGGCCTGCTGCTCGGCATTCCCCTGGCGGTCACCTGCAAGGTGGTGGCGGAACGAATCGACGCGCTGCAGCCCTTCGCCGAACTATTGTCGGAGTGAGACGATGGCGCTTATTGCACGGCGCCGCGCAAATCTTGCACGCGCGGGCGCCGCTCGGCCGGCGGACGGCGCCGTTCTGCGCGGACCCGGCGCCGCGGCCCTCTCGGCATGTGAATTGCTCTTTTCCCAGACAGTGATTCAAACCGGGTGGGGAGCGACACGACATGGCCAAAGAACGCCGCGACGAGAAAACCGTGAACCAGGGTGAGGGCGACAAGCGGTCGGCGCGCCGCTTCAACGAGGCGGAGCAGGCCTTCGTGCAGTCCGAGGAGGGCCGCGACGCCATTGCCCAGGTTGGCCAGGAAGACGAGGCGACCCAGCGCGAGGATCGCGCCGCGGAGCAAGCCGCGCGCGCTCGGGCCAAGGCGGAAGACCCGGCGGTGACGCGCAAACCCGGCACGGGCAAAGCGCGCGACTGAGACGCCGTCACTTCACGATGGATGGCACCACGCCCGGCGTGCGCCTGTCGCTGCTGCGCGGCCTGCGCGCGGCCGACGTGTTCACGCTCGCCAACGGCGCGCTCGGCACGCTGGCGCTGATCCTGACCCTGGTCTATGCCCGGGACGGCGCGCGGCACACGCTGTTCGGCGCCGCCTTCTGCCTGCTGGCCGCGCTGGTCTGCGATATCTGCGACGGCCGCGTGGCACGCGCCGGCGGCGGTGGCTCGAGCTTCGGTCGCGAACTCGACTCGCTGGCCGACATCATCTCCTTCGGCGTGGCGCCGGCCGCGATTGCCTTCGCCGCGGGACTCGACGCCTGGCTCGACGTGGCCGCGCTGGTGTTCTTCGTGCTGTGCGGCCTGGCGCGCCTGGCGCGCTACAACGTCACCGCGGAGGCGCTCGCCGAACCCGGGCGCGCGGTGCGCTACTACCAGGGCACGCCCATTCCGACCAGCATCGTGCCACTGCTGATGCTGCTGACCGGCTTCGTGGTGGGCGAACTCGGCGCCACGCGCATGGCCGGCATCGAATTCCATCTCATGACGCTAGCCTTCGTGGTGTCCGGCTGCCTGATGGTGAGCGGCACCCTGCGGATTCCCAAGCTGTGAATCCGGACGGCGTGTCAATCCGCGTTCTGCCAAGCTCACGAGGTACCGCCATGCGGCCAGCTTCCGAAATCATGGGTGGCAAGGAGCCCGTCGATGCGCCCCGCGATCTGCCTATGCTGCGCGAGGTGCTGACCGGACTGCGCGTCACTCCCAAGCGCCTGCCGTGCAAGTACCTGTATGACACGCGCGGATCGCAGCTCTTCGAGGCCATCACGCGCCAGCCCGAGTACTACCCCACCCAGGCCGAGATCGAGATCCTCACCGCGCGCGCGCCGGCCCTTGCGCGTCGCGTCGGCGCCGAAGTGACCCTCATCGAGTTCGGCGGCGGCGCCAGCGACAAGAGCGGGCTCCTGCTGCGCGCCTTGCGCGCGCCCAGCGCCTTCTACGCGCTGGACATCGACGCCCATGCCGTGGAGCGCGGCCTGAAGCAGGTGCTGACGCACGCTCCCGGCGTGCGCGCGGCCGGCTTCTGCTGCGACTTCACCGCGCTCGAGCGCCTCCCCGCCGAGATCCCCGGCATGCGTCGCCTGGGCTACTTTGCCGGCTCCACCATCGGCAACTTCGAACCACCCGCGGCCTGCGATCTGCTGCGCGCTTTCCGCCGCTCGCTCGGTGACGGCAGTCACCTGCTGGTCGGCGTGGACCTGATCAAGCCCCTGCGCCAGCTGCTGCCGGCCTATGACGACGCCGCCGGCTGGACCGCCGCGTTCAATCTCAACCTGCTCGAGCGCCTCAATCGCGAGTTGGGGGCCAATTTCGATGCCGGGCAGTTCCGCCATGAAGTGCGCTACGACGACGCCCGCGCGCGCATCGAGATGCACCTGGTCAGCGGACGCACCCAGTGTGTACGCATCGCCGATGAGCCGGTCCGCTTCTGCGCGGGAGAGAGCATCCATACCGAGAGCTCGCACAAGTACAGCACCTGCGAGTTCCAGATGCTGGCGCGCGCCGCGGGCTGGGAGCCCGAGGCCATCTGGTTCGACGCGCGGCGCCTGTTCAGCCTGCACTTGCTCGCCGCGGCTTGAACGCGGCGCGCGGTGCTTCAGACATCGCGCAGTCGACGCAGTCGGCGATCCACCGGGACGCCATCGATGCGGACCTCGCCATCATAGTGACGCAAGCCGTCGCGCAACCAGCGCCGCACGGATAGAAAATCAGCGCGACCGCTGACTTCGACGTACAGGCGCAGGATCTTGGTGCGCTGACCTTGCAGCCGAACACGAGTGCGCACACAGCGGGCGCGGATCCCGGGCGGTGCCAGCGCGGCGAGGGCCGGCAGGATCTGATGGTCGTCCGCGCTCAGGTGAAAGCGGATGGGCGGGCGCAGCAGCGCGCGCGCCCACTGCCCGAGGAATTCCCGCAGCAGGCGGCCCGCGCGCTGCGCGCCGGCCAACGCGGAGGCCGGCATGCCGAGCATCCAGCCCGCGGCATGGGCGTCGTCGAGCGCCGCGGCGCGCGCACCGCGGCGGCGAGCGGTCGGTTGTCGAAGTCGAGGCGTAAATCTAGGCATGGTTCACCCCCTGGAGCGCGACATGCGCGGTGGTGGCTGGAATGCGCGCGACCTCGCCGCGCGCTGTGAGAGGTCTGCAAGTGACGGACCACTCCTGGCACTCGAAGTGCCGTGTACCTATGGCACGCGCGCAGGCAAGGCTGCCACAGGTGTAGGCAAAATTTGCACGCGCAACGCGCTTTTATCTTCTCTTGTCCTCCTTTGTCCTACATGACGCTGCGGAGCCATGGGCTAAGGTAACGCCACGGCCTGTGTCGGCGTATCCCTACGCTGTGTAAGGTCACTACTGACGGTGCACCGGGGCCGGGCGCCGATAGGTGCCGATATGGAAGAGCGGCCACACTCATCCAGCGCTACATCGCGCCATTTCAAGAAGCAGGCTGGAGGGTAGGCCCATGAACGCCACCGAGGCATTTCGCGAGCCGGAAACGTTCGACGATTATCCGCATTTGGACGAGCGCACCATCGCAGCGCTGCAGAGCGGGCTGCGCCTGGCCGCGGATGACACGTCGGCGGACGAAGATGCGCTCGACGACAACGGCCCGGCGGTCTGGGGTGATTCACCGGCCATGGTGCACCTGTTCGAAATGGTCGAACGCGTCGCGCCTACCCGCGCCAATGTCCTGCTGATCGGTGAGAGTGGTACCGGCAAGGAAGTGGTGGCCCAGCTCGTGCACCGCCGTTCCCAGCGCCAGCACCGCCCGTTCCTCGCGATCAACTGCGGCGCCATCCCGGCCGGTCTGATCGAGGCCGAGCTTTTCGGTCACGAGCGCGGCAGCTTCACCGGCGCCGTACGCGGCAACAAGGGCGTATTCGAGCGCAGCGCCGACGGCACCTTGTTCCTGGACGAAGTGACCGAAATGCCGCTCGAGATGCAGGCCAAGCTGCTGCGCGTGCTGGAGACCGGGCGCTTCTTTCGCGTCGGCGGTGATACCGAGATAGTCGCCCGCTGCCGCATCATCGCGGCCACCAACCGCCATCCCGAACAGGCGGTCGTGGACGGGCTGCTGCGCGCCGACCTGCTATATCGGCTGGCAGTCTTTCCGCTGCGGCTGCCGGCGCTGCGCGAGCGCGGTGCGGACATCGATTTGATCGCGGACCGCTTCGTGGCCGAGCTGAACGCCGAGTACGGCGCGCGCAAACGCCTGTCGGCCGAGGCGCGGCGCTTCCTTCACGAGCATAGCTGGCCCGGCAACGTGCGGGAACTCAAGAATTCGATCCATCGCGCCTACATCCTCGCCGACGAGGAGCTGGACCTGGCCGCGGCGGAGATTCCGGTCGGTCCGCTGATGACCGATGACGACAGTGTCATGGTACGTATAGGCACCTCGATAGCGGACATGGAACACAAACTCATCATGGCCACACTGGCACGATGCGAGAACAATAAACGGCAGGCGGCAAAGATCCTCGGGATCAGCCTGAAGACGCTCTACAATCGATTGAACGATTACGAGCGCTTCGCACGGACGGCCGGCCAGTTCGCGGCTTGATTGATTCATCAGGCGGCGGCGCATGCAGGCATGGCGGGGCGCGACTCAGGAGCGAGTCTCGAACTCACGAAGTCGGAGCGGCGTAATGATTCGAGTATTGGTGGTGGACGATCACGCGGTGGTGCGCGCGGGGCTGAGACAGTTCCTGCAGGACGTCGGCGACATCGAGGTGGCGGGGGAAGCCGCCTCGGCCGACGCCGCGGTGCGCCACATCCGGAGTCAGGAATACGACGTCGTGCTGCTCGACATCTCCATGCCCGAGAAGAACGGCGTGGAGGCCTTGAAGCAGATCAAGCGCGACCGTCCGCAGATACCGGTGCTGGTCTTGAGCATGCATCCTGAGAGCCGCTACGCCGTGCAGCTCCTGCGCCACGGCGCCAGTGGCTACCTGCAGAAGGAGGCGATGCCGGCCGAGCTCGTCACCGCCATCCGCATGATTCACCGCGGCCGACGCTACATCAGCCCGGCGCTCGCGGAACTCCTCGCCTCGGAACTCGATCGCGCCGATGACCGGCCGTTGCACGAGTGTCTTTCCGAGCGGGAACGCCAGGTGTTCATGTCCCTCGCGCGGGGGGAGGCGGTCAGTGCGATCGCCGCCAACCTCCACCTGAGCATCAAGACCATCAGCACCTACCGCGCGCGAGTGCTGGAAAAGATGAAGGTGGCATCGAATGCGGATCTCACCTACTACGCGATCAAGAACGACCTCATCGACTGAAGCGCAGGACCGCGCGGGCGCCAAGCGGCGCCGGCGGCCGAGTGACTGGCGCGCGCGCCATGTGCGGGGTGCGAGCAGCCCGTGGCGGCCGCCGCGGCTGCATCGATTGCCCGTCGTGGTCGAACGCCACGAACTTCGCGTGTTCCTGGTCGAGGATGCCGAACGGGTGCGCGAGCGCCTGCTCGAGCAGCTCGACACCGTGCCGCGCGTCGCGGTGGTGGGCACGGCCACCTCGGAGAACATCGCCGTGGCCGCCGTGCCGCGACTTGCCTGCGACGTGGTGATCGTCGACATCCGGCTGCGCCAGGGCAGCGGTCTCGGCGTGCTGCGCCGTCTCGGCGAAGCGAGCCGCGCGTGGCGCAGAACCACCTTCATCGTGTTCAGCAACTGTAGCGAGGATGGCTATCGCCGTACCGCGGCGCGCTTCGGCGCCAAGCACTTCTTCGACAAGTCCACCGGCGGACTCGCGCTGCTGCAGACATTGCGCGAGCTGGCCCTGGCGCGCACCCGTCGACATGCCATGGCATGTGGCTTGCAGAGTGCAGCGGACAACGTATCTCAAACCAGGAGCTCCACCATGAATACCCCCACCAACTCGCAGAACAACGCCGCGCCGACCACCGAGCGCGTCTCCGGCGCCGCGCACGAGACGATCGATCGCATGGTGGACTCGGCCCACCCGGCGGTGGACCGCCTGGCGGAAAAAGCCCACGACGCGGTTCAGCGCGCGGCCTCGGCCGCCAGCACCGCCAGCGAGAAGGTCGGCGCGCAGTCCGAGCACCTGCTGGAATTCAAGGACACCTTCGCCGAGGACTGTCGCGCCTACGTACAGGCCAACCCGCTCAAGGCACTGGCCTACGCGGCGGTGGCGGGCTTCGTCCTGACGAGACTGCTGCGTGACTGAGGACGAGCGCCTAGCCGCGGCCAGTGTCTCCGCCGCGAGCGCCGGCGGGCTGCGCGCGCTCACGCGCGAATGGCTCGCCACCTGGCGGGAACTTGCGAGCGTGCGCTTCGAGATCCTGCTGGAGGAAGGTCGCGGCGCCGTGCGCGGCGCGATCCTGGTGGTGGTGGGCGCGGTGCTCGCGGCCCTGATCTTCGCCTGGAGCTGGCTGCTGTTGCTCGGTCTGCTCGCGAGCTGGCTGGTGCGCGAAGGGCTCGACTGGCCCGCCGCGGCGCTGGCGCTGCTCGCGGTGAACGTGCTGGCGCTCGTGGCGCTCGGCTGGTGGCTGAGGCGCGCCGTGACGGCCCTCGGCCTGCCGCATACCGCGGCGGCGCTCGCCGGGCGGGCGGCACCGCCGGTCACGGAGGCATGAGCATGCATGCACCACGCCTCGAGATACTCGAACGCCGCGCCGCGTCGCTCCGCGTGCGCGCGAGCCTGCAGCGGCTGGCGCTCGAGGACACCGCGCGGGCTCGGCTCACCGCGCCCGCAACGCTTGGCGGCGCCTTCGCCCTCGGCGCGCTCGGTGCCTGCCTCAGCCCCGCGCCGGGCGCGCGGCGCCGCGCGTCACGGCGCCAGACTCTGTTACGCTGGTTCAGCACGGCCGCCCAGTACAGCGGTCCCCTGCTCACCTTGCTTGCATGCGTGGCGCCCGCTTCCGCGCGCCGCGACGGGCACGGTCTTCATCCTGCTTCTTCTCCGCGGTAACCCGCAAAGGATAGATCCCCGTGGCTGCAGTGAGCCTGGCGGCGGTTGCCGCGTTCGCGCTTGCCGAGAATTTCACCGACAGCGCCGCGCGCTGGCGGCGCCTGATGCCGCTCTCCGTGGTGCTGCCGCTGCTCGCCTGCGTGCTCCTCGCGACCCTGGGCGGTAGCACGCTGTGGACGACTCTGGACGGCATTCAGGGCGCCGTGGAACGCAATGAGCGCGCCTGGAGCGCGCGCGAGACGGTGAGGGACATCGAGCTCGCGCTGGCGCGGCTCGACAAGACACCGGGCGCGGCGGCGTCCCCCGCCGCGCGCGCGGGATTCGCGCCGCTCGTCGAGCGCCTCGCGGACCTGCGGGTGGAGCCCGCGACCGTGACGCGCGTCCGCGAGGTGGTGGACCGCCGCCTCACCACCGGCGCGCTGCCGGCGGACGGCGCCGCCACGCTCGCCGCGGCGCACGCCGCGCTGCAAGAAGAGACCGCGGCGCGCAACGCGCGCATCGTCGCGCGCTGCCGGTTCGCCGCCGCGCTGGCCGCGATCGCCAGCCTGCTGACGGCACTGCTGCTCGGCGTGCTCGGCGTGCAGGGCGCGCGCAACGTGCAGCGCCGTCGGGTCGCGGAAAGCGAGATGCAGGCCGCGCACGACACGCTCGAGGGCAAGGTCGCGCTGCGCACCGCGCAGCTGTCCCATCTCTCGCGCCACCTCCTGCAACTGGCGGAGACCGAGAAGACGGCGCTCGCCAACGAACTCCACGACGAACTCGGCTCCAACCTGACCGCCATCAATCTCGACATCTCCTCGGTCGCGTCGCGGCTGGCGGAACGCGACCCGACGCTGGCCGAAAGGCTCAATCGCACCCTGGTGCTGCTGCGCGAGACGGTCGACATCAAGCGCCGCATCATCCAGGGGCTACGGCCGAGCATCATCGACAACCTGGGTCTGAGCGCGGCCATCAACATGCATTGCGAGGAATTCGAGCGCCGCAATGGCCTGCCGTGCCGTGTCGAGTGCGCCGAGGACTTTCCCGAGGTCGAACCCGCCACCGCCATCGCGCTGTTCCGCGTCGCGCAGGAAGCGTTGAACAATATTTCCAAGTACGCGGAAGCCAGCCAGGTGCACATCCACCTGTCGTACAGCGACGCGGGTATCACGCTGCGCGTGGTGGACGACGGCGTGGGCATCGACCTGGCCGCCGGCGACAAGCCCCTGTCCCATGGCCTGCTCGGCATGCGCGAGCGCATGGCGCAGCTCGATGGGCGCTGCGAAGTACGCCGTGGCGAAGCGGGACTGGGCACCGTGGTGGAAGTGTTCGTGCCGCGACGCACTTCATGAGCCGGTAGTTTTTACACGTCGCGCGGCGCAAATTCGCCGCGCTCGCGCCGCGCTCGCGCGGTGACCCGCGCCTTCGCCGGGCAGTTTTATCCCGGCACGCTGCTTGCAGTTTACCTCGTGTACAAGCTGTCCCCCCCAGCGAGGAATCTGCATGAACGACCATTCTGCCGCCTACGGCGCATCCCATGAATCTTCCGGTGTGCTGGACGCGCGTGCCGAGACGCAGGTGCCGGATATCGGGCTCAGGACGGAAGACGTCGGCGATCTCGCCGAGCTTCTGAGCGCCGCCCTGGCGGACACCTATGCGCTCTATCTCAAGACCCAGGGCTTCCACTGGAACGTGGTGGGCCCGCTGTTCTACAGCCTGCACAAGCAGACCGAAGAGCAGTACACCGATCTCGGCGCCGCGGTCGACGAACTCGCCGAGCGTATCCGCGCCATCGGTCACCCCGCGCCGGCGAGCTTCAGCGAGTTCAGTCGCCTGACCCAGATCATCGAAGAAAGCGGCGTGCCCAACGCCGAAGAAATGATTCACCAGCTGGTGGAAGGCAACGAGGCCTGCTGCCGCAGCCTGCGCGCGGCGGTGCTGGCGGCCACCGATGCGGGTGACGTGAAGACCGCGGACCTGCTCACGGAACGCATCGGCCAGCATGAACAGAACGCCTGGATGCTCGGCGCGACGCTCGCGCGCTGACACCAGCATCAAGCGAGGTACACGACATGACCACCCAGACCCATGCCGCTGACGCCAACACGGTGGCCTGCGCGCACGACACCTGCCAATGCAGCGTCGCGCCGCACGAACAGCACGGCAGCCATGCCCAGGGGCAGGCCTACTGCAGCGAGGGCTGCGCCAACGGCCGCGGCTGCAATCACCAAGGGTGTGGATGCGCGGCGCCCATCGCCCTGGGAGCCGGGGCATGAGATCCGCGTGGTTCGGACCGGGCCGACAGCAGGGTCGCATGGGTTGGATCCTGCTGTGGCTGCTGGGTGTGCCGCTGCCCGTGCTGCTGCTCCTGTTCATGGTGCGCGGCTGCACCTGAGCGCCGCGATGACGCCACCGGAAGGAGGCGCGCTGCGCGCGTCCACGTCGCGCGGCAACCCGGGCTGGCTCGCCGCGCGCTACCTGCACCTGCTGCACGAAGCGGATGTGGCATTGGACGGGCGGCGACCGTGGGACCTGCGTGTGCACGACGCACGCCTGTGGCGGCGCATCGCGCTGACCGGCACGCGCGGACTGGGCGATGCTTATGTCGACGGCTGGTGGGACGTGGAGCGGCTCGACCTGCTGTTCGCGCGGCTGATCGAGGCGCGCGCCGACCGACGCGCATGGAACCTGCCGCGGCGCGCGCTGCGCCTCGCGCACCGTGTGGCCAACCATCAGACCGTGACGCGCGCGCGCGAAGTCGGCACGCGACATTACGATCTCGATCCACGTTTGTACGCCGCCATGCTCGACAAGCGCATGGTCTACACCTGTGCCTACTGGGCGCGCGCCACGACCCTGGACCAGGCCCAGGAGGACAAGCTCGAACTGGTATGCCGCAAGCTGCAGCTCGAACCCGGCATGCGCGTGCTCGACGTCGGCTGCGGTTGGGGCAGCTTCGCGCGTTACGTCGCCGAGCGTCATGGTGCGCACGTGGTCGGCGTGACCATCTCGCGTCAGCAGGCCGAACACGCGCGGCTCGCCTGCGCCGGCCTGCCGGTCGAGATCCGCGACCAGGACTACCGGCTGGTCGACGAGCGCTTCGATCGCATCGTGTCGCTCGGCATGTTCGAGCACGTCGGCAGCCGGAACTACGCCACCTACATGCAAAAGCTGCGCGACTGCCTGGTGAGCGACGGACTGTGCGTGCTGCAGACCGTCGGCCTGCCCGACGACGGGCCGGGCATGGACCCGTGGGTCACCCATCACATCTTCCCCAACAGCCAGGTGCCGAGTGCGGCGCGCCTGGTGCAGGCGGTGCAGAACCGCCTGCGCATCGAGGACTGGCACTGCTTCGGCCCCGACTACATACGCACCCTGCGCGCCTGGCACGGCAACTTCCGCGATGCCTGGCCGCGCCTGCGCGAGCTGTTCGAGCCGCGCTTCTTCCGCCTGTGGAGCTACTACCTGTTGATGTTCGCCGGCGTGTTCCGCGCGCGAGGACTGGACCTGTGGCAACTGGTGCTCGCGGCGCCGGGCCGCACCGCGGCCTATCGCCGGCCGCTGGTCTGAGCGCGCGGCGCGCGACTCTTCGGCCCCCGCGCGCCATGCTGCTGCAGCTCGTCGTGATGCTGGCCTTGGCCCCGGCCGCGCTCGCGGACGTGTCCGCCGACCACGCTGCGCAAAGCTGGATCGTGACGCTGCTCGGCTGGGCCGAGCAGCATGCCGGCGCGGCGCTGCTGCTGCTGGCTGTGGCCGATGTGCTCGCCGTGGTGCTGCTGCTGCCGGCTTTCCTGGTGGCGGTGGGCGCCGGCTTCCTGTTCGGCGTGGTCGTCGGCACGCTGCTGATGGTGGTCTCGACGGTATGTGGCGCCGCGCTCGCACATGCGCTCGGCGCGCGGCTGCTGCGCGCGCGCGCGCTCCGCTGGCTCGAGCGCCATCCGCGTTTCGCGCGGCTGTGCGCGGCGCTGCAGGACGGCGGCTGGCGCGCTATCGCGCTGCTGCGCCTCGTCCCCTTCCTGCCGTTCAAGACCAGCAACTACCTGCTCGGCGCGCTGCGCGTGCCGCGCGCCCCCTTCGTGCTGGGCACCACGCTCGGCATTCTGCCGATGACCGTGGTCACGGTCAGCGCCGGCGCGCTGGCCGACGATCTCATGAGTGCGAGCACCGCGCGGCCGGGCGGCATGGCGAACGCCACCCTGCTGCTGCTCGCGGCGCTGGCCGCGACACTCCTCGCCTGGCACGCGCGGCGTGCGCTACGCCGCGCGGTCCCGGCGGAGAGGCAAGGGTCATGAGATGGCAGCCGTGGCAGACGCTGCTGCGCCGCGCCGCCGCCGCGCAGGGCTTTCTCGATCCCCTCACGCTGCTTGGGCAGCTGCGTCAGTTCGCCCAGCCCGGCGAAGTGGAGCACCCGGTGGAACTGCTGCGCGCCGGCGCGGTGATGCATGCGCGCGGCCTGCTCAACGCACGCGTCATCCAGCACAACCTCGACTGGCACTGGCCGTGGTGGGTGCGCCGCCAGTACGACCCGCGCGACGCGGCCTTCACCTCGCGGGGCTTCTCGCTCACGCACATCAATGGCAGCTGGCGCAGCTGGTCCGCCATCGGCCTGCCGGACGTCGACGCCAACCCGGTGGTCGATCCGGCGGGCCTGCTCACGCCGCATTGGGACGGCTGGTCGCTGGACGTGTGGGCGGTCGGCGATGACGGCGCATGGCTGGTGCCGGCGACGGTGGAGACGCGCGCGCAGCGGCTCGACATGCAGCCGGGCTGCGCGGTGGTGACGCGCAGCCATCTGGACGCGACGCTGGTGCTGGAGACCCGCGCCGAGTGCGTGTGGCTGGACGACGCACCGTGCTGGACGCTCGACTGCGCGCTCGAGACGCGCGCTGGCGCGTGGCTGGTGGCGGCGCTCAGACCGTTCAACCCCGAAGGCGTGTCCTTTGTCAGCCGCGTGGCGCTGGTCGGTGACAGCTGGCAGGTGAACGGCGATACGGCGGTCCGTTTCAGCGCCACACCGTCGCGCCACGCGGTGTCCTGCTATGGCGATGGCGACGTCGCGGCGCGCTGGGACGATGCGCGCGCCTGGCGGCGGGAGGTGACCTGCGCGCAGGGCATGGCGAGCGCCGCCGCCGGCGTGCGCGTGGCAGCGGGTG
>JBFWYG010000090.1:0-16621 GCA_050186725.1 Gammaproteobacteria bacterium | reverse complement strand
CGACATCCATGCGCTCAGCATCGACGCCCGCGCGCCGCAAGAAGGCTGAGCGCGACCCGGGGGCGGCGTTCTGGGACAGCGGCGACGGTCGCGCGCGCCTGCACCACGGCGAACACCTCGTGCTGCTGAAGACCCTGGGCGACAGCTCGGTGGACTGCGTGTGGACCGACCCGCCCTATTTTCTCTCCAACGGCGGCACCACCTGCCACGCGGGTCGGCGGGTCAGCGTGGCCAAGGGCGAATGGGACGCGAGCGCGGGGGTCAGCGCCGATCACGCCTTCAATCGCGCCTGGCTCGAGGAATGCCGCCGCGTGCTGAAGCCCGGCGGCACGCTGTGGGTCAGCGGCACCCACCACGTGTACTTCTCGGTCGGCATGGCGCTGATGGAACTCGGCTATCGTCTGCTGAACGACATCGTGTGGGAGAAGCCCAATCCGCCGCCCAACCTCGGCTGCCGCTGCTTCACCCACGCGACCGAGATGCTGCTGTGGGCGGCGCGCGGCGGCAAGGGCGCGGCGGCGCGTCACACCTTCAACTATGCCGAGATGAAGGCCGAGAACGACGGCCGCCAGATGAAGAACGTGTGGCGCTTCACCGCGCCCGGCGCCACCGAGAAGGCCCACGGAAAGCATCCGACCCAGAAGCCGCTGGCGCTGATCGAGCGCTGCCTGGCGGCCAGCACCCGGCCCGGCGACCTGGTGCTCGATCCCTTTGCCGGCTCGGGCTCCACCGGCGTCGCGGCGCTGCGCCTCGGGCGGCGCTTCGTCGGCAGCGAAATCGACCTCGACTACTGCGGTCTCGCGGCTCGCCGCCTGACCGAAGCCGCAAGCGGAGAGCCCGCGTGAGCGAACCGACCCTGGCCTTGGCCGCCGAACTCGTCGCCCGACCGTCCGTCACGCCCGCGGACGCCGGCTGCCTGGATCTGATCAGCGCGCGACTCGCACCGCTCGGCTTTCGCTGCACTCGCCTGCCGTCCAACGGCGTCGACAATCTGTGGGCGGAGTTCGGCGACGCGGGGCCCTGCCTGGGCTTCGCGGGGCACACCGACGTCGTGCCGACCGGGCCCCTCACGGCCTGGTCGCGCCCGCCCTTCGAGCCCGTGGTGGCGGACGGTCGGCTGTGGGGACGCGGCGCGGCGGACATGAAGGGCAGCCTGGCGGCGATGGTGGTCGCGGTCGAACGGTTTGTCGCGCGCTGCCCACAGCCCGCGGGGCGCATCGCCTTCCTGCTGACGTCGGACGAGGAAGGGCCGGCGACCGACGGCACGGTGCGCATCGTTCAGCACCTGCGCGAACATGGCATCAAGCTCGACTGGTGCATCGTCGGCGAACCCAGCAGTGACCAGCGCCTGGGCGACATGGTGCGGGTCGGACGGCGTGGCTCCCTGAACGGGCGACTGACCGTGCGCGGCGTGCAGGGCCACGTCGCCTACCCGGACCGGGCCAATAACCCGGTGCATCGCGCCCTGCCGGCCTTGGCCGAGCTGGCCGCGCGGCGGTGGGACGCGGGCAACGCCTTCTATCCGCCCACCTCCTTCCAGATCTCGAATGCCAACGCCGGCACCGGCGCCGAGAACGTCATACCCGGCAGCTTCGCGGTGCTGTTCAACTTCCGCTACTGCACCGAGCAGACCGAGGCGGGCTTGAAAGCCGCGGTCCACGAGGTGCTCGATCGCCACGGCCTGGACTACGAGCTCGCCTGGCACCTGTCGGGCGCGCCCTTCCTGACCGCGGGTGGGCGGCTGATCGAGGCGGTGCAGAAGGTGCTGGGCGCGCGGCTCGGCGTGTCGCCGGAGCTCTCCACCGGCGGCGGCACCTCTGACGGCCGCTTCATCGCGCCGCTCGGAGTGGAGGTGGTGGAGCTGGGGCCGCTGAACGCGAGCATCCACAAAATCGATGAGTGGGTGAACGTCCTGGAGCTGCCGGCCCTGGCCGGTGTCTACGAGGGGATCCTGGACGAACTGCTCGGCGTTTGAGCACGCCGGGCCTGAAACGACGACGCCGGCACGAGGCCGGCGTCGAGAGGTAGCGCGGTCAGGCCAGCGCTATCAATGGAACTGCTGTTCCTCGGTCGAACCGGTCAGCGCGGTGACCGAGGACTGGCCGCCCTGGATCACGGTCGTGACGTCGTCGAAGTAGCCCGCGCCCACTTCCTGCTGGTGGCTGGCGAAGGTGTAACCGCGCTTGGCCGCGGCGAACTCCTTTTCCTGCACCATCTCCACGTAGGCGGTCATGCCCTTTTCGACGTAGTTCTGGGCCAGGTCGAACATGTTGTACCACATGTTGTGGATGCCGGCCAAAGTGATGAACTGGTACTTGTAGCCCATCGCGCCGAGCTCGCGCTGGAACTTGGCGATCGAGGCGTCGTCCAGGTTCTTCTTCCAGTTGAACGACGGCGAGCAGTTGTAGGCCAGGAGCTGGTCAGGGAACTGCTTCTTGATCGCTTCGGCGAAGCGCTTTGCTTCGTCCATGTCCGGCACCGCGGTTTCGCACCACAGGAGATCGGCATAGGGCGCGTAGGCGAGACCGCGGGCGATGGCCTGGTCCAGGCCGGCCTTGGTCACGTAGAAGCCTTCGGAGGTGCGCTCACCGGTGACGAAGGGATGGTCGCGCTCGTCGATGTCGGAGGTCAGCAGGTTGGCGGCATTGGCGTCGGTGCGCGCCAGCACCACGGTCGGCACGCCGGCCGTGTCGGCGGCCAGACGCGCGGCGACCAGCTTCTGGATGGCTTCCTGGGTCGGCACCAGCACCTTGCCGCCCATGTGGCCACACTTCTTGACCGAGGCAAGCTGGTCCTCGAAGTGCACGCCGGCGGCGCCGGCTTCGATCATGTTCTTCATCAGTTCGAAGGCGTTCAGCACGCCGCCGAAGCCGGCTTCAGCGTCCGCCACGATCGGGATGAAGTAGTCGGTGGTGCCGTTCTGCTTCGACCACTGGATCTCGTCAGCGCGCTTGAAGGCGTTGTTGATGCGGCGGACCATGGTCGGCACGGAGTTGACCGCGTACAGCGACTGGTCGGGGTACATGGTCTCGGAGGTGTTGCCATCGGCCGCGACCTGCCAGCCGGACAGGTAGATGGCCTTGATGCCGGCCTTGACCTGCTGCACGGCCTGGCCGCCGGTGAGTGCGCCGAGGCAAGGCACGAAGTCTTCGGTGTTGACCAGCTGCCACAGCTTCTCGGCGCCGCGTCGGGCCAGGGTGTGCTCGACCATCACGCTGCCGCGCAGCCGCACGACGTCCTCGGCGCTGTACGGGCGGGTGATGCCCTTCCAACGCGGATTGGTCGCCCAGTCCTGCTTGAGCTGCTTGGCTTGTTCCTCGAATGACGACATGCTCATGATCTCCTGGAGTCTCTCTGCGATGAATCTGCTCCCAGTGCCCGGCGACGCGGGGCATGGGCGACACGGGCCGGACGACGGCCGCGACCACCAGGCGGACGATGTCGGCTACCTGCGGGCGGATCCGGGGCGGCTGGCGGGGGGCGGCATGTTAATACTCACCCCGACGAGCGACAACCGCGACAGCGCTGTTCACGCCGCCAGGCACGCCGAGGATGGGAATGGAGAGCCGGCCGGAGGCGAGCGCCTCGGGGCGGCGCGGTGCAACCTGAATCGCCAGCGCGGGGCGCACGTTACGTTGCAGTGCACAAGGTGTCAATCCGCGCCCGGCCATTTATCGATGTTTTACCGAGGGAATGTGCGGGCGAGCGCGTTTCCAGGCGCGGCGAGGCGCGGCGCGGGTCGGTTCGCACAGCGCGCATTTGCGCCGCCCGGGTCAGACGTTTAAATTTCGAGTGAACCGCGCCCGGGACCTCGGGTCCATGTGACTGACAACGAGCCATGTCCAACCAACCCGCCCATCACCGTGATACCGGCATCGCGCTCAAGGAAGCGCAACCGAAGCTCAAGAAGCCGCCGCTCTACCGGGTGGTCATGTTGAACGACGACTACACCCCCATGGAGTTCGTCGTACATGTGCTCGAGAAGTTCTTCAACATGAACCGACCGACCGCGACGCGGGTCATGTTGGAAGTGCATACACAAGGGAAAGGTGTGTGCGGTATATTCACCCACGAAATAGCCGAAACCAAGGTGGCCCAGGTCAATACCTACGCGCGCGACAACGAGCATCCGTTGCTGTGCACGCTGGAACTCGATTCCTGACTCACCGAGAGAGGACTCTGCAGTGCTGAGCAAAGAACTCGAAGTCACGCTCAACATGGCCTTCAAGGAGGCCCGCGAGCAGCGCCACGAATTCATGACCGTCGAGCACTTGCTGCTGGCACTGCTGGACAATCCCACCGCCGCCAAGGTGCTGCGCGCCTGCGGCGCGGATCTGAATGCGCTGCGCCGCCAGCTCACCGATTTCATCCGCGAGTCCTCGCCGCTGCTGCCGGAGGACGAGGACCGCGACACCCAGCCGACGCTGGGCTTCCAGCGCGTGCTGCAGCGCGCGGTATTCCACGTGCAGTCCTCGGGCAAGAAGGAAGTGAACGGCGCCAACGTGCTGGTGGCGATCTTCGGCGAGCGCGAGTCCCACGCGGTATACCTGCTCAACCAGCAGAACATCGCCCGCCTCGACGTGGTCAACTGCATCTCCCACGGCATCTCCAAGGTCAACGAAGAGGAGAACAACGAAGAGGTGAACCAGCCGCAGGAGGAAGAGGCCGAGCAGGGCGAGACGCAGAACAACGCGCTCACCGCCTTCACCACCAACCTGAACGAGCAGGCTGCGGCGGGCAAGATCGACCCGCTCATCGGCCGCCAGGAAGAGGT
Organism: Gammaproteobacteria bacterium; assembly: GCA_050186725.1. Lineage (GTDB taxonomy): Bacteria > Pseudomonadota > Gammaproteobacteria > JADJYF01. The sequence continues at coordinate 11,847 of JBFWYG010000090.1, read as the reverse complement.
GGAACGCACCATCCAGATCCTGTGCCGCCGACGCAAGAACAACCCGCTGTTCGTCGGCGAGGCCGGCGTCGGCAAGACCGCCATCGCCGAGGGACTGGCCAAGATGATCGTCGACGGCGAAGTGCCGGAGGTGATCGCGAACTCGACCATCTACTCGCTCGACCTGGGCGCGCTCCTGGCCGGCACCAAGTACCGCGGCGACTTCGAGAAGCGCCTCAAGAACGTGCTTGCGCAGTTGAAGCGCGAGGAAGGCGCGGTGCTGTTCATCGACGAGATCCACACCATCATCGGCGCGGGCGCGGCCTCGGGCGGCGTGATGGATGCCTCGAACCTGATCAAGCCGATGCTCGCCTCGGGCGATCTCAAGTGCATCGGCTCGACCACCTACCAGGAATACCGCGGCATCTTCGAGAAGGACCGCGCGCTGGCGCGCCGCTTCCAGAAGATCGACGTCGGCGAGCCGAGCGAGGACGAGGCGGTCAAGATCCTGCAGGGGCTGAAGTCCCGTTTCGAAGATCATCACGACGTGCGCTACACCAACCAGGCGCTGCGTTCGGCGGTCGAGCTGACCCACCGCTACATCAATGATCGCCACCTGCCCGACAAGGCCATCGACATCATCGACGAGGCAGGCGCCCGGCAGCGGCTGCTGCCCGCCTCCAAGCGGCGCAAGACCATCGGGGTCAGCGACATCGAGGAGATCGTGGCGAAGATCGCGCGCATCCCCCCGAAGGCAGTGTCCACCTCGGATCGCGACGTGCTGAAGAACCTCGAACGCGACTTGAAGATGGTGGTGTTCGGCCAGAACGAGGCCATCGAGAACCTGGCGGCCGCGATCAAGATGTCACGCTCGGGTCTCGGTCATACGGACAAGCCCATCGGTTCCTTCCTGTTCGCCGGCCCGACCGGCGTCGGCAAGACCGAGGTCACGCGTCAGCTCGCGCGCATCATGGGCATCGAGTTGATTCGCTTCGACATGTCCGAGTACATGGAACGGCACACGGTGTCGCGCCTGATCGGCGCCCCGCCCGGCTACGTCGGCTATGACACGGGCGGCCTGCTGACCGAGGCGGTCAACAAGCAGCCCCACGCGGTGCTGCTGCTGGACGAGATGGAGAAGGCGCACCCGGACGTGTTCAACATCATGCTGCAGGTCATGGACCACGGCACGCTGACCGACACCAACGGGCGCAAGAGCGACTTCCGCAACGTCATCATCGTCATGACGACCAACGCGGGTGCCGAGCGCATGAGCCGCGCCTCGGTGGGCTTCACCCGCCAGGATCACAGCGCCGACGCGATGGGCGAGATCAAGCGCATGTTCAGCCCGGAATTCCGCAACCGTCTGGATGGCATCATCCAGTTCAACGCCCTGACGCCGGACACCGTCAGCCACGTGGTGGACAAGTTCCTGGTCGAACTGGAAACCCAGCTCGACGCGAAGAAAGTCACCATGGAAGTGGATGCCGCCGCGCGCGGCTGGCTGGCCGAGCACGGCTACGATCCGCTGATGGGCGCGCGTCCCATGGCGCGCCTCATCCAGGACAAGATCAAGAAGTCGCTGGCCGAGGACATCCTGTTCGGACGCCTCGCCAACGGCGGCCACGTGATGATCACCGTGAAGGGCGACGACATCGCCGTCGAGTTCGAGGAAGAGACCGCGCAGGCGACCTGAGGGTCGCTTTGATCGTCTTCGGAGCCACTGTAGGGCGGGTTTCAACCCGCCATTTGGTTCCCGGGCGCCACGCCAGGTTCAGGGACGGAATGGCGGGTTGAAACCCGCCCTACAACGAGATTTCGGGTTGGGCCCTACCCATAGGCCCACGTCGGGTGCACGTCCAACCTACCGACGCTCCGCGCTCAGGCTCTGCATCAGCTGCTCCATCGCCAGCCGCACCCACTCCAGGCGCCCGTCGTCGGGGTTCAACATCGCCACCACGTCACGCAACTCGCGCACCACTCGCGGCGTACCCAGGTCCACCAGCGCGTCCAGCGCCGCCATCCACGCCGGGTCGTGGATGTCGTCCAGCGCCTGGCAGAGGAAACGCACGCTCTCGTCCTGGCGGAACTGCCCGACGAGGCGAATCAGCGCGGTGCGCGCCTCCGCGTCGTGGGTGTGCCAATAGGCCTCGATCAGCAGTGGCAACACCTCGACCGGCATCTCCGCGAGTTCGAGGAAGGCGTCGCGACGCTCCGCGCCGCCCAGCCGCGCGATCTGCACGGTGACGAACGCCCGGTAGTCTTCGTGCTCGGTATTCACTCGGCTCAGGGCGTCTTCATCAGGTCGACGAGCCCGTTCAGGTCGGTGAGCAGGCTGCCCTTGGCCGCCGTCGCCATCGGCTCGACGTTCATGCTGCCACCGTCGATGAGCGTCAGGGCGTACTTGCACACCTCTTCGTTCACGCCCTGCTTGAACAGCGCGTTCACCGCGCCCATGCCCTTGGCCTGCACTGACTGGTAGTAGGCCGCCTCGGTCTGATCGCGCTCCACCGGGTCTTCGATCTCGGCCAGCCGGCGCTCGATGTAGCGCGTCGCGGCATCGTGATAGCGCGCGTTCTCCTTCTGCCACTTGCCGAGGTAGTCGCGCGGCGACTCCTCGCGCTTCAGCACCGGCAGGCAGTCGCGACCCAGTCGGCCGACGATGAAGGCCTGGGTGGCGACGAACGCGGCAGCCGAGTCGCGCTGGCTGGAGGCGACGGGGGCCGCCAGCAGCGGCCGCGGCAGCCCGACGGTGAGCGCGAGACCGACGAGCAGGAGGAAACGCGATGGGCAGCGCATGAATCGAGGTCTCCGCGGCGGGGCGCTCAGGCGAGGGCCTTGTGCAGCACGGCCGAATTACGTTGATAGTTGTATAACTCGCGCTTCGCCACCGGCAGCGCGTCCAGCGCGCCGGCGGCGAAACCGCGTTCGTTGAACCACTGGGTGGCCTGGGTGGTGAGCACGAACACCGAGTCGAGATGCTGGCCACGCGCGCGCCGCTCGAGGGCATCGAGCAGCAGGTCGCCGAACTGGCCACCGCGGTAATCCGGGTGGACCGCGATGCAGGCGATCTCGGCGGTGCGCTGCTCGGGATAGGGGTAGAGCGCGCCACAGGCCACGACCGTGTTCTCCCGCACCATGACCACGAAATGATCGATCTCGGTCTCGAGCTTCTCGCGCGAGCGTTTGACCAGCAGTCCGCGGGCCTCCAGCGGCTGGACCAGCTGCAGGATGCCGCCCACGTCGTCCACCCGCGCTTCGCGCAGTTCGTCGAAGGGCGCGCCGCTCAGCAGGGTGCCGATGCCGTCACGGGTGAAGAGTTCGCGCAGCAGCGCGCCGTCGACCAGGCGACTGACGATGTGCACCCGCTCGACCCCGCGCTCGCAGGCGGCGATGCCAGTGTCCAGGGCCTCGAAGTCCTCCAGTGGGGCGCGCGTCGTGTCGCGCAGCGCGCGCGCCTCGCGTAGCGTGAGCTGACGCGCGATGCCGCCCTGCTCGACCGCGATGCCGTCGCGCTCGGCAAGCAACACGAGCTTGCTGGCGCCGATCTCCGCCGCCACGGTGGCCGCGAGATCCTTGGCCTTCAGGTTGAACAGTTCGCCCGTCGGCGAGTAGCCGAGCGGGGCGAGCAGCACGATGTCGCCCGCCTCCAGGCGCGCGGCGATGGCGCGCGCGTCCACGCTGCGCACCAGCCCGGTGAACATGAGATCCACGCCCTCGATGATCCCGGCCGGTCGGGCCAGCACGAAGTTGCCGCTCGCGATGCGGCTGCCGGCGCCGGCCAGCGGGCCACCGCGACCGCCGAAGGAGAAGGCGGCCTCGATCTCGAGCCGCATGGCGCCCACCACCTCACGCACTTCCGCCATGGTCTCCGCGTCGCTGACCCGCAGGCTGCCCACGACCCGCGGCGCGATGCCCCGCGCCGCCAGGCGCCGCTCGATCTGCGGACGCGCGCCGAACACCACCACCAGGCGAATGCCGACAGCGGCGAGCAGCAGCAGGTCGCGGATGAGGTCGGTGAAGCCGGCCGCGGCCACCGCCTCGCCACCGAAGTAGACCACGAAGGTCTGGCCGCGATGTCGCTGGAAATAGGGAGAGACCTGGCGCAGCCAGGCCACCACCGACGCGCCGGACAGGGCGGACTCGGACTCGCTCACGTACGCCTGACCAGCGAGGAAGACAGATGGCTCATGGCGTCATTCTACCGACAGCCGCGGGTCCGCTGGCAGCGGGCGCGACACCGCGGGCGAGGGATTTTGCATATCATGCGCTGCGTACCCACCTGTCCGCCCCAGCACGCCGGAGATGACCATGGCGATCAAGATCAACAAAGTCAGCGAACGTATCACCCAACCCCGCTCGCAGGGCGCCTCGCAGGCCATGCTCTACGGTACCGGCCTCACCGAGGCGGATCTCGCCAAGGCGCAGGTTGGCATCGCGAGTGTCTGGTTCGAGGGCAATCCCTGCAACATGCACCTGCTCGGCCTCGCCGAGGAGGTCAAGCGCGGCGTGCAGGCGGCCGGCATGGTCGGCATGCGCTTCAATACCATCGGCGTCAGCGACGGCATTTCCATGGGCACGCGCGGCATGAGCTACTCGCTGCAGTCGCGCGACCTCATCGCGGACTCCATCGAGACCGTGATGGGCGGCCAGTGGTACGACGCCAACATCTCGATTCCGGGCTGCGACAAGAACATGCCCGGCTGCCTGATCGCCATGGCGCGCCTCAACCGGCCCTCGCTCATGCTCTACGGCGGCACCATCAAGCCCGGCCACTCCCACGGCAAGGTGCTCGACATCGTCTCGGCCTTCCAGAGCTACGGCGCCTACGTCGCCGGCTCGATCAGCGACGAAGAGCGCCAGGACATCGTGCGCCACGCCTGCCCCGGCGCCGGCGCGTGCGGCGGCATGTACACCGCCAACACCATGGCCTCGGCCATCGAGGCCATGGGCATGACCCTGCCCTACTCCTCCTCCGTGCCGGCGGTCGATCCTCTGAAGAAGGAAGAATGCCGCAAGGCCGGCGAGGCCATCCGCCTGCTGCTCGAGCGCGACATCAAGCCGAGCGACATCATGACCCGCGCGGCCTTCGAGAACGCCATGGTGGTGACCTCGGCGCTGGGCGGTTCGACCAATGCGGTGCTGCACCTCATCGCCATGGCCAAGGCCATCGGCGTGGAACTCGGGATCGACGACTTCCAGGCGGTGAGCGATCGCGTGCCCTTCCTGGCCGATCTGAAGCCGAGCGGCACCTACGTGATGGAAGACCTGCACAAGGTCGGCGGCATCCCGGCGGTGTTGAAGTTCCTGCTGGCCGAGGGGCTGATCGACGGCAGCTGCCTGACCGTGACCGGCAAGACCCTGGCGGAGAACCTCGCCGAATTGCCCGGCCTCACCCCGGGGCAGAAGGTCATCCGACCGATGAACGACCCGATCAAGCCAACCGGCCACATCCAGATCCTGAAGGGCAACCTGGCCCCGGGTGGTTCGGTCGCCAAGATCACCGGCAAGGAAGGGCTGCGCTTCGAGGGCACGGCGCGGGTCTACGACTGCGAGGAGGACATGCTCGCCGGGCTCGAGCAGAAGAAGATCCAGAAAGGCGATGTGGTCATCATCCGCTACGAAGGACCGAAGGGCGGCCCGGGCATGCCGGAGATGCTGACCCCCACCTCGGCCATCATGGGCGCCGGGCTCGGTGACTCGGTTGCGCTGATCACCGATGGCCGCTTCTCGGGCGGTTCGCACGGTTTCATCGTCGGTCACGTGGTGCCGGAGGCCCAGGAGGGCGGCCCCATCGCGCTGGTGCAGGACGGCGACATCGTCGTGCTCGACGCCGACCAGAACGCCATCGAGGTCAATGTGGACGCTGCCGAGTTCGCGCGGCGCAGGGCCGCCTGGACGGCGCCGCCGCTCAAGGCCGAGCGCGGCACGCTGTTCAAGTACATCCAGCGGGTGAAGAACGCATCCGAAGGCTGCGTGACGGACGAATGAGGCTGACGAGCCGGCCGAGCGCCTCCTGGGGCGCCGGCCGGCCTCACATCTGGCGCTTGTAGTCGTTGTAGTACTTGAGCACGCGCTGGACGTAGGTTTCGGTTTCCGGGTAGGGCGGAATGCGCCGCCCGTTCTTCAGCACGGCGTTCTCGCCGGCGTTGTAGGCAGCGAGCGCCAGCACCAGGTTGTCATCGAACATGTTGAGGAGGTCGCGCAGGTACTGCGTGCCGCCCGCAACGTTGGCGGTGGGATCACGACGGTTGCGCACGCCGTAGCGCAGCGCGGTGTCCGGCATCAGCTGCATCAGCCCGACCGCGCCGGCGGTGGACACCGCCTCGGGGTTGTAGGCCGATTCGGCGGTGATCACCGCGTGCAGCAGCGCCGGCGGCAGGCGATGGATCTTGGCGGCCTGGGCGATGGTCGGGCTGTACTTCTGGCGGTTCTTCGAAGCGCTCTTGAAATTGACCTTGGCCTCGCTCCAGCCCTTCCAGGTCTTCACCAGCCGGCGGTAACCGCCGTGGTCGGGCCGATCGGTCAGATGCACGTGGCCGCGCTTGTCGACGTACTTGTAGATGTCCGCGCCGGCCAGCAGAGGCACCAGCACCAGGGACAGGCCAAGAAAGAAATAGAGCGTACGCTTCGTCATGCTTGGAAACGGGCTGAATGACAGAGCTAATGTTATTTATTGAAAAATAATATAACTTAATGATAGTTATTGGAATACCCCTGCAACCTAAAGTTTTGTCTCAGGTTGCGAGCAAGGGGTCGTCCCAAGCCGGCGCGGCAAGCCTAGTCGAGCGCAGGCGGATTTCCGAGTCGAGCGGCGCACAACTCGCCGGAGTTAACACAAGTTTTGGCCCCCGCCGCACGGCGAGCGCCCGGCCGCGGCCCGAGCGCAAGCGCGGCCCGCTCTTGTAGACTTGCCGCCTGCCACCGTCGGCCCGCGCGTCGAGGAATCCATGTCCCAGCAGTTCAGCACCCCTACCCTGTCCCTGCCCCTGGGGCGCCTCGCGCTGGAATTCGAACTCGACCACGACGGCGATCCGACCCTCGCGATCGAAGGCGTCTGCGGACTGTCCGACGACCTCCCGGCCCGCCTGTCCTTCGTCGCCCAGGACAAGTACCTCGCCGACGCGGCGGCCTCGCGCATCCCGGCCTTCGTCACGCGTCCGGGCAAGCCGGTCCCCGGCAAGGTCAACCTGTTCCACGCGGAACCGGAGTACATGATGGCGCGCATCGCGGCGCGCTTCGCCCCCAGCCAGTTCGGTGATACCCGTGGCGTCCATCCCAGCGCCATCGTCGGCATCAGCTCGGCCCTCGGCGATGACAGCTATATCGGCCCGCACGTGGTGATTGGACAGCACGTGCGCATCGGACCGCGCTGCAAGATCTTCCCCAACGTGGTGATCATGGACCGGGTCGAGATCGGCGCCGACTGCATCATCTACCCCAACTGCACGCTGCGCGAGGACACCGTGCTCGGCGAGCGGGTGATCCTGCAGCCTGGGGTGTCCATCGGCGGCGACGGCTTCGGTTTCGTGCAGCACGACGGTCAGCACTTCAAGATCCCCCAGCTCGGCCGGGTGGTGCTGGAGGACGACGTCGAGGTCGGGGCCAATTCCACCATCGACCGCGCGCGCTTCAGCGAGACCCGCATCGGCCGCGGCACCAAGATCGACAACCTCGTGATGCTCGCGCACAACGTCGTGACCGGCGAGAACTGCGTGATCGTGTCCCAGGTCGGGGTGTCCGGCAGCACCCGGCTCGGCAACCGTGTGACCCTCGCCGGCCAGGTCGGCACGGTCGGGCACGTGACGGTGACGGATGACGTTACGGTGCTCGGCAAGGGTGGCATCACCAAGGACATCCGCGAGCCGGGCATCTACGCCGGCATGCCGCTCAAGCCCGCGCGGCTGTGGCGCAAGGCCATGGCCAAGCTCTACCAGGGCCTGTCCTGAGCCCCGCGCCGTCCCTCAGGCGGCGGCCACCGGTCGCCGGCTCTCCAGTACCACGATCCCGGCCAGGATCAGGCCCGCCCCCAGCATCTGCACCGGGGCCAGGGTCTCGCCCAGCACCAGCGCCGCCAGCGCCAGGGTCGCTGGCGGGCCGATGGTGCTGACCAGCGCGGCGCGCTGCGCGCCGATGCGCCGGATGCTGGCCGAGAACAGGAACAGCGGCAGGACGTTGGTGAGCGCCGTCATGAGCAGGATGAGGCCGAGGTCGTGGCGCGGCATGCGCACCAGTTCCAGCAGTCCCCGCTCGTCGACCAGCAGCGCATGCGCCGTCAACGCCAGCGCGGCGGCGCTGCTCGCGTAGACGATGAAAGGCACGCTGCCGAGAGTCACGGCCACCCGTTCGTTCGCGATCAGGTAATAGGCGAACAGCGCCGCCGAGCCCAGCACCAGCGCGGCGCCGAGCGCATTGGCGCGCCACAGCCCCGCCTCCAGGCCGCCGACCGCGCAGGCCACGCCGACGTAGGTCAGCGCGCTGGCGGCCAGCACCCGGCCCGAGGGCCAGCGCCGGGTCATCAGCGCGCGGCCCAGCACGACCATGGCGGGATAAGTGAACAGCAGCACACGCTCGAGGCTCGCGTCGATCATGGTGAGCGCGACGAAGTTCATCCATGCCCCGGCGTAATGGCTGGCGAAGCCCGCGAGCATGGCGAGCCCCAGCAGCGCCGAGGGCGTCGCCAACAGCGGACGCCAGCCGACGCGCAGCAGGCTCCAGGCCCACACCAGGGGCAGCGAGAACCATGCGCGCAGCAGCAGGATGGGTTCTACGGCGATGCCGTCACGGTAGAGCAGCTTGGCGATGATGCCCTTGCCCGAGACCAGCAGGGCGCCCACCACCACCAGCAGGACGTCGCCGTGACGCTGCCACAGGCGGGCGAGGCCCGAGGGCATCGTCGCGGCGACCGCGGGCGGCGGTATCAGGCCGCGCGCGGCTTGGGAAACAGGCCCGCGCGGGACACCGCCGCCTGCATCGGCGCGGCCAGCGGCCCCTCCAGCCATTTGGAAGTCGCGATGATCTTCTCCACGTCCACGCCCGTGTCGTAGCCCATGCGGTGCAGGAGGTAGAGCACGTCCTCGGTGCCGACGTTGCCCGTGGCGCCCGGCGCGAAGGGGCAACCGCCGACCCCGCCGCAGCTGGCGTCGACGATGCGCACCCCGGCCTGGACCGCGGCGTAGACGTTGGCGATGCCGGTGCCGCGGGTATTGTGGAAATGCACGCGGAGCGGCGTCGCCCCGATACGCGGCCGGACCAGGTCGACGAGGCGCGTGACGTCCGACGGCACGGCGACGCCGATGGTGTCGGCGAGCGCGATTTCGTCCACGCCCATGCCGTGCAGGCGCTCAGCGATGGCGACCACGGTCGACGGCGCGACCTCTCCCTCGAATGGACAGCCGAAGCTCGCTGCGATGGTCACGCCGAAGAAGCGACCGGCATCCTGCGCGCGACGCGTCATGAGTGCGATCAGGTCGAGCATCTCGGCCGCCGGCCGCCCCTGGTTGCGCAGGCAGAAGCTGTCAGTGGTGACCGCCGCGCAGTTCAGTTGCGTGACGGAGGTCGCGAGCGCGCGCTCGAGCCCCTGCTCGTTCAGCACCAGGCCGATGTACTTCACGCCTTCGCGGCGCGGCAGGCCGGCCAGCACCGCGTCGGCGTCGGCCATCGCCGGCACGCGCTTGGGATTGACGAAGCTCGCCACTTCGAGGCGCTTGATACCTGCGTCCACCAGCCGGCCGATGAGTTCGAGCTTGTCCGCCGTGGACAGCAATTGCGGCTGCGCCTGCAGCCCGTCCCGCGGGCCGACGTCGACGATTTCCACCTGTTCGCCCATGCTGCGCTCCCCTGGCCTGTTCGCGCCGATTGTAGCCAATGCGCGCCGTCGCCGCGCTCACACGAGCCTCTATACTAGCGACGCTGTCCTGCCCTGGAGTTGTCATGTCCACGTATCAGTACGATCTCTTCATCATCGGTGGCGGCTCGGGCGGCGTGCGCGCCGGACGCATGGCCGCGAGCTTCGGCGCGCGGGTCGCGATGGCCGAGGAGCGCTACATGGGCGGTACCTGCGTGAACGTGGGCTGCGTGCCGAAGAAGCTCTTCGCCTACGCCGCGCACGTCGCCGAAGAGGTGCACGACGCGGCCGGCTTCGGCTGGACATACACCCCAGGCAGCTTCGACTGGCCGACCCTGGTCGCCAACAAGAACAAGGAAATCGAGCGCCTGAACGGCATCTACCAGCGGCTGATGGACAACGCCGGCGCCACCGTGCTGCGCGGCCGCGCGACCATCGTCGACGCCCACACCGTGCGCGTAGATGGCCAGGACTACACCGCTGAACGCATCCTGGTCGCGACCGGCGGCTGGCCCTACGTGCCCGAGTTTGCGGGCAGCGAACACGCCGTCACCTCCAACGAAGTGTTCTTCCTCGAACGCCTGCCGCGCCGCGCGGTGGTGGTCGGCGGCGGCTACATCGCGGTCGAGTTCGCCGGCATCTTCAATGGTCTCGGCAGCGAGACCACCCAGCTCTACCGCGGGCCGCTGTTCCTGCGCGGCTTCGACGACGACTGCCGCAGGTTCCTCGCCGAGGAGATGCGCAAGAAGGGGGTCGGGCTGCGCTTCGACACCGACGTCGCGCGCATCGAGCGTCACGGTGAGGCGCTGCGCGTGCATTTGACGGACGGCAGCACGCTGGACGCCGACCTCGTGCTCTACGCCACCGGCCGGCGGCCCAACTCGGCCAATCTCGGGCTGGAAGCGCTGGGCGTCCGGATGAACGACGCCGGCGCCATCGAGGTCGACGGCAACTATCGCAGCAGCGTGCCGTCCATCTACGCCATCGGCGACGTCACCGACCGCATCAATCTCACCCCCGTGGCGCTCGCCGAAGGCATGGCGCTCGCATGGCACCTGTATCGGGATCACGAGCGACCGGTCGATTACGAATACGTGCCGAGCGCGGTGTTCAGCCACCCCAACCTGGCGACCGTCGGCTACACCGAAGCCCAGGCGCGGGAGAAGTTCGGCGAGGTGGTGGTCTTTCGCTCGAGCTTCACGCCGCTCAAGCACACGCTATCCGGCAGCAAGGAGAAGACGCTCATGAAGCTCGTGGTCGACAAGGCGACGGATCGCGTGGTCGGCGCGCACATGGTGGGGCCCGACGCGGGCGAATCCATCCAGGGCCTCGCCGTCGCGATCAAGGCCGGCGCGACCAAGACGATGTTCGATCGCACCATAGGCATCCACCCGACCTCGGCCGAGGAATGGGTGACGATGCGCGAGCCGGTGGCGTAAAGCAATCCGACCGCCGCCGCGGCACGTAAGCTGAGAGACCGTCGATTCACTCGGGAGTGTGCTCATGAACAAACCTCTTCGCCGCCTGCTGCTGGCCTTGGGCCTCGGCACGCTGTGCGGCCTGGCGCAGGCCGCCGAGCTGAAGATTGGCGACCGCGCGCCCGACTTCGCGCTGCCGGGCTCGGACGGCAAGGTCCATCGTATCGCCGACTACCACGGCAAGACCGTGGTCCTGGCCTGGTATCCGAAAGCCTTCACCGGCGGCTGAACCGCGCAGTGCAAGTCGCTCCGTGAGAGCGGCGAGGTGCTGAAGACCTACGATGTCGCCTATTTCATGGCGAGCACCGACGATGCCGAGACGAGCCGCAAGTTCGCCGAGGCGAACCAGGCGGACTTTCCCGTGCTGGCCGACCCGGACAAGAAGGCCGCGGAGGCCTATGGCGTGCTCGGCATGATGGGCTTCGCCTCGCGCTGGACCTTCTACATCGATGGTGCGGGCAAGATTGCCTACATCGACAAGGAAGTGAGCGCGCTCAAGGCCGGTGCCGACATGGCCGCGCGCCTGGAAGCGCTGGGCGTGCC
>JBFWYG010000089.1:0-16723 GCA_050186725.1 Gammaproteobacteria bacterium | reverse complement strand
AGGCCAGGACTTGGTCGTCAACGGCGATCGCTCGGGTTCAGCCAACCTGTTCATCGTCGGCGACTCGCCGTTCCGCAGCGTGACCATCACCGGCAGCGGGGCGGCGTTGTCCGGGAACATCTACGCAACTTCGGGAACCTTGCGTGTCGGCGCCGGCGATACGGTGAACGACGTCAGCGAAGTTTACGTGGAAACGGGCGCCACGTTCGATCTGGGCGGGACGGAGGAAGAGATTGGCCTGCTCACGGGCACGGGTGACGTGCTGCTCGGTACCGGTCGGCTGATCCTCGGCTCGAACACACGCAGCACCGACTTTGCCGGTCGCCTGCTCGGTACCGGCACGCTGACCTACGCCTCAACCCAGACGAGCACTTTGCGAGGCAACGGCGTCCTGTTCCGGGGGCTCCTCGACGTGCTGGCCGGTGGCCTCGTCATCGACGGCAATGCCAACACCCTCGGCAGCAACACCTCGGTCGAAATAGCCGCCGGCGCAGCGCTCACCATCACCGGTAACGGCGAGACCTTCGGCTCGCTCGCGGGCGCCGGCACGCTGGTGCTGAACGCAGCCACCACGGTCGGCGTCAACGACCGCTCGACGACCTTCTCGGGCAACCTCGTCAACGGCGCGAGCTTCACCAAGGCCGGGCGCGGCACCCTGACCCTGACCGGCACCAATACCTTCACCGGTCTGCTGACCGTCACGGGCGGCACCCTGCAGCTCGGCCTGGGCAACACGCTCCGCGACAGCCACGTGGTGCAGGTTGATGCGGGCGGCCGCCTCCTCATCGACGGAGACAACGAGACCATCGGCGCCCTGTCCGGCGCCGGCGAGGTCGATTTGAAGCGCTCGCTGATCGTGGTCTCGAACTCGCAGGGCAGCAATTTCAGCGGCCGCATACTCGGCCAGGGCGGCCTGACCAAGTCCGGCATCAGCACCTTCACGCTGAGCGGCGTGAACGAGTTCGACGGGCCGCTGACCGTACTGACCGGCACGCTCGAGATCGCGGGCAACACGAACACCCTGACCAACGAGCACGTGGTCGACCTGGTGAACCCCTCAGCGCGCCTGCGCATCGCCGGCGATGGTGAAGACTTCGGCAGCCTGCGCGGCGCCGGCAAGGTGGTGCTGGCGGCGAACATGGGCACCGGCTTCAATCACCAGGACAGCACGTTCGCGGGCGACATCAGCGGCACGGGCGGCTTCACAAAGGGCGGGCGCGGGACGCTCACGCTACGTGGCAACAACGACGCGACCGGTGCGCTCACGGTGCGTGACGGCCAGCTGTCCATCGCCGCCGGCCGCACCGCCTTCACCAGCGCCCAGGTGCAGCGTGGCGGCACGTTCGACATCGTCGGCGGCAACTTCGTCGCCACCGGCACGCTCGACGTGGACGGCAACCTCGCGCTTCGCGCCGGTGTGCTCGACGTCACGACCCTCGCGCTCGACCCGCGCGCGTCCTTCACCTTCGCGGGCGGCACGCTTCACGCCACGACCATCGAGGGCAGCGTCTTGAACGGCGGCACCCTGGCCCCCGGGCATTCACCAGGCCGTACAACGGTGTTCGGCAACTACACGCAGGCGCTGACCGGCGTCCTCGAGATCGAGCTCGCGAGTCTCGAGTCCTTTGACGTTCTCGACGTCCGCGGCGTCGCTGCGCTGAACGGCCAGCTCGAGATCAAACTGCTGGACGGCTTCGTGCCCGCCGTCGGCTCGGTGTTCGAGTTCCTGCTCGCCGAGGGCGGCATCCAGGGCGCGTTCTCGGTGATAGCGCAACCGCTGCTGAGCGGGCGCCTGTTCCAGCTGGACATGAGCCAGCCGGACCGCCTGAGCCTGCGCGTGGTGTCGGCCGCCAGCCTCGACCCCGTGCCGCTGCCGCCGTCAGCGTGGTTGTTCGGTGGCGCGCTGCTCGCGCTCGTGGCGCGGCGTCGCGCGCGTGCCTGAACGGCGGCGCTAACCCGCGCCCGCGCCGCCCATCTCCGGCAGCGCGCACAAGGCGCTCTCCGCGCGCCACTCGGCGGCCCAGACGGGATCCAGCGTGGTCGGCTGCGGCAGACCACTTGCCAGGCGCGCGTTCAACCTGCACATGCCGGCGATGCTGGCTGCCGCGCGACGCACCTGAGCGGCCTGCCCCACGTCGGCCAGCATCGCGAGCACCCGCGTGTAGCGCTGGTGGTGCAGGGCGAGATTCAACGCGGTGAACGCATCACCAGCGGCGAGGCGCGCCGCGATCACCGCATCCACCATCTGCGTGCCGCGCGCATCGCAGGCCACCCTGCCGCCTTGCGCCGCGGGCGCCAGCAACCACACCGCCTGGGTATCCTGGTAGGCGTCGCACCAACCGAGGCGCCGCAGCGTGTAGACCAGGCGGTAGTGGACGTCGTCCGCCGGCAGCAGGGCCGCGTCCACCCCGTGGTGGCGCAGGCGCGCGGCGGCCGCGGCGCCGCCGGTCAGCATGGCGAAGTAGTCGTCGTACACCGCGCGCGGATAGCTGTCGTAGCGTCCGTTGAAATACACCCGCACGCGCGGATGCAGCGCGTAGGACAGGTAGCCGCCGAGTTCATAGGGCGCGAGCAGGCGACCGCCGAAGCCACTCGCCTCGATGGCCGCCACCGTCGCCGGCATCAGCTTGGTGTTCAACCCGCGCGGCGCGAGCCAGCCCGCCAGCGCGTCGCCGCGCAGTGGATAGCCGTAGCCGCGCGTGTCACCGCCGAAGAGATGCACCGTCACCAGCAGCAGCGCGGCCAGCGCCAGCACGCGCCCGTGCCGCGCGGCCGGCCGCGATGCCTCCGGCAGCACCGCCGCCAGCGCGAGCGGCATCAGCCACAGGAAACGCACGGCGACCGCCGCTGCCGCCAGCGCGAGCGCCGCCCACAGGATGCGGTGCGGCTCGGCGCGGCTGCGTCCACGCAGCGTCGCCAGAGCCACCACCAGCACCGCGAGCAGCACGCCGACGTAGGCCGCGAGCAGCAGCGGCGCCGACCACGGCAGCACGCCGGTGTAGCCCTTGGGCGCGACGAACAGCGCCCCCCATTCGTCGACCACGCGCGCGAGCGGATTATTGGCATCGTGGATGAAGTAGAAAACGTACTGGCGCAGCCCCTGGGGATTGAGCGCCACGGCCGCGAAGGCCGCGAGCAGCGTGGCGATGTGGGCGCGCGCGCGGCGTGCGTGCACCAGCTGCCAGGCGAGCATGAAAGGGAACACGATGAGTACCGTGGCATGCACGTTGGTCCACAGCACGACGAGGGCGACGACCGCCGCGGCGCGCGCGGCGCCGAGGCGCGGCACGCAGTAGAGGTTGAGCAAGGCGAAGAAAGCGAGCATTGCGAGCAGCTCGGGCCGCAGCTGCAGCAGGCGCTGGTAGGCGAACAACACGAGGCTCGCGACCAGCGCAAGCGCCACGGACGGGGTAAAGCCCTGGTGACGACCGAAGCGGTAGACCTGCTGCAGCACCGCCGCGCCGAGCAGTAGTTCGAGCGCGCGCAGCGCCGGCAGGCCGCCGACGCGATCGACCAGCGCGACCAGCACCTCGAACAGCCATTCCTGGTAGTGCTGGGCGTGACCGGCCGAGGTGAAGAGCAGAGGCTCCGCCGCCGGCAGGCCGTGTTGAGCGAGGAACACGCGGCCGAGCGCGACGTGCCACCAGGTGTCGTCGGCCAGCAGCGGTTGGGCGAGATCGACCAGCAGGCGCAGACCGATGAGCACGCCGAGCGCCACCAGCAACAGCAGGGTCAGCGGGCTTCGCGCCAAGCGCGGCGCCGCGCCTTCGAGGAGCGATACGCTCAAGAACCTGCGCCCCATCGCGCGCCGCCGGCGGCGCGCGCGGGACTGACGGCAGGCGAGCTCAGGCCGCCTTCGCCGCGGTCTGGCCGAGCTGCTCCAGCAGCGCGTAGTCGAGCACGAAGTCCGGCTTCAGATCCGGCGTCAGGAACTGGATCGCGCCGTGGTTGGTGAAGTAGAGCTCGGACTCCACCGGGAAGAAGGTCTCGTCGTGCAGCACGCCGTTCGGCTCGTAGCCGTAGTCGCCGGCCTTGGCGGTCACGCCGCCCTTCTCCTTGCCGCCGCGGACTTGCATGGTGCCCTTCAGCATCAGGTATTCGCCGCCGGCGAGGTGGCGATGAGGATTGAACGACGAGCCCGCGGCGCAGCGGAACAGTACGCTCCAGGCGCCGGTCTCCTGGCTGGTGCGCAGGATCTTGAAGTCGATGCCGTTGCCGAAGTTGAGCCAGGGCATGTCGCCGGTCGCGACGTAGGTGTCGTGGGTCACGGGTTGGAACCTCCAGGCGGGTGAACGATGCGCGACATGCTATGCGCTAACGGCGCGGCTCTCCAGCCATGGGCGCGGACCTCGCTACGCCACGCCGCGCCGGCCACGGCCTCAGCCCACCGCCAGCCAATCCTGCCCGCGCCGGTAGCCGCGCGCCGCGAGGTCCGCCGCGACCGCCTCGCGCGCGCCGTGGCTGGTGACGTAGACCAGCACGAAGGGCCGCTCGGGCGTGTCGAGCACCGCCGGCGGGCAGACCGGCACGCCGACCAGCCGATTGCCTATCTTGCGCGCGTCGATGTCCACCCAGGCGCGTGGCGTGAAGCCCTGCTCGAGCAGCCTGGCGCAGCGCTGACGCGTGCGGCGGCCCGCGCCCCAGATCACGAAGTCGTCGCGGCGCGCGAGCAGACGCGGATCGCGCGCCAGGTACCGCGCGCGCAGCCGGTCGAAGGCGTCGCGCGCGTAGCGTGGGTCGGTGCGCGAGGTCCGCCCCACCGATTCGCGCCAGTCGAGCAGCACCGCCTCGAGCTTGGCCATGCGATGGCCTTGGCTGTGGAGCCTCAACCACAGGTCATAGTCCTCGGGGAAGTCACCGTGGCGATAGCCGCCGAGCGCCAGCACCGGCGCGCGGCGGAACGCGACGCTCGGGTGGGCCAGCGGCGATTCGACGTAGATCTCTTCGGCGAGGTCGTTGGGACTGAGACAAGCGTTCTGCCAGCGCAGGTACTCGCGAAAGCCCGCGGTCAAGAGCTCTTCCGGAAAGGCGCGCACCTGGGTCGCGGAAAGCGTGAGCGATGGGTCGTCGCGCAGCTGCGCCCACTGGCGCGCGCGGCGCTCGGGGTGCATGCGGTCGTCGGCGTCCATGCGCACGATGATCTCGGCGCGCGCCGCGGCGAGCCCGTGGTTCAAGGCCGCCACCAAGCCGACACCGGGATTGGCGAGACAGCGCACTCGCGGATCGCGCGCGGCCTCCGCGCGCAGCAGCGCCGCTGAGTCGTCGGTGGAACCGTCGTCGACCGCGATGACCTCGTAGTCCGCATGGCTCTGCGCGGCGATGCTCGCCAGGCATTCCGGCAGCGTCGCGGCGGCGTTGCGATAGGGCAGCAGCAGGCTCAGGCTCGGCATCGGTGCGCCATGCGGGGAGTGGCCGCCACCTTAGCGGCCCGCGTCCATGGCGACCAGCCGGCAACGCGAACATCGCTGAAACGCGCGCCGCGCCGGTTCCGCGTTTACCCCCGCGCGGACGACGGTTATGGTGAGCCCACCGCCGCGCCTCCGCGCGCCGGGCGTCATTCAAAGGGGAGTCCACGACCATGCAGTACTGGCACACCGAGCAGCAGGACGGCGTCTTCATCGCCGGTTATTACAACCCACCCACGAACTACATGATCGGACCGGGCATCGCCGAGCTGGCCGAGCTGATCGCGCGCTGGCGCGAACCCGACGTGAAGGCGGTGGTGCTGACCGGCGCGGTGCCCGATCGCTACATCACCCACTACAGCGTGGAAGAACTGGTGGCGATGGACGGCGATCGCGCGGCGCTCACGCGCGCGGCCCACGGCCTGATCTACGGCTACCACACCCTGCTGCGCTCGCTGGCCTGGCTGGACAAGCCCATCGTGGTCGGCATGACCGGCGACACCATGGGCTGCGGCCTCGAGCTGTCGCTGAACTGCGATATCCGCGTCGCGCAGCGCGGCGACTACCGCATCGGCTTTCCCGAAGTCGCGCTCGGCATCCTCACCGGCACCGGCTCGCAGCTCCTGGCGCGCATCGTCGGCCACGGCCGCGCGATGGACTTCCTCATGCGCAGCCGCACCGTGACACCCGAGGGCGCGTTGGAGCTGGGTCTCGTCACCGAACTCGCCGTCGACGCCAGGGCGCGCGCCATCGACATCGCCCATGGTCTCGCGCGCTCCGCGCCGGTGTCGGTGACCGGCGCCAAGCGCGCCATCAATCGCGGCGCCAACCTGCCCATGGAGGAAGGCCTCAAGGTCGAGGCCGAGGAATGGCTGAAGACCATCGTCACCGACGAGGCCATGGCGCGCATGCGCGACTACGTCGCGCAACCCTTCGAGAAGCGACGCGCGTGGGTGGCGGCGCAGGGCGTGCCGCCCAAGCCCGGCGACGCGATCGGCGCCTAGACTCGCGCGGCGCGCGGCGGCGCGATGGGCTACAGTGTCCAGCGCGCTCCGCGCTTTGCCAGCACCGGGGAGGTTGCCATGGCCCTGCTCGCCCACGATCCGCGCGTCACCACCGACTACGGCCCGGAACAGGCCGCGATGCAGGCCTACCTGGCCGATGGCGAGCGCCGCGCCCGCGCGCTCGGCAACCGCGGCCCGCTGCGCTACGACGCCGCGGGCGGCATCGCCCGGGACATCCTCGATGCCTACTGGCGCACCGGCTTCTACGTGTTCGAGGGCGTGCTCGGCGCCGAGGAACGCTCGGACATCGAACGCGATCTGAACGAAGTGCTCGAACGGGTGCCGGCCAGCGAGGGCGCCGCGCTCGACCGCCATGGGCGTCCCGCGCTCGGCGCCGACTGCCGCGCGCCGACCTTCTTCTGGGCGCGGCCGCTGGCCGATCCCTTCGGCGGCACCACGCTCGCCAACGGCCGTCATCCGGCGCGCATGTACGAACCGCGCGCGGCCGCCGACGCCCCCGCGAAAGTTCTGTACCTGTTCCTGGGCTCGCTGCAGTTCTCCGAGGCCTGCCTGCGACTCTACGGCCATCCCGGCCTGCTGGCGGTGGCGGCCGCCGTCAACGGCGAGGACTTCACGCCCTTCAACGAAGCGGTATGGATCAAGAAGCCCGGCGAAGGCGCGTCGGTGGCCTGGCACCAGGATGGCACCACCCACTGGCAGAGCCCGACGCTCGACGCCGGCACCCATGGTTTCAATTTCATGGCGCAGCTCTACGGCTGCACCGCGGCCAATGGCGTGTGGGTGGTGCCCGGCTCGCATGCGCAGGGCAAGCTCGACATCAAGGCGCTGGTGGACGCGGCCGGCTGCGACCGCCTGCAGGACGCGGTGCCGATCCTGTGCGCGCCGGGCGATGTTGCGATCTGCAACCGCCAGGCGGTGCACGGCTCCTTCGCCAACACCAGCCGGGACACGCGCGTGACGCTCAACTTCGGCTTTCATCGCCGCGCGTCGGTGCTCGGCGTGACCGCGGGCGGCGTGCACAACGCGGTCGCGACCTACGACGAGGCGCGCATCCGCGAACGCTCGCGGCTCATCGCCTACGCCATCGACGCGCGCCGTCAGCGCTATCCCGACGAGACGCCGTTCCGCTACGCGCCCTTCGCGGGCGAACAAGCGCGCTTCCGCTGGGACGCGTCGCTGCTGCCGACGCTCAAGGACTACAACCTGCTCGATCTCAGCATCTGACGCCGCGCGCCTCAGCGCGTGGCGCGACGCAGGTCGACCACCGTCGCCGGCGCGGCAGGCGCGACGTGGCCGAGCAGGAAGTCCTCCACCGCCTCGGCCGGCATCGGCCGCGCGATGTAGTAGCCCTGCAGTTCGTCACAGGACAAGTCGCGCAGCAGGTGAGCCTGCGCCGCTGATTCGACGCCCTCCGCCACCACGCGCATGCGCAGGCTCTGCCCCATGGAAGCCACGGCCCGCACGATGGAAGCATTCTGTTCGCCGCGCTCGAGATCGGCGACGAACACGCGATCGATCTTGATCTTGTCGAACGGAAAGCTCTGCAGATAGCTCAGAGACGAGTAGCCCGTACCGAAGTCGTCCATCGCGATGCGCACGCCGAGCGCCTTCAGGGCCGTCAAGGTGCGCAGCGCCTCGTCGCGATTGTCGATCAAGAGTGACTCCGTCACTTCCAGCTCCAGCCGCTCACCGGGCAGCCCGGTGTCCTCCAGCACGCCGCGCACCATGTCGACCAGGCCCTTGCGGCGAAACTGCACGGCCGAGAGGTTGACCGCCACGCGCAGCGGCGCCGACCAGCCCGCCGCCTCGCGGCACGCGCGCCGCAGCACTTGTTCGCCGATGGCGACGATGAGCCCGGTCTGCTCGGCGACAGGAATGAAGTCCGCCGGCGAGATGTTGCCGAGTTCCGCGTCGTGC
The DNA here is from genome assembly GCA_050186725.1 of Gammaproteobacteria bacterium. Lineage (GTDB taxonomy): Bacteria > Pseudomonadota > Gammaproteobacteria > JADJYF01. Next base: position 8,376 of record JBFWYG010000089.1, on the reverse strand, counting down.
CAGCGCACCAGTGCCTCGAAGCCGAGCGGACGATGATCGCCGCTGCCGACCAGCGGCTGGAAGAACACCTGCAGGCGCTCGTCGGCCACCGCCTGCCGCAGGCGCGCCTCCAGGCGCCGACGCGTTTCGACTTCGGCATCCATCTGCGCTTCGAAGAAGCGACAGGTCGCCTTGCCGTCGGCCTTGGCTCGATACATGGCGGTGTCGGCGTTGCGCAGCAGTTCGTCGGTCGTGCGACCGTCCGTGGGATACAGAGCGACACCGATGGAGGCGCTGACCGTGACCTCCACCCCGCCGATATACAAGGGCGCGGCCAGCAGGTCGAGCAGGCGCTCGGCCAGGCACATGGCCTGCTCTGGTTGGCTCGCCAGGCTCTGCAGGATGGCGAACTCGTCGCCGCCGAAGCGCGCGGCGACGTCCGCATCGCGCAGCGTCGCGGCGATGCGCGCCGCGACCTGCTTGAGCAGACTGTCGCCCGCGGCATGGCCGTGCACGTCGTTGACCAGCTTGAAGCCGTCCAGGTCGATGGCGAGTACCGCCAGGTGCTGGCCGCCGCGCGCGACCTGCGCGATGGCCTTGTTGGCAAGTTCGAGGAACAGGCGGCGATTGGGCAGATCGGTCAGCGGGTCATGCCAGGCGAGGTGTTCGATGCGCGCCTCGGTCGCCTTGCGCACGGTCAGATCGCGAATCGCCAGCAGTTCGCCGTCGCCGCCGTCGGCGAGCCGCATGTGGCGTGCGCAGATCTCGGCTGGAAAGCGGCTGCCGTCCTGGCGCGGCAAGGCCAGTTCCACGGCGCGTCCGTCGCTGCTGCGCAGGATCTCGGCCGCTTCCGGTTCCAGATCTTCGAACCAGTGGCGGATGCACAGGGCCGCGCCGCCCCCCTCGAACGCGAACATCGCGCGCGCGGCTGCGTTCATGTCGACCACCAGGCCATCACGATGCACGATCAGGCCTTCCATCGCGCCGTCGGCGAGGGTACGGAAGCGTTCCGCTTCACCGGCCAGTCGTCGCGATACGCGCTGATCGACGATCGCCGCAACCGCGCCGATCAGCAACACGCCGATGGCTGCGAGAGACACCGCGACGGCGAGCACGCCGCGCGACATGCCCGCGCCGGCATCGACGTCGTACCCGAGTTCCAGCCGCACCGCGCCCATGCCCGTGAAGTGCAGCGTCACGGTCATCGCGATCAGCAGCAGGGCGCTGAAGCCCACCGCCCGCGGACGGTGGCTGCAGAGCCCGACGTAAAGGGCAGCGCCACCGAGCAGCGAGCTTGCCGTGACCGACGCGATCACGATCTCCGGACTGTAATGCAACTGGCCGGGCACGCGCAGAGCCGCCATGCCGACGTAGTGCAGCGTCGTGACGCCGGCGCCGACAATGGCACCGCCCAGCACGGCCGCGTGGGCATCGTCCGGCGCGCGCAGCGCCACCCTGAGTCCGGCGCCCATCAGTGCCACGCCGAGCAAATAGGACGCGAGCGTGAGGCTCGCGTCGTAGGTCATGGGTATGGCGGTGCGATAGGCCAGCATGGCCAGAAAGTGGGTGGCCCACACCGAGGACCCCGCGCAGATCGCCAGCAGCGCCATCCACAGCGTGGCGTGTTCGCCGCGCATCGCACGGGTCGCGACCACCATCGAAGCAATCGTGCCGAAACAGCAGATGGCCGCGGCGAGCAGCACTAGGTAGGGATCGTGATCGAGCCGCAGACAGTCGAGGACGCGCAACATGGGAAAACTCCGGCCGGACAGGTAGCGAGGCGGACTACCCATATCGACGCGGGCCGGCGCGGCTTTACGCTGCTTCGAGCAAGTGGTGACGCGTGCCGCACGCGCGAGGTCGTGACGGCAAAATCCACATAAAAATTACATGTTAATGCCGCGCACAGAAAGGTCGCAGGCACGCATCATTAAGGACGCGGCCGGTGAGCGCCGCGCATGCGTTGCCAAGTCGCGCGGGGTTTACGCGCGCGCGGCGTGGCGGACGCTCAGCTCGCGGGCGTCTGCACTTCGCTCAGCTTCTCGCGCAGCCGCGTGATGGTGCCGTCCAGGCCGAAGCGCGAGATGTCTTCGCCGATGGCGTTGCGCAGCGTGATGATCGCGCTTACGCCATTCACCACCGCGTCGAACACCTTCCATTCGTCGTTGGCGAGACGCAGCTGGTAATCGACGCTGACCTCGGGCTTGCCGGGCCGCGAGACGCGCGTGCGCACACCGCTGCGCTGGCCGTCGGGCGCAACCTGGGTGGCCACCACTTCGACTTCGGCGTCGAGGTAGTCGAGCGCGTGGGCGGCGTAGAGGCGAAGCAGCAGGTCGCGCTCGGCGTCGATGAAGGCCTGGCGCTGGGCGTCGGTGGCGTCGCGCCAGTGGCGGCCGAGCACCAGGCGCGCGGCCATCTCTACGTCGACCCGCGGCAGCACCACTTCGCGCACGGTGTCGACCACCTGCGGCTGGGACGGCTCGGCGCCATCGCCGCGCAGCCCTTCCAGCTGGCCGCGCAGCGCGGTGATCGCTTCCAGCACGGCTTCCGAGGGCGCGGGCGCGGCGAGCACGACGCTGGACGGCAGCGTGAGGAGCAGAACGAGGAAGGCGCGGGCCAGGCAGGCGCGCCGGGAGAGCATGACAAGAATGGGGGTAGTGTCCATCGCGCAATGGTAAGCCGCGCGTGGGCCCCGAGGCCATGACTCGGTCGACGACTCGGCTATGATTGCCCCGCATCCTACAGCCAGGAGTCTCCGCCATGACCGAATTCGACGCCGCCCCGGAAGACGTGGGCATGAACGCCGAGCGCCTGGAGCGCATCGCGCCGGTATTGAGCCGCTATGTCGACGCCGGCAACTACGGCGGCTTCAACACCCTGGTCATGCGCCGCGGACGCCTGGTACACGCCGCCCACGTGGGCTGGCAGGACCGCGAGGCCGGCACGCCGATGGCCTCCGACAGCATCTTCCGCATCTATTCGATGACCAAGCCCATCGTCTGTACCGCGCTCATGACGCTCTATGAAGAGGGTCGTTGCCAGCTGGTCGATCCGGTGGCCAAGTTCATTCCCGCGTTCGCCGGGACCAAGGTGCTGCAGGCCGACGGCAGCCTGGAACCGCAGCACATGCTGCGCCCGATGCAGGTGCGCGATCTCATGTCGCATACCTGCGGCCTCTCCTACGACTTCTTCGAGGACTATCCGATCGGCGCGCACTATCGCGAGGCGCGCCTGATGAACGACGCGAGCCGTCCGCTCGACAAGCTGGTGGACGACCTCGCGCGCATTCCGCTCGCCTTCCATCCCGGCACCAAGTGGCACTACGGCCTCGGCATCGATGTCGCCGCGCAGCTCATCCAGGTGCTGGCTGACCAGCCGCTCGGTGACTTCCTGCGCGAGCGCCTGTTCCAGCCGCTCGGCATGGACGACACCGGCTTCGGCGTGGCGCCCGCCGAGCGGCATCGCCTGGCGGCGATGTACGGCCATCCGGACCTCATCGGTCCGAACGCGACCTTCGGCCAGATCTTCCAGAGCTTCCTCGCCAAGGACGTGGGCCGGCGCGACGCGGTCGGCGAGACCTATCCCTGCGACAAGCCGGAGGTGTTCCAGCGTGGCGGCCTGGGCCTGTTCTCGACCGCGTCCGACTACCTGGCCTTCGCGCGCATGCTGCTCGACGGTCGCGCGCCCGATGGTCGACGCATCATCGGCCGCAAGACGCTGGAGGTCATGCACGCCAACCACATGGCGCCGGCGCTGCTGCCCATCACGCTCGGCGGCGTGCCGATGCCCGGCTGGGGCTTCGGCCTCGGCTCGCGGGTGGCGATGGATGTCGGCCAGCTGGGCGTATCGGCGAGCGCCGGCGAATTCGGCTGGGCAGGCGCAGCCAAGACTTACTACTGGGTCGACCCGCGCGAGGAACTCGTGGCCGTGCTCATGACCCAGTTCATGATCGGCTTCGACTATCCGGAGAACGACTTCCGCAGCCTGGTCTACCAGGCGATCGACGACTGAGCGGCGACAGCGAGCGGCGCGCGCATGGTCGACAACGCTGTATCGAAGGCGACCACGGCGCGCCCCGAACCGCGCTTCGTCGCCACCTACTGGACGCTGGCCGGCGCGGTCACGCCGCTCGGTCCGCCCGAGCAGGAGGCCAGCCCGCACGACTTCACAGAGCGCGTGGGAGTCGCCGCCGCACTTGGCTATGCCGGGCTCGGCCTCATGCGCTCTGACCTCGGCCGCGCGCGCGAACGCCACGGCTACGCCGCCATGCGCCGCCTGCTGGAAGACCATGGCCTCTCGCTCGAACTCGAGTTCCTGGTGGACTGGATGGCGGACGGCGAGGCGCTCGCGGCGGCGGAACTCGCCTTCGAGGATTTGCTGCAGGCCGCGGGCGAACTCGGCGCACGGCAGATCAAGGTCGGCCCCGACATGCAGGGCAAGGCCTGGCCGCTGCCGCACATGTGTGAGCGCTTCGCCGGTCTCTGTCGCCGCGCCGCGGCCGTGGGCGCCGGCATCGTGCTCGAGCCCATGCCCTGGAGCAACATCGCCGATCTCGCCACCGCGCGCGCGCTCGTCGAAGGCGCGGGTGAACGCAACGGCGGGCTCCTGCTCGACATCTGGCACATGGCGCGCGGCGGCGTGGATTACAACGACATCGCCACCCTGCCGCGCGGCATCGTCCATCACGTCGAACTGGATGACGGCGCGGCAGAGATAAAAGGATCGCTGCTGGAAGACACGCTCGATCACCGTCTCTTCTGTGGCGAAGGCGTGTTCGACGTGCCGGCCTTCCTCGCCGCGCTAGCGACGCAGGGCTACGACGGCCCCTATGGCATCGAGATCATCTCGGCGGCGCAGCGGCGGCGGCCGTTCGCCGACGTCGCGCGCGATGCCATCGAGACAGCACGCGCGCAATTCGCTGCCTGACGACCGAGTCACCGCGCGTTGGACGGCGACGGTGGGCCGGCGCGTGGATCAGCGATCCTCGGGGCCCGGCACGATCACGTGATCCTCGATCACCACCACCTCGTGGCGGCCGAGGAAGTTCGGCACGTCGGCGAGCGCGGCCTGTCCCGCGGGACTGGCCCAGGCCGCTTCCATCGCGGCTTCGCTCTCGTAGTCGATGAAGGCGAAGCCGTCGACGCCGAATTCCGTGCCCGGTGCCACCACGTGGCGCTGCACGTAGCGCCGCACGCCCGGCAGTTTCGCCGCGAGCGGCGCGTGCACCTCCAGCCAGTAGCGATCGAACTCTTCAAAGCTCATGCCGGCGCGACGGCCGAGGATGGCAACGGTGCGGACGGGTTTGCTCATGAAGCCGGTCTCCTGCGGGTCGAATCGTTCGACGTCGCCGACGAGCGGCGGCGGTAGGCGCTGAAGCTAAGCCGTCGCGCGGCTGGCGGTCAATGCGGGCGGAGAGGCGGTGGAGGATGAAGTGCAGCGAGGGCGTCGGCCGCGGAAGCCGCACAGGGGCTCCCGCGACCAGTGAGGTTTCAGCGCTGGCCAGTCTTGTACCAGGGCTGGATGACGAGACCGCTGGTGCTGCCCGACGCAGCCTCCTTGATCTTCGGCAGGCCGCCGCTGTAGTAAGAAGTCGCCAGCGGTTCGGAGACCGACGAGCCGGTGGCCGCCTTCTCGGCCACGACACCATCACGCACCCAGGGCTGGAAACCGCCGGCCTGGACCGGTGCTGCGCCCACGACGGCGATGAGTGCGATGGTAGTGGTTATGCGATTCATCATCTTGTCTTCTCTTTCTATTGGGGAATGCATGGCGTTCGTCGCCATACGCCAGCGAATTGTAGGTCGCGACCCGTAGAGGCTCACTGGAGATTTTCCTGATGTCGTTTAAGGAAAATGCGATTCAACTTCGTCATGTGAAAGCAGCGGCGGCGCCGTTGGTCTGGGCATGGACTCCGATCGGCGCGCACGTGCGACGGCGCGCATGGTAAAAAAGCGCGTACGACACGCATGAATTGATTGTTGCAATGGCGCCGACAGAGCTCGCCCATGCGCGAGCCGCAAGCGGCGCATGGAGGACTCGCGATGCTGAACATGGACTACTCGCTCGCCGTCACCATCGCGACGGGCGAGCAGCCGTGGCTCGCCAGCCCGCGCCCCGGCGTGTGGCGCAAGCCGCTCGCGCGCGAGCACGCCGAGCACGGCCACGCCACGTCCATCGTGCGCTACGAGCCGGGCGCGCGCTTCCATGCCCACGATCACCCGCTCGGCGAGGAGATCCTGGTGCTGGACGGTACGTTCTCCGATCACACCGGCGACTACGGCGCGGGGACGTACCTGCGCAATCCACCGGGCTTCCGCCATGCGCCGCACAGCGACGAGGGCTGCCTGCTGCTGGTGAAGCTCCACCAGTTCCAGCCGGACGACACCACCCACCTCGCGATCGAGACCCGGCGCGCCGCATGGCGCGACGCCGCGCCGGGCGCGCGCTACCTGCCGTTGCACAGCTTTCGCGAGGAACAAGTAGTGCTGGTGGCGCTCACGGCGGGCGCGCCGGGCATCGACCATGCGCATCCCGGGGGCGAGGAGATCTACGTGCTGTCGGGCGCCATCCGCGACGCGGACGGCAGCTACCCGTCCGGTACCTGGCTGCGACGCCCACGCGCCAGCCGGCACGCCCCCGAGGCGACCGAGGACGCGGTGCTGTGGGTGAAGTCAGGACATCTCCCCGCCTGAGACGCGGCGCCGTCGGCGCGCGAAGCGGCGCGTGCTATACATAGCGCCCCGCCCGCGCTGGCATCGTCTGGAGAACATGCATGAGCTTTCGCCCTGCCCGGCGCCTCGCCGCCGCTCTCATCGGCGTGCTCGTCACGCTGCCCGCGTTCGCGGCCTGGACGCTCGACGCCGCGCGCTCGGAACTGAGCTTCGTTACGGTCAAGGCCGGCGACGTCGCCGAGGTGCATCGCTTCGGCACGCTCGAAGGTAGCGTGTCCGACAGCGGCGAGGCCGAGGTACGCATCGCGCTGATCAGCGTCGATACCCATATCCCGGTGCGCGACGAACGCATGCGCGCGATGCTGTTCGAGACCGAGCGTTTCCCCACCGCGACCTTGACCGCCAGGCTGCCCGCCAACGCGCTCGACCTGCCCACCGGCGCCAGCATCGACCTGCCACTCGAAGGCAAGCTCGATCTGCATGGCGCGAGCCAGCCGCTCAAGTTCACCGTCACCGCGATGCGGCTCGGCGACGGGCGCGTGGTGGTGGCGAGCCGCCAGCCGCTGATCGTGACGGCCGACCAGTTCGGGTTGACCGCCGGCGTGGAGAAGCTGCGCGAGGTCGCCAAGCTGCCGGCCATCAGCAAGGCGGTGCCGGTCAGCTTCCTGCTCGAGTTCGTCACCGCGAAATAGCCGTCGACGCTCCCCGCCATGGAGGCGACGCGCATCCCGGTGCTGGTCGGCATCGGCACCGCCACGCAGCGCGAGGAGGACTGGCGCCGCGCGCGTGAGCCGCTGGACCTGATGCTGGACGCGGTGCGCGCGGCCGCCGCCGACAGCGGCGCGCCGGCGCTGCTCACAGAGGTCGACTACCTCGCCGTGCCCCATGGGCGCTGGCACTACCGTAACCCGGGCGGCGCGCTCGCGCGTGAGGTAGGCGCGCGGCATGCGCAGAGCGTGTTCGCCACCGTCGGCGTGCTGCAGCAGAGTCTCATCGGCGAGGCCTGCGCGCGCATCGCGGCGGGCAAGGCGCGCGCGACCCTGGTGGTGGGCGGCGACTGCGGCTATCGCCTGCTGCGCGCGAGCATCGCCGGCGATGAAGTGCAGGAACGCCAGCAGGACGATCTGCCCGACGTGCACCTCGCGCCCAAGGACGCGCTCTTCCACCCGGTGGAACAGGCCCTCGGCCTCACCATGCCCATCGGGCTGTACGCGCTGATCGAGAGCGCGTGGCGCCAGCGTCACGGCTGGTCGCTCGCCGAACATCGCGCGCGGCTCGGCGCGCTGTACGCGCGTTTCAGCGACATCGCGGCGGACAATCCCCACGCCTGGCGTCGCGAGCGACGCGCGGCGACCGACATCGTCGCGCCCGGCCCGCGCAATCCCATGCAGGCCTTTCCCTATACCCGCGCTCTGTGCTCGACCTTCAACGTCGACCAGGCCGGCGCGCTGCTGTTCTGCTCGGCGGCGCGCGCCGACGAACTGGGCATCGGCCACGAGCGGCGCGTGTACCCGCTGGCGAGCACCGAGTCGAATCACCAGGTGTCGGTCTCGGCGCGCGCGGACCTCACCGCCTGTCCCGGCGCGCGCCTCGCCGGTCAGCGCGCGCTGGACACGGCTGGGCTCCTCATCGACGAGATCGACCTGGTCGAACTCTACAGCTGCTTTCCGGCAGCGGTGGAGATCTATGCCGCCGAACTCGGCATCGACCTCGCGCGCGATGTGAC
>JBFWYG010000088.1:0-17379 GCA_050186725.1 Gammaproteobacteria bacterium | reverse complement strand
GCGACCGGCTGGCAATAGCGCTCGGGCAGCGTGCCGGCGGCAAGGAAACGGGCCAGCAGCGGTTCCAGGCGCGGAATGAGGCGCGCCTGGTCGGCTTCGCTCGCGACCGCCGCTTCGACGTCGGCGGCCAGTCGTTCGACGGTGTAGGGATCAGCGCGGCGCAAAGGTTCGGGTGTCATGGGAACCGTCCTTCATGCGTGACCGGGGTGTCCTTTGTCGCACCGAGAGCGTCCCGCGCGCAAGACGCGCGGATGGGGGAAGGGACAGACCCCGCATGGGGTCTGTCCCAGCCGCCGTCACATCGTCTGCCAGTCCCCCGACTGCTCGAAGGCGTAGCCCGCGCGGTAGACCTTGGCCTCGTCGAAGTGACGGCCGACCAGCATCATGCCGATGGGCAGGCCGTCCAACTTGCCGCAGGGCACGGTCAGCGCTGGGTGATGGGTGATGTCGAAGGGGCTGGTGTTGCCGATCATCTCGAGCGCGCGCTGCACGTAGAGCTCGCGCGAAGCGTCGCGCGGCGGAATCGGCTGGGCCTTCATCACCATGGTCGGCATCATCAAGAGGTCGTACTTGCCGAGCGCCGCGTCGTAGGCCGCGGTGATGCGCCGCGCGATGTTGGTCGCCTTGCCATAGAAGCGCGTCCCGTAGTGCTTCTTCATGTGCACGCCGAGCACGGTCAGGAGCTTGGTGGTCTCGGACAGCTGGTCGGCGCGCAGCTGCCAGCCGTGCAACTTGTCCATCAGGCTCGTGACGTAGAGATCACGCCGCGAAGCGCCGTAGCCGTCGCCGAACATCATGGTGTGCACGATGCCTTCCACGCCTATCGGCACCCACACCGCGGCGGCGATGAGGTGCTCCGGCACCGAGACTTCCTCGACCACCGCGCCGAGACTCGCCAGGCGTTCGCCTGCGCGCCGCACGCAGGCGTCGACATCGGCTTCCGAGTTCGCGTGGCCGAAGCCTTCCTTCACCACGCCGATGCGCATGCCCTTGATGCCGGCATCGATGCCGGTGGTGTAGTCGAGCGTGCCGGGCTGCTTCTCGTGGAACTGGCGCGGGTCGTAGCCGTCGCAGCCGGCAATGACTTCGAGCAGGAGCGCGTTGTCACGCACGGTGCGCGTCATGGGTCCGGTGTGATCGACCATCACCTCGATCGGCATGATGCCGGTGTAGGGCACGAGCCCATGGGTCGGCTTCATGCCGACGATGCCGCACCAGGACGACGGCATGCGGATCGAGCCGCCCTGGTCGCCGCCGATGGCCATGTCCACTTCGCCGAGCGCCACCACCACGCCGCTGCCGGAGGACGAACCGCCGGCCGAAAAGCCCATCTTGTGCGGGTTGTGCACCGGCCCCTTGGCGTTGGTGTGCGAGCCGCCGGAGATGCAGTAGTTCTCGCAGTGGGTCTTGCCCGCGACCTCGCCACCGGCGTCCAGGATGCGCGTGACGACGGTCGCGTCGATGTCCGGCACGTAGCCTTCGAGGATCGAATTGCCGTTCATCATCGGCACGCCCGCGACCATCACGTTGTCCTTGAAGGCCACGCGCTTGCCGGCCAGCTTGCCGCTCGCCGCGCCCTTGATGGCGGTCTTCACGTACCACGCGTTGTGCGCGTTCTCGGCCGGCGCCGGGTACACGCCCGGCGTGCGCGGATACTTCACCTCCGGCAGGTAGTCCGGGGCCGCGTCCACCAGGTTGTAGGCATCGATGTACTGAGCGAGCAGGCCGAGATAGGAGCCGGTATCGGCCTCGGACAGGGACAGTCCGACTTCGGACGCGGCGGCGAGCAGTTGACTCTTGGTGAGCGCGGGGACGGTCATGGGCATGCAGCTCCTGGCTTCTGGGTAGGGACGGCGATGGCGCTATCCTCACCCAGGGCCGCGGACGCGGCAACCACGCAGGCGTGCTCAGCGGCGCAGCAGCGCGACCGCCTCCGTCAGGCGCTCGCGCGCCATGAGGTACATGCCGCCGGCATAGACCACCGCGCCCAGCGCGATGAACAGCGCGAGCGTCACGGCCGGGTTGACGACTTCCACCGCGGCGAGGTGCAGCGCCTGCAGCAGCGCGAACATCAGCGCGGCCATCAGCAGCGGCACGGAGATCGCGCGCAGCCCGGCGAGCGGCGACAGGCCGATCAGGCGCAGCGAGGCGACGGAGTTGTTGACCAGCACCCAGGGATAGACCACCGCCCAGGCGAGCGTCAGCCCCATCACGCCGTAGTGCGCCCCAACCAGGAAGCCCGGCACCATGAACAGCGTGCTGGCGATGTTGAGCTTGAGTTGGATCTGCGGCCGGCCGAGGGCGTTGTTCATCGGCGCGAACAGCATGTTCACGCCGCGGAACGGAAACACCAGGCCCAGCACCAGCAGCAGCGCGGCGGCCGGCGCCCACTGCTCACCGAGGATCAGCGGGATCGCGCGGTGGGCGATGGCCGCGAAGCCGAAGGACGCCGGGAACAGCACCAGGCTGGTGACCCGCATGGCGCGCTGGAAATGGCGTTGCAGAGCCTCGGGGTTGTCTCGCAGCCGCGCGTAGGCCGGGTAGGCCACCTGGTTCAAGAGCGGCATGATCTTGTCTATCGGCAGCGCCGCCCAGTGGATGGCCACCGCGTACAGACCGACCTCGGTCGGCGACAGCACGCGCCCGGCGATGAAGATGTCGGCACGCGAGAACACCACCCACAGGAGCGCCGACAGCAGCACCGTGCCGCCGAAGCGCGCCATGTCGTGGATGCCTTCCAGCGAGAACTGTGGCCACAGCAAGGCGCGCTCGCGCAGGTTCAGGATCACGGCGTTCAGCGTGGTGGAGAGCAGCGGCCCCGCCACCAGCGCCCACACGCCGTGACCGGTCAGCGCCATCCACAGCGTGCACAGCGCGCCGGCCACGTTGGTCGAGAGCGACACGGTGGACAGCAGCCGGTAGTCGAGGTTGCGGCTCGCGAGCGCGCTGGGAATGGCGTTGAACGGCACCAGGAGAAAACCGAAGGCCATCACGTGCAGCAGGTCGACGATGCGCGGTTCGCCGTAGTAGCTCGCGAGCGGATAGGCGCCGGCCAGCAGCAGGGCGAACAGGCCGGCGTTGATCGTGAGCAACAGGCCGAAGATGCGCGCGAGCTTGTCCTGCGTCAGCTCCTTGACCTGGATGATCGAGGCCTCCATGCCACTGGTGCTGAAGACCATCACGAGCCCGATGGCGACGTCGGCCATGGACTTCAGCCCGTACTCCGCCGGGTGGATGTAGCGCACCACCACGAGGGTGATGGTCCAGTTGATGAGCTGCCCGAGCACCCGGAGCGTGGCCGTCCAGCGCAGGCCGGACAGGGCCCTGCGGGAGACTTCGGACTCGTTCATCGCTGGCAGCTCGTGATCCTGGCGGGTGAGGGGCGGCGGGGCCGTGATGGGATAGCTTGTACGACCGCGTAATCCTTTAGCGCCGGCCAGGCTCTCGGGCCACCGGCGTCCGGATTCTCGCCGGGTGACGCGATGGACGCCAGCGTGGCGCGACGCGCTTGACGCAAACCAGCGAGCGGGCCCAGGCTGCGCCTTGCGCGCCGCGCCGCGGCCATCCTGGGGAGACCGTTCACGCCATGACCACTCACTTCGTCCAGCTCGCCTACGTGGCGCGCTCGCTGACCGAGAAATGCACCCAGCTCCACCAGGCCTTCGACATCGGCCCGTGGCTGGTGGCGCGCGGCATCACGCTGGTCAACCACCGGCTGTGGGGCCGCCCGGCCGACGACTTCACCATCGACGCCGCGTTCGCCCAGTCCGGTGAGCTGAACATCGAGGTCATCGAGTTGAAGTCCACCGGCCCCAACGCCATGACGGTCATGTTCCAGGGCCAGCAGGAAGGCCTGCAGCACATCGCCTGTTTCTGCCCCGACGTGGCCGCCGAACGCGACCGCCTGGCGCGCCTAGGCTACCCGCCGGTCAGCGAGTTCCAGTTCGGGGGCGGCATCGACATCTGCTTTTCCGACACCCGCGGCCTGCTCGGTCACATGATCGAGCTCTACCAGGACGATCCCGCCTTGCGGGAACTGTACGCGCGGGTGCGGCGTCTGCGTGAGGGATGGAACGGCCGCGAGCTGTTCATCGACCTGTGAGCCCGGCGCGAGGCCGGGCTCTTGCCCAGCGTCGCGCGGCGGCCAACAATCGCCGCGCGAGAGGAGAACCCCGATGATCGACTGGAACGAAATCATGCGCCGCGCCCGCGGCGCGAACCCCGCCCCGCCGCGCGTGGTGGAAAAGAGTGAAGAGGACTGGCGCGCCCAGCTCACGCCCGAGCAGTACCAGGTGACGCGCCGCGCGGCGACCGAGCGCCCGTTCAGCTCCGAGATGTGCAGCAAGTTCGAGCCCGGCCAGTACGCCTGCGCCTGCTGCGGCGAGACGCTGTTCGATGCCGAGACCAAGTTCGAATCCGGCACCGGCTGGCCGTCCTTCCAGCAGCCGCTGACCTCGGAAGCGATCGCCTACATCCTCGACAACACCTACGGCATGCAGCGCGTGGAAACCGTGTGCAACGTGTGCAAGGCGCACCTGGGCCACGTGTTCCCCGACGGCCCGGCGCCGAGTGGGCTCCGCTACTGCATGAACGCGCTGGCTTTGAGCCGGGTGAAGAGCTAGACGCGACCGTGGGGACAGACCCCGGCCGGGGTCTGTCCCCGTCGGACCCTCTCCCGCTCCCTCGCCCTCGCACGCGGCGATTGCCCGGACCCGTCTCACGCTCTTATTCTGTAGTCATCACTACAGAATCGATCGGGCGGGAGGGGAGCCATGTCCGCGGTCATCGATACCCCGGTGCTGATTGCCGGCGCGGGGCCCGTGGGCACCACGCTCGCGCTCGACCTCGCGGTGCATGGCGTGGCCTCGGTGCTGCTCGAGGAGCGGCTCGACTTCCCGCCGAACCCCAAGTGCAACACCACCAACGCGCGATCCCTAGAGCATTTCCGCCGCCTGGGCTGCGCTGACGCCATCCGCCGCGCGGGGCTGCCCGCCGAACGGCCGACGGACGTGGTCTATGTCACGCGCTGGGCCGGCCACGAGGTCACACGCTATCGCCTGCGCAGCGCGGCGGACGTGTTCGCCGGCCGGCGCATCGGCGCCATCGACGAGTACTGGCCGACACCAGAGCCCCAGCACCGGGTCTCGCAGATCTTCATGGAGCCGGCGCTGCGCGCGCGCCTCGCCAGCCTGCCGGCCTGTGACTTCCGCCCGGGCTGGCGCTTCCTCGACTACAGCCAGGACGCCGACGGCGTCGACTGCCGCGCCGTGGAAGTGGCCACCGGCCGCGAGCAGCGCTTTCGCGCGCGCTACCTGGTGTCCGGCGAGGGTGGCCACAGCGCCATCCGCCGCGCCATGGGCGCGCGGCTCGAAGGCCGGGAAGTGGTGACGCGCATGTGTTCCACCTATCTGCGGGCCCCGGCCCTGCAGCGGCTCTGGCCGCATGCGCCGGGCTGGATGCATCGCATCTTCAATCGCGACGGCGAAAGTCACCTCCTGGCCATCGACGGCCAGGAACTGTGGTTGCACCACTCGATCATCGGGCCGGACAAGGACCTCGAGCAGCACGACCACGTGCGCGCGATCCGCGCCAGCATCGGCGCCGACGTCGACTACGAGATCCTCGGCCAGGAAAGCTGGACGGCGCGCGCGATGGTGGTCGATCGCTACCGCGACCGCCGCGTGTTCCTGGCCGGCGACGCGGCGCACATCTGGATCCCGATGGGCGGCTTCGGCATGAACGCCGGCGTGGAGGACGCGGTGAACCTGGCGTGGAAACTGCGCGCGGTGCTCGCCGGCTGGGGCGGCGATGCGCTGCTCGACAGCTACGGCGAGGAGCGCCGCGCCATCGGTCAGCTGGTGGCCGGCGCGGCGGCGAAGATCTTCGCCGATCTCTACCAGGTGCCGGTGGAGCATCCCGACTACGAAGCCGACACGCCGGCGGGCGCGGCGCTCCGCGCCGAGATCGGCGCGCGCGTCACCGCCCACAACCAGTCCGAGTTCGACAGCATCGGCATGCAGCTCGGCATCAGCTACGACAGCTCGCCCATCGTCTGCCACGACGACGAACCCGCGCCGCCGTTCGCGCTCGATCGCTACGTCGAATCCTCGCGCCCCGGCGTGCGCGCGCCGCACCTGTGGCGCGCCGACGGCAGCGCGCTCTACGACCACTTCGGCGCGGGCTACACCTTGCTGCGCTTAGGCGCTCACCCCGTCGACCCATCGACGCTGGTCGCCGCCTTTGCCGCGCGGCGCGTGCCGCTGACCGTGGTCGACGTCGCGGAGCCCGAGGCCGCGGCGAAGTACCAGGGCTATGCGCTGGTGCTCGCACGGCCCGATCAGCACATCGCCTGGCGCGGACATGCCGTGCCCACGGCGCCGGCCACGGTGGTCGCGCGTCTCTGTGGCCTGGAGGAGTGACGGACATGGCATACGTACTGGGCGTCGACGTCGGCGGCACCTTCACCGACGCGGTCGGCATCGACGCCGACGGCCGCATTCTCTCGGCCAAGACGCCGTCCACGCCGCCCGACTATTCGGCCGGTGTGCTCGCCGCCATCGATCTGCTGGCCGAACAGGCCGGCCTCGCGCGGCGCGCGCTGCTCGCCGCGACCGCGCACATCGCCCACGGCACCACCGCCTCGCTGAACGCGCTGGTCATGGGCCGCGTGCCGCCGGTCGGCTTCATCACCACTCGCGGCCATCGCGACAGCATCTACATCATGAATGTCGAGGGCCGCTACCTCGGCCGGCCGAGTCATGAGCTGCAGAACGTGATGGGCCAGCGCAAGCCACCGGACATGGTGCCGCGCCATCTCGCCCACGGCATCGCCGAGCGCATCGATCGCGCCGGTGAGGTCCTGGTCGCGCTCGACGAGAACGAAGCGCGGCGCGTGGTGCGCGAATGCCTCGCGGGCGGCGCGAGCGCGATCGCGGTCTCGCTGCTCTGGTCGTTCCGCAACGATCGCCACGAGCGACGCCTGCGCGAGATCATCGCCGAGGAAGCGCCGGGGCTCTATGTCGCGCTGTCCTCGGAGGTCAGTCCGCGCATCCGCGAGTTCGCGCGTCACGCCACCACCATCATGAGCACCCAGATCGGGCCCGGTCTCGCCGCCTATCTCGGCGCGCTGGAAGCCAGCCTGCGCGCCGACGGCCTGCGCGGACCACTGCTCGTCATGCAGAGCTCGGGCGGCGCGGTCACCGCGGCAGAGGCGCCGGCCTGCGCCATCAACACCATCGGCTCGGTGCTGACCGGCGGCGTGGTCGGCGCGCAGCAGCTCGCCGCGCAGCTCGGCCATCGCAACGTGATGGCGACCGACGTCGGCGGCACCACCTTCCTCGCCGGCCTCATCGTCGACGGCGAACCGGTGCGCGCGCAGCAGACCGTGATCAACCAGGCGCCGGTCAACGTGCCGACCCTCAAGGTCGAGGCCATCGGCTCGGGCGGCGGCGCCATCGCCTGGCTGGACGCGGGCCGCAACCTGCGTATCGGGCCGCACAGCGCGCAGGCCGTGCCCGGCCCGGCCTGCTATGGCAGCGGCGGCGAAGAGCCGACCATCACCGACGCCAACCTGGTGCTGGGCATCCTGCCGACGAGCGGCCTGCTCGGCGGGCGACGGCCGCTCGACCTCGCGCTCGCGCGGCGCGCCATCGAGACGCGCATCGCCACGCCGCTCGGCCTCGACGTGGAAGCGGCGGCGGCGGCCATCTACGCCGCACAGAACGCGCAGACCGGCGATCTGCTGCGCAAGGTGGTGGTGGAATGCGGTTACGACCCGCGCGAGTTCGTGGTCTATGCCTTCGGCGGCGCGGGCCCCGCGCACTGCGCGGCCTACGCGCGCGAAGTCGGCGCGCGCGAAGTGGTGGTGCCGCTCGGACCCGTGGCCTCGGCCTTCAGCGCCTACGGCCTCGCCGCCTCCGACGTGATCGTGACCCGCGAACTGTCCGATCCGCTCAGCCATCCCTGCGACCCGGCGCGCGTGACGGACAATTTCGCGCGGCTCGAAGCCGACGTCAGCGCGGCGCTCGCGCGCCAGGGCCTCACGCTCGCCCGTGTCGAACTGCATCGTGAAGTGGACATGCGTTACGGCATGCAGGTCGGCGAAGTCACGACGCCTGTCGCGGGCGGCGCGCTGGACGCCGCCGCGCTCGAGGCCGCCGCCGCCGAGTTCGAGCGCCTCTACGCCAGGCTGTACGGCGAGGGGGCGGGCTTTCGCGAGGCGGGCATGCATCTCTTGACGTTTCGCGTGCGCGGCGTCGGCCGCCTGCCGGTCGCGCCCGGCCTGCCGCCGATCGCAGCGGCCATCGACGCCGATCCCGACGCGGCCCTGTTCACCCGGCGGGCGGTGTGCCTGGACCTGCGGCGCGGCTACGTCGACACGCCGGTCTATGACTACGCGCGTCTGCGCGCCGGTCATCGCCTCATCGGTCCCGCCATCATCCAGGTGCCGACCACCACCGTGGTGGTGCCGGACGGCATGCAGGCCACGGTCGACGCGCTCGGCAACCTGCGCATCGTGCAGCACTGAGGAGAACGCGCCATGCACTTCGCGATTCCCGGCTCCGAGATCTTCAACAGCCGCCCGGTCGATCCGGCCGCCCTCACCCGCAGTCTGCCGAGCGCGCTCCGCGTGCACACGGTCACGCCGGAGCAGGTGGCGGCGCTCGATCCCCTGACCTACGAAGTGGTGCGCCACCGGTTGTGGTCGATCACCGACGAGATGGGCGAGACGCTCAGGCGCATGTCGGGCTCGCCCATCGTCACCGAGTCGAACGACTTCGATTTCACTTTGAATGACGAAGTCGGTCAGGAAGTGCAGATCGGGCTCTACAACACCATGCTGGCGGGCGCGGTCGATCTGGCCATCTACTGGACGCTGCAGCATCGCGCCGACAATCCCGGCATCGAAGACGGCGACATGTTCCTGTGCAACGACCCGTGGGTCGGCGGCGGGCTGCACCAGAGCGACGCCGTGGTGTTCGCGCCGCTGTTCCACCAAGGCCGGCTGTTCGCCTGGACCAGCGCCATCTGTCATCAACCGGATCTGGGTGGTTCGGCGCCGGGCTCGATGCCGCTGGCCGCGCCGGACGTGTTCTCGGAGTCGCTGCCCACGCCGCCCATCAAGGTGGTGCGCAAGCTCGAACTGCAGCGCGACGTGGCCGACATGTGGGTGCGCCGCTCGCGCGTGCCGCTGTTGGTCGGCCTCGATCTGCGCGCCAAGGTCGGCGCCAACGCGGTCGGCCGACGGCGCCTGCTGGCGCTGATCGAGCAGTACGGGGCCGACACCGTGAAGGCGGTGATGAAGCGCATGATGGACGATGCCGAGCAGCGCCTGCGCGCCAAGCTGCGCGGCGCGCCCGACGGCACCTGGCGCGCGACCGGCTGGCAGGACCAGGCGCAGTTGGGCGATCGTCGCACCCACAAGCTCGAACTGGCGATGACCAAGACCGATGACCGCCTGAGTTTCGACTTCACCGGCACCGATGCGCAGGCCGGCGTGATCAGCTGCACCTACGCGGGCTCGCGTGGCGGCATCATGCTCGCGCTGCTGCCGACGCTCGCCGGCGACATTCCCTGGTCGGCCGGCGGTCTCATGCGCTGCTTCGACATCGTCACCGACGAAGGCACGCTCAACAACGCGAGCTTTCCCGCCGCGATCAGCAAGGCGCCCATCGCCACCGCCTGGCTGATCGGCAACCTCGCCGCGCAGTGCCTGTCGCAGATGCTGGATCGCGCGGTGGACAGCCAGGCCAGCGTGCAGGCGTCGTGCTGCGGCACCTGGAACACCGCGGTCATCGCCGGGCTCGATCAGCGCGCCGCGCAGCCCGCGCCCTTTCTCAGCGTGGTGATGGATTCCATGGCTGGCGGCTACGGCGCGCGCCCGCAGGCCGACGGCATCGATACGGGCGGCCTGTTCTGCATCCCCATGGGCAAGGCGCCCGACGTCGAGCTGACCGAGATGCTCTTCCCGCTGCTGGTACTGTGGCGCCGCGAGGAGCCGGACTCGGGCGGCGCCGGTCGTCAGCGCGGCGGCGTGAGCGCCTCGGTCGCGCTGACGCCCCACGGCACCGCGCTGCCGTCGGCGCTGGTGCTGTCGAGCGCCGGCATGGCGACCGCGCAGAACCAGGGCCTGGCCGGCGGCGCGCCGGGCAACCTGGCCTGCAATCTCGCCGCGCGCGGTACCGCGCTGCACGCACACCTGGCCGCCGGCCGCCTGCCGGACACCCTGGCCGAGTGCGGCGGCTCGCTCGAAGTAGAACAGTGCTTCTCGGGCGGCGTGCTCGCGCCCGGCGACGTGCTTTACCTGCACTGCCAGGGCGGTGGCGGTTACGGCGATCCGCTGCATCGCGACGCGGAACGCGTGGCGCACGATGCGCGCGCCGGCCGCGTGTCGGCGGGCGCCGCGCGGGAGCTCTATGGCGTGGTGCTGGATGCGCAGGGTGCGCTGGACGAGACCGCGACGCACGCCGCGCGCGAAGAACAGCGTGGCGCGCGGCGCGCCGCGGCGCGCCTGCCGCGCGGCTTCACCCTCGACCCCGTGGCGCGCACGCTCGCGCAGCCGCTGGACGACAACCTGGTGCAGGGTGTCCTCGCCGACGGCACGACGCGCGTCGCCTGTCGGCATTGCGGCACACGCCTCGAGGACGACGAGGGCCGCCTCGCGCTCGCGCGGCGCGACGCGCCGCCCGCCGCGGCCGGACCGATAGTGAGCGTCGACCCCGCCACCTTCATCGACGCGCCGGTGGTGTTCCGTGAGTACTTCTGCCCCGGCTGCTTCGCGCGCGTGCATTGCGGACTGCTGCCCGCGGCGCACGAGGACGTGGTCGCGGGCCTGCGCGTCGCGCCGCTGGCCTGAACGCGCGAACCGCCATGGCGACCCGCTCCCGCGCCGTCCGTCCTCGCGCCAACTCCGACACCCGCGCGCGCATCCTCGACACCGCCCGCGCGCTGGTCGCGCGCCATGGTTACGCCGGCACGAGCATCACGATGATCTGCCGCGCGGCGGGCATCAACGCGAGCTCGCTCTACTGGTTCTTCGCCAGCAAGGAGGAACTGTTTCTCGCCGTGATCGAAGAAGGCGCGCGCGCCTTCCTCGACGCGGTGAGCACGCCGCGGGAAGGTAAGGAACAGGATGACGCCGTGGCGAGCGTCTCGCGCCAGCTTTCCGAGCACGCGCTGTTTCTGCGCGTGCTGCTGGTGATGATGCTCGAAGCACGCGAGCTCTCGCCGGCCTTTCGCGCGCGGGTCCACGAACTGCGCGCGCGCTCGCTGGACTGGTGGCGCGCGCTGCTGACGCCCCTGTGCCAGCCGGCCGACCTGGACGAATTCGCCGTGCTGTGCCGCGCGACCGTCAACGGCGCCTTCATCGCCGAGCAGTTCGGTGAACCGGTCAGTGTGGAAGACGTGCTGCGTCGATTGCTCGGACTGCTCGACGGCGCGCGAGCGGACAGGCCCTGAACGCGGTCTGTGCCCGCGTGAGAAATCCTACGGCCGCACCACCCGCACGAAACCGAACCCCGGTCCCTGCGGCACGGCGCGCGCGTCGAGCCGCCCACCGGCACCAAAAGTGAGGCTGCCGCTCACCGTGTCGCGCGCCAGCAGGTGCAGTCCGAAGGCGCCTTCCTGGCCCTTCAGATGGGCGCGGCTGCCGTGCGCGACGGTCAGCGCTGCGCGGCTGAGCAGGCTGGTCTCGCCGACCTGCGCGCCGACGATCACGCCGTGGCCCTCTGCCGCGGCGGCCGCTGCCTGGTCGAGGCAGCGCAGGATGCCACCGTGGGTCGCGACGCGCAGGTTCACCCGCCAGTCGACGCCGCTCGCCAGGGCGGTCATCGTCGCGCGCGCGCGCCGCGGGTCGAGCACGATGGCGCAATCGCAGGCGCGGGCCACTGCCGCCAGGCCGTCGAGGTCGTGCGCCGGCACCGGTTCTTCCAGCGCCGCGAAGGGATAGTCCAGCCGATCGAGATAGCGCACCGCGTCGCGCGCATTGCGGAACAAGTGGCTGGCGTCGGCGCGCACGCTGTCCGGCGCGATGCCCGCAGCGCGCAGCGCCGCGGTCTTGGCGCGATCGTGGGCGCCGCGTCCCCCGAGCCTGACCTTGTACTCGGTGAAGCCGGCCTCCACGTAGCGCGCCAGCGCCGCCTCGAAGGTCGCACTCGAACCGTCGCCCAGCACCGCGGTATAGGTGTAGACACCCGCCAGCGGCGGCAGACCCAGCAAGGTTTCCACGCTCACGCCGGCGCGGCGCGCGAACAGGTCGAGCATCGCGAGTTCCACCGCGCTCCAGGCCGCCGGGTGCACGTCGATGACGTCGTCGTGCGCCGCCACCCAGGCCCGCAGCGAATCCAGGTCGCGGATCCGCGCGCACCACTCTCCGGCCGCGCCCTGGATGTAGGCCAGCGCCCCCGACAACGACTCGCGGGTGAGGTAGTCCCGTGGACAGGCCTCGCCGTAGCCGATGTTGCCGGCGCAGTCCTCCACCTCGACCCACACCGACTGCGTCTGCGCGAGGTTCGCGCTGGCGTCGCCGAAGACCTCCTGCAGCGGCACGGGCAGCGCGCTCGCGCGCAAGGTCGTCGCGTTCATGGCCGTCGGCCGGCGGCGTGGGCCGCTGCTCTCGAGTGGCGGCTGAAGGCGGTGGAGAAACGCGGAGTCGAAGTGGTCTGCATGGCGCGGCAACTCGGTGGATGACGCCCCGAATCCTAGTCAGACCACCGATAAGGACAAGCTTGCTAGACAAAGTCAGACTAGAATCGCCCTGGAGTCTAGTTTTCCTGACCCTGGAGAGAAGCCATGCCGAAGGCCGTGGAGCTGGTGGACGCGCTCAAGCGCGAGATGCGCGCGCGCCGCATCACCTATCGGGACCTGGCGATCAAGCTCGGCCTGTCCGAGGGCGCGGTGAAGCGCATGTTCGCGCTGAACCGCATGACCCTCGGACGGGTGGACGCGATCTGCGACATCCTCAAGGTCGACCTCGCCGAACTGGTGGAGAAGCACGCGCGCGAGGAGCAGCGACTCGATCAGCTCACCGAGGCGCAGGAGCGCCAGCTGGTGCAGGATCCGAAGCGCCTCCTGGTCGCGGCCTGCGTGCTGAACCGCTGGTCCTTCGAGGAGATCCTCGACATCTACGCGCTGGCCCCCACCGACTGCATTCGCCATCTCGCCGCGCTGGACAAGATCCGTTTCATCGAACTGCTGCCCGGCAACCGCTACCGCATCAAGGTCTCGGACAGCTTTCGCTGGCGTCCCGGCGGGCCGATAGAGCGCTTCTTCGAGAACCTGATCGCCGACGAATTCCTCGCCGGTGACTTTCGCGACGCCGGTCGCACCCGCGTGTTCCTGCACGGCTTCCTGAGCGAACGCGGACGGGACGACCTGGTGGCGGCCGTCGAACGCATCGCGGTGACGTTTCGCGACCTGCTGAAGCGCGACCGCGGCGTGCCAGCCGCGCAGCGCCAGCACGTCGGTTTTCTGATCGCTTTCAGACCGTGGAACTTCTCGATCTACGACGACATTCGGCGGCGCGGCGCGCGCAAGCGCTGAGTCGAAGAACTCAAGTGTCACGCTTCGCCGCCTTGCAGCGCCCGCGCGCTATCTCCCGGTCGGGCATTTCCCCCACCTTTCGCGCGTTGACCTTGCAACGCGACGCGGGCTAGCGTCCCCGAGCGCCTGGCTTCAGGCGCCGGCTGACGCGCCTGGCGTCGCTCGATGGGGAGACAAGCGCATGGCTTTCGTGATCGCGTTCGATGCAGCTGGCGCCACGGAGGCGGCACGGGTGGGGGGCAAGGCGGCGAGTCTCGGGCGACTGGTCGCCTGCGGTTTCGACGTGCCCGCCGGTTTCACTGTCAGCACCGCAGCCCACGACGAATTCCTCGCCCACCAGGGGCTCGCCGCGCGGCTGCATACGCTGCTCGCGGACCTGCCCTTTGATGACGCGGCGGCGCTCGAGCGCCGAACGGCCGCGGTCCGCGCGCTGATCGAACAGGCGGAGATCCCCGCCGCCATCGCCGCGGACCTGCGCACCGCCTACGACCGCCTCTGCGCCGATGGCTACGTCGCCGTGCGCTCGTCGGGCACGGCCGAGGATCTCGCGCAGGCCTCCTTCGCCGGCATGTACGACACCTATCTCGACGTACGCGGCGCGGACGCGTTGCAGGATGCCGTGCGCCGCTGCTGGGCGTCGATGTGGACCGCACGCGTCGCCGCCTACCGCCAACAGCTCGGCTTCGACGGCGAAGCGGAACGCCTCGCGGTGGTGGTGCAGCGCATGGTCGAACCGCACGCGGCCGGCGTGATGTTCACCGCCAATCCGCTGACGGCGCGCACCGACGAGATTGTGATCAATTCCAGCTGGGGCCTGGGCGAAGGCGTGGTCTCCGGCATCCTGAATCCCGACAGCTTTGTGCTCGCACGTGACACGCTGGCGCTGAAATCACGCGAAGTGGGCGGCAAGGAGAAGAAGGTCGTGCGGGATCCGGCGAGCGGCCAGGGCACGGTCGAACTCGCGACCAGCGCGGAGGAACGCGCCGCGCCTTCGCTCAACGATGCGCAGGCACGACGTCTCGCCGCCATCGGACGCGACATCATGCAGCGCTACGGCGGCCTGCCGCAGGACATCGAATGGGCGCGCGACGGCGAGCAGTTCTTCATCCTGCAGGCGCGCCCGGTGACCGGCGTCGAATTCACCTGGGACGAGGAGGTCGACGGCTGGCAAAGCGCGCCCGACGCGGCCGACACCACCTGGACCTACACCTGGTCGGAGATGTACTGGACGGGCGGCATCTCGCCGCTCTTCTACTCCTGCCGCGCCTACGAGTGCCAGCTAAACTACTCGCGCTTCGCGGCGCTGTTCGGCTTCGATGACATCGTGCCTGCGCGCTGGTTCAAGTACCGTCGCGCCACCGCCTATTTCAATGCCGACGCCGAGCGTTCCTGGCTGACTCAACAATGGCCGGGGCAACTGCGCGACCTGACCAACATTCCGCCAGCCTGGCGTGACGACTTCCTCAACAAGCCCGCGTCGAACTGGGGCCTGTTGCGCATGTGGGCGCGGGTGCATCTCTTGAAGCCCGAGTTCGGCCTGATGCGTTGGGTGGCCACCACCTACGACTACCTTGACCATCGCATCGAGGATGCCAACGGACCGAACGACGCAACCTTGACCGCGTTGTCCGACGCCGAACTGGTGCGCGCCGCCGAGACGCGCGTCGCCTTCGTCGACGAATGGTACGAGACGCTGTGGCCGCCGTTCTTCTTCTATGCCACCGGCGCGCTGATCGGTCTCGCCAAGCTGCTGGAGCACTGGTATCCCGATGCGCCGCCCAGCACCTACCAGGATCTGATCTGCGGCATTCCCGGCAACAAGGCCGCCATCGAGGCCGAGGCGCTGTTCGAACTCTCGGAGCAGATCCGTGCCTCCGCGGCCCTGCGCGCACTGTTCGAGGCGCAGTCGCGAACGACATTCTTCGACGCGGTGAAGAGCAGCCCATTGCCCGAAGTGCAGGCCTTCGCGGCGGCCTATGCGCGCTTCGTCCACGATCACGGCCACCGTGGCCACCAGGACCGCGACTTCTACTACGACCGGCGGGTGGAGAATCCGGCGCTCGATCACGACGCGCTGAGGCACCTGCTGGACATCGAGCAGCCGGTGCATCCGGCAAGCCTCATGGAGCGCCTGGTGCGCCGTCGCGAGACCGTCACCGAGGAAGTGGCCACCCACCTGCGCCGGCAGCCCCTCGGGCGGCTGCGCGAGAAGCTGTTCCGCTTCGTCGCCGCCTACTGCCTGCGCTTCCTGAAGTACCGCGACGACGAGCGCCACTATCTCGATCGCCTGACCTTCGGCAAGAAGCGCGTGTTCCAGGAGATCGGGCGACGCATGCACGCGCGCGGCCTGCTCACGGCGTCGGACGACTTCTGGTTCCTCGCGCGCCACGAGCTGTACGCCTATTTCAACGGCGAGGCGCCGCCGGCGCTCTGTCGCGCGAAGATGGCGGCGCGCAAGAAGGTCTTCGATCGCCGCAACGCGCGGTTGGAGGCGACGCCCACCTGGATTCGCCACGATCAACCAATCGACCTGTCGGGTGCGCCGGCGCCACGCGCGGATCTGCCGGACGGCACCCTGACCGGCATCGCGACCAGCCACGGGCTGGCGACCGGCATGGCGCGCATCGTGCCGCAGCTCGATCAGATCGGCCGCGTGCAGACCGGCGACATCCTGGTGTGCAACAGCACCGACCCCGGCTGGATGTCGGTGTTTCCCAAGATCCGCGGGCTGGTGCTGGAGACCGGCGGCATGCTCGCCCACGGCGCCTGCCTGTCGCGCGAGTACGGCATTCCGGCCGTGCAGATCCGCGATGCCATGCGCCTTGTACCGGACGCGGCCGAGATCACGGTCGACGGCAACAACGCGCGCGTCTACCCCGTGACCGAGGCCGCGGCATGAGCGCGCTCGCGCGCCTCCAGCGCCTGTTCGACGACGACGGGCGCTGCATGATCCTGTCGTTCGATCACGGCCTGTTCGGCGAAGGCTCGTGGCTGGACGGCCTGCGCGCGCTGCCCGACATCCTGCGCGCGCATGCGGCCGAGCTGCCAGACGGCATGACCCTGCCGACCGGCGGCGCGCGCCTGCTGCAGTCGCTGCCCGGTCGACGCAAGCCGGCGCTGCTGCTGCGCGCGGATACGAGCAATGCCTATCTCGCCAGCCATCCAGACGCGCAGTACGACCTGGGTTTGAACGACATCGTCCTGCGCGCGCTGCGGCTGGACGCCGTGTGCGTGGTGCAGTCCTTCCTGACCTTGCCCGGCCAGGCGGCGCTCACCCGCGACTGCATCGCCAATGTCGATCGTCTGCGCGCCGTCTGCGATCGCTACGCCATGCCGCTGATGGTGGAACTGCTGGCCATGACCGACAACGCCGGCGTACCGCTGGTGGAGACCGGCGAGGCCATCATCGCGCCGCTGGTCCGCCAGGCGATGGAACTCGGCGCGGACGTGATCAAGGCCGACCCGACCGTGCCGAGCGCCGACTTCGCGCGCCTGGTCGAGGTCGCGGCCGGCGTGCCGGTGATCGCGAGCGGCGGCATCAAAGCTCCGGACGCGGAAGTGTTGACCCGCACCGCCGCGCTCCTCGAGGCCGGTGCCCGCGGCATCGCCTACGGCCGCAACGTGCTGTGGGCCGAACACCCGACACGCATGACCCGCGCCCTGTGTGACCTTGTGCACGGCCGCGTGACGGTGGACGAAGCGATCGACATCGCGCGACGCGCGTGAGGCCGTGATGGTATGAGCGAGGCGTGAGCGCCTCACCGCTACAGCGCCATTCATCACCGAAGCGAGAGTCCTGCGGCGATCATCGAAGCCCATGGATGCCTGCTTTCGCAGGCA
>JBFWYG010000087.1:0-17413 GCA_050186725.1 Gammaproteobacteria bacterium | reverse complement strand
GCGAGGAGCCGGTCAGGTCCACCACCCGGTAGCCGACCCGGTCGATGAGCGGCGTCACCGGCAGCGCCATGCCGGCGGTCATGCGCATGCCCCACAGGCTCTGCTGCCCGTCGCGCATGGTCTCGTCCAGGAATTCTATGTGGGCCATGTCAGCAGCGTCGGTTGAGGCTCATTCTTCCCGCACGTTGCCGGTCAGCCGCAGCAGGTCCTCGTGCAGCTCGAACCACACGGTGTGATAGCTGTCCTGCTTCGCGTCCGACACCCAGGCGAGCTCACCGTCCTCGGCCTTCTCCAGCGCCGCGGTCAGCTTGTCGCTGTAGACCTTGAGACGCGGCTCGCCGGCGCAGAGCTTCTTCAGGATGGGCTCGAAGCGCTCGTGCAAATCGCCCAGCCTGGCGATCACCTGCTCGTCGTAGGCCTTGCTCGAATGGTCGTTGGCGACGCGCTTGCCGCCTACTTCCATAGTCTGCCAGTCGGTGATGACCTGCTTCAGATCCTTGTTGATGACCTCGAAGCGCTGGTAGGCGGCGATGAAGTCCGCGTTGGCGCGCAGCGCGTCGTTGAAGCGCGAGTACTCGCCGGCCAGCATCATCTGGCCGCAGGGCGTCAGCATGTACTTGCCGTCCACCTCCGCCACCCGGCCGCCGGTCACGGCGCCGGCCAGCACTGCCTGGACCTTGGTCAGTGGCAGGCCGGCGAGGCCCGCGACCGCCGCCGCGTCGCCGTGTTTGCGGATCGCGACGCCGTGCATCACGCGATGAAGATCGGTCGCCATGCTCATCTCCTCAGCCCTTGGCGCGCAGCGCTTCGATGTCAGCGCGGGTCAGCCCCGCGCCTTTGCCCTTCAGCAGCCGCGAGTGCTGCTGCTCGAGCTTGAAGAGTTCATCGGCGAGCGGCGTTTCGTAGTGGTACTTGACCCAGTCGGTGCACAGGAAGCGGAACTTCTCGTTGCAGGGATCGGGCACGAACTCGCGACTCCTGCGGTTGTACTCCGCCTGCGTCAGCACGCCCTGCGAGGTGCGGTAGCGATCGACCTTGGTCGGCAGGTTGCTCGTGCCCGGCCGCATCGGGCCGACCGTCGGGGCATAGTCCTTGTCCTGCAGCATGGAGTACGGGAAGTAGGACAGCGCGCGGCGCGGCAGGTCGGTGTGCTGCATCATGTAGTAGTCGTGCATGCGCTGGCTGGGAGTCGAGATGTAGCCCACCAGCTCGCCCAGGAACAGGTTGCCGTACTCGTCGTTCAAGAGCGGGCGGAAGCGCTCGGTGCGCTCGTCGATCATCATCCAGTCGTCGGCCTCGTAGCAGCCGGCGATGTGCGCCATCTCCTTGGCAATGGCGAAATACACCAGCGCGCCGGCGTCGAGCTGCTGATCGCGGCTCCAGCCCGCCATCTGCTCCCAGAGTTTCGCCGTCGCGGCCTTGATGCGCGCGGTCAGGTCGTTGAAGGTGGCGGTCAGCTCCTCGCGGCTGCCCATGCCGACCGGCAGCGGCACGTGGGTCAGGTTGTCCTGGGTGTAGAGCCCGACGGCCACGATGTGCTCGGGCTTCATCTCGGGCTCGGACTCGAAGGAACCCCAGTCGTCCAGCAGCGTGATGTGGATGCCTTCCAGCATCATGGTCACGGTCAGGTTGTTGTAGGGGATGTCCTGGCCGACGCCGTCCAGCCACGGGTAGTCGTGCTCGGCGAGTTCGCGGAACTCGCGCACCAGCATCTCGCGGGTGTCAGAGATCTTGTACGGTCCATGGTTGTGCGTGGTGACGCGACACTCGCAGGACACCAGGAAGCCGTACTGCGCGATGGTCGCCATGAAGTTCTGCGCGGCGGTGTGCAGCGCGTCGCCGATGCGGCACTCGAAGGCGTCGGCGTGGTACACCTGCAGACGCTGCTCGGGCAGGATCTGGCCGCGATGGTTGGCCATGCGGTTGGTCAGGTTGCCGTTGTTGCGATGCCAGGAGAGCTGGAAGCGTTTCCAGAAATCCATCACGTAGACCACGTCGTCGACCGCGTCGGTCGGCTTGATCACGCCCCAGTTGATCAGCATCTCGCGGCCGAGGAGATAGAAGCAGGGAATGGTCCAGGCGACGATCTTGATGCCGCTGTTGCGCGCGCGGTCACCCACCTCCTCGGCCGACATGTGTTCTTCGATCTTTTTCAGCAGCGTGGGGTAGCGGTAGAAACAGTTCAGGTAGGAGAACAGGATGTAGGCCGAGACCGGGAAGATCTTCGACTCCTGCACCGTGCGTGTGGCGCACAGCCAGTAGGTCTCGTCGGCGTTCTGCTGGATGAGGCAGTTGGTTTCCAGAAGCTGGGCGTAGGTGAGTTCTGTGCCGGCCATCGTGGTCGATTCCTGGTTTGGTGCCGCGAAAGCGCGGGGTCAAGCCTTGGTCAGGCGCCAGACGCGCGCGGAGGCGTCGATGCCGTGTGCGTAGTCGTCGCCGGTCTTGGCGCGCGCGGAGATTTCCACCTCCACACGGTCGCCGTCCTTGATGCCGGACAGGCGGGAGTTCATCAGGCAGGGAATGCCGTACTCGCGGGTCAGGATGGCGAGATGCGAGCGGGTGGTGCCGCCGGCGCACAGCACGCCCTTGAAGCCTTCCAGCACCGGTGCGGTCAAGGTGCCGCCGGAATCGTCGACGATGGCGATGGTGTCGGGCGGCACGCCCTTGGTCAGGTACTCCAGCACCTTGTCGCTGGTGCGCACGTAGCGCGCGATGCCGGTGAGGTTCTTCGCGTAAGTCACGACGTTGTCGCCGGCGCCGCGCAGTTCGCGGCCGTCGGCGTCGGGAGCGGCGGTCGGCGCGCCTTCGTGCTCGAAGCTGAAATCGGGATTGTCGAGACCGGCATCCTTGTAGGCGTTCGGCCGCTCGACGGCCGAGGACATGGCGGACGGCGTGAAGCGGTAGCCGAGCCCCAGCAGCTGCGCTTCGATGGCCTCCATGTCGGCCTTGCTGAGCACCGCCTCGTCGGGGCCGAACACGAACTCGCGCCACGGCTTGCCGGCCGCGGCGAAGCGCTTGCGCACCAGGTCCTTGACCATGCTGTTGTAGGCCTCGACCGCCGCGAACTCCGACTGGTAGCCGTACTTGTCGCTGTCGACCATGAGCTTGGCCATCGCTGCCCCCCTTGAATGCTGTGTGACGTCAGACAGTGAAATGATCGCGCAGCCGCGCGAGTTCCGCGGGCCCGAGTCCATAGAGATCGGACAACAGGCCTTCCACCGAGCCATGGTCGGCCTCGATCGCGGCGAAGGCGGATTGTAAATAGCTTTCGTCGGTTTCCAGAAGCGGCATGATCAGCCGCCGGGCGACTTCCTCGCTGGACTTCTGCACCTCGTACTTGACCAGCACGCGCGGGATCTCCGCCTCGGCGGGGAAGTAGCGCCGCGAGAGCATGAAATCGTGCCGGATGGTCTCGCGCGGCACGCCGAGCGCGGACAACAGCAGCACGCTCGCGAGCCCCGTGCGCTCCTTGCCGGCGGAACAGTTGATGAGCACCGCCTCGCGCGGCGCTTCGAGCAGGATCTCGAACAGCCGCGCGAAGCGCGGCGCGCCGGTCCGCACCAGCACCTGCATCATTTCGCGCAGGGCCGCGCGCACTTCCTCCGGATCGTCGGTGGACGCGAACAGCCGATGGAAGAAGAAGCGATCGCCGATGCCGGGCGGAATGCCGAGCACCTCGAGCGTCGGCTCGCCTGGCAGCGCGAGCGCCTCGGACTGCCGTTCCTCGTGCATGCGGAAGTCGCACACGGTGCGGATGTCGAGCGCGGCGAAATCGGCCAGCCCCTGCGCGCTCAGGTTGGCCATGTGGCCCGAGCGGAACAGCGCGCCCCAGCGCACCCGGCGACCGTCGGTCGTGGCGTAACCGCCCAGGTCGCGAAAGTTGACGCTGCCGGCAAGCGGCACGTCGCGCTGCGCGACCATCAGCGATGGACCGTCTTCACGTTCGAGCAGGAAGTAGGCGCGCGGCGCCGGCAGCGTCACCTCCACCGCTTCCCGCGCGTCCCGTGCCAGCGGCGTGTCGCGCGCGATGGCGCCCGGCCGCGCGGCGCCGTACACGGTCACCGGCCCACGGCTGAATTCCGGTGTCCAGCCGAGCGCCCAGCGACCTGTCGGCCGCGCGCTCACCTCGACCGCCATCACCGCGTCGGCCAGGTCTTGCTGCTGCATGTTCTCTCCCCCGTCCACCAGGTACGCGCGACGCCGGACCGCGGCCGCGCGGGCTTCCATGGCGGGTGAGCGTGTCGGACGGCGGCGCCGGCGTGGCGCGCTCAAGCCTCGAGCATGGGGCCGACCGCCGCGGCGGGTCCGCCGCGGCCCCCGCGCGCGATGCGCACGCACCCTCGCCCCGCGATGGAGGCGCATTCTGGCATGGAGGCGACGCCGGCCGCGAGGCGCAACGGCACCGGGCGCCGCGACGACGCGGCGCGCGAGGCTAGGAGCCGACGGCGACCGCGCAGCGCACGGCGCACACCAAGAGGCCCAGCAGTATCCAGGGCACCAGCCACAGACCGCGCGACCGGTTGCCGCCCATCGCGCCGTCGCCGGCGCCCTCGACCTCCCGCTCCTGAACCCGACCGATAGTGCCGTGCATGATGGCCCTCCTGCGGGGAGCGATGTTCCCGCCCAGGTTCTGCAATGCGAATGCCAGGCGGGCGCGATCGTGAAAAAGCGTGACGCACTCCTCAGCCTTGCCGGTGGCCGAGCGTGTCGCGCGCGCTCGCGCGCCTCGCGATCAGGCGCTCCGGGCGCGCGCGGCACGGTGCTGGTGCGCGCCACCACCGGCCTACGTATAGTGCCGCGAGTCCCGAGGAGCGCTTGTCATGCACTTTCCCACCACCCCTGGCCTGCACGATGTCGAAGCGACGCTGGCGGACGGCCGCGCGGCGCGCTACACGCTGTCCGTGCCGGCCGCCGTCGATGGCCCACCGCCGCTGGTGCTGGTGCTGCATTACGGCGGCACGCCCACGCGCTTCTACGGGCGACCGCTGATCGAGTACCTGTTCGAACCGGCCCTGCGCGCCCTGGCGCCGGTGCTCATCGCGCCGGAATCGCGGCACGGGCAATGGCACACCGAGGAGAACGAAGCCTTCGTGATGGCCCTGCTGGACGGCGCCCTTGCCGCCTACGGCGCCGATCCGGCGCGGGTGGTGGTGGCCGGCTACAGCATGGGCGCCATCGGCACGTGGCACTTCCTCGAACACTATCCGGAACGCTTCAGCGCGGCGCTGCCGGTGGCCGGCTATCCGCAGCGCGAACTCGACACCACGCTGCCGGTGCATGCCTACCATAGCGACAGCGACGAACTGTTTCCTTTAGGGCCGCTCGCCGCGCGCCTCGACGCGCTGGCCGCCGCGGGCAAGCCGGTGACGCTCACCACCGCGGCGGTCAACGGCCACTTCGACGTGAACGGCTACGCGCCGACGCTCGCGGCGAGCGCCGCCACCTGGCTGCGTGGCGTGTGGGGCGGCTAGGCCGCGCATTGCCCGCGCCGCGCGTCCTCGCGCGGCCCGCCCTGCGCTGCCTGTACGCCCGCGCGCACGCCTGCCTACAATGCCAGCAGGCCACCCGGCGCTGGAGACCATGACGGGCGCGCGTCGAATCGAGAGTTTCGGCTTCGAACCCGGCTACGTGCTCGCCGGTAAGTACCGCGTCATCGCCCTGCTCGGGCGCGGCTGGGAAGCCGAGGTCTACAAGATCGCCGAACTCGGCACCGGCATCGAGCGCGCCGCCAAGCTGTTCTTTCCCCATCGCAATCCGCGCAACGCGGCAGCCCGGCGCTACGCGCGCAAGCTGCACAAGCTGCGCCACTGCCCGATACTCATCCAGTACCACACCCAGGACGTGATCGAGCACGAGGGCCAGCGCGTCACGGTGCTGGTGTCGGAGTTCGTCGAGGGCGAACTGCTCGAGCACTGGATCCAGCGCCAGCCCGGCCACGCCCTGCATTGCTTCGAGGCGCTGCACATGCTGCACAGCCTCGCGAGCGGCATCGCTGCCATCCACCGCGCGCGGGAGTATCACGGCGACCTGCACACCGAGAACGTCATCGTGCGCCGGCACGGACTCGGCTACCAGCTGAAGCTGATCGATCTCTACCAGTGGGGCGCGCCGCGCCACGAGAACATCCACGGCGACGTCTGTGACCTGGTGCGGCTGTTCTACGACATGCTGGGCGGTGCGCGGCGCTATGCGCGTCAGCGCGAGGAGATCAAGGCGGTGTGCTGCGGTCTCAAGCGCTCGCTCATCCTGCGCAAGTTCAAGACCGCGGGGCAGCTGCGCGATTACCTGGAGAACATGCGCTGGGCGTGACGGGTAGGGACAGACCCCGAACGGGGTCTGTCCCAGATGCCGACGCGATCACAACCCCATCACCCGGCCCACTGCCGCGGTGCGCGTCTCGACGCCGA
This sequence comes from Gammaproteobacteria bacterium, assembly GCA_050186725.1. Taxonomy (GTDB): domain Bacteria; phylum Pseudomonadota; class Gammaproteobacteria; genus JADJYF01. The sequence goes on along the minus strand of JBFWYG010000087.1, from coordinate 11,006 downwards.
GCTTCACGAAGATGTGCTCGAGGTGTTTGGTGACCGTGCGCGGGCTGATGTCCAGGATCAGCGCGATGTCGCGATTGGTCTTGCCCGCCACCACCCAGTCCAGCACTTCGGCCTCGCGCGCGGTGAGTCCGTGGCTCGTCATGAGCGCGGCCGCCGACGGCCCTGAGCCACTCTCGAGCAGCAGCACGTACTCGCCGGTGTCCACGCGCCCGCAGTACTCGAACAGCAGCGGCCCCTTCGCACCCTCGGCGCTCCAGGTCGACGGCGCGCCGTCGCTCCCGGCCTGGCGCGCCAGCCAGCCCTGCGCCGCCGGCGGTAATGCCTGTCCCATGCCGGCCGCGTGCAGCAGGTCGCGCGCGCGCGTGCTGGTAGAAGTGACGAGCCCGTCATGGCGCACCGTGAGGGACGGGCGCGGCAGCGCTTCCACCGTGCCGTGCGCGCGGCGCAGGTCGAGCGAGCGCCCGATGTGGGTGGCGATGCGCGCCAGGATCTCCGCTTCGCGCACCGGCTTGGTCACGTAGTCCACCGCGCCGAGCTCGAAGCCGCGCACCACGTCGGCGGTGTCGGACAGCGCGGTCATGAAGATCACCGGGATCTCGCAGGTGTCGCGCCGCGCCTTCAAGCGATCGCAGGTCTCGAAGCCGTCCATGTCGGGCATCACCGCGTCGAGCAGGATGACGTCCGGCCGCACCAGGTCCAGCTGGCGCAGCGCCGTATGCCCGGACAGGGCCACCAGCACTTCGTAGCCGGCGTCGGTCAGCGCGTCGGACAGAAAGGCCAGATTGGCCGGCGTGTCGTCGACGATCATCACCTGGCGGTGGGTCTCAATGGGCAGGTTCATGGGTCTCTCCAGCGGCGATGAACGCCAGCATCTCGGTGAACTGAAAATCCTTGGCCAGCCGCCTCAACTCCTCGGCGCGCGGCGCCTGGGACGGTCCCAGCGCCTCGACCTCGTCGATCGCCCCCAGCACCCCGCGGATGTGACCGATGCGCGCGGCGTGGCTGAGCCTCGCGTGCAGCGGCGCCGGCAGCGCGGGAATGCGCGGGCCGGCCTGCGGCGCCCAGGGCGCGCCGTTGCCCACGCCGCGCAGCCAGTGCAATGCCAGGTGGTGTTCGAGCTGGCGCAGGAGTTCGTCGTAATGAACCGGCTTCAGCACGAAGGCGTTCGCGCCCGCGCCCAGGCAGGCGGCGCGCGTCTCCTCGAAGCCGTCGGCGGAGACGATGAGGATGGGCCGGCGAAAACCCTCGGCACGCAACCGGCGCGTCAGCTCCAGTCCGCCGGGCTCGCCCATCGCGAGATCGAGCAGCACGGCGTCGAAGCGATCCTCGTTCACCTTGCGCGCCGCCTCGGCGCCGTCGGCGGCCTGCACGAGCGTGAAGCCGAGCGGCTCGAGCATGCCGCACAGCACCTGGCGGTGGGCCGCCTCGTCGTCGGCCACCAGCAGTCGACGGCGCGCGCCGCGATAGCCGACCACCGGCGCAAGCGCGCGCGCGCTCGAGCGCACCGCCTGCAGCTTCGGCAGCAGCAGGCGCACGCGGAAGGCGCTGCCGCGTCCCGGCTCGCTGTCGGCGGTCAGCTCGCCGCCCATCAACTGGGTGAGCAGGCGTGCGATGGTGAGACCGAGCCCCACGCCCGGCGCGCGTCCCTCGGCGCGCTCGAAGGGCTGGAAGACGCGCTCGAGATCCGCGGGCGCGATGCCGGGCCCGGTGTCCGTGACGGCGAAGGTGGTGGTCTCGCGCCGGCAATCCACCGACAGCGTGACGCCGCCGCTGCGCGTGAACTTGAGCGCGTTGGACAAGAGGTTGATCAGGATCTGCGCGAGGCGTTTGTCGTCGCAACGCACGCCGGGTGGCAGTTCGCCCTCGACCACGTAGTCGAAGGTCAGCCCCTTCTCGGCGGCCTGCGGGCGGAACATGTCGACCAGCTGGTTCAGGAACGCGGGGAAGTCGGTCTCGCGCGGCATGAGCTTCAGCTTGCCGGCCTCGATGCGCGCGATGTCGAGGATGTCGTCCGCGAGCCGCAGCAGGTGCTCGCTCGCGCGCCGCATCACTTCCAGCTGACCACGGTAGCGGCCCGGCAGTTCGGTATCGCGCTCGGCGAGCTGGGCATAGCCGATGATGCTGTTCAAGGGCGTGCGCAGTTCGTGGCTCATGCCGGTCAGGAAGCGGCTCTTGGCCAGGCTGGCGGCCTCGGCCACTTCCTTGGCGCGCTGCAGCGCCCTGTCGGTGGCCTGGTGGTCCGCGATCTCCTGCAGGAGCAGCGCGGTCTGGCGCCCCGACTCCTCCTGCGCCACGCGCCGGCTCTCGCGGGTCAGCACCAGCAGCCAGGCGATCACCCCCACCGCCACCAGCAGCCCCGCCCAGATCTTGATGAGCGAGGCCTCCATGGTCAGCAGGCGCTGCGGCCCGGCCGTCGGCAGTCCCTGCATGTAGAGATGGAAGTACACCGTCGCGAGCAGGGCCGAGACGATGGCGGCGAGCAGGCCGAAGGTGAGCGCGAACTCGCGCAGCCGCGGATCGAGCCGCGGCAGGGGCAGCAGCCGGCCGACGCCCGGCAGCGCGGGCTTGCAGGCGTCGCCGCAGCGGGCGTCGATGGAGCAGCACAGCGAGCAGATCGGCCCCGCGTAGACCGGGCACACCGCCATGTCCTCGCGCTCGAACTCGTTGGTGCATATGCAGCACACGTGGCTGGGCGCATCGGCCAGCGCGGGCGAAGGCTGGCGGGCGATGTAGTAGCGCCCGCCGGTCGCCCAGGCGATGAGCGGCGCGAGCAGGAAGGCCGTCACCAGCGCGATGAACGACGCGAAGGCCTGGGCCCCCGCGCCGAACGCGCCACCGAAAGCCAGGATCGACACCACCGAACCGACCAGCGTCGAGACCACGCCGACCGGGTTGAAGTTGTGCAGGTGGGCGCGCTTGAACTCGATGTGCGGCGGCGACAGGCCGAGCGGCTTGTTGACCACGAGATCCGCCACCAGGGCGCCGATCCAGGCGATGGCGATGCACGAATACACCGACAGCACCTGCTCCAGCGCCTGGTAGAGCCCGACCTCCATCAACAGCAGCGCGATGGCGACGTTGAACACCAGCCACACCACGCGCCCCGGATGGCTGTGGGTCAGGCGCGAGAAGAAGTTGCTCCAGGCGAGCGAGCCGGCGTAGGCATTGGTGACGTTGATCTTGAGCTGCGACAGCAGCACGAAGGCACAGGCTGCGGTCAGCGCGATCTCGGGCGAATCGAATACGTAGGAAAAGCCCACCACGTACATCAGCGTCGGGTCCTCCGCGCGATGCGGCGGGAACTGGTACTGGATGACCAGGAAGGCGAGGAAGGTGCCGGCGAGCTGCTTCAACAATCCCGGCACTATCCAGCCCGGCCCGGCGCACAGAACTGCAGCCCACCAGCGCCGCCGCCGGCCGGGCACGGGTGGCGGCAGGAAGCGCAGGAAGTCCACCTGCTCGCCGATCTGCGCGATGAGCGAGAAGCACACCGTGGTGGCGGCACCGAACAAGAGCGGATCGAAGCTCGTGCCGCCCGGCGAGTAGCCACCGAAAGTCGTCCACTCACGGAACAGGTGCGGCGCCTTCAAGCCCACCGCGAGGAAGGGCAGCACGGCCAGCACCGCCCACGGCAGGAAGGTGTAGAGCTGCAGCTTGGACAGGCGCGTGATGCCGTGCAGGACGAAGGGAATGATCGCGAGCGAACTCACCAGGTAACCCGCCGCCAGCGGCATGCCGAAGTAGAGCTCGAACATCAGGGCCATGATGGCGGCCTCGATGGCGAAGAAGATGAAGGTGAACGAGGCGTAGATCAGCGAGGTGATGGTCGAGCCGAGATAGCCGAAGCCGGCGCCCCGGGCGAGCAGATCGATGTCGACGTTGTAGCGCGCCGCGTAGTAGCTGATGGGCAGCCCGGTGAGGAAGATCACCACCGCAACGGCGACGATGGCCAGCACAGCGTTGGTGAAGCCGTAGCCCACCATCACCGCACCGCCGATGGCCTCCAGCGCGAGGAAGGAAATCGAGCCGAGCGCGGTGGCCGCGACCCGCGCTTCGGACCACTTGCGGAAGCTCAGCGGCGCGAAGCGCAGCGCGTAGTCCTCCATGGTCTCGGTCGCGACCCAGGCGTTGTATTCGCGGCGCACGCGCACGATGCGCTGGGTGGCAGCAGGCATGCCAGTCATCCGTTCAGTTCCGCGTCCCCGAGGGACGCGCTCACGGCCTTGCAGTCCGATGCGCCTCGCCCCACGACGGGTCGAGCGCGCTACAACGCCTTGTCCTCACCGGCTAGATAGAGCAACTGGCGTGCCACGCCGCGTCACGTCGAACGCGGCCGCGATTTTCGGCGTGATTTCCCGGCGCGCACGCGCTTGACGACGGGCGCCAGCGCCAAAAAGAAGCACGACGCACAACATCGGTTCCGCGCAGCGAAGATTCGCCGACGCGCGCATTCGCGTACGACAAAGTGCGTATTGTGCAGCGCAACAGCGACTCGCCTAATGCCTCCACGACGTGATCGCCAACACCCCCGACATCGATCACCGGCTTTGTCACCGACCAGGAGGAATCCGATGCACACTGCTTCTCCCGCCGCGCCATCCCGCGCGAGTCTTCTCACCCGCAGCCTGCGCCAGTTGCTGTTTGGCGTGCTGGCGGCGGCAACGCCGTTGCTGGCGGCGGCGGATGCGCCTGCCACCAGCGCGGTCAACACCACCGGACTCGCGGTCACCGACACCACGGTGACGGTCGGTCAGCTGCACTCCGCGACCGGCACCATGGCCATCTCCGAAACCGGTTCCATCCAGGCCGAGCGCCTCGCCATCGAGCAGATCAATGCGATGGGCGGCGTGCTCGGACGCAAGATCGAGATCATCCAGGAAGACGGCGCCAGCGACTGGCCGACCTTCGCCGAGAAGGCGCGCAAGCTGCTGGTGAACGACAAGGTCGCGGCGGTGTTCGGCTGCTGGACCTCGGCCTCACGCAAGGCCGTGCTGCCGGTGTTCGAGAAGGAAAACGGCATGCTCTACTACCCGACCTTCTACGAGGGTCTGGAGCAGTCGAAGAACGTCATCTACACCGGCCAGGAAGCCACCCAGCAGATCATCGCCGGTCTCGACTGGCTGGCCAAGACCAAGGGCGCGAAGAAGTTCTACCTGGTGGGCTCGGACTACATCTGGCCGCGCACCTCGAACAAGATCGCGCGCAAGCACATCGAGAACGTGCTCAAGGGTGAAGTCGTCGGCGAAGACTACTTCCCGCTCGGCCACACCCAGTTCGGTTCGCTCATCAACAAGATCAAGCTGAAGAAGCCGGACGCGGTCTATTCGATCATCGTCGGCGGCTCCAACGTCGCGTGGTGGAAGCAGCTGAAGGCTGCCGGCGTCACCTCCGACAAGCAGACCATCCTCACCATCTCGGTCACCGAGGACGAAATCCTCGGCATCGGCGGCGAAAACATGGTCGGCTTCTACGCGGCCATGAAGTACTTCCAGAGCCTCGATAACGACAACAACAAGAAGTTCGTCGAAGCCTTCAAGGCCAAGTACGGTGACAAGGCCGTGATCGGCGACGTCACCCAGGCCGCCTATCTCGGGCCCTGGCTGTGGAAGGCCGCGGTCGAGAAGGCCGGCAGCTTCGACATCGACAAGATCGCCGCCGCCTCCCCGGGCATCGAGCTGACCACCGCGCCGGAAGGCTACGTGAAGGTCCACGAGAACCATCACCTGTGGAGCAAGCTGCGCATCGGCGAAGCGCTGCCCGACGGTCAGTACAAGGTGATCTACGAGTCGGATCTGATCGAGCCGAACCCCTTCCCGAAGGGCTACCAGTAAGCAACCCGCCGGCGGGCGCGCGGCATCGCGCGCCCGCTTCGGCGACCGGCTCACCTCGCACCCAGACAAAGACGCCAGCGCGGAGCACACACGATGGACGGCATGTCATTTTCAGAATTCGGCTCGGTCCTGATCATGCAGGGCTTCAACGGGCTCAGCGTCTTCAGCGTGCTGCTGCTGATGGCGCTCGGCCTGGCCATCATCTTCGGCCAGATGGGGGTCATCAACATGGCCCACGGCGAGTTCCTCACCATCGGCGCCTACACCACCTACCTGCTGTCCGTGCTCTCGACGCAATACGCGCCCTGGTTCGAGAACTACTACTTCATCGCGGCCATCATCGTCGGCTTCGGCGTGGCCTTCGCCATCGGCTGGCTGGTCGAGTGGCTGATGATCCGGCACCTGTACAAACGGCCACTCGATTCACTGCTCGCGACCTGGGGCCTGTCGCTGATCATGCAGCAGGCCTTCCGCTCCACCTTCGGACCGAAGGAAGTGAGCGCGACCCTGCCGGCCTGGCTGATGGGCTCCTACCAGCCGAAGGAAGGCATCGACATTCCTCTGAACGGCCTGTTCGTGATGGCGCTGACGCTGGCGCTGACCTGCGCGGTCGCCGCGCTCATGTACTACTCGCGCTGGGGCTTGAAGGTGCGCGCCACGGTGCAGAACCGGGCCATGGCCGGCGCCGTCGGCATCGACACCGCCAAGGTCGACCGCATGACCTTCGCGCTCGGGTGCGGCATCGCCGGCGTGGCGGGCGCGGCCTTCACCACCATCGGTTCCACCGGCCCGACCGCCGGCTCGCTGTACATCGTCGACACCTTCCTGGTGGTCGTGTTCGGCGGCGCGCAGAGCCTGCTCGGCACCATCGCCTCGGCCTTCTCCATCGCCCAGACCAATTCCACGCTCGAATTCTTCATGACCGGCTCCATGGCCAAGGTCATCACGCTCACCACCATCATCGGCATCCTGCTGCTCAGGCCCGAAGGGCTGTTCCGGCTGCGGGTGCGCAAGTGAGCAGGCGCGGACAGACGGAGACCGACACATGACCATTACGCCTTCCACTCCCAAGAACGCGCTGCCCTGGTGGCGCGCCCAGCTGCCGCTACTGGTGATGTCGGCGGTGATCCTGGTGGCCCTGCCGATGGCGCTGGACCTGTTTCGCCTGAACCTGGTCGGCAAGTACCTGACCTATGCCTTCGTGGCGGTGGGCCTGGTGCTGTGCTGGGGCTACGGCGGCATCCTGAGCCTGGGCCAGGGCGTGTTCTTCGGTCTCGGCGGCTACGCCATGGCGATGTTCCTGAAGCTCGAGGCCTCGGATCCGGAAAGCACCAAGATCCAGTCCACGCCCGGCATCCCGGACTTCATGGACTGGAATCAGATCACCGCCCTGCCGGCCCTGTGGGAGCCCTTCCACAGCCTGGCCTTCACGCTCTTCGCGATCGTCGCGGTGCCCGGCTTGCTGGCCTTCATCATCGGGCTCGCGATGTTCAAGCGCCGGGTGGGCGGCGTGTACTTCTCGATCATGACCCAGGCCATCGCGGCGATTCTCTCCATCCTCATCATCGGTCAGCAGGGCTACACCGGCGGCGTCAACGGCATCACGGATCTGAAGACCCTGCTCGGCTGGGACATCCGCACCGACAGCGCGAAGTACGTCTTGTATTACGTGAACGCGGGGCTCCTGATCGCCGCCGTGCTGCTCGGGCAGTGGGTGCTGAAATCCAAGTTCGGCAAGCTCCTGCTCGCATTGCGCGACAAGGAAGAGCGGGTGCGCTTCTCGGGCTACGACGTCGCGGCGTTCAAGATCTTCATCTTCACGCTGGCCGCGATGCTGTCGGCGGTCGGTGGCGCGATGTTCACCTTGCAGGTCGGCTTCATGTCGCCGTCCTTCGTCGGCATCGTGCCCTCCATCGAGATGGTGATCTTCACCGCCGTCGGCGGGCGCCTGTCGCTGGTCGGCGCGGTCTACGGCTCGCTGCTGGTCAACTTCGGCAAGTCCTACTTCTCGGAGTCCTTTCCGGAACTGTGGCTGTTCCTGATGGGCGGTCTGTTCATCGCCGTGGTGATGCTGTTCCCGAACGGCCTCGCCGGTCTCGCCGACAGCTACCGCGACTGGCAGGCACGGCGCCGGGCCCGCGACCTGCCGCGCCCGAGCGGCGCGTCGCCCGCGCCCACCGCCGGTGACGACAGCCCGCCGCCCTCCAACCTGCGCGCCGAAGGAGGTGCGGCATGAGCGAGAAGATCGTGCTCTCGGTCGAGAACCTGACCGTGTCCTTCGACGGCTTCAAGGCGGTCAACGATCTCAATCTGTACGTGGAGCAGAACGAGCTGCGGGTCATCATCGGGCCGAACGGCGCGGGCAAGACCACGCTGCTCGACCTCATCTGCGGCCGTACCCGCGCGACCGGCGGCAGCATCCGCTTCAAGGACGACGAGCTGACCCGCATGCCGGAGTACGAGCGCGTGCGTCGCGGTATCGGCCGCAAGTTCCAGACCCCGTCCATCTACGAAAACCTGACGGTGTTCGAGAACCTCGAAGTGTCCTACCCGCGCGGCCGCACCGTGTTCGGCAGCCTGTTCTTCCGCCGCGACCAGCTCCTGCTCGACCGCATCGAGGAAGTGGCGCGGCTGATCTACCTCGACGAGCGCCTCGACGATCCGGCGGAGCTCCTGTCCCACGGTCAGAAGCAGTGGCTCGAGATCGGCATGCTGCTGATGCAGGACCCGGAACTCCTGATGCTGGACGAGCCCGTCGCCGGCATGAGCGTCAGCGAGCGACAGAAGACCGCCGAGCTCCTGACCCGCATCTGCGAGAACCGCTCGGTGATCGTCATCGAGCACGACATGGACTTCGTCAAGCGCATCGCGCACCGCGTGACCGTGCTGCACCAGGGCAAGCTGCTCGCCGAGGGCAGCATGGAACACGTGCAGGCGGATCCGAAGGTCGTCGAAGTCTACCTCGGCCACTGAGCCGCTACCCGGAGGCAACATGCTGGAAGTACGCGATTTCACCGTCAGCTACGGCGAGAGCGAAGTGGTTCACCAGGTCGGCTTCGAGGCCGGCGAGGGCGAGATCCTCGCGGTCATGGGCCGTAACGGCATGGGCAAGAGCACGCTGTTCAAGTCGCTCATTGGCATCCTGCCGAGCCGCGGTGGCAGCGTGAAGCTCGCCGGCCAGGACCTCGCCAGCCTGCCGAGCCACGAGCGCGTGCGCCACGGTCTCGCCTACGTGCCGCAGGGCCGCATGGTGTTCCCCGCGCTGACCGTGATGGAGAACGTGCTCACGGGTCTGCGCAACCGCAAGGACAGCGTGCCGGAGGAGATCTTCAGTCTCTTTCCGATCATTCGCGACATGGCGAACCGCAAGGCCGGCAACCTGTCCGGCGGCCAGCAGCAGCAGCTGGTGATCGCCCGCGCGCTGGTCACCAACCCCAAGGTGCTGCTGCTGGATGAACCGACCGAGGGCATCCAGCCATCGATCATCAAGGACCTCGCGCGCCTCCTGGTCGAGATCAAGAAGCTGCGCGGCCTGACCATCGTGGTCTCCGAACAGGTGTTGAGCTTCGCGCTCGACGTCGCCGATCGCCTGCTGGTCATCGAGCGCGGCCACATCGTCGACCAGATGACCCGCGCCAACGCCGACAGCGCCACGCTCGGGCGCTATCTCTCGGTCTGAATTCACTCTCACGTCACCCGCACAGCCAAGCAAGGAGACACTCAGATGCTTGAAGTACTGATTCCCGCCGACCCGCTGAAGGCGCCCGCCGAACAGAACGGCATGCTGCACAACCGCTGGCATCCCGACCTGCCGATGGTCGCGATGGTCAAACCCGGGGCCTCGTTCCGCGTCGAGTGCGTGGACTGGACCGGCAACCAGATCAAGGACGACGACTCCGCCAACGACGTGCGCGACGTCGACCTGACCAAGGTGCACTACCTGTCGGGCCCGATAGGCGTGGAAGGCGCGGAGCCGGGCGACCTGCTGGTGGTCGACATTCTCGACATCGGCACGCTGCCCACCTCCGACTGGGGCTTCACCGGCATCTTCGCCAAGTCGAACGGCGGTGGCTTCCTCACCGATCACTACCCGGACGCGCGCAAGGCCTGCTGGAACTTCGAGGGCATCTTCGCCCAGTCGCGCCACGTGCCGGGCGTGAACTTCGCCGGCATCATGCACCCGGGGCTCATCGGCTGCCTGCCGTCGCATGATCTGCTGAAGACCTGGAACACGCGCGAAGCGGCGCTGTTCGCGACCGATCCCGGCCGCGTGCCGGCGCTCGCCGCGCTGCCCTACGCCGACACCGCGCTGATGGGCAAGATGACCGGCTCCGCCGCGGCCGAGGCCGCCCAGGTCGGCGCGCGCACCGTGCCGCCGCGTGAACACGGCGGCAACTGCGACATCAAGAACCTGTCGCGCGGCTCGAAGGTTTACTTCCCGGTATACGTGAACGGCGGCGGTCTCTCGATGGGCGACCTGCACTTCTCCCAGGGCGACGGCGAGATCACCTTCTGCGGCGCGATCGAGATGGCCGGCTGGATCGAGCTCCACGTCGACATCATCAAGGGCGGCATGTCGAAGTACGGCATCACCAACCCGATCTTCAAGCCGAGCCCGCTGGAACCGCGCTACACCGACTACCTGATCTTCGAAGGCATCTCGGTCGACGAGTCTGGCACCCAGCACTACCTCGACGCCCACGTCGCCTACCGGCGCGCCTGTCTGAACGCCATCGAGTACCTGAAGAAGTTCGGCTACACCGGCGAGCAGGCCTACGCCATTCTCGGCACGGCGCCGGTCGAGGGCCACATCAGCGGCATCGTCGACATTCCCAATGCCTGCGCGACGCTGTGGCTGCCGACCGGCATCTTCGACTTCGACATTCGACCCAACAAGACCGGACCGAGCGTGCAGACCTTCTCAGCGGATCTCGCCAAGGCGAGCTGAGCCTGACCGCGCGTGGCGACACCTCGTGTCGCCACGCCGCTCGAGACGAAAGGAGACCCTCCCATGCCGCTCTACGACTACCAGTGCCCTTGCGGCACCGACTTCTCGCTGGCTCGCCCCATCGCCGCGCGCGACGACCGCGCGGACTGCCCGGACTGCGGCAGCCTCGGCCGCCGCCGGCTGGCCGCGCCGCGTCTGACCATGCTGGCGCGCAACACCCGCGTCGC
>JBFWYG010000086.1:16036-17574 GCA_050186725.1 Gammaproteobacteria bacterium | reverse complement strand
GCCGTGATCCGCATCCGGCATGCGGATCTCGTCCAGCGCACGGTGTGCGTGGCGGCCATCGTCGGCGCGCTGGTGCTGCGCTACTTCTACGTGCGCTTTCACTGGCAGCAGCGCGTGGCGTCCGAGGCGCAGGCGCGTCTCGAGGCGCTGCAGGCGCGCATCCGCCCGCACTTCTTCTTCAACTGCATGAACACCATCGCGAGCCTGACGCGCAGCGATCCGCCGCTCGCCGAGCGCGCCATCGAAGACCTGGCCGACCTGTTTCGCGCGAGCCTCGCCGACGCGCGCGCGCCGGTGCCGGTGGCGACCGAGATCGAGTTCGTCGAGCGCTACCTCGCCATCGAGCGCCTGCGGCTCGGTGAGCGGCTGGTGGTCGACTGGCGACTCGAGCCGCTGCCGGCCGGCGCCTGCCTTCCGCGCCTGTCGCTGCAGCCCCTGGTCGAGAACGCCATCTACCACGGCATCGAGCCGCTGCGCGGTGGCGGCACGGTGACCATCGCCGCGCGCGGCGTCGACGGCGCGCTCGAGGTGACGGTGGACAACCCGCTCGCGCCGGCCGACGGCGCGCGCCACCACGCCGGCAATCGCATCGCGCTCAACAATCTGCGTCAGCGCCTCGGCGCGCACTTCGGCGCCGCCGCCGCGCTCGACGCCGGCGAGCGGGACGGGCGCTACGTGGTGCGCCTGCGCGTGCCGCTGCGCACCGAGCACGCGCCGTGAAGATCCTGATCGTCGACGACGAGCCGCTGGCGCGCGGCCGCCTGGCTTCGCAGATCGCCGAGCTCGACGCCGGCGCGGTGGTGGGCGAGGCGTCCGATGGGCTCGCCTGTCTCGCCGCGGTCGAACAGCACGCGCCCGACGTCGTGCTGCTCGATGTGCGCATGCCCGGCATGGACGGCATCGAAGTGGCGCGCCGGCTGCGCGATCGGCGCGCGCCGCCGGTGGTGATCTTCACCACCGCCTACGACGAGCACGCGCTCGCGGCCTTCGAGTCCCAGGCGCTGGATTACCTGCTGAAGCCGGTGCGGCTCGATCGCCTGCGCGCGGCGCTCGAACGCGCCGCGAGCTTGCGGCTCGGGCGCGAACTGCTCGCTGAGCAGCCTGCCGCGGCGGGCGGCCGGCGGCGTCACGTGAGCGCCATGGCCGGCGGCACGCTGCGTTTCATGCCCATCGGCGAGGTGCTGTATTTCCAGGCCGACCAGGGCTATGTCAGTGCCGTGGGCAGGACCGGCCAGCTCCTGATCGAAGATTCGCTGCGCGCGCTGGAAGAGGAGTTCGCCGAGGACTTCGTGCGCATCCACCGCAACGCGCTCGTCGCGCCGGCCCACGTGCGCGCGCTGGAACGCGACGCCGCCGGCAACGTTGCCGTGGTGCTGGACGGCCGCCCCGAGCGCCTCTTGATCAGCCGCCGCCTGCTGCCGCAGGTGCGGAAAAGGCTGCGGGGGCTGTGATTTTTTGCATGTCGGGTTTCAACCCGCCATGCACGGCGTTGACGGGTGCCGTGCATGGCCGATTGAAATCGGCCCTACATCGGAACC
>JBFWYG010000086.1:0-15936 GCA_050186725.1 Gammaproteobacteria bacterium | reverse complement strand
GGCCCTACATCGGAACCCCGTGATGAATGTCGGGCTGAAGCCCGACCTACGGGGAATCACACGTCGCCCCAGCGCGCCTGCATCACCGCCAGCGCGCAGAGCGCCGCGGTCTCGGTGCGCAGGATGCGGGGTCCTAAGCGCACCGGTATGACGCCGGCGTCCAGCATGCGTTGGCGTTCGTCGGGTTCGAAGCCGCCTTCCGGCCCCGCCAGGATCGCCACGCCGTCGCCGGGCTCGGGTTCGGTCGCCAGGCGACGCGTGGCCAGCGGATCGAGCAGGTAGGCGATGAGCGCGCCGCGCGTCGCGAGCCAGGCGCCGAGCGGCACCACCGGCGCGACCGTCGGCAGGTGGGTGCGGCCGCTCTGTTCGGCGGCGTGGCGCACGATGCCGCGCCAGTGTTCGAGACGCTTGGCCTCGCGGGCGGCGTCGAGCTTGACCACGGTGCGCGCGCTCACGACCGGCACGATGTCGCGCACGCCGAGTTCCACCGCCTTCTGCAGCGTGTAGTCCATGCGCTCGCCGCGCGAGATGGATTGCACCAGGGTGACCGCGAGCGGGGACTCGCGCGCCGGTTCGTGACGCGCGCCGACCTCGGCGCGCACGCCAGCGCGGCCCACGCTGCTGAGCCGCGCGTCGAATTCGCCGCCCCGACCGTCGAACAGCACCAGCTCCGCGTCCTTCGAGAGCCGCAGCACGTCGCGCACGTGATGGGCGGCCACGGTGGGCAACTCACAGTCTTGCCCGGGCGCCAGGGGCTGATCGACAAAGATGCGGGTCATGGCGGCATCCTAGCAGGCTGCCCGCAGGAGTCGCGCGCTTGGGGTCGGGACAGGCGCGCGCTACGATGCGGCTTCATCGATTGGATCCCGCCATGTTCCGCACGCTCAAGGCCCTCATCGACGACGCCCTCGCGAGCCTCGACGCGTCGTCCTCCGACATCGATCCCCTGCCGCTCGCCGTCGCCGCGCTGCTGCTCGAAATCGCGCGGGCCGATCACGAGGTCGACGCGAGCGAGAAGCGCATGGTGCTCGCCGCCATCACGCGGCTGTGCGAGGTGGACGCCGACGGCCTCGACGACCTCGTCGCCACCGCCGGCGAGGCGGTCGACCAGGCGGTGTCGTTCTACGATTTCACCAACGTGGTGAACGAGCGCCTGTCACGCGAGCAGAAGATCGAACTGCTGGAGAAGCTCTGGCAGGTGGCGCAGGCCGACGGCCGCGTCGACCACTACGAGGAGTACTACATCCGCCGCCTGTCAGATCTGCTGCACCTTTCCCACGGCGACTTCATTCGCGCCAAGCTCGCCGTATTGCCCGGCTGAGACACTCTCAGGCCGGGGTGGCGGGCGAGCGCGGCAGCGGGAAGTCGCCGCCGACCATCGCCAGGATCAGGCGGTCTTCTAGGTCGATGCGCGTGGTCAGCTCTTCCGCCAGGCGCGAGAGATCGGCGGCCAGCGCGGCAGTGTCGCGCCGCTCGGCGGTCCCGTCGTACTTCTCGGTGAACTCGACCGCGAGGTCGGTGGAGGCGGCGATGCGCGGGTAGATTTCGCGCGCCACGTCCAGCACCGCCTGGCGGCGTTCGTTGCCTTCGGCGACCCGCTGGTAGAGACCGAAGTGGGCAGCGGCGATGTAGTCGACCAGGATCTCCTGGAAGTCTTCCAGCATTTCTCGCGTCTGATCGTCGGGATACTGGAGGTCCAGCTTGGAAAGCTCCCACAGCAGCACCAGCATCTGCTGGCGTTCCTGCAGCATGTCTTCCACCAGTTTGCGGGAGCGCGGACGGGGCGCCGCGGCGGGCTTCTTCGAGTTGGGCATGGTGTGTGTCGGGCGTTCTGATTCTGCCCCTCACTTTAACCCGTGACCTCGGCAAAAGGCACCTGCCCGGGGAGGCCGCGTCTCGCCTGTTCGGGGCAGCCGCCGGTCTATAATCCCGCGATGGACATCCCGGGCTACGAGATCAAGCGCCTGATCGGCCAGGGAGGCATGGCGAGCGTGTTCCTCGCCGAGCAGCGCTCGCTGGGACGCGAGGTGGTGCTGAAGATTCTCGACACCAGCATCGGTATCAGCCACGAGACCATCGAGCGCTTCCTGAACGAGGGGCGCATCATCGCCTCGCTCAACCATCCGCACATCATCACCATCTACGACATCGGCCAGGCCGGCGACGAGGTCTACATCTCGATGGAGTACGTCGAGGGCGGCGACCTCAAGGACCGGCTCGCCGAGCGCGTGTTCGCGCCGGTCGAGGCCATCGACATCGTGGAGAAGGTCGCGGCCGGACTCGCCGCGGCCCACGACAACGGCATCGTCCACCGCGACGTGAAGCCCGGCAACATCCTCTTCCGGCGGGACGGCACGCCGCTCCTGAGTGACTTCGGCATCGCCAAGCGCCTGAGCCACGATTCCGATCTCACCTCCACCGGCATGTTCGTCGGCAGCCCCAACTACATGGCGCCCGAGCAGTCGGAGGCCGGACCGATAGATGGTCGCGCGGACATCTACTCGCTCGGTGTCATCCTCTACGAAATGCTGACCGGCGGGCGCGCCTACGTGGCGGACTCGGTGATCGACGTGATTCTCATGCACAAGCGCGCGCCGGTGCCGCGCCTGCCGGCGGGGCTCGAGCAGTTCCAGCCGCTGCTCGATCTCATGATGGCGAAGCCGCGCAACGAGCGCTTTCGCGACGCGCGGAGCCTGATCCACTTCATCGATCGATTGCGGCGCGCCGGCACGGTGAAGTCCAAGGCTGAGATGACGGCGAGCCCGGACATCGACCTCACCGGCGAGCGCGCCGCGCGTGCGCTGCCGGTGGCGCCCGCCGCGCCGCAGCGTTTCGGGCCGCTGCAATGGACGCTGGCCGTGCTGCTCGCGCTGTGCGTGCTCGGCTGGGGCGCACTGCTGGTGATCGAGCGACGGCTCGAGGGCGACCACACGCCGACGCGCATCGCCACCACGCCGCTCGATCCGGGCGGCCTGCGCGAAGTGGCGCTGCCGGCCGGCACCGCGCCCGACCAGGTGGTGCGTGCGCTGCTCTGGCTCGGGCGCCACAGCCTCGACGCGCAGCGTCTCACCGATCCGCCGCGCGACAATGCCTACTACTACTTCTCGCGCCTCCTGCAGGTCGACCCCGGCAATGCCGAGGCGCGCGCCGGCATGCTGGCGATCGCCGCGCGCTTCGCGCTGCTGGCCGAGCAGGCCATTGCAGCGGATCGCTTCGAGCAGGCGCGCAGCTATGTCGCGCTCGGCCTGCAGATCGAACCGGACAACCGCACGCTGCTGGAACTGAAGGCGATCGCCGCCGAGGACAAGGTGGGATTCTGGCAGGCCCTGGTCAGCCTGCTGAATCGCGACGACTGACCGCCGCTCAGGGCGCCGGCGCGTCGGCCGCGGGCGCGGCTTCGATCACGGCGCGGACCTGGTCCACCTGGCGCTGATCCCAGGCCTCGATCAGGGCTTTCAAGGCCGCGGCCTCGTCGGCGCCGCCGCTGGCGGCCGGCGGGGTGACGGTCGGCGCCCCGGGCGTGGTCGCGCTCGGTGGCGGTGGCGCCGTAGCGGTGACCGGCGGCCGGGCGACGGGCTCGGGCTGTGCGGTCTCCACCTCGCCGAAGGCCGCGGCGCGGAGCGCGCGGCGCTGCTCGTCCGAGACCGCGATGCCGGTGTCGTCCACCAGGCGATTGGCATCGAACACGTAGACCCGCGGACCGCCCTCGAGCGTGCGATACCAGGCCGGTGGCGTGCCCGAGAGCTGGGTGGTGCCGGTGGCGGGACTGCGCCACTGATACATGCGCGCCGCCGCCGGCGTGATCGACAGCGAGCAGAGGCAGAGGGACACTAGCAGGCGACGCATGGGCGACTCCGGGCGCGGCGCGGCGAGTATAGCGCGCGCCGTTCGAGTCGCGTCCGCGTCCGCGTTTCCATTCAGGCAAGACCTCGAGCGTGCATCTCGCGACCTTCACCGCGCTCTGCGACGCGCCCCACGGCATCCTGGTGCCCGACGGCGCGGCGCAGCGGCTCGTCAACCTGGTGCTGGACGAGCGCGCCCGCGCCGACGGCGCGCGCAGCTGGCGGCCGAGCAGCGTCGTGAGCCTGCCGGCCGCGCTCGGCGCGGCGTTCGAACAGCAGCGCCTCGCGGGCGCAAGCGGCGAGGCCGCGTTCCTGCTGTCGCCCGAGCAGGCCCTGGCGCTGTGGCAACAGGTCATCGCCAGCGACGAGCAGCTCCACATCCCGAGCCCTGAAGTGGCGGCCGCCACGGCACGCGAGGCGTGGCACGCGCTGCATGCCTGGCGATTGCCCTGGCCGCCGCCGCCGTTGCTGGCCAACGACGACATCGCCGCCTTCCTGCGCTGGTCTACCCGTTACCGCGAGCGTTGCGCACGGCTCGGCGCGACCGATCACGCCCGCTTGCTGCAGAGTGACGCACTGGCGCCGTCCCTCCGCCTGGCGCACGGATTCTTCGCGCCGCCGCCGACGGTGGCGCGCCTGCTGCCTCCCGCGCCGCGGCCGCCGGTCGGCGCTGCGGCCGGCTTCAGCGGCCGCGCCTTCGCCGATCGCGAACAGGAACTCCACGCCGCGCTCTGCTGGGCGGGCGAGCAGGCCGCGCCTGGTGCGCGCGTGGTGGTGGCGCTGGACAGTCTGCGGGACGACGCGGCGCTGTTGCGCCGCGCGGTCGCGGAAGTGTTCGGCCCAACGGACGCCGTGCACCTCGGGTTGCGCGCGCCGCTCGCGGACGACCCGCGCATCGCGCTGGCGCTGACCCTGCTCGACTTCTCGCCGGTGATGTCCTGGCAGGCGTGGAGCGCGTTGTTGCGTTCGCCGCTGCTGGCCGGCGCGCGGGAAGAGCGCGGCGCGCGGGCGCGCGCCGATCTCGCGCTGCGGGCGACGGACCGTCACGAACTCCCGCTCGCCGTGGTGCGCGTGCTGCTGTCGCGCGAGGCCCATCCCTGTCCGCGGGCGGTGGCGCTGTTCGATGCGCTGCGCGCACTCCACGAGGCGCGGCCGCGCCGCCAGCCGCTGGTCGGCTGGCTGGAGCACTTCGAGCAGGTGCTCGGCGCGGCCGGGTGGCCGGGCGAAGGCTTGCTGGACGTCGACACCCTGCGCCTGCAGCGCGACTGGGGAGAGGTGTGCGATCGCCTGCAGCGCCTGGACGCCGTGCTGCCGCCGCAGGACGCAGGCGCCGCGTTGGCCCGTCTGCGCCGCCTGCTGGCCGACAGCGTCGTGAGCCTGCCGCCGGCGACCAGCGGCATCTACGTGGTGACGCCGGGCGAGGCGGCGTTGCTCGCGCCCACCGCGCTGTGGCTGGCGGGCGCGGAGGCCTCGGCGCTGGTCGCGCAGGCGCGCCCCTCGCCCTGCCTGCCGCTCGCCTGGCAGCGCGACGCGGGCATGCCTGGCGCCGATCCGGCCCGCGACCTGGCCCGCGCACGCGCGCTGGTCGGCGCGCTCGCGGCGGGTGAAGGGCCGCGGGTGGCGAGCTTTCGCAAGGGCGATGGCGAACTGGTCTACAGCCCGAGTCCCTTGCTGCCCGCGCTGCATGCGGCAGAGGTGGAAACGCCGCGGCGCATCGTGCCGCGCGGCTGGCGGCAGGCCAGCGCGGCCAGGGTCGCCATCGACGACAGTCGCGGTCCTGCGGCCATCGGCGCGCTGCGCGGCGGGGTCGGCGCGCTGGCGGCGCAGGCCGCCTGTCCGTTCCGCGCTTTCGCTCGCCACCGTCTCGGCGCGCGCGCGCCGGACGAGCCGCGTCCGGGCTTGAGCGCCGCCGCGCGTGGCAGCGCCGCGCACGAAGCGCTCGCCACCCTGTGGCGCGCGCTCGGCGACCAGACCGCGCTGCGCGCGCTCGCGCCGGCGGCGCGCCACGCGCGCATCGTCGCCGCCGTGACCGCCGCCCTGCCGCCGCCGAGCGGCGCGACCGCGCTGGAGCGCGCGGTGATCGACCTCGAACTCGAGCGCCTCACGCGCCTCATCGAGCGGTGGCTCGCGCTGGAACTGGAGCGCCCGCCGTTCACCGTGGTGGCGGTCGAGGCGCCGCGGGTGGCGCACTTCGCCGGCCTGGAGTTCAGCCTGCGGGTCGATCGCATCGATCGCGACGCCGATGGTCGCGCGGTCGTGATCGACTACAAGACCGGCGCTTGCAGACCGGCTGACTGGCTGCCGCCGCGCATGGACCAGCCTCAGCTGCCCTGCTACGCGCTGGCCGAGGAGTACGGCGCGATCGGCGCCATCGCCTACGCGCGTCTCGATCGCGAGGCGCCACGCTGGGTGCCCGGTCCGCTGCCCGAGGAATGGGAGTTCGCGCTCGACGCCTGGCACGAGGACCTCGAGCGCCTGGCGGAGGAACTCGCCGCGGGGCTCGCCGTGGTGGCGCCGAAACGCGGCGCCACGACCTGCCGGCACTGCGACTACCCGCTGCTGTGTCGCGTGAACGAAGTTGCGCTCGCCGCCGAAGCGGACGAGGACGGGGCCGATGACGACAGTCCCTGACGCCGCCGCGCGCGAGCGCGCGCTGGATGTCACCACGAGCTTCGTGGTGCAGGCGCCCGCCGGCTCGGGCAAGACATCGCTGCTCACCCAGCGTCTGCTCAAGCTCCTGACCTGCGTGCGCCAGCCCGAGCAGGTGCTCGCCATCACCTTCACGCGCAAGGCGGCGGAGGAGATGCGCGCGCGCATCATCGATGCGCTCGACCTGGCCGCCGGGCCGCTGCCGGAGGAAGGTTTCCGTCAGGCCGCGTACGCGCTCGGGCGCGCGGTGCTCGAACACGACGCGGCGCAGGGCTGGGAGCTGCGCGCCCATCCCTCGCGCCTGCGCATCATGACCATCGACGCGCTGTGCCAGAGCATCGTGCGCCAGGCGCCGATCAGCGCCGGGCTGCCGAGCGCGCAGGGGGTGGAAGAGGACGCGTCGCGTCTCTACGCGGAGGCGGCGCGCGAAGCGATCGCGATGATCGCCACGCAGGGTGAGTGGCGCGCGCCGGTCGCGCGCCTGCTCGCGCACTTCGACAATGACTGGCCGCGCCTGGAGAGCCTGCTGGCCGCGATGCTCGCGCGGCGCGATCAATGGCTGCCGGTGCTGCGCCACGGCGACGATCTCGCGGCGCTCGAGGCCTGTTACCGGCGCCTGGTGGCGGAGGACATCGAGCGCGTGCTGGCGCGTCTGCCCGCCGACCTGCGCGGGCGGCTGGTGCGCATCGCGGCCGGCGCGGGCGCGCGCCTCGCCGCCGCGGGCGGGGACGACCTGAGCCTGCTCGAACTGACGACGCTGCGCGCGCTGCCGGGGATCACGCTCGACGCGCTCGGCCACTGGCACGGCCTCGCGCGCCTGTGCCTGACCGCCAAGGGCGAGTGGCGCAAGACCGTGAACGTCAACCAGGGCTTTCCGCCGGGCGCCGCCGGCAAGGCCGACAAGGACGAGATGACGGCGCTGCTCATCGCGCTCGGCGAGTGCGATGGACTCGCGCGCGCGCTGGCGCGCGTGCTCGAGCTGCCACGCTCGCCGTTCGACGACGCCGAGCGTGAACTGGTGGCCGCGTTGCTCGCGGTGTTGAGGCTCGCGACCGCGATGTTCGACACCGCGGTCGCGCGCGGGCGGGTGGACTTCACCGGCTTCGCGCTCGCCGCGCGCGCCGCGCTGGGCGCGCCGGAGGCGCCGAGCGATCTCGCGCTCGCGCTCGACTACCGGCTGCAGCATCTCTTGATCGACGAGGTGCAGGACACCTCGGCTTCGCAGTACGCGCTGATCGAGGCGCTGACCGTCGGCTGGACCGGCGACGACGGGCGCAGCTTGTTCCTGGTCGGCGATCCGATGCAGTCCATCTACCGCTTTCGCCAGGCGGAGGTCGAACTCTTCACCCGCGTGCTGGCGCGCGGCGTGCTGGGCGAACTCAGGCTCGAACGCCTGGCCCTGACCGCCAACTTTCGCGCCCAGGCCAACCTGGTCGAGTGGATCAACGACGTCATGCCGCGCGCCTGCGCGACGGTCGCGGACTTCGACCTGCCCTGCATCGCGCAGCGCGCCATGCGCGCGGGCGAGCCCTTTGCGCGCACGCTCAGCGTGAGCCTCGGTCGCGACGCGGCGCGCGAAGCGCGCGAGGTGCGCGCCTCAATCGAGGCCATCCGCGCGCGCGCCCCCGACGCCACTATCGCGCTCCTGGTGCGCAGCCGCGCCGCCCTGGGCGACATCCCCGCCGAATTGATCGCCCATGGCCATGCGCTCGCCGCGCGCGAAATCGAACCGCTGGCGAGCCTGCCCTGCATCGGCGACCTGCTGGCGCTCTGCCGCGCGCTGCTGCACGAGGGCGACGCCGTCGCCTGGCACGCCGTGCTGCGCGCGCCCTGGTGCGGCGTCACCTTGGCTACCCTGCACGCGCTCGCGCAGCACCCGGGCACGCTGCGCGAAGCGCTGGCCGAACCCCGCGTGTGGGCGGGTCTGCCGGACGAGGAGGCCGCGCGCCTCGCGCGCCTCGCGCCGCTGCTGGCCGCGGCCCATGACCAGGTCGGGCGCGAGCCCTTCGCGTCGCTGGTCGAGCGTTGCTGGGTCGCGCTCGGCGGACCGGCGGTGCTGGAGGACGAGGCGCGCGTGGACGACGTGCGCGGTTTCTTCGCGCTGCTCGCCGAACTCGAGACGCGCGTCAGTCCGCTCACCCTGGAGGCGCTCGGTGAAGCGGTCGCGGGGCGCTACTCGACTCCGCCTCCGGCGGCCGGCGTCGCGCCGATACAGATCATGACCGTGCATCGCGCCAAGGGACTCGAGTTCGACCACGTCATCGTGCCGGGCTGCGGCGCGAAGCCGCGCGGTGATGATCGCCCGCTGCTTGCGTGGCGCGAACGGCGCGTGGACGACGAGCTGGAACTCTTGCTCGCGCCGTCGCCCGCCAAGGGCGAGAGCGCGCTGTACGACTATCTCTGCGCGCGGGATCGCGAAGCGGGCGAGGCCGAAGCGGTGCGCGTGCTGTACGTCGCGCTGACCCGCGCGAAACACGCGGTGCACCTGTTCGGTCACGTGCCCGAGCCGAAGCCCGGACAGCCGGCGCGGCCGTCCAAGGGATCCTTCCTCGCCATGCTGTGGCCGGCGGTGGAGGAAGAGGTGCTGGCCGGCCTGCCGGCCGAGGCCGCGATCGCCGCGCCAATGGTCGGCGTAGGATCCCCGCCGCGCAGTCGCGCGCGCCTGGACGACTTGCCCACGCCGCACTTCATCCTGCCACCCACGGGCAGCGATCCGCCGCTCGAATTCGACTGGGCGGGCACCACCGCCAAGCACCTCGGCACCGTGGCCCACCGCCTGCTGCAGGCATTGGCCGACGGCGCCGGCCTCGGCGCCTGGAGCGCGTCCATCGCAGGCTATGCCCGCGGTGGGCTGCGCGCGCTCGGCGTGCCGCAGGATGTGCTGGACGCCGCGCTCGCTGAACTCGAGCGCGCCGTCGCCGCGACCCGCGCCAGCGAGCGCGGCCAGTGGCTCTTCTCGAGCGCGCAGCGCGAGGTTGAGACCGAGCTCTGCCTGGCGGCGGTCGAGGCGGGGCGGCCGGTCCGAGTGATCATCGATCGCACCTTCGTCGACCATGAGGGCCGGCGCTGGATCGTCGACTTCAAGACCGGCAGCCACCGTGGCGGCGCGCGCGAGGCCTGGCTCGACTCCGAGCTCACGCGCTACCGCCCCCAGCTCGAGCGCTACGCGCGCATCATGGCCGCACTCGACCCGCGCCCGATCATGCTCGGCCTGTATTTCCCGCTGGTCGACGGCTGGCGCGAGTGGGCCTGGCCGCCGGCGCCGTGACGCACGCGCAGTTCGCGCAGCGTGAGCCCGAGCAGCGGCGTGACGAACAGGAACATCGAGCCCGGCAGCGGCACCGGCGCGGGACTCAGCGCCCCGCCCAGGCGCAGGTTGTCGATGCGCAGCGTGCCGGTCGCGGCGCTGGCGCCCAGGCCGATGAAGTCCAGCACCAGCGGTCCGGCGCCGCCGTCCAGGGCCAGCGGCAGGTCCACGGCGCGAAAGCTGGCCGTCACGTCGCCACTCGCGAGGAGGGCGCCCGCGTGGCGGAGTTCCCAGGCGTTGGGGCCGCTCGCCGAGGCGCGTACGTCGAACGCCAGGCTGTCGAGCAAGAGACGCAGGCCGTCGGCGGTCGCGAGCGTCAAGTGCAGCTGGTTGCCGCTGGTGAAACCGCTCAAGGACAAGGCCCGGCCGGGGTTGCCGGCCAGGTCAGCTACGCGTCCGGCGTCGTCGCCGAGCGTCGCCGCCGTGAGGCCGGGCGCGAGCGTGGTGGGTTCGGTGGTAAAGCTGCCGCCGGCGTCCTCGAAGTCGAAACTGACCATGGTCGCGGCCGACGCGGGCAGCGCGGTATGCAGGGCAAGACAGGTGGTGAAGGCAAGGGCGCGCACGCGCCCGGGAACGCGGATATCCATATCCAGAACTCCTGTGGTTTGAGTCAGACGCCGTCCTGGCGTCACCCGGGATTCTAGGCCCAGGCCACGGGTTTCGCCAAGGCGTCGGTGACGTTCTGCCCGGGGGAGTCGCGCGCCGCTGCTCGGTAAGGCGGGCGCTGCTTCAGGATCAAGGGTTTCGCTGACCGCCGATGGACCCCTGCTTTCGCAGGGGTGACGGTGTAATGGGTGGTGGTGCAGACCGTCCGGCGCGCGAGGCCATGATGTTGGTGACGCGAAGACGGCTGCCGTTCCGCCGACTCGCACTCACCCGACCCGTCATTCCTGCGCAAGCAGGAATCCATGGGCGTAGCCGACCGCCGATGGACCCCTGCTTTCGCAGGGGTGACGGTGTAATGGGTGGTGGTGCAGACCGTCCGGCGCGCGAGGCCATGATGTTGGTGACGCGAAGACGGCTGCCGTTCCGCCGACTCGCACTCACCCGACCCGTCATTCCTGCGCAAGCAGGAATCCATGGGCGTAGCCGACCGCCGATGGACCCCTGCTTTCGCAGGGGTGACGGAGAAGTGGGGGATGGCCTAGATCGTCATGCGCCTACGCCCGCATTTCGATTCGTCATTCCCGCGCAAGCGGGAATCCACGGGCTTTGACGATCTTCGGTGGACTCTCGCATCGCGACAGTCACGCGTGAGTACGCCGTTCTAGCGCGGCTCTTCCAGTCGCAGGGGCAGGGACGCCGGTCCGGTCTCCACCTGGTGGATGAGCTCGGACTGACGCTTGGAGCCGGTCTTGATGAAGATGTGTTTCAGGTGGGTGCGCGCGGTGTTGACCGCGATGCCGATGACGTGGGCCGCGTCTTCCAGGCTGTGGCCGCTGGCGAGCGCCTGGACGAGGGTCACTTCGGCGCGGGTCAGGCCGTAGATCTGGTGCAGCACCTGCCCCGACACCGGCCGGTAGCCCGGCGATTCGAACACCAGGAGCGCGACCGACACCGCGCCGTCGGTCGGCACCGGGGTGGCCACCAGGATCACGCGGCGCTCGTCCTCGCTCGAGCGCACGGTGCAGATCTCGCTCGTCACTTCGTCTGGCGCCTGGCGCCCACCGCGCACCGACGCGCGCTGCACCACCGCCGCGAGCTGCTGCTGATCTTCTTCACCGGTCGCGCGCAGCAGGCCGCGCGTCAGTTCGATGCCGGGATGCGAGCGCAGGATGCGGTCGGCGAGCTGGTTGATGTAGAGCAGCTTGAGCTGCCTGTCGACCAGCACCACCGCCATGGGCAGCTGATCGAACACGAAGCGCAGCGCGTTGCTGGCCTGGACGAGCGAGGCGAGGCTCGCACGCACGGCGCGCTCGCTGATGCGGAGCGCCACGCCGAAACAGCCGCCGCGCGCGTCGCTGAGCGGCTTCAGGAGGTCGCCGCTCTGCGGGTCGTCCTGCAGCACGGGCTGCTCGGTGTTGGTGGTGATGACCTTGCGGATCTGCGCGCCGGCATCCGCCGCGCTCAGTTCGTACAGGGTCATGAGGACGTTGGCCAGCGGTTGGCCGAGAATGTTGTCGCGGTTCCAGCCCGTCAGCTGCTCCGCGTTGCGATTGACGAAGGTCACCCGCGCATCGCGGTCGGCGGTGATGATCGCTTCGTTGTCCTTGCCGCCCTCGGCCTGCAACTGCTCCGCCTGCCGCGCCTCTTCCTGCTTGTGCAAGGCGAGGTTGATGGTGGTCAGCAGGTCCTTGGTCGTGAAGGGCTTGTTGATGAAGCCCGCAGGCTGGGTGGCGCGCGCGCGATCGAGCAGTTCACGGTCGGCGTAGGCCGAGACGTAGACCACGGGAATATCGTACTGGGTGCGGATGCGGTGCGCGGCCTCGATGCCGTCGATGCCGTCGCCCAGGCGGATATCCATCAGGATCAGGTCCGGTCGCAGATCGCGGGCCTTCTCGATGGCTTCGTTGCCGTCCTTCGCGATCCCGGCCACGTCGTAGCCGAGCCCACGCAAACGCATGCGGAGCGCACCGGCAACCGCACGCTGATCTTCCACTACGAGAATGTTTGCCGCAGCCACTGTCGTCACCGCCCCCGCGAACCCCCGGAAAACGGCGCGCGTGCGGAGCGTCGCGCCGTTCTATCGCCGGCTACTATACCCCATCCCATGCAGCGCGCCATGGGCCGCCAGGCGCGATCCGATGTAGGCCGGGCGGCCGGCGTCGCGGCGACTCAGCGCTCGTCGCGAAACTGCTTCTGGAACAGTTCGCGGCGCTCCTGCGCGTCGACCGTGAGGGTCGCGATGGGCCGCGCTTCGAGGCGACCGAGGCCGATTTCCTCGCCGGTCTCTTCGCAGTAGCCGTAGCTGCCATCCTCGATGCGCTTGATGGCGTCATCGATCTTCTTCAGCAGCTTGCGGTACCTGTCGCGCGTGCGCAGTTCCAGGATGTTGTCCGATTCGCGGCTGGCGCGTTCGGCCTCGTCGCCGACGTCGCGGATCTCCGAACGCAGGTGGTCGAGCGTTTCCTGGGACTCGGTGATCAGCTCTTCGCGCCAGGCCTGCAGCTTGTTCCTGAAATACAGGAGCTGCATCGGGTTCATGTATTCCTCGTCCGCTTTCGGCACGTAGCCCGCGGGCAGCTTCACCTCGTCGAGATTGATCATGCGTGTACGGGGAGCGGGGTTCGAATGGTCATGGCTGGGGACTTTGGCAACGGCCGTTGAGGCGCGCGCAACCTGACGCGGTGGCGTGTCGGCCTTCTTGCGTGCGCTGGAGTCTTTCTTGTCGGCCTTGGCGGACGTCGTCTGCACCGCTGTGGGTGCCGGCGTGGGCGCCACGGGCGCCGCCTTGGGCGGTTCGGGCTTCCGTGCCGGAAGCTTGCTCGCGACCACGGCCGCGGGCTTGTTCACTTCGGCCACCTTCGCGGGGGCCACGTGCTTGTTGGTCGTGGCCGGCTTGCTGGCGACCGGCTTGGCGGTCTTGGCCGCCGCGGGCTTCGCCGCCGGCACGGCAGGCTTGGCGACCGGCGCCGGCTTGCTCGCCGGTTTGGCCGCGGGCTTCTTCGCCGCTGCCTTCTTGGCAACCGGCTTGGCCTTGCTCGCGGCCTTCTTCGGCGCGGGCTTGGCAGCCGGCTTGGCCGCGCTCGCCTTCTTGGGCGGCACCTTGGCTGGCGCCGCTTTCTTGCTGGCTTTGCTTGGAGAGGCTTTCTTTACGGCGGGACGCGGAGCGGCTTTCTTCTTCGCGGAAGCTTTCTTTTTCGCGTTGGCCACGATATCCACCTCTGTGAGCGAGCCGCGTTCCGTCGAGGCGGCATGAAGTCGCGTTGCCGGCAGGCCGGTAGTAAAACCGGGGCGCAACATTAATCATTTTCATAGGGCAGCGCAATGCTGGTCAGGCGCGCGGCGCGTGCGCTTAAGTCGCGGAGTGCAAACCGCTTACAGCTCGACGGGCGAGTTTGCACTTGCACCTTCAGGGCGCGTTCCAGCCGTCGAGCTCCATCACCATGCTGCCCTCGGCGAGCGCCTTGGCACTGGTGGTCTCGTCGCGTTCGAGCCGCACCAGCCCGACACCCGGCGCATACCATTCGCGCGTCGCGACGTTGATGGTGGTCTCGCCGAGGCCGCTGCCCACGTCCGTGCGCGTATCGCCCGCGCCATCGATGCGCAGGCAGCGCGTGAAGCGTCCGGCCGGGGTGTCGACCTGCGCGCCGCGGTCCGCGACGTGGTAGTGCATCTCGACCGGCACCTGCACGCGAAACAGCGACTCCCAGGGCGCGGCCGAACTCTCGATGAGCTGCGTCGTGCTCTTGCCGCGCCACTCGCGCGCGGCCTCGATGTCACGCGGCAGCACCAGCTGCTGTAGTTCGTCTTCCGGCAGGCGCGGTCCACGCCGGCGTTCGATGCCGACGCGATAGATGCCGTCCTCGGTGTCGCGATAGAGCGTCCGCTGGCCGTCCAGCGTCGCGCGCACATGCAGGTCGGCCGGTGCGTTCGGCGCGCGCTCAGGCACACTGAGCGCGTGGCGCAGCTCGCGCGAGCCGTCCATGGTGGTGCGCAGCACGCGGTACTGCCACGAGTAGCCGGGCTGCAGCGGGAAGTAGCCGCCCTCGGCGCTGCCCTGGCCGCAGCCGCCGAGCAGCGCGGTCAGCGCCAGCAGCAGCGACCAGCTGTGCCGCGGCTGCGACGAGGTTCTGCGCGGTCGGGTGCCGCGAGCTTGGTTTTGGGTCGCCATAGGGCTCGCTATGGTAAAGGTAAAACGCCGCGCGTCCGCCGCCCATGCGCAGGGTCGCGACCTTCCCCTGGGCGGATGGGTCTAGTAGTATTCGCGCGGTCGCGCGCAGCGCTGGGGAGCTTGCGCGCAGCATTCGGTGGCGCGGGGTGACCGGCGCGCCGGCCACGATGCCGGTGAGCGCAGCCTCGAGCGCGTACCGTGGGGCCCCCCGCGACTGCGCCGATTTCGCCATCACTTCTACACGCATTCGATCGCGGCCGCGCCGCGATCCCGTACCGATGCCGGCCCCCACGTAGGCAGAAGGGGATTCTGATGAATTTGCGAAAGAGCTCCGTTCTGACCGTCGTCCTGCTGCTCGCGGGCAGCGCGAGCGCGTTCGCCGACGGCGATGCCGCGGCCGGACGAAAGAAGGCGGAGACCTGCCTCGGTTGCCACGCCATCCCCGGCTACTTCAATGTCTACCCCAGCTACCACGTGCCGAAGCTGGGCGGTCAGAGCGGCAAGTACATCGAATCCGCGCTCAAGCAGTACCGCGACGGCGGTCGTCAGCACGACACCATGCACGCCAACGCGTCGGGTCTCTCCGATCAGGACTTCGCCGACATCGGCGCGTTCATCGAAAGCCTCGGCAAGTAAGCCGCGCCACGTCCGTCGGAGATCAGCATCCATGAATTCGAAGTCCCTTTGCGCGCTCGCCGCTGCCCTCGGCCTGGCCCTGTTGACCACCTTCGCCGCTGCCGAAGACGCAGCCGCCGGCGGTGGCCTCAGCTACGACGACAAGCTGAAGGCCTGCGGCGCCTGCCACGGCGACAACGGCGACAAGCCGCTCGCGCCCGACTATCCCAAGCTCGCCGGCCAGCACGCCGACTACCTCACCCAGGCGCTGAAGAACTATCGCGACGGGCGTCGCACCCACCCGATCATGAGCATGCAGGTCAAGGCCTTGAACCTGACCGACGAAGACATGGTCAAGCTCGGGCAGCACTACGCCGGCCTGCCGGCGGCGGTGCATACGCTCAAGTAGTAAGCACGTCGTCATCGAGCGCGCTCCGCGGGGCGCGCTCGTCGATTCTCGGTGATGGTCCTCCGGCCTCGTGCCTGTTCGCGAGGCGTCACTTCCCCTGCAGCAACGCTTCGATCCGCAGCCAGGCCGATGCGCCGCGCTCGCGCAGTTCCCGCAGTTTCTCGGCGCTGAAGTCCGCCACCACGCCGGTCACGTAGGAAGGTCGCGCCCGCACGCGCCCGTACCAGTCCGCGACGCGCGGCCGCGAGCCGTACCAGGCCTCCCAGCCGAACTGGAAGAGCGTCTGGAAGTAGGGCGCGAGGGAGGCGTCCGCGAGCGAGAACGCGTCACCCGCGACCCA
>JBFWYG010000085.1:0-18208 GCA_050186725.1 Gammaproteobacteria bacterium | reverse complement strand
CGCAGTGGCATTGGGCCCCAGCGGCACTTCGCCAAGAAGCTCCGGCCCTACCTGCCGGGGATCCTCGCCCATTGCCGCTATCCCCTCGGCACCAACCTCCTAGAGGGCATCAACACCAAGATCAAGGTCATCAAGCGCATGGCCTACGGCTTCCGCGACGACACCTACTTCTTCCTCAAAATCCGCGCGGCCTTCCCCGGTGTTGGGTGAAGAACCTAAAAAAACCCCGCACGGGGGCGGGGTTTCGGGCCGACGATTTGGCCTCGCTGAGCGAGGTCCTCATGGGGGGTGCCCGTACCGTGCGTACGGGCGATGTGACGCGTCACGGCGGGCGATCGCGGGTGGTCTCGTCGGTTTGGCTCACCGAGCTCGCGCCCTGTGAAAACTATAGCAGCCGAGCGGCGGATTGCCAGGCGCGAAAGCTGATCCCGCTCAATCTTCGAACAGGGCGTCAGCGACGAAGGGATTGCAGCGTCGCTCGAAGCCGAAGGTCGACTCCGGCCCGTGGCCGGGTACGAACACCGTGTCGTCGCCGAGCGGCCACAGCTTGGCGCGAATGGATTCGATCAGCTGGGCGTGGTTGCCGCGCGGAAAATCGGTGCGACCGATGGACCCCTGGAACAGCACGTCGCCGACGAAGGCCACGCCCGAAGCGTGGTGGAACACCACGTGGCCCGGCGTGTGTCCGGGGCAATGCAGCACCTGCATCACCTGCTCCCCGAAGCTGACCGTGTCTCCGTCCTCCAACCAGCGGTCGGGGGTGAAGGCGGTGGCGGGCGGAAAGCCGTAGCGGCTCGCCTGTTGCGGTATCGAGGCCAGCCAGAAGTCGTCCTCGCGCTCCGGGCCCTCGATGGGAATGCCGTAGCGATCGGCGAAGCTGCGCGCGCCGGCTGCGTGATCGAGATGCGCGTGGGTCAGCAGCACCTTCTCCAGCGTCACGCCGGCGGATGCGACCCGCGCCGCGATGCGCTCCAGGTCACCGCCCGGGTCGATCACCGCGCCTTTGCCGGTGCGCGCGCACCAGACGATGGAACAGTTCTGCTGAAAGGGGGTGACGGGCACCACGAGCCGCTGCAATTCCGCCGTCACGCGCGCATCTCCGAGCGTTGAAACCGCGCGAGTCTACTGAGCGTATACGTCCCGCACCAGCCCTGAGGCTCGGTCATAATCGTTCCCGTTCCATCAACCCGGAGTACATCACCATGCCAGTGGAAGTCGGCAAGGCCGCGCCCGCCTTCACCCTGCCCGACGCGGCGGGCAAATCCGTGTCCTTGAAGGACTTCAAGGGCAAGGACGTCATCCTGTATTTCTATCCCAAGGACGACACGCCCGGTTGCACCAAGGAGGCCTGCGGCTTCCGCGACGCGTGGGCGGATCTCAAGAAGCGCGGCGTGGTGGTGCTCGGCGTCTCGCCGGACGGCGCGACCGCGCACCAGAAGTTCGCCGCCAAGTACGAACTGCCCTTCCCGCTCCTGTCGGACGTCGACAAGAAGGTCATGACTGCTTATGGCGCCTGGGGCGAGAAGCTCATGTACGGCAAGCCGGTCACCGGCGTCATCCGCTCCACGGTGTGGATAGGCGCCGACGGCACGGTGCGCAAGCACTGGGCGAAGATCGCCAGCGCGGCGGAGCATCCGGCCAAGGTGCTGGAGGCGCTGGCCGCCGGCGCTTGAGACGGGACGTGCGGAACCGATAGTGCTCGGCTATCGGTTCCGCGCAACAAAGCACTCACGCGGGTGTCCGCGCTCCCTAGAGTAGTCGCCATTCCTGGCCCTTCGCGGGTCAAGACTTGCAGGCACTCAAGGAGCGCTCCCCATGTTGCAGAACAAAGAAGGCACCCGCATCCCCGACGTCACCATTCGTACTCGTCGCGGGTCGGACTGGGTGAACGTCACCAGCGACGAGATTTTCAAGGGCCGCATCGTCGCGCTGTTCTCGCTCCCCGGTGCGTTCACCCCCACGTGCTCGTCGTCCCACGTGCCGCGCTACAACCAGCTCGCGCGTGAATTCGCCAGGCATGGCGTCGACGAGATCGTCTGCGTGTCGGTCAACGACGCGTTCGTGATGAACGAGTGGCAGGAGGATCAGCAGGCCTGGAACACCCGCTTCCTGCCCGACGGCAACGGTGAGTTCAGCGATCGCATGGGCATGCTGGTGGACAAGGAGGATCTCGGCTTCGGGCGGCGCGCGTGGCGCTATTCCATGCTGGTCAGGGATGGCGTGATCGAGAAGATGTTCATCGAGTCGGAGAAGCCGGGCGATCCTTTCGACGTGTCCGACGCCGCCGCCCTGACCTCGGTCAGGGCGGCACGCCTGGCTGGCTTACACAATCGGGCAGCGCCCAGCGGCGCCCGCTTGCGAGGTGTGAGCCATGGCCGATGTCATCACGCGGCCCGGCGGCGGGTTTCGACCCTCCTGGCATGGACGCGGCCGGTCCCTCCTGGAAGCGCCCTACGCGCGCCTGCTCGCGAGCGCGGGCATACGCATCGATGGTCCGCTGCCCTGGGACATGCGCGTGCACGAGCAGCGGCTCTGGCGGCGCGTGCTGCTGGCGGGCACGCGCGGCCTGGGGGACGCGTATGTCGCAGGCTGGTGGGACGCCGACCGTCTCGATCAATTCTTCGCCAGGCTGGTGCGTGCCCGTGTCGACACCCGTGCCTGGAACGTCCCCAAGCGGCTGCTCGGCCTGTTCGCCAGGTTCGCGAACTGGCAGCGGCCGGCAGCCGCGCGCCGCGTGGGCGAGCAGCACTACGACCTGCCGTGCGCGCTCTACCGTGCAATGCTCGATCCGCGCCTGGTCTATTCCTGCGGCTACTGGGCACATGCGAGCACGCTCGCCGAAGCCCAGGAACACAAGCTCGAACTCGTGTGCCGCAAGCTCGAACTCGCGCGCGGCATGCGCGTGCTGGACATCGGCTGCGGCTGGGGTTCGTTCGCGGCCTACGCCGCCGAGCGGTACGGCGTCGAGGTCACCGGCATCACCATCTCGCGCGAACAGGCCGAGGTCGCGCGACGCGCCTGTCGGGGACTGCCGGTGGACATCCTGCTCGGCGACTACCGCGAACTGCGCGGTCGCTACGACCGCGTGGTCTCCATCGGCATGTTCGAACACGTCGGGCGCAGGAACTACCGGCGCTATCTCTCCATCGTGCGCGACTGCCTGGCGGACGACGGCCTGTTCCTCTTGCACAGCATCGGCCTGCCGCGCGCGGGCTCGGGCATCGATCCCTGGGTCACGGCGCACATCTTCCCGAACAGCGAGGTGCCGACCGCGGCGCGCCTGGTGGCCGCCGCCGAAGACCTGTTCCGCATCGAGGACTGGCATGCCTTCGGCGCGGACTACGACCGCACGCTCATGGCCTGGCACGACAACTTCAACGCCGCCTGGCCCGCGCTCGCCGCGCAGTTCGAACCAAGCTTCGCGCGCCTGTGGCGCTACTACCTCTTGATGTTCGCCGGCGTGTTCCGCGCGCGCGGCCTCGATCTCTGGCAGCTGGTCTTGACGCCGCCGCGCCGCGCCGCCCAGTATCGACGGCCAGCGTGGTGACAAAGGGGAGCGCCATGGTGCCGGAGCAACTCGAGCCGCTCGGCGAAGCGGCGCTGAGCGATGGGCATGCACAGGGGACCGGCTTCGACTGGCCGCGACTGCGCGCGCTGGACCAGGCGGCGCCGCTGCGCTGGGTGAATCGCGGCTTCCACGACATGCTGGCGGCGCCCGGGCCGAGCCTCTTCTACGGTGGGGTGCTGGCGCTGATGGGCTGGCTGCTCACCACCTTCTACGGCGGCGCGACGGGGCTCGCGCTCACCACCGGCTTCCTGCTCATCGGGCCGTTCCTGGCCGTGGGGCTCTACGACATCAGTCGCCAGCTGGAGGCCGGCCGCCGGCCGGACTTCACCGCGACCTTGAGCGCGTGGCGCGACAACCTGCCGGCCATCGGCTTCTACGCGCTGATCCTGATGCTCTCGCTCGCGGTGTGGATGCGCGTGTCGGTGGTCCTGATCGCGCTCTTCATTCCCGAGGGTGTCGAGTCCTTCGGCGATCTGCTCGGCCGGCTGCTGCACACGCCGGACGCCTGGGTGTTCGTCTGCGTCTATCTCGCGGTCGGCGCGCTGCTCGCGGCTTTCAGTTTCGCGGCCTCGGCGGTCGCGCTGCCGCTGCTGCGCGACCACGCACGCGCCGACGCCATCTCGGCGATGATCGTGAGTTTCCAGCTCATGCGGCGCCAGCCGCGGGTGATGGGCCTGTGGGCCGCGATCATCGTGCTGGCGATCGCGGCCGGCTTCATCACCTGGTTCGCGGGTCTGGTCGTGACCGTGCCGCTCATCGGGCACGCCACCTGGCACGCCTACCGCGACGCGCTCGAGTTCGACGCCGAGGCTTGAGCGCTAGCGTCCGAAGGACGCGGTCACCACCTCGGTGTCGAGGTACTCGGTGAGCGCGACAATCTTGTCGCCGCGCCAGCGGTACACCCAGCAGTAGGTGTTGTTGTAGGTGCCGCCGGCGGCGGTGCGCGAGGCGCCGCGGCCCTGCACCACCACGTAGTCGCCTTCCGCGATGACGTTGTCCACCGTGATGTGCAGATGACCTTCGAGCAGGCCGGAGAGCGGCCCGAGCAGGCGCTCGAGCACTTCGGTCTTGCCGCGGAACACGCCCGAGAATTTCGTGTTGCCGATGATGGTCCATTCGACCGCGTCGTCGATGAGGCCGAGCAGGACCTCGCCTTTGCCCTCGGCCAGGGCCGCGAAGGCGTCTTTGATCGCTGTCTTGCGCTGTGCTGCGTCCACGAATCGTCTCCCCGGAAGTCGGTGTTGGTGGCGCAGCATTCACCACTCGGACAGGCGTTGCAACTCGCGGGTCGACCAGCGCTGGATGTTGACCAGGGTCTCGCAGAGCGCGGTCAGGAGCGCGATGGCGAGCGCGGGGTCGTCCTGCTTCAAGCGTTCAAAGGTCTCCCGCGACAGCGCCAGCAGTTCGCTGTCCTGGGTGGCCACGGCGAGGCCCGCGCGCGGGCCGCGCTTCAGCAGCGCGAGCTCCCCGAAGAAGCTGCCGGCGCCATAGACCGCCAGGCGCTTGTGGTGATGGGCCGAGGTGCGCAGCAGGATCTCGACCCGGCCGCGGATGACGATGTAGAGCTCCTCGCCGGGTTCGCCCTCGGCGAACAGCGTGGCGCCGGCCGCGAGCGTCTGCGTCGTGAGCCGCGCTTCGAGATTGGCCACCTGTGCCGGCGACAGGTGGCGGGCGATGGCATTGGCCGCGAACGCCACGCGGGAGTCGCCGTGGGCATGGGCGTGCTGGAGCGCGTCGAGCAGCGCGTCCTCGGCGTACTCCAGCGCTTCGTCGCGGCCGTTGAAGGTCCTGACCGGGCGCTTCGCCAGCCGGTCGCTCACCGCGCGCAACGCGTCTTCGAAGCTCTCGCCGATGCCGGCCTCGGCGTGCAGTTCGCAGAACACGAGCTCGCCGCCGGCGTCCTGCAGGCGATTCGCGATCTGCTGCAGCAGCTTGATGGCGGTGAGATCGATGGCGGTGACCTTGCGCAGGTGCAGGACGACCCAGTTGGGGCCGGCGAGGGCCGCGCCGAGTTCGTCCATCAGGCGGTCGGCGGTGCCGAAGAACAGGTTGCCGCGCAGCTCGAACAGCACGATGCGCTCGCCGTGCTGCTCGATCAGCAGCCTCTCGCTCTCGGGCCGCGCGCGCAGCGAGCGCACCTCGCGCGCGGTCGAGCGGCGCGCGACGATGGGCGCGGACACCTGTTCGCGAATGAACAGCAGGATGGCGATGGCGACGCCCGCGCCGATGGCGGTGATGAGGTCGTAGCCGACGGTGATGACCGTCACCAGCACCGCGATCATCGCCTCCTGGCGCGTGCCGCCGCGGCGCGCCCAGGCAAGGATGTCGCGATCGGCGATGTCGAGGGCGACCGCGATGATGACGCCGGCCAGCGCGCCTATCGGCAGCACGCGGCCGGCGTCGCCGGCGAAGGCCGTCAACAGCAGGAACAGCGCGCCGATCAGCGCCGCCACCCAGCGCGTGCCGCCCGAGTGCACCGCGATGACGGTCGCGCCGGTGGTGCCCGAGCCGCCGATGCCGCCCGCCAGCGCGCTCGCCACCAGGCCGAGTCCGCCGCCCATCAGCGCGCGCCGCGCATCGTGGCGGAGCCCCGTGCTGGCATCGGCGATCACCGCCGCCAGCAAGGTGTTGAGCGCGGCGAGCACGGCGAGCGCGGCGGCGGAGGGCAGGATCAGCGTCCAGGGCAGCGCCGCCAGGCCGTCCAGCGGCAGGCCCAGGCTGTCGGTGCGAAAGCCCGCCAGCCGGCCGATCAGCCAGGCGGCCGGCGGCGGGCCGCCGTGCAGCGCCACCAACGCGTGGAAGGCGAGGGTGCCGAGCGCGAGCCCGGCGATCGGACCGGGCAGGCGCGGCAGCAGGCGCGGCGCGAGTTTCACGCCGACGATGGTCACCAGCGCCACCGCCGCGGGCAGCCAGCGCCAGCCGCTCCACGCCGCGTCCAGGCCGTGGGCGCCGAGGGCCTTTACCTGCGACTTGATCATGAGGATGGCGGAGCCGGTCATGAAGCCGCTGATGACCGAGGACGGGATGTACTTGACGAGCTTGCCGCCGCCGGCGAGGCCGATGGCGAACTGCAGCGCGCCGGCGGCCATCACCACCGCCGCGATGCCGAGCAGGAGGTCGCTGCCGCGCAGACCCGCGGCGGACAGCGCGGCGGCGGCGCTGCCGAGCAGCACCAGGGCCGGGCCGGTGGGCGCGCTGATCACGCCGGGCGCGCCGCCGAAGAGGCCCGACAGCAGGCACAGGGCGGCGGTGGTGACGAGACCGGCATAGGCGCCGCTGGCCGCGTCGGCGCCGCTTGCTGTAAACAGCGTGACGCCGAAGGCCATGGCCTGCGGCAACAGGATGGCGGTGGCGGCCAGCGCGCCCCAGGCGTCGCCAGCGGTAGGCCGCGCCAGCGGCGCGTTCATGGGAAAGGGCGAGTGGTCATCACGCCAAGCCTAGGCGCGCGGCCGACGACCACCCTGACCTGGGTCAGGTGTCGTCGGTCAGCGCGCCAGCACCTGCTCGACCAGGGTCACCCAGTAGCTCGCACCGATCGGGATGACCTCATCGTTGAAGTCGAAGGTCGGGCTGTGCAGCAGGCAGCCGCCGGTGCCCGGGCCGTTGCCGATGAAGGCATAGCAGCCGGGCTTGGCCTCCAGCATGTAGCCGAAGTCCTCCGAGCCCGTCACCGGCTCGACGGCGGTGTCGACCCGCGCCTCGCCGACCACCGCGGCGGCGGCGCGCGCGGCGATGGCGGTCTCCTGTGCGGAGTTCACCGTGGGCGGAAAGCGCTGCGCGTACCACCACTCCAGGCGGCAGCCATGGGCGGCGCAGAGGCCTTCAGCGAGTTGCTTCATGCGCCCTTCGAGCGTGGCGCGCACGGTCTGGCTGAAGCAGCGCACCGTGCCGCGCAGCACCACGGATTCCGGGATCACGTTGTAGGCGTCGCCGCCGTGGAACTGCGTGACCGTGACCACCGCCGGCTCGGTGGGCTTCACGGTGCGCGACACCAGCGTCTGCCAGGCGCCCACCAGCTCGGCGCCGACCACGATCGGATCGATGGCGAGATGCGGCAGGGCGGCGTGGCCGCCCTGGCCGAAGATCTTCACTTCGAACACGTCCATCGCCGCCATCTGCGCGCCGACCCGCATGCCCAGCTGCCCCACCGGCATGCCTGGCCAGTTGTGCAGGCCGTAGACCGCTTCCATGGGAAAGTCGGTGAACAGCCCGTCGTCCATCATCGCCTTGGCGCCCGCCTCGCCTTCCTCGGCCGGCTGGAAGATGAAGTGCACGATGCCGTCGAAGGCCTTGGTGCGGGCGAGATGCTCGGCCGCGGCGAGCAGCATGGCGGTGTGGCCGTCGTGCCCGCAGGCGTGCATCACGCCGGCGTGCCGCGAGCGGTGCTCGAAGGCGTTCATCTCTTGCAGTGGCAGCGCGTCCATGTCGGCCCGAAGCCCGATCGAACGATCGCTGCTGCCGGCCTTGATGGTGCCCACCACGCCGGTCTTGCCGAGCCCGCGCACGATGGGGATGCCGAAGGACTCGAGCTTGGCTGCGACGAAGTCGGCGGTGCGGTGTTCGTTGTAGGCGAGTTCCGGGTGGGCGTGGATCTCGCGCCGCCAGGCGGCGTGTTCCGCGCGTCGCGCGGCGATGGCGTCGATGAGCTGCATGACATGGGACCTCGGAACTGCCGCCCCCACCGGCGGGGGCGCGCTGGACGGTGCTCGGGAGGTTAGGCGGAAACCGGCGCCAGGCGCAACGCGCTGCCTGAGGAGGATAAATGAGAGAGATTCTCACTAAAGTACCTCGCCGTCACGTCGATACTGGCTGTGCGGAATTCACGAAAACAGGGAACACCCATGACATCGAACGTCAGCTTCCAGACCGCCTCGGAGCGGCTGCGGCTCGCCCTGCCCCTCATGTCCAAGTACCAGGTCCCCGTCGCGCCGCTCAACTACGCGGTGTGGTACGAGTACGTGGCAGGGACCAGCCCGGTGCTCAAGGACGCTATCGATCAGCTCCTCGCCACCGAGCAGGCGATCGACGAAAAGACCACGCGCGATCTCTACCAGCGCTATGTCGACCCCTCCGACCAGACCCGGGTGGAGGCCGCGCAGCGCACCGTGCGCCGCCTGCTGGAAGCGGTGTCCCTGTCGCTCGACGCGGCCGGCAGCGAGGTCACCCGCTACGAGCAGAGCCTGCAGGAATGCGCGGCGCAGCTCAGCACCGACATCGAGGCCGACGAACTGCGTGGTCTGGTCACCAGCCTCATCGCCAGCACCCAGCAGGTGAACGCTGGTCACGCCGCGCTGCAACAGCATCTCGAGGAGAGCAAGAAGGAAGCCGACGCGCTGCGCGAAGAGCTCGCCAAGGTGCGCATCGAAGCCCACACCGACGCGCTCACCGGGCTCGCCAACCGCAAGGGCTTCGAAGAGCGCTGGCGGGCGCTGGAGACCGCCGAGGACTTCCGCGACAACCCCCATTGCCTGCTGATCGGTGACATCGACAAGTTCAAGGCGATCAACGACACCTACGGCCACCTGTTCGGCGACAAGATTCTGAAGATCGTCGCCAAGGCCTTCTCCAATCTCACCAAGGGCAAGGACCTGGCCGCACGCTTCGGCGGCGAGGAGTTCATCATCCTGCTGCCCGAGACGCCGCTGAACGGCGCGGTGGCGGTGGCGGAGAACATTCGCAAGAGCATCGAGAAGGGCCGCGTGTTCAATCCGAAGACGGGGGAGGAGGTGGCGCGGGTGACCATCTCCATCGGCGTCACGGCGCTCAAGCACGGCGAGAACGTCGACCAGGCCATCGCGCGCGCCGACGAGGCGCTGTATCGCGCGAAGGAGGGTGGACGCAATCGCGTGGAAATGGCGGCCGAGGCGCCGCCGCTGCGCGCGGCGAGCTGAAGCGCAGGGCGTCACAGGATGGGCCGTGCCTGGCGGGTTGAAACCCGCCCTACAGGGCCTTCGCTGCTGCCGCTGTCAAACGGCCGTGGAAGGCGCTCCCTGTAGGGCCGATTTCAATCGGCCAGGCACGGCGGGCCGATAGCGGTGTTAACCGCCGAAATCGTGGCGGATGCGCACCGCGCCGAACACGTTCAGATCCGGCGCCGGTTCGAAGTAGCGCTGGTTCGCCTCCTGGATGCGAATGGACTGGTTGTAGTCGGCATCGAACAGGTTGTTCACGCCGAAACTCGGCGTGACCATCGTCGTACCCACCCGCACATCGCGGCCTATGACCAGGTTCGCCACGTTGTAATCGGGCACCTTCACCGCGTTCGCGTTGTCGGCATACAGCGTGCTCACGTGGTTCAGATCGAACTTGGCGAACCAGCCCGCGTCGTGCTGGTAGGCGAGTTCCATGTAGAAGATCTGCGACGGCAGGCCGGGCAGGGTGTTGCCCTCGATGTTCGGGAACTTGGCGAAGCGATCGAAGCTGAAGTCCGAGAAGGTGTAGGCGCCGGTGAATTGCAGGCCGGCGTAGAGATCGGCCGTGATGCTCGCCTCGAGACCGCGCCTGTCGGTGTCGGCGTTGTTGAAGAACGCGCGCCCGTTCTTGTTCTCCACCGTCGTCACCTCGTCCTCGATGTCCATGTCGAAGAATGCGAGCTGGTAGGTGAAGCGGTTCATCACCAGGCCCTTGAAGCCGAGCTCGTAACCGCGCGTGCGCTGCGGCGCGACGTTGGCGAAGCCGCCGGTCTGGAGATCCGCCTGGCGCGCGAACTCGGTGAAGGTCGGCGTTTCGAAGGCCGTGGCGTAGTTGACGTAGAAGTTCACGGCCGGCGCGAAGCTGTAGACCGCGCCGAGCATCGGGTTCACCTCGTCGAAGCCGAGCGACGAGGACTGGTTGCCGTTGCCGAGGAAGCGATCGTCGACCGAGAAGCGGATGTGGTCGTAGCGCAGGCCGGCCTGCACCGCGAGCTTCTCCGTGACGTTGAACTCCTCCTGCAGGTAGACGCCGACG
The DNA here is from genome assembly GCA_050186725.1 of Gammaproteobacteria bacterium. Taxonomy (GTDB): domain Bacteria; phylum Pseudomonadota; class Gammaproteobacteria; genus JADJYF01. The sequence goes on along the minus strand of JBFWYG010000085.1, from coordinate 7,692 downwards.
GTGTCGGCGTTCTCGTCCTGGTCGAAGCCGAGCGCGCCGCGCGCGCCACCGAGATTGGTGTAGCGCTTGCGATCGTCGGTCATGGTGTCGACTTCGAAGCCGAGCGTCACGCGGTTGGCGTGCCCGAACAGCGCGGTCGCGTTGCTGTACTGCCCGCCGCCACCATAGAAGAAACGGCGGAAGGTCACCGCGCCGCCGACGTCGGCTGGCAGGAAGCCGTCGAAGTCGCGCCAGTTGTAATAGTTGCGAAATTCGAGGCTGTGCACGCCCATGGCCTTGCGCCAGCTCAAGCCCACCTTCTGCTCCTGCACGTCCTCGCCGGAGTGGAAGTCGATGTTGCGTTGGCGCGAGGCGCGGCGGCCGAGATCCTTCACCTCGGCGGCCGACAGACCGCCGGGATCTTGCGCGGTCGGCGCGTTGGCGCCGCGCAGGATCAGCTGGCCCTGCGAACCATCGGCGAAGGTATAACCGAACTTGCCGTTGACGATGCCCTGCCGCGTCTCGGCATTGTCGCGGTAGCCGCCGTAGTCGAGATAGTTGCCATTCAGGTAGTAGTTGAACGCGCCGACCCGACCGCCACCCTTGACCAGATAACGGTCCAGCCCGTACTGGCCGAAGATGGTGCCGGCCTCGACGAAGGGCACGTCCGGGCCGGACTGGGTCTGGATGTTGATCACGCCGCCGGCCGAGGCGCCGTACAGCGCGGCCGCCGGGCCGCGCAGCACTTCGACGCGCGCGATGTTGGAGAGATCCAGATCGTCCAGCGAGGTCTGGCCGTCGGCGACCGTCGACGGCAGGCCATCGACGTAGACCTTGATGCCGCGGATGCCGAAGTTGGCGCGCGCGCCGAAGCCGCGAATCGAGATGCGCAGATCCTGCGACGAGTTGTAGCGTCCCTGGAAGAACATGCCCGGCACGCGCAGCAGGGACTCGTCGAGACCGAGCATCGCGCGCCGCTGGATGTCGTCGGCATCCACCGTCGACACCGAGACCGGCAGGCTCAGGAGGTTGCGCTCGACGCGCGTGGCGGACACGGTCAGTTCTTCCAGCGCCTGCGCGCCGCCGCTCATCAGCAGCCCGACACCGGCCAGGACAACGCCCACACGCCGACCTGCTGCCGGCACGACTTCTATGCTCAAGACTTGCTCCCCATCGCACGACGGCCGCGCTGGCCTGTGCCAAGACAATCAGGTGATGCGTTGCTGGCGCTTGACCTGAGTCACGCGCCGGGCGCGTAGTGTAGCGGGCCGAGGGCAGCGGGGCATCCGTCTCGAAGATGCCCCTGGCCCCTCGCTTGCGCGAGAGTGACGGCGCCGTGGATTCCGGTGGCGCCGGTGCCTGCCTCCTTACGCACAGCCTCATCATGTGTGCGCAAGCAGGCATCCCTCGGCTTCGCCGATCGCCGATGGACCCCTGCTTTCGCAGGGGTGACGGAGGAGTGGGGCTCGTCGCAGACCTCTGCGCTCACAGTCCCGTCATGCCTGCGCAAGCAGGCATCCATGGGCTTTGCCGATCGCCGATGGACCCCTGCTTTCGCAGGGGTGACGGAGAGGGAAACCTCAGAGTCCTTCCGTCATGCCTGCGCAAGCAGGCATCCATGGGCTCCGCCGATCGCCGATGGACCCCTGCTTTCGCAGGGGTGACGGAGAGGGAAACCTCAGAGACCTTCCGTCATGCCTATGCAAGCAGGCATCCATGGGCTTCGCCGATCGCCGATGGACCCCTGCTTTCGCAGGGGTGACGAAGAGGGAAACCTCAGAGACCTTCCGTCATGCCTGCGCAAGCAGGCATCCATGGGCTTCGCCGGTCGCCGATGGCCCCCCGCTTGCGCAAAGGTGACGGAGGCGGAACCCCGTCGATCAGGCCAGGGACTCGAAGGCCTGGTCGATGCGCGCGAAGCGGCGGCGGATGAATTCGCGGGACTCCTCGTGGGTGACGATGTAGAGCTCGTTCTGCTTGATGGCCTTGACCACCTGCTCGGCGACGCCCGCGACCGGCAGCACCCGCCCGCGCATCTTCTTCTCCTGCTCCGGCGAGACGTCCAGATCGCGCTCCGGGCCGCCGTACTCGGTGGGACGATTGCGCGCCGAATCGTTGATGTTGGTCGCGACCACCATCGGGCACAGCACCGACGAACCGATGTCGTACTGGCGCAGATCCTTGGCCAGGCATTCCGACAGCGCGACCACGCCGTACTTCGCGACGCAGTAGACCGACAGCCCCTGGTTCGCCACCAGCCCGGCAAAGGACGCGGTGTTGACGATGTGTCCGCCCTGGCCCTGCGCGATGAGCCGCGGCAGGAAGGACTCCACGCCGTGAATCACGCCCCAGAGATCCACCTTGATGATCCACTCCCAGTCGGCGTGGGTCATCTCCTCCACCGGCCCGAACACCGCCACCCCGGCGTTGTTGAACAGCACGTGGGCGGCGCCGAAATGCTTGAAGGTGGCGTCGGCGAGCTTCTGTACCTGCTCCAGTTCGCCGACGTCGGTCTTGACGCCGATGACCTCGGCGCCGGCCATGCTGAGTTCGTGGGCGGCGGTGTCGAGCGCGCCCTGCTCGATGTCCGCCAGCACGAGCCTCATGCCCTCCTTCGCCAGCGCCTGCGCGGTGGCGTAGCCGATGCCGCTCGCGCCGCCGGTGATGACCGCGACCTTGCCTGCCAGATCTTTCATGACTTGCTCCCCTGGTAGAAACCGTAGGCGGTCCAGCCGCCGTCGAGCACCAGCGTCTCGCCGGTGACCCAGGACGACTCGCTGGAACCCATGTAGACGACCGCGCGCGCGACCTCGTGGCCGGTGCCGAGGCGACGCATGGGCGTGCGCCGTTCCAGATCGCGAATCTTGAGTTTGCCGCTCGCTTCGAGCTCGTCGATCATCTCGGTCTGCACGTAGCCCGGCGCCACGCAGTTGACGCGGATCTGGTAGCGCGCCCATTCGATGGCGAGCACCTTGGTCATCTGATCGACCGCGGCCTTGGACACGCAGTAAGCGAGCGTGCCGGGAAAGGCGTTGCGGCCGAGAATGGAGCCGATGTTGACGATGACGCCGCCGCCGGCGTCCTTCATCAGTCGCGCCGCGGCCTGCGCGCACAGGAACACCGACTTGGCGTTCACATCCATCTGCCGGTCCCAGTTGTCTTCGCTCATGTCGAGCGTCGGCACCGGATCGGAAATGCCCGCGTTGTTGACCAGTAGCCGCGGCGCGCCGAGCTCTGCGCCGATGGCGGCGAAAGTCGCGGTCACCTCGTCCGCGCGCTCGACGCGGCAGCCGTAGGCGTGCGCCCGGCCGCCGGCCGCCTCGATCGCGGCGACGGTGCCGGCGGCGTTCTCGACCTTGGTCGCGATGCACGCGACCGTCGCACCCTCGCGCGCGAGTTCCAGCGCAATGTCGCGACCCAGCCCACGGCTCGCGCCGGTGACCACCGCCAGTTGACTGTCGAATACGCCCATCAAATCTCCTCTGCATGCTGCCGTCGACGCGCCGCGTGGCGCGCGAGAATCGCGGCCGCGACCGCACCGATGATAGCGATGCCGGCGAGCAGCACGAAATAGTGACGATGTCCGGCCGCGCCGGGCGCCGCGTCCAGCAGGCGGCCGGCGATGGCGGCGAAGAAAATGTCAGGCGTGAAGCCGATGAGCGACACCACGCCGACCGCGGTGCCGGTCACGTGGGCCGGAATGCGCGCCTCCTCGAGCAGCGCGAAGTACACGCCGCGCAGCGCGAACACCGCCGCCGAGCTCACTGCGAGATTGGCGTAAACCAGCCAGGCGAGCCCGCCCGCGCCCGTCACGAGCGCGAGCGCGGCGTAGACCAGCACCAGCAGCGCGAACAGGCCCACGACGCTCCGCGCGACGCCGAGGCGGTCGGCGGCGAAGCCGGCCGCCACTGCGGCCAGCGGACGCAGATAGGCGTTCAGCGCGCCGAAGCCGGCGGCGCGGGTCTCGTCGAGACCGAGCACCTGGTGGGCGTAGAGCGCGTAGTTGTCCAGGCCCTTGAAGCCGCAGTAGGCCGCCACCACCACGAGCGCCTGCCACCACACCGCCGGCAGGCGCAGCACCTGGCCGACGCCGATCATTCGCGGGCGAGACGCGATGTCCGACGCCGCACCGTCCGCCGGCAGCCAGCGCCATACGAGCAGCGCCGCGGCGGCGGTCGCGCCGGTGTAGAACAGGGCGACGGCCCGGAGCCCGGCGCGTCGCGCCTGCGCGTCGAGGGTCGCGTCCAGCCCGCCCGCAAGCTCTGCGAACACCGCCACCGCCGCGCTCGCGAAGACCGCCGCGGCCAGCCCGCGTCCACCGTCCAGGAGACCGAAGGCACGGCCCTGCGCCCGCGCGCCGCCCCATTCGCGCGTGGCGCGGATCATCGCCGCCCAGAACAAGAGGATGGTGGTCACGCCCCAGTAGCCGTAGAGAGCCGCGAGCCCGCGTGGCCCGGGCAGCGTGGCGAGGTACAGGCCGCCCAGCGCGGTCGCGAGCAGCGACAGGCACAAGAGGCGCCGGGGCGGCAGGCGATCGGCCAGCGCGCCACCCGGAAAATAGGACAGCATGGCAGTCACGCCGTACACCGCGAACACATCGCCGAGCGCGGTATTGCTGAGCTCGAAGCCGGTCAGCACGCTCGCGCGGAAATAGCGCGGCACGTGAAAGGGCAGGCTGAAGATCAGTTCGCCCGCCACCACCAGGGCGAGCATGGCGAGCGTGCGGCTGCGCGCACTCGGGACGGCGATGGACATGGGTCGACGATAAAGGCTCGCGACCGGCGATGCCACCCGCCGCCGGGTGCGCCTCCCCGGTCGCTGGGCTATTCTTGCCCGCCTCTTCGCTCAGTCATTCAACCTGGAAAGCCCGTCATGCATACCGCCACTCATCAAGACGCCAAGGCGCTCAAGGCCCAGCTCCTGGCCTTCATGGACAAGTACATCTACCCCAACGAGGAGCACTACCACGAGCAGCTGCGCGCGCTGCCGAACCGCTTCTCAACCGTGCCGCTGATGGAAGAGCTGAAGGAGAAGGCGCGCGAGGAAGGGTTGTGGAATTTGTTCATGCCGGCTAACCACGGCGGGCTCTCCAACGAGGACTACGCGCCGCTCGCCGAGATCATGGGGCGGGTGGGCTGGTGCCCGGAGGTGTTCAATTGCAACGCGCCCGACACCGGCAACATGGAAGTGTTCATGAAGTACGGCAGCGAGGCGCAGAAGAAGCAGTGGCTGGAGCCGCTCCTGCGCGGCGAGATCCGCTCGTCCTACGCCATGACCGAGCCGGACGTGGCGTCCTCCGACGCGACCAATGTGCAGACCTCGATCCTGCGCGACGGTGATCACTACGTGGTCAACGGCCGCAAGTGGTTCATCACCAACGCGATGTACGAGCGCACCAAGATCATCATCGTGATGGGCAAGTCCGACCCGGACAATCCCAATCGCCATCTGCAGCAGAGCCAGATCCTGGTGCCGAAGGACACGCCCGGGGTGAAGCTTGTGCGTCCGCTCACCACCTTCGGCTATGACGACGCGCCACTCGGACACGCCGAGGTCGTGTTCGACAACGTGCGCGTGCCGAAGGAGAACATCCTGCTCGGCGAGGGCCGCGGCTTCGAGATCGCCCAGGGACGCCTCGGGCCCGGTCGCATCCATCACTGCATGCGGCTCATCGGCGCCGCGCAGCGCGCGCTGGAATACGCCTGCCGCCGCGCGGTGTCGCGCACCACCTTCGGCCGCAAGCTGGCCGAGCACCAGTCGGTGCGCGAGGACATCGCCAAGTGCTTCTGCGAAATAGAGCAGGCGCGCCTCCTGACGCTCGCCACCGCGCGCAAGATGGACGAGGTCGGGCCGAAGGACGCGCGCGACATGATCGCGGCAGCCAAGATCACCGTGCCGCTGATGGCCCAGACCGTCATCGACCGCTGCATGCAGATCCACGGCGCGGGCGGCTTCACCGCCGACTACTTCATGGCCGAGGCGTGGAGCTACGCGCGCTGGTGCCGCCAGGCCGACGGTCCGGACCAGGTGCACATGATGGCGCTCGGCAAGCAGCTGATCGGCGAGTACGCCGGCGGCTGAAGCGCCGGCACGCCCGGCGGTCCGCGCTGCCAACGCGAAGTACTTCGCATCACTGGCGGCGCGGGTGTGGCTACAGTCCGGCATGCGCGCCATGCGCGCGTTCGATTCCTTCAAGGGGACCTCTCACGTTGCCAAACGGTCGCTGCCGTGACGGCCGGCGTTCTCCGCCGGTCGCCTTCAGCGACCTGGAAATGTGAGATGTCCCTTTCCTCGTGCGACAACGGAGGTCGACATGGCAATCCGCGCGTTTCCGTCCTGGCTGGTGGGCCTGATGGCGCTGGGTGCGCTCGATTCTGGCGAGGTGCAAGCCGCGGGCCTGCTCGATGCCTTGAAGGCGGTGGCCCAGGGCCAGTCCTATACCGTGCGCGGTCGCTTGCAGGTCCATGGCGGCCAGTGGTTGACCTGCTTCGACGGCATCACCACCGGCTATCTCGGCGCGGCTGACCTCGCGCGACCGGGTGATGCCGGCGTGGATCCAGCGACGGGGCAGGTCAGGCTCACGACGGCTGCGATTCCGGCGGTGATCATGACGGCGGACGGTACGGTCACGTCCAACGACTGCAACTCGCTCGCGAGCCAGGGCCTGCTGAGCGCGGTACCGGGCGCCGCGGCGCCCGGTACCGCGGCGCGCGCGGACACCGGCTATAGCGATCCTTATGGCTGCGTATCGCCCGACATGACCAGTGACGAAATCGTGCAGGATCGCGGTCGCATCATGCAATGCCAGTCGGATGCCATCACCGAAGCAGCCTGGCAGCGCGACCAGGCGCGCCGTCAGCAGAATGCATCGGCACTCGTCGCCAACCCGACTGCCGCGGCCGCGAACCCGGCCGCGGTCGCGGCCCTGCAGCAGGACGTCGCGGCGCAATTCCAGGCGATCCAGGCCGCCGCGGGCAGGCCCGCGACGCCGACGACGAGCACGCCGGAAGACCTCGCCTGGGACGGCGCGAAGCTATGCGGCCTGAAGCCCGCCTACATGATGAAGCTGCGCGAAGAAGCGCTGCAGTTCCTGGCCTACGAGACCGCCACCGGGCAGATCAGGATGTCCGAATTCGCGGGGGGCGAACGTCGCGACATCGATCTCGACGGCAACGGCTTCGCGCAGCGCGCCGCGTTCAATGCGAACGCCATCGGCCAGGGCGGCGACGCCTGCGGGCGCGCGTTCTGGGACGCCGAGGCGATCAAGGCCGCGAGCGCGGCCATGAGCGCGCCGGCGCCGTGACACGGGGACATTTCGCAGTCGCGAGCGATTGAGGTCTCCATCGCGAAGCGTGCTCGCTGCCCACGTCATCGGGACTGGCGCGGGACCGGCATCAAGAACGCTGCCGCTCGGCCGCTGCCCCGAGTCCGCATCACCGCTCGAGCGCACCCGCCATGTGCCAGGTCTCACCCGACAACGTCGCCATGCTCACCGCCTTCGGCTGGCTGTTCTTCGGCGGGGGCGTGGTGTCCATCCTGAGCGGCCGGTCGTACTTTCGCGGCATGGTGGCCCGCGACGACGATCCCTTCGGCTACTGGACAGCGACGTTCGCCCTGCTGCTCGTGGGCGGCATGTGCCTCTACGGGCTGGCGGTGTGTCCCCGCGGATGAGTATCAGGACCCATGGCATCGAGACCGCCATCGGCCTCGCCC
>JBFWYG010000084.1:0-18497 GCA_050186725.1 Gammaproteobacteria bacterium | reverse complement strand
ACGGGGTCTGTCCCCGGCCGTCACAGCGTCTGCGCCTTGACCAACGCCGGCCGCGCCGCCAGGCGCTTGTGATACGCCGCGATCTTGGGGAAATGCTCCTCATCGATGATGTTGAACATCTTCGCGATGTTGAGCGTGAGCCCCATCATGATGTCGGCGGCGGAGAAGCCGCTGGCCAGCAGGTAGTCGTGGTCGCCCATGCGCGCTTCGAGGAACTCGAAGGCGACCGCGGCGCGCTCGATGGCGTCCTTGATCAGCTCCGCCTGCTGCTCGGCGTCCTTGCGATAGAGCTTCAGCCACACCACGGCAGCCATCGGCGCGAAGGCCGTGCTCTCGGAGAAGTGCAGCCATTGCAGGTAGGTGGCGCGCTCCGGGTTGCCCACCGCGGGCGCGAGGCGGCCGTTGCCGTAGCGCTCGAGGATGTACTCCACCATCGCGCCCGATTCGAACATCGAGACCTCGCCGTCGACCAGCGCCGGCACCTTGCCGAAAGGCGTGTCCTGGCCGAAGGGCTTGGGCTTGGGACCGAAGGCGACCTTCTCGATCTCGTACGGCAGGCCGAGTTCCTCCAGCAGCCACAGGATGCGGACCGAGCGGGTACGCGGCGCGTGGTAGACCTTGATCATGTGTTTCTCCCCTTGCGATTGACGTGAGTGGCGGCGCGCTCAGGGCGTGGCGTCGAGCGCGGCGGTGATCTGTTCGGCGAGCTTGGCGATGGCGCCGTTCGCGGCGGCGACCAGCGCGGCGTAGTCGTCCTGGCCGGCGGGCAGCGCGATCTCGCTGGTATGCGGCACCGGTCGCGGATCGTTGCCCGGCGTCTGCACGGTCCAGCGCGCGCCGAGCACGAAGCGTCCGTCGACGTCGCGCTCGAAGCGCAGCACGTCGACGCTCACCTGGCGCAGGACGCCGCTCGCGCTCGACCAGGGATGCAGCACCACGTCGCTGGCCGGCAGCCGCATGAGCAGTTCCGCCTGCAGCGCACGGGCGAAGGACACGTTCAGCGGTTCGGCCCAGCGATGCCCCTGCGCGAGCGTCAGTTCAGTGGCGCTGGCACGCGTCACCACTTGCGCACGGTCCAGGTAGTTCGGCAACGTGATGGGGCCCAAGCCCAGGCGCGGCCCCTGGCGCAGCGCGGCGTCGCTCGCGAGCGGCGGACCGCTGAGCACGTAGTAGCGCGGCGCCGGCGTATGGCCGCAGGCCGTGAGCGCGAGGAGGGCTGCGGTCAGCAGCAGCGATGCGTGGAGCTTCATTCGGCCGTTACCCCGTCGCGCCGACCCGAGATCAGCGACTCCGGCTGGATTTCGATGGCTTCCGCCAGCAAGCGCAGCGCGCGCGCCGCGGCGGCGGTCTGTTCGAGCATGTCGTTCAGGCGCGTGGCGGTGGCGGAATCCTCGCCCGCCACCGCGCGCAGCGCGCGGGCGGTCGTGGCGAGTTCCTCGGCGGCGTGGTTCAGCGCCTGCACCGGGCCCGAATCGGCGCGGGTCAGCGCCGCGATGTTCGCGGTGGCGGCATCGATGGTGCCGAGCGCCTGGCGCCCCGCGGCCAGCGTGCGATTGCCTTCCTCGACCGCGTTGCGCGTGGCGCGGAGCGTCGCGGTGGCTTCGTCCAGCACGCCGCGCGCCTGGTCGGTGACGCCGGAGGTGCGGCTGTCCAATTGCTTGGTCAGCGATGCGAGGTGCTCGAGCGTCGCGTTCAGATTGCTGAGCGCGCTGCTCGCTTCCGGCGAGGACACGAGGCTGCGCACCGAGGCGGAGATCGCCGAGATGTCGTCCACCAGCTTCTCGACGTTCAGCTTGTCGAGCTTGTTGGTCAGCTCTTCCACCTCGGTCGGCAACGTGGGGATCTCCCTCATGCCATTTTCCTTGCCGTGGTAGGTGGGGGTTTTCTCGGGGTAGAAATCGAGATCGATGTAGAGCTGGCCGGTCAGGAAGCTCAAGGTCTTCAAGCGCGCGCGCAGGCCGCGCTTGATGAGGTCTTTGTTCTCGGTCAGGTCGGTCAGCGCGACGCTGCGGCCGTCCATGTTCTTCAGCGCGTACTCGTCGGTGCGGACCACGACCGGCACCAGGAAGGTGAGATTCTGCTCGTCGACCGTGAGCCCGATGCTCTCCACCGAGCCGATGGGTACGCCGCGGAAGATCACCAGCGAGCCGACCTGTAGCCCGGTGGTCGAGCCCTCGAAATACATGATGTAGGCCGGCCGCTCGCGCCAGAAGCCGCCGTCGACGAGCAGCACCACGGCGGCCGCCATCAGCGCCAGCGCGCCGAGCACGAAGGCGCCGACCAGGGTCGGATTGGCCTGCTTGCTCATGCTTCGCCCCGCGCGAGAAAGCTGCGGACCTTGTCAGGTCCGTGGGCCGCGAGTTCCTTCGGATCGCCGGTCGCGATCATGGTGCGGGTGTCGGCATCGAGGAACACCGAGTTGTTGGCGATGGAGAAGATACTCGGCAGTTCATGGGTCACCAGCACGATGGTCGCGCCCAGGCTGTCGCGGAGCTCCAGGATCAGGTCGTCCAGGCGTCGGGAACTCAACGGGTCGAGACCCGCCGACGGCTCGTCGAAGAACAGGATCGACGGGTCCAGCGCCATGGCGCGTGCCAGGCCGGCGCGCTTCTTCATGCCGCCGCTGATCTCGGACGGGTAGTAGTCCTCGTAACCCGACAGTCCGACCAGGGACAGTTTCAGCGCCACCACTTCGGCGACCAGGTCGGCCGGCAACGTGGTGAATTCCTGCAGGGGCAAGGCGACGTTCTCCGCAAGCGTGAGCGAACTCCACAGGGCACCGGCCTGGAACAGGATGCCGAAGCCGCGCTGCAAGGCGCGCTGCTCGCGCTCGCTGGCCGCCCAGTAGTCGACGCCATCGTACAGCACCGCGCCCTTGGCCGGACGTACCAGGCCGATCATCTGGCGCAGCAGGGTGCTCTTGCCGCAGCCGCTGCCGCCCATGATGACGAAGATATCGCCGTGCTGGATGGTGAAGTTCAGATCCCGCTGGATGACGTAGTCGCCGTAGGCCATGGTGAGATCGCGGCACTCGATGTGGGGCGTGGCGCTCATTGCGGTCAGATGCCGAGCTTCTGGAACAGCACGGTCAGGATCGAGGCGGCGATGGTGATGAGCAGGATGCCGAGCACCACGGCCGAAGTGGTGGACTCGCCCACCGCCTGCGCGCTCCGCCCGCACTGCATGCCGCGCAGGCAGCCGGCGAAGGCGACCAGCGCGCCGTACACGGTGCCCTTCACCAGGCCCACGACGAAGTGTTTCAGTTCCAGCGCCTCGATGGTCTCGTGGATGTACTCGTAGACGCCGACGTCGAACACGGAGACCGCGATCAGCATGCCGGCCAGGATGCCGACGATGCCCGCATAGAGCGTGAGCAGCGGCACCATCAGGAGCAGCGCCACCATGCGCGGCAGCACCAGGTAGTCAATGGGCGAGAGGCCGAGCGTGCGCAGGGCGTCGATTTCCTCGTTGACCTGCATGGTGCCGATCTGCGCGGCGTAGGCCGCGCCGGTGCGGCCGGCGAGGATGATGCCGGTCATCAAGGCCGCGACCTCGCGCACCACGCCGATGCCGACCAGGTCGGCGATGTAGATGCTGGCGCCGAACAAGGCGAGCTGCACCGCGCCCATGTAGGCGACGATGGTGCCGACCAGGAAGCTGATGAGCGACACGATGGGCAGCGCGCGCGGACCGACTTCCTCCACCAGCCAGAAGAAGTCGCGCTTGCGGTAGCGCGCGCGGCCGCGTGCGAAGCGCGCGAGCGACAGCATGATCTCGCCGGCGAAGGTCACCATGGCCGGCAGGTCGCGCCACATCTTGATCCAGCGCAGTCCGATCGCGCCGATGAAGCTCGGCGCCGGCGCGCTCTCGCGCGCGGGCGGCGGCGGCACCGCGAACGCGAGCGCCAGCAGGCGGCGCAGGCCCTCGGGCAGCGCGCTCTCGTCGATCGCCACCTGGCGGCTCTCGCAGTCCTTCTTCAGCGCGGCGAGAAAGGTCACCGCGCTGGAGTCCCAGGCCGCGAGACCCTCGGCGGTGACGGTGACCCGACCGGCGTCCGCGAAGCACGACGCCACCTGCGCGTAGCGCGGCACCGTGCCGCGCAGATCCCAGTCGCCGGTGAGATTGACCCGCGGCGCGTCCGCACTGCCGTCCACGGCCAGCAGCGCGCGCCACTCGGAAGGAAGGGAATCAAAGGCCATGAATCGCAGGGCTGTGCCAGGGCCCGGGCGCGGCGCGGCGGGCGTGAGGCCCGATTATAGGCGGGTGGCGCCCGGCGCGGGCGTTCAGAACAGCGGGTTGCGCGCTGCCTGGCCAAGCATCACCCGGCCGATGTCCTCCATCACGTGCGCCTGCAGCTGCACGTGATGGCGCGCGACGGCGAGATCCCGCGCGGCGCGATCGAGCCCGGCGTCGAACACCGCGCCGGTGCCGGCCAGGGTGCGCGCGAGGTCGACCGCGCGCAGCGCGGCGCGCGCGGCGTGGACGATGGCGAGCCGCGTGCGGGCCCTGGCGGCGGCGTCGGGCGCGCCGCCCGCCTCGACCAGCGCGCAGAACGCGGCCACTTCGCGCTGCAGGTAGGCGCGTCCTGCCTCGACCTCGGCGGTCGCCTCGGCGAGCCCGGCCTGGGTGCGCGGCTCGTCGCGCGCCGGCGCGGCGCCCGCGAAGGGCGTGCGCTCGAGGAGCGGCGGCAGCGCGTCCAGCGCGCCCTGCGCCATGCCGAGCACGGCGGCGGCCTTGCTCATCGCGAGCCGCAGACCCAGCGGCACGCGCCACCCCGGTGCCGGATCGAGCGGCGGCGCGCCGAAATCGAAGCCGTGCGCGGCGGGCACGAACACGTCCGCGAGTTCGAACTCGTCGCTCGCCGTGCCGCGCAGGCCGCTGGTCTGCCAGGTGTCGTGCAGGGTTGCCGCGGAGGTCGGCACGAACACGATGCGCATCTGCGGCGCGCCCTGCGGGGTGGAACGCGGCGTGACGTCGTCGTGCACGACGGTCAGCGCGCCCAGCCACTGCGAGTGACGGCAGCCGCTGGTGAAGCGCCAGCGGCCCGACACGCGATGTCCACCGGCGCAGATCACGGCCGGGCCGCGCCCCACCGCCGACAGCGCGACCCGCGCCAGCGGCCCCGTGCCGAGCATGTCCCGCACCGTGTCCGCTGAGAACCAGGCGTTCAGGCAGGCGCTCGATTCCGAGCCGACCATCGCGCACCAGCCGCTGGAGGCATCGCCGCGGCACAGGGTCTCGATGACCTGCAGGTAGGCGAGCGTGTCAGCGCCGGGCCCGCCGTAGCGCGGGTCGAGCTGCAGGTGGAAGGCGCCCAGGGCGTCGAGTGCGTCCAGCACCGGCGCGCTCAGGCGCCGCTGCGCCTCCATGCCCGCGGCCTCGGCGCGCAGCAGCGGCAGCAGGCCGAGGGCGGCCTCGGTGAGTGGCGCGGCGTCCGGCATGACGAGGTCCTCGGGGGGGGCGACTGGCGAGCGAGTATACGGGCCGACAGGCTGGTCCCGTCGCGTCGGCGCGCTATCATGCCGCTCCCCAACGGAGAGCATGACGATGACAGAGGGCATCGCCGCAGCCGAGGTCACGGCCTGGCTGGAGGCGCACGTGCCGGCGCTCACGCGTCCGGTCGAGTACAAGCTGATCGCGGGCGGTCATTCCAATCTCACCTACCAGTGCACCGACGCCGAGGGTCGCCGCTACGTGCTGCGCCGGCCGCCGCTCGGCCACGTGCTGGAATCGGCCCACGACATGGGCCGCGAATACCGCGTGATCCACGCGCTCGCCGACAGCGGCGTGCCGGTCGCGCCGACCCACGGCCTGTGCGAGGACCCGGCGGTCAACGGCAGCGCGTTCTTCGTCATGGACTTCGTCGATGGCGTCGTGCCCCACGACGCGAGCGTCGCCGCCACCCTGCCGATGGCCGAGCGCATGCCGCTCGGGCTGGACTGCGCCGAGGTGCTGGCGCGCCTGCACAAGCTCGATCCCGACGCGGTGGGGCTCGGCGATCTGGGCCGCAAGGAGAACTACATCGCCCGCCAGCTGAAGCGCTGGGCGCAGCAGTGGGAGAACAGCAAGACCGAGCCGGTGCCGGAGATGGAGGAGGCGCTGCGGCTCCTCGGCGAGCGCATGCCCGAGCAGAAGGCCGCGGCGATCGTGCATGGCGACTATCGCCTCGGCAACATGATCGTCGGCGACGGCCGCATCCGCGCGCTGCTCGACTGGGAGCTATGCACGCTGGGCGATCCGCTGGCGGATCTCGGCTACATGATCAACCTGTGGCTCGCCCCGGAAGACCGCCACGGCGACGTGGACGACAATGTGCCGACCACCGCCGGCGGCTTCCCGAGCCGCGAGGCGATGCTCGCGCGCTACGCCGAGCTGACCGGCTTCGACGTGTCCGGCATCAACTACTACCGCGCGTTCTCCCACTGGCGCCTCGCCGCCATCCGCCAGGGCGTGTACAAGCGCTACCTGGTCGGCGCCATGGGCGCGAAGCACAGCTTCGACCTGGAAGGCTATCGCGACATCATCCAGCGCAAGGCCGAGAACGCGCTCGAGTTCCTGGAACGCTGAGCCGATAACGCTCCCGACCCGGACCGCCCGGTCCGGGCCGGCGTACACTTTCCGACCATTCCAAGCCTGCTCGCGGAGCCACCTGCATGAATCTCGATCGCGTCGATTCGGGACGCAACCCACCCGACGAATTCAACGTCATCATCGAAATCCCGATGAACGCCGACCCGGTGAAGTACGAGGTCGACAAGGCGACCGGCGCGCTGTTCGTCGATCGCTTCATGCTCACCGCCATGCACTACCCGTGCAACTACGGCTACATCCCCCACACCATCGCCGACGACGGTGATCCGGTGGACGTGCTGGTGGTGACGCCCTTCGCGGTGACCACCGGCGCCGTGATCCGCTGCCGGCCGATAGGCGTGCTGCAGATGGACGACGAGGCCGGTGGCGACGCCAAGCTGCTGGCCGTACCGGTGGACCGCATCCTGCCGATCTACAAGCACTGGCAGCGGCCCGAAGACCTGCAGCCCGAACGGCTGATGCAGATCCAGCACTTCTTCGAGCACTACAAGGATCTCGAGGCAGGCAAATGGGTCAGGGTGCGCGGCTGGGGCGGCCCGGACGAGGCGCGCCGCGAGATCCTGGACGGCCTCGAGCGCTATGGCCAGGCGGACATCAAGCCTCACTTCTGAACGGCCGATCAAGTTGCAGGCGGCGCGGCCGATAAGAGACTCGGAACCGCGACCGGCCATGCACTTCCTAAGCGAAATTCAACGTAGCACCCTGGCGCTCACCAGCCAGTCCGACAGCCAGTCCCTGGCGCGGGTGCTGATCGATCTGCTCACGCACAGCGGATGGGTCAGCCACGCAGTGTTGCTGGAGGTCCATCGTCACGCCGAGGGCGGCCTGACCGCGCCGCCACCGGTGCTGCGCCTGTTCGACGTGGAACTCGGCATCGCCCATCGCGAGGTGAGCGATCCACGCGGCGTGCTCGAATGCCTGGACGGTGGCGCGCCCTGCGCGGTGCGTGCCAGCGGTGCGACGCCCGCGCGCATCGCCATCCCCATCGCCGGGCAGCTCATGCCGCGGCGGGTGCTGGTGCTGGAGGGACTCTCCCTCGACCCCATGGTGCGCATGCAGGTCCTGCATCTCGCCGAGCTGTTCGGCAACCAGCTGGCGCTCATCGAGGCGCGCGAGCGCGACCAGCTCACGGGGCTGCTCAATCGCCAGGCCTTCAACCAGTGCTACCTGCAGCTCGCGAGCGCCGCCGCCGGCGAACTCGGCGACCAGCTGTGGCTCGCGCTGCTCGACATCGATCACTTCAAGCAGGTCAACGACAACTTCGGCCACCTGCTGGGCGACGAGGTGCTGCTGCGCTTCGCGCGCATCATGGAGCGCTCGTTCCGCTTCAACGACCGCCTGTTTCGCTTCGGCGGCGAGGAATTCCTGGTGCTGATGCGCGCCGATGAGATCGGCGCGAGCGTCGCGCTGGAGCGTTTCCGCGCCACGGTGGAAGGTTACGAGTTCCCCTGCGTGGGGCGGCTCACTGTGAGCGTCGGCTACGCCAGTGCCGCCGGCGTGACCCTGCCGCCCGACCTGGTGGACATCGCCGACCAGGCGCTCTACAGCGCCAAGCATGACGGCCGCAATCGCGTCGTGCAGGCGGCGTCGCAGAAAATGGCACAGCCCGCGCAGGTCGCGGGCGGGGTCGAGTTGTTCTGAACTGGAAGGGACAGGCCCCGTATGGGGTCTGTCCCAGCGCACTCCGCCGCGTGTGCCGTGGAAGGGACAGACCCCGTATGGGGTCTGTCCCATCACCCTCTGATCACTTCGCCGCTTTCGCCGCCGCTTCACGCATGGCGCGCACCTTGTCGTTGGTCTGGTTGAACAGCAGCGCGCGGCGCTTGGTCTCCTCTTCCTCGGTGAGCTGACGCTCGCTCCATTCCTTGTGCAGGTTGCGCCCCTTCTGCACCGCCGGTCGCGCGCCGACCTCGGCCAGCCAACGTTCGAGATGCGGGAACTGCGCGGTGGTGCCCTCGCCGATCAGGCGATCGAGCAGGCAGGCCCAGGGCCACGTCATGATGTCGGCGATGCTGTACTCGTCGCCCGCCAGGTAGCGGTTGGCGCCGAGCTGCGCGTCCATCACGCCGCACAGCCGGTCGACCTCGCCACAGAAGCGCTTGGTGCCATAGACCAGTTGTGACGGGTCGTCGGTCAGGTTCTTCGCATAGTTCTTGAAGTGGTTGGCGTTGCCCATCATCGGGCCGAGATTGGCCATCTGCCAGTACACCCACTGCAGGGTGCGGTAGCGCGCGGCGGGCTCCTTGGCCAGGAACTTGCCCGACTTGTCGGCCAGGTATTCGACCATCGCGCCGGACTCGAACAGCGCCAGCGGCTCACCGCCACCGAGCGGCGCATTATCGATCATCGCCGGCATGCGGTTGTTCGGACAGATGCGCAGGAACTCGGGCTTGAACTGGTCGCCACCGCCGATGTCGACCGCCACGGTGCGGTACTCGAGCCCGCACTCCTCGAGCATGATGCTGACCTTCCAGCCATTCGGCGTGGGCCAATAGAACAGATCGATCATGGGAACCTCCGGCTGCTGATGGGCTGTCGGCATGCTAGCACCGTGGCGACGCCGTCGGCGCCTGGGAGGTGTACCCGGTCCCCGCCGAATGCCCGTCGCCCTGCAGCCGCGTCGGGGCCTGACGGGTACCATGCGTCCGCGCGTCCTTGGCCGAGGTCGCCAGGCCGGCGCGGCCGAGGCGCGCGTCGCGCAGCTTCGTCATTTTCACGCGCGATCGCATCGCGCCAAATCGGGAGACACGCACATGAGCGAGAGCCAGTTCGACAAGGGTCTGAAGATGCGCAAGGCGGTGCTCGGCGAGGAGTACGTCGCGCGCGCGATGGCCAACGCCGACGACTTCAGCCGCGAGTTCCAGGAGAAGGTGGTGACGGACTACACCTGGGGCTTCATCTGGGGCGACGAGACGCTCGACCGTCGGACTCGCAGCATCCTCAACCTGGGCATGCTGGCGGCGCTCGGCCGCAGCGAGGAATTCGAGCTGCACTTTCGCGGCGCGATCAACAACGGCCTCACGCGCGACGAGCTGAAAGCGGTGCTGCACCAGATTGCGATGTACTGCGGCGTGCCCTGCGGCGTGACCTCGTTCCGCATCGCGCGCCGCGTGCTGGCCGAGCTGGACGGCCAGGCCTGAACGCCGCTCAGGCCGCTTCGCGCGCCTGCATGCGGTAGTGGGACACCAGCGCGGCCAGTTCGTGGGCCGTGCCGTCGACCGTGGTGGCGGTCAGCCCGAGGTGTTCGAAGGCCACGCCGTTGCCGGCCGCGAGTTGCTTGATGGCCTCCACCGTGCCGGCCAGCTCGCGGGTCGCCTGGCTCTGCTCGGCGAGCGCGCGGGCATTGCCCTCGGCGAGCCCGAGGATGCCGTGGCTGGCGTCGGCCACCTGGCCCAAGCTCGCGCCGATGGCCTGGATGTCCTCGACGTTGCGCGTCACGCCCTCGCGGGTCGCCTGCATGGCGCCCAGCGCGCGGCGGGTGGCGTCGGTGATGTGGGCGACCACCTCGGTGATCTTGTCGGTGCTCGCCGCGGTGCGGGTGGCGAGCGCGCGCACTTCGTCCGCCACGACCGCGAAGCCGCGGCCTTGCTCGCCGGCGCGCGCCGCCTCGATCGCGGCATTCAGCGCCAGCAGGTTGGTCTGCGCGGCGATCTCCTTGATATCGGCCGAGGCCTGCCCAACCAGGCCGACCGCCGAGTGCAGTTCGTCGATGCGCGCCGAGGATTCGCCCACCGCGCGCATGATGGTGTCGCTGGTTGCGACCTCGCGCTGCACCGAGTGATTGACCGCGGACACGATGGTGTCCGCGCCCTGCGCGTGTTCGGCGGTCTCGCGCACACGCGACACGGTCTGCTGCACGCTGTCGCCCATGTCCTCGAGCGCGGCCGCGGCGGCGCTCATGCGACCGGTCTGTTCGTCCAGCCGCTGGCGCAGGCCCGCGATCTCGATCTCCATCTGGGTGGTCTCGCGGCCGAGCCGCTCGGCGGTGTTCTGCACTTCGATGACCAGCGCGGCGAGCCGCACGCGCATGGTCTCCGCGGCGTACTTGAGCGCGGCGAACTCCTCGCCCGGCGCGTGCTCCACCGCCTGGTCCAGGCGCCCCTCGGCCAGCGCGCGCAGGCTGGCCTGCACCCGCGCCAGCGGTCGCTGCACGCGCGTCACGTTCCACCAGCAGGTGGCCATGGCTATCAGTGCGCCGAGTCCGCTGCAGGCCAGCGCGAGCGCGCCATGCCCATGCCAGCCGGCCGCCGCCGTGGCGGCGAACACCAGCACCAGTGCGAGGCTGGTGAGATTGGCGCGCGTGTCGAACGGCAGGCGGTCAATGAACGAAGTGCCGTGGTTCGGCCAGGGCGTCTGCCCGGCGCGCACCGCCGCGTAGAGCTTTTCCGCCGCCGCCGCGCGCGTGCGGCTCACGGCGCTGCGTATGGACTGGTAGCCGACCAGCCGTCCGCCCTCGTGGAACGGCGTGACGAAGGCTTCCACCCAGTAGTAGTCGCCGTTCGCGGCGCGGTTCTTCACCAGGCCGCGCCACGGGCGGCCGGCCTTGAGCGTGAGCCACAGGTCCGCGAAGGCGGCGGCCGGCATGTCGGGATGTCGCACCAGGCTGTGCTTCGCGCCGAGCAGTTGGTCGCGGGTATAGCCGGAGATGTCGATGAAGGCCTGGTTGGCGTAGGTGATCAGCCCGGCGAGATCCGTCCTGGAAACCAAGGTTGCCTGCGCGGGCACGACCCGTTCGTTGTGCGTGACGGCGGTGGAAGACTGCATGCTGACGAGGACGCGATCCGCGGGGTGGAAGATACTCGCAGGTAGCGGCCGAAACCCCGAGGTCTTGACCCCAAACGAAGCAACTCGCACCCGTCCCTCGCCGCGCGCACCCGGCCCATGCCGTCTTCAGGTTCGAGCGCCGCGGCCGTTATGCACAGCGCTGAAACTGATGGGTGGGAGCGCCAGCCCGGCCACACACTCGCCGGGCAGGGCAGGGGCGCAAGCAGGTGACGGGACAGATCCGCGGATGGACGTAAGATTAGACGCTGACAAGGTCAAGCTCGGCATGTTCGTCGCCAGGCTCGATCGCCCCTGGCTGGGCACGCCGTTTCATTTCCAAGGCTTCTGGGTCAACGACCTGGAGTCCATCGACAACCTGCGCCGCTACTGCCGCGAAGTCTGGGTGCGCACCGACAAGCGCGGCAAGCCGACCGAGGTCGACGATGGTGCGGTCGACTGGAAGGAGCGCACGACCCGCAACGATCGCGACGCCCAGAAGTTCGACTTCCTGCCGCGCAATCCGCAGCAGCACGCCGACGTGTCGTCGGTGGAAGACGAGATGGAAGCCGCGCAGGCGGCGCGCAAGCGCGTGTGCGACGCGCTGGACGAGGTCGTCGACGACATCCAGCGTGGTCGCAAGATTGCCGTCGTGGGACTCCAGGATGCGGTCGGCGGCATCACCGACAGCGTGGTGCGCAATCCCGACGCCTGCATGTGGCTGCGCCTGGTCAAGGACCGCGACTCCTACACCTACTACCACCTGCTGGACACCAGCGCGCTGGCCATCGCCTTCGGCCGCCACCTGGGTTTCTCGCGCGTCGAACTGGCGGACATCGGCCTCGGCGCGATG
Source organism: Gammaproteobacteria bacterium (assembly GCA_050186725.1). Lineage (GTDB taxonomy): Bacteria > Pseudomonadota > Gammaproteobacteria > JADJYF01. Next base: position 6,292 of record JBFWYG010000084.1, on the reverse strand, counting down.
CTGATCGACATCGGCAAGCTGAAGCTGCCGCCCGGGCTGGTGCAGAAGACCACGGCGCTTACGCCCGAGGAGGTGGCGCTCACGCGCCGCCACGTGGAATTCAGCGTCGAACTGCTCACCCAGGTTCCGGACATCAGCAAGCGCGTGTTCGACATCGTGCGCTGCCATCACGAGTGCTTCGACGGCTCGGGCTACCCGCAGAAGCTCACCGGCAAGCTCATTCCGCCCTTCGCGCGCATGGTCGCGATCACCGATTACTTCGACGCCATCACCAGTGACAGGCCCTATGCGCAGGGCATCTCGCCGCACGACGCCATGCGTCGCCTGTACGCCGAGTGCGGCAAGGCCTTCCAACGCGAGCTGGTGGAACAATTCATCCAGTGCCTCGGCATCTATCCCACCGGCACGTTGGTCGAACTCAACTCCGGCGAGGTCGGCATCGTGGTGGGACAGAATCGTGTCCGCCGCCTGCTGCCGCGTCTCATGCTGATCCTGGACAGCGACAAGCAGCCGCTCGAACGCTTCGTCGACGTCGATCTCGCCTCGCAGGCGACCAGGCTCGAAGACGACATCTCTAGCATCGCCATTCGTCACAGTGTCGAACCGGAAGCCTTCGGCATCGACCCACGACAGTTCTACCTGGTGCAGGGACGCATGACCCCCGAGCTGCTGCAGAACATCAAGCGGCTGCTGTGAGCGCGTTGCCCCGCGCGCCGTCCCGGCGCCGCGCCTTCGTCGGCGCGTTGACCGACGCGCTCGAGCGCGAGGCGCCCGGTTCGTTGCTGGGGCTCATCGTGCTGCGCGTGACGCACCTGCACGAGCTGAACATCCACCACGGTTACGAAGCGGCAGACGAGGTCGTCGCCCAGCTGCGCGCGCGGCTGGGCGGCGCGCTGCGCGACTGCGACACGGCCGTGGCGATAGAGGATGCGGCCTTCGCTCTCATTCTGCCCGGTCTGCAGGGCGCGGCGCAGGTCGAACTCGCAGCGAGCCGCGTGCTGGCCGCGTGCCGCGGCCGCCACGACCTCGGCGGTCAGGCGGTGACGGTGCCGGTGGCCCTGGGCGCGGCGCTTGCCCCCATTCACGCGCACAGCGCGCAGGAACTGCTGCGCTGCGCGGAGATCGCGCTCGGCCAGGCGCGCGACAACCCGGCCGGCTACGGGCTGTTCGATGCGCGCAGCGTGCAGGCCGCGCCGACGGTGCCGGACTATGTACTGGAAGGGGAGCTCGCGGACGCGGTCGACGACGAGCAACTGTTCCTCTGCCTGCAACCCAAGCTCGATCTCCGTACCGGCGCACTGTCCGGCGCCGAGGCGCTGCTGCGCTGGCGCCGCGCGAGCGGCGACCTGGTCTCGCCCGACATCTTCATCCCGGTCGCCGAGCGCAACGGCCTCATCGTCAACATCACGCTGTGGAGCCTGAACGCCGCGCTGCGCGCGTCGAGCGAGTACTTCGAGCGCTACCCCGGCTTCTCGGTCGCGGTGAATCTGTCGCCGGTGGCGCTGATCGATCCCGACATCTTCGAGTTCGTCACCCAGGCGGCGAACATCTGGTGCAGTGCGCCCGGCCAGCTGACGCTCGAGATCACCGAGGGTGCGCTGGTCGCCGATCCGGACGCGGCCATGGCGCTGATCGAACAGTTCCACCGCGAGAGCATCCGGCTCTCAATCGACGACTTCGGGACGGGTTACTCCTCCCTCTCCCAGCTCGGCCGGCTGGCGGTCGGTGAACTGAAGATCGACAAGTCCTTCGTGTTCGACCTGACCAAGAGCGCGCGCAACGCCAAGATCGTGCGCAGCATCATCGACCTCGCGCACAACTTCGACATGACCGTGGTGGCCGAGGGCATCGAGGATGCCGCCACCATGCAGCTCCTGACCGAGCTCGGCTGCGACTACGGTCAGGGCTACTTCATCGGGCGGCCTATGACGCTCGAGGTCTTCGAGCGCTGGGTCGAGGCGGGCGCGCGGCCCGGGCAGGGCGTTCAGGGATAGACGATGCTGAGGCTGACCGCGACCAGCGCCGGGCGCTCCTCGCCTTCGATGTCGATGGTGTTCTCGAAGGTGAGACGAATGCCATCGTCCTTGACGTCATCCGCCGCGAGCAGCTTCTGACGCAGGCGCACGCGCTTGCCTTCCACCACCTGGCCGGTGAAGCGCAGCTTGTCCAGGCCGTAATTGAGTCCGCGCGAGCGGTGCTCGATCTTCCAGATCGCCGCCGACAGTCGCGGTACCAGTGACAGGGTCAGAAAGCCATGGGCGATGGTCTTGCCGCCCGGCATCTCTTTCGCCGCGCGCTCCACGTCGACGTGGATCCACTGGTGATCGCCGGTCGCGTCGGCGAACTTGTCGATCATGGTCTGATCCACCAGCACCCAGTCGGACACACCGATCTCCTGGCCGATCAGGTCCTTCATGTCCTTGGGATAGAGAATGACGCGCATCGCGGGACTCCTGTGAGGTTGAATGATGTGAGGGCTGCGCTCAGCCGATGGTGGCGCCGCCGTCGATGACGAAGTTCTGGCCGGTGGTGAAGCTCCCGGCGCGGGACGCGAGGTAGACGGCGATGCCGGCCATTTCCTCCGGCTCGCCGATGCGGCGCAGCGGGTCGTGCTCGACCCGGCGCGCGAGGGTCTCCGGGTTCTCCCACAGCGCGCGGGCGAAGTCGGTACGCACCAGGCCGGGCGAGATGGCGTTCACGCGCACGTTGTGCGGGCCGTTCTCGAGCGCGAGGTTGCGCACCAGCTGCAGGTCGGCGGCCTTCGACACGCAGTAGGCGCCGAGCACCGGCGAGCCGCGCAGGCCGCCGATGGAAGACACGATGATGATGGCGCCGTCCCGCCGCGCGATCATGTCCGGCAGCACCATCTGCGCGAGCCAGTGGTTGGACATGATGTTGACCTGCAGGATCTTCTCGAAGGCCGAGTCGGGCAGGCCGCTCATCGGTCCGTAGTGGGGATTGACCGCGGCATTGCATACCAGCACGTCCACGCTGCCCACCTGTCTGCGCGTCTCCGCCACCAGGCGCTCGAGTTCCGCCTTGTGGCTGACGTTCGCCGGGATCGGCACGGCGCCGCCGGCCTGTCCCGCGAGCTCGGCGTTGATTTCCGCGCTGACCGCCTCGCAGGCGTCGGCCTTGCGGCTCGAGATGACCACCCGGGCGCCGTGGCGCGCGAGCTCGGTGGCGATGGCGCGGCCAATACCCTTGGTCGAGCCGGTGACGAGGGCGACCTTGCCGGTCAGGTCGAACAGTGCGCTGGCCATGCTCTCTTGCTCCGATTGCGAGGGCCGCAAGATACAGCGAAAGGCCCAAACGGGGACAGACCACGGTTTCCGCTGCTGCGGAAACCGTGGTCTGTCCCCGTTTATGCCCCGCGTTTTCTTTCCGTGCGATGATGCACCCCACGACACTTCAAGAGGGGAAGTCATGAATACCACCACCATTCGACGTCTGGGTCTGGCCAGCCTGTTCGGCGCCCTGCTGCTCAATCTGCCGCTGGCCGGTGCCGACGACCAGCTCAAGGGCGTGCTCGCCGGCGCGCAGCGCAGCGAAGCGAACCGCGCGCGCGACTCTTACCGCCATCCGGCCGAGACGCTGGAGTTCTTCGGCCTGAAGCCCGACATGACGGTGGTCGAGATCGCCCCCGGCGGCGGCTGGTACACCGAGATCCTCGCGCCCTACCTGCGCGAGAAGGGCAAGCTCTATGCCGCGCATTTCCCGGCCGACTCTACCGGCGACTATGCGAAGAAGTCCCTGGCCGGATTCAAGGCCAAGCTGGCGGCGGATGCCGCGAGCTACGATCGCGTGATGCTGAGCGAGCTCGCGCCGCCGCGGCCCATCGCGCCGGCCGGCAGCGCCGATCTCGCGGTGACCTTCCGCAATGTGCACAACTGGCTGGAAGGCGAGGGCGAGAAGGCGGTATTCAAGGCAGCCTTCGACGCGCTCAAGCCGGGCGGCGTGCTGGGCGTGGCCGAGCATCGCGCCAAGCCGGGCACGACCCGCGCGGACTCGCTCAATTCCGGCTACACCGCCGAACAGCTGGTGATCGACGCCGCCACCGCCGCCGGCTTCGTGCTGGAGGAGAAGAGCGAGATCAACGCCAATCCCAAGGACACCAAGGACTATGCCAAGGGCGTGTGGACGCTGCCGCCGAGCTATGCCGCGGGCGACGCCGACAAGGCGAAGTACGAGGCCATCGGCGAGAGCGACCGCATGACGCTGCGTTTCCGCAAGCCGAAGGGCTGAGCCTGGAGACGCGCGTGCGGCGTGCGGGGAGACCGGGACCATGAGCGCGGATCTGCAAGGTGAAACGACCGAGTTGCTGCAGCAGCTGATCCGCAACGGCTGCGTCAACGACGGCACGCCGGACTCCGGCAACGAGCGACGCAACGCCGACACCCTGGCGGACCTGCTGACCGGCGCGGGGCTCGAGGTGCAGCGCTTCACACCGCAGGGCGAACGCACCTCCATCGTCGCGCGCATCGAGGGTTGGGATCCGACCGCGCCGAAGGTGTGCCTGATGGGGCACACCGACGTCGTGCCGTTCAACGCGAGCGGCTGGCGCGAGGATCCGCTCGGCGGCGAACTGATCGACGGCGAGGTGTGGGGGCGCGGCGCGATCGACATGCTGAACCTCACCGCCTCGATGGCGGTCGCGGTCAGGCACCTGGCGCGCAGCGGCTTTCGGCCGCGCGGCGACCTCATCTACTTCGGCGTCGCCGACGAGGAAGCGATGGGGACCTGGGGCGCGAAGTGGATGTGCGAACACCACTGGGACGCCATCGCCTGTGACTACGTGCTGACCGAGCTGGGCGGCTGGTCGGTGCATGGCCCGGCCGGGCACAAGGTCGGTATCTCGGTGGGCGAGAAGGGACTCGCGTGGCGCAAGCTCCGCATCAAGGGCACCCCTGGCCACGGCTCCATGCCCTTCGGCGCGGACAACGCGCTGATCAAGGCGGCGGAGGTGATTCGCCGGCTCGCGGCCTACCGGCCGCGGGCGCGCATCGACCATGTGTGGCGCGCGCAAGTGGAGGCGGCCGCGCTACCCGATGCGCTGAAGGCGGCGCTGCTCGACCCCGAGCGCATCTGGGACGCCATCGAGCATCTGCCGCAGGCGGCTGCGCGCCATGTGCATGCCTGCACCCACACCACGTTCTCGCCCAACATCGCGCACGGTGGGGTGAAGACCAACGTCATTCCGGATCTCGTCGAACTCGACATCGACATCCGCACGGTGCCCGGCACCAGCGGCGAGGACGTCAATGCGCACCTGCGCGAAGCGCTCGGCGATGCCTTGTTCGCCGAGGTCGAGGTGATCAGCATGGCCGATCACGCAGCCACCATCTCGCCGCTCGACACGCCGATGTGGGAGGCGCTGTCGCGCCAGCTCAAGGTCGCCTACCCGGCGGCGGAGTTCCTGCCCCAGCTCCTGGTCGGCGGCACCGACGCGCGCTTCTTCCGCGATCGCGGCGTGGTCGGCTACGGCACCGGCTTGTTCGTGCCCAATGTCACGATGGAAGAGTTCGGCAGCCGCTTTCACGGCCACAACGAGCGCATCGACGTCACCTCGCTGGGTCTGTGCGCCAACCTGTGGACCGGGGTGGTGAAGGACCTGCTGGGCTGAGGCCCGCGCCGCCATGCGCCTCGGCGACGAAGACGAGAGCAGCAACATCGAGGACCGGCGCGGCTGGCGCGGCGGCGGCGGCCGTGGCGGGCTCGGCATCGGCGGCGTGGTGCTGGTGCTCGCGGTCAGCTATTTCACCGGCATCGATCCGCGCGTGCTGCTTGGCGTGGCCGAGCAGGCGAGCGGGTCGCGTGCACCGGCCGTCGAACAGCGCTCGGTCGATCCGGCGCAGGATCCGCAAGCCGCGCTGAAGCGCGAGATGGCGCGCGTGCTGCGCAAGACCGAGACCAGCTGGGACGCGCTGTTCCAGCAGATGGGCGGCCGTTACCAGCCGCCGACGCTGGTACTGTTCCGCGGCGCGACACCGACGGCCTGCGGCACCGGGCAGGCGGCGATGGGACCGTTCTACTGCCCGGCCGATCGCAAGGTCTATCTCGACATGGCGTTCTTCACCGAGCTCGAGCGGCGCTTCGGCGCGGGCGGCGATTTCGCGCGCGCCTATGTCATCGCCCACGAGGTCGGCCACCACGTGCAGAACCTGCTCGGCATCAGCGAACAGGCCGCCCGTGCGCGTCGCCGCATGAGCGAGGTCGAGTACAACAAGCTCTCGGTGCGCTTCGAACTGCAGGCCGACTGCTTCGCCGGCGTGTGGGCCGAGCACGCCAACCG
>JBFWYG010000083.1:14411-18658 GCA_050186725.1 Gammaproteobacteria bacterium | reverse complement strand
CTGGTCGGCATGATGCATTGCGCCGAGACCCGCGAGCAGGCGCGCCGCGATGTCGAGTACGGCATCGCCTCGTGGTTCCGCTACTTCCAGACCGTGGCCGGACTGCCGCAGATGAACCTCACCGGCAGCGAGGTCGGCGAGATGATCGACTACGTGAGCGAATCCGGCACCGGGGTGATCGGAACGCCGGACGACTGCAAGCAGCAGATCGAGCGCCTGCTGGCGCAGTCGAACGGCGGCTTCGGCACTTTCCTGCTGCTGGCGCACGAATGGGCCAACACCGCCGCCACGCGGCGCAGCTACGAACTCATCGCCAAGTACGTGATGCCCGAGTTCCAGGGCCAGGCGCGCGGCACGCTGAACGCGGTCGCCCATGCACGCAAACTGCGGGAGAAGCTCAAGCAGGAGCAGCAGGCGGCGATCGAGGCCATGCAGGCCAAGCACGCCGCAGAGATCGCTGCCTTCGCCAAGGAGTAGTGTGGCCCGCGGAGAGACCGCGCGCGCTCGCTGAACGCGCTTCGTGCGGCACTAGCCGGCGCGAAAGTATCGGTCGCAGGAGTCATTCCCATGGCCCAGAGCCCCGGCTTGCCGACCAGGAAGGACTGGCAGGATCGACGCTGATGTCACGACATTCTCGGCCGGGCACTGAAGGACGCACCCATCGGCGCTGCCATTGACGCGGCCAACAAGGTCGCTGTCGACGGCCCGTTCGACGGGGTCCGCCCCATCGACGCCCTGCTGTCCTACTGGAATACCTACCGGGACATGCTAGGCAAGGAAGCTGCGGCCAAGGGCAAGGACACAACGGCGGTGGCACGGCGGAAGGCGGTGGCCAGGTTCATTGATGCCGCCGAGAAGCAGGTCAAGAAGCCCTTCGCGGATCAGCAGGAGCACTCGGCCCGACGCCGTTCATGGCCCAGGACGCGCGCGCTTCTCATCCAGGGAGGCACGCGCGTCCCGCGGCCGCGACGGGGGACGCTCAGCCCGCAGCGTTCAAGGCGTCGCTGAGGTCCGTGGCTTTCGCGTCATGGTTGCCCTTGGAAAACACCGTCGAGCGATCGATCCCTTCGCCGTAGAAGGCCGCGGTCTGCTCGCGATCGTAGTTGATGTCCGTCACGCTCAGCGTCACGCCGCCGAGCAACCCCTTGGTGTCCGACCACAACACCACGTCCTTGCCGGTCGAGGCCTGTGCCTTGCCTGACCAGTCAGCCACGGTCAGGCCGGCTTCGGCGTTCAACGACCAGCTGTTGTCATTCATGAATCGATCGACCGCTGCCTCGGTGTTGAGGATCATCACCAGCGAGCCAGTCTCGGCGCCGGCCTGCAGGCCGGCGCTCAAGCCGCCGAAGTCATACTGCGCGGGGCTCGTCCAGCGACCGTTCTTCTGCAGCACCAGCAAGCCGGCCCCGCCACGGCCGCCGATCAGCAGGGCTGCGCGTCCGTAGTTGGGCACGATGAACATGCCCTTGGCGTTGGTGATCAAGCGCGCGAGCTCGTCGTCGCGCCGCATTTCGCCGACCAAGGTCGCGGCGTCGGCGACCAGGGCGCGCATGTCGCTGCGCTCGATGCGCGCGTCGCGGACGTTGGGGTCGTTGCCAGGGTTGTCCCGATCCATCGGGGCGTCCGACGCGGCGGGTCGCTGCTCGCGCACCTCCGCCTCCGTCGTTTCTGACTGCTCGCGACTCGCCATTGGATCGTGGCGATCGATACGCGCCGCTTCGCGTTTCGCCGCTTCGGTCTGCGGCGCGAAATGGTCCGCGTTCGGTGCGACGTCCGTCGCCTGCGCCTGCGCATCGTGCGCGAGGGACACACCGCCATAGGTGGCCATCACCAGGGCGCAACTCGTGGTCATCAGTCGTTTCTTGAAGGGATTCATAATCACTCTCCTCTCGCTGGATTGCGGCACCGTCGCCGCCCGGACGAACTGCGCGATAGCCTCGCCGATACTCACCGGCTGTCGCTCTCGCGGTCCGGGCCGCGTGCACCGTTGAGTCGTGCAATCCGCATGCCCGCCATTTCGCGCCGCGCGTTGCCGCGCGCCGAGATCGGCTTGCAATTCGTACAGGCAGCTTGCAATTGAGTCGCACGTGCTGTCGTTGTCCGTCAGTGCATGCGTACAGGTCGCGTCGAGTGCACCGAGGAACTGCGCGCGCGGAAGCCGACCCGTCTGCGCTGCGCGCCGAGCAACCCTCATGAAAAGTAGGCCGGTGCGCCCGGCTCGCCGCCGTGACAGCGCGTCGGACATCGCGCCGATTCGCCGTCGGTCTCGGTCCCAGGTCCTGCCTGGACGTCTGTCGGGGCGTGCAATCTCCGTGACTGCCTGCACTATGGGACGATGACCGCGTTGCGTGAAACCGTCCGATCCATCACCGCCATCACGGCAGCGAGAGCGGTGGCCGACCGGTCGCGCCGTGCGCGCGTCCATTCAGAGGGCGCGCCGTTGGCGGTTCGCTCGCGCCCGGGCGACGCCACTGGCGGCAGGGTCGGCAACTCGGCCCGGCTCGCCGTCGAACGCACGCCATGCCGAGGCCGCGCCTGTTTCGGCGGTGCTCTCTGGCTGCTTGTCGCGCTGACCGCACCGTGCGGCCACGCGGAGGAGCGCGCCGCGAATGGCGATGTGTCGCGCGTCATCGAAGCGCCCATCGCCGTAGAAGCCGCGCCGGGCAGTGATGCGAAGATCCAATCCCGCCTTCTGCAGTTGTTCGCATCGCTCGACGGCCTGCAGTCCATCGCCGTGACGGTCAACGCGGGCATCGTCACGCTGTCCGGTGAGGTCGCCACCAAGGCGGCGCATCGCCAGGCCGTCGAACTCGCGCACAGGGTGCACGACGTCGTCGAAGTGCGCGACCGCATCGACGAGTCGCGCAACATCTGGCAACGGCTGACGCAGACCCGCGATCGAGTCCTGGTCCAACTCTTCGATTTCGCCGCGTACCTGCCTTTCCTGCTGGTTGCATTGGGCATCCTGGCGATTGCACGGCAAGTGGCCGAGCGGCTCGCCGGCAGCGAACGCATCATGCAGCGGGTCGGCGCCAATCCCTTCATGCGGGATCTCGCGCGACAGGTGGTGCGGATCACGGTGATCGGCGCCGGCCTGCTGCTGGCACTCGAGGTCATGGACGCGTCCACGCTCGTAGGTTCTCTGCTCGGGGCGGCAGGCGTGGTGGGCCTGGCGGTGGGCTTCGCCCTGCGCGACACGGTCGAGAACTACATCGCGAGCCTGCTGTTGAGTCTGCGCCAGCCCTTTGCGCGGGACGACCTGATCAGCGTCGAAGGATGGGAGGGGCGCGTGCTGCGTTTGACCGCGCGGGCCACCATCCTGATGACCCTGGACGGCAATCACACCCGCATTCCCAATGCGACGGTATACAAGGCCGTCATCGTCAACTACACGCGCAACCCCAAGCGCAGGTTTCAATTCGATGTTGGCGTGGACACAGCGCAGAATCTGGCGGCCGCGCAGGCGCTCGCGGCCGACACGCTGCGACGGATGCAGGGGGTGCTCGACGAACCACCGCCGGTCTGCACCGTCGAGCAGCTCGGTGATTCCAATGTTCTGCTGCGCGTGTTCGGCTGGGTGGACCAGTCGGCGGTGGAGTTCCTGAAGGTTCGCAGCGAGGCGATCCGACTGGTCAAGGCGGCCTTCGATCGCGCCGGAGTGGTGATGCCCGAGCCCATTTACAACGTGAGGTTCGGTCAGGCGCAGGGCCTGCAAGGGGCCGCCGCGCTCTTGGGCCCATCGCAGGACGGCGGCGGGCGGACGCGCGAGCACGAGCAGGTCGTCGAACCGACGGGCGTCATCGATATTGCGCCGCGCCATGATCTCGCGGGTCAGATCGCCGCCGAGGAGGGGGGCGCCGAAGATCTGCTGCACTCGCGTGCGGCGCGGGAATGAACGCGCGTTCGATGGGCGGCTGGACGGACCGCCGCCTACACCCGCCAAACCGAAAGTAAAATTTTGTGGCGTCTGGACGCCGCATTTTTGCACCTTCGGAAATCTGACCTAGCCTTTATAGGCCACCGGCTGGCGGCGCCCCACGCGCCGCGTCACCGCCCGGCGTCAGGCCGGCGACGACCCGCCGGGTAGGGGAGTCATCGACACTTCGTGACGCGTCGGCGCGGGGGATCGCGTCACGCGCGGAACGCGAGGAGACCGCCATGCGCCACCAACACTCCGCGATGCTCGTGCTGCTCAGCGCTCTGACATATGGCGCTACCGCCGCCGGCGCGGTCCTGACCTTGGTGAC
>JBFWYG010000083.1:0-14311 GCA_050186725.1 Gammaproteobacteria bacterium | reverse complement strand
GGCGCCGGACGGCTGTTCTGGGCGGACGTCAGTGGGGTGGTGCCGGCGTCGAGCAACGGTACCGGCTTCGCAGCCTTTCCCAGCATGCCGGTGCGGGCGGTCATCGTTGCCGTGACGCCCGTGCCGCTGCCGGCTGCCGGGTGGCTGCTCGCCGCAGCACTGGGCGCCTTCGCGCTCAAGGGCCGGCGCAAGGGCGTCCAGCCCTGAGGACCGTGCGCCGGGGCCACCGGCCTCGGGCCGGCCAGACCCTGTCACGCGAGCCAGTCACCGACCTGTCCGGAGGCGTAAGCACATGAACGAAGACCACCGACCCACAGCCGCGCGCATCGCGCGAGGTGTGCTGTTCTGCTGCCTGATGTTTGCCACTTTGCCGACCCTGGCCGCGCTCACCGTCTTCACCGATCGGGTCGCGTGGCAGGTGGCCGCCGGCGGCGGTGGCGACCTGTTCGAGGACTTTGCCGCCTTCGCGGTGGATACCCCGTATGGCGCTGCGGGCACCCAGGCAGGATTTCTCACCCTGTCGGTCGTGAACGGCGCAGCGGACGATTTCTGGCGTATCGACGTGCCGCCGGCCCACCTAGCCAGCGTGCCCGGCGTCGACGGCAGCACCTACGCGGTCACCTTCGGCATCGATGACGGTGTCTTTGGTGACACCTTGCTGACCTTCGCACCGGTGCGCGCCCTGGGATTCGACTATGCCGGTGCGGGGTTCAGCACGGTCGATGGTGTGCTGAGTACCAACCTGGGTGATTCGACGGTCATCGCCCGCTTGCCGTTGGGCACCACGGCCTTCGTCGGTCTCCTCTACGATGCCGGTGAAACGTTCACATCGCTCGAGTGGGAGGCGGGTCCGTTCAGCGGCAACGTGTTTTCCGGTTTCGGCATGGGTATCGACAATGTCGAGGCCTTCAGCGCCGTGCCATTGCCGGCCACGGCCTGGTTCCTCGCCCCCGCGCTCGGCATGCTCGCCTGGCGACGTCGCGCCATCTCACACCGGCGGCCCCGTGGCGCCGATGGCCCATCACGCGGCTGACCGCACCGCTGCCATCGCGGTCCGGTAGGATGACTGCGCCTGCGCACGTCACGGCAACGCGCGTAACGCGCAACGATTCATGCAGCGACCGCGCCAGACGCGTGCCTTGCAACGGGGCTCTTCTGCGCTGCCGCCGACGATGATCGGGTCCGACTGGATGCGCTGCAGGTCGCCGCTCGCGAAGCGAGCAGACCATAGGGCTGTTCGCAATTCCGCCGCACCTTGTCTCTCGGTGTCGTAGCGCGAAAATCCCGGCTTGCGCCGCGATGAGCAGGGTCGAAGGGTAAGACCAAGCTGAACAGTGGTCATCCCGCACGGCGAGCGCCCGCATGCTGTCCAGGAATTCGGGACCGCCATCCGGGTAGCGGCTGGGGCCAAGGCGGTGCGGCCGACACGCCGTGCGCGCGGCCAGATCCGCGCGCAATGCGCGCCGTGCGATCGGGTACAGTGCGTTCTCACCGCGCCAGTCAGCAGGGGAGATCCACCATGCCACGCCAGATGCTGTTGAACGCCTTCGACATGAATACGCCGGGTCACCAATCCAACGGGTTGTGGCGTCATCCGCGCGACCAGCGCCATCGCTACACCAGCATGGCCTACTGGATGGACCTCGCGCGCACCCTCGAACGCGGCCTGTTCGACGGCATCTTCCTCGCCGACGTCACGGGCCTCTACGACGTCTACGGCGGCTCGCCGGCCACCGCGCTGCGCGCGGCGACCCAGGTGCCGACCAACGACCCGTTCACTGTCGTGCCGGCCATGGCGGCGGTGACGGAACACCTGTGCTTCGGCGTGACGGCGGCCATCCCCTATCTGCATCCCTATTCCTTTGCCCGCATGATGAGTTCGCTCGACCACCTGACCGCCGGCCGCATCGGCTGGAACGTGGTGACCGGTTACCTGAACAGCGCCGCCAAGGGCATCGGCCAGCCGCGGCAGACCGAGCACGATACCCGCTACGACATCGCCCACGAGTTCCTCGACGTGGTCTACAAGCTGTGGGAAGGCAGCTGGGAGGACGACGCGGTGGTGCTCGACCGCGCGCGAGGGATCTATACCGATCCCGCTCGCGTGCACGCCGTTCACCACGATGGCACCTACTACACGCTCGACGCCATTCATCTGTGCGAACCCTCGCCGCAGCGCAGCCCGGTGATCTACCAGGCCGGCACCTCGCCCAAGGGCCAGGCCTTTGCCGCCGCCCACGCCGAGTGCGTGTTCGTCGCCAACCACAATCGTCGCGTGGTGGCGGACTACGTGCGCAGCCTGCGCGCGCAGGCCGTCGAGTTGGGCCGCTCGGCGGATGATCTGCGCATCTTCGCACTGCTTTCGGTGGTGCCGGGACACACCGACGCCGAGGCCCAGGCCAAGCTCAACGACTACCAGCGCCATGGTCTGCGCGAGGGCGCGCTGGCGCTGATCTCCGGCTGGACCGGCGTCGACATGTCGAAATTCGACCCTGACGCGACCATCGACGAGATGGATTCCGATGGCATCCGTTCGCTGGCCTCGTCGCTGTGCGCGCGCACGGTGGGCGAATGGGCCGATTACCTCGTGGTCGGTGGCGCGGCGCCCACCGTGGTCGGCTCGCCGCAGCGCATCGCCGACGAGATGGAGGCCTGGATGGACGAGACGGGCGTCGACGGCTTCAATCTCGCCTATACCGTCATGCCCGAGTGCATGGAGGAGTTCGTCGACCTGGTGGTGCCCGAGTTGCAGCGGCGCGGCATCTACCGCACGCGGTACGAGCAGGGCAGCATGCGCCACAAGCTGTTCGGTCGTGGCGATCGCCTGCGTGCGCCGCACCCGGCGGCGCGCTGGCGCGTCGGGCGTTCGGACGACCTGGGCGCCGCGGCGGGTTGAGGTGGCCGGTCCCTGCTGGCCACGGGCAAGGGCAAGAGGGAGAGAACCCCATGTCGAGCTTCGCCAACCGTTCCCTGCGCGGCGACTTCGTGCTCCTGCCGATGGAACACGTGCACTACGGCGCGGGCTCGATCGCGGCGCTCGGCGCGACGCTCGCTGGCCTCGGCATCGAGCGCGCGCTCATGGTCACCGGCACCACGCTCGCGACGCGCACGCCGCTCGTCGAACGGGTGTGCGCGGCGGCCGATGGCCGCATCGCCGGCGTGTTCCACGAGACCGTGCAGCATGTGCATCGCGGCTCGGTGCTGCGGGCCGCGGCCGCGGCGCGCGAACTCGGCGCGGACGGCATCGTGTCCTTTGGCGGCGGCACGCCGAACGACACGGCCAAGGCGGTGCTGGTGGCGCTGGCGGAGAATGTTCGTCAGCACGAGGATTTCGATCGCCAACGCGTGCGCTTCACTTATCCTGCGAGCGTCGAGGTACAGCCGGTGCGCGGCAGAGCGCTGCCCATGGTCGCGGTCTCGACCACGCTGTCCGGCGGTGAATTCACCCACTTCGCCGGCATCACCGACGAGCGCCGCAAGGTGAAGGATCTCTACGTGGATCCCAAGCTCACCGCCAAGGCGGTGTTCCTCGATGCCGAGCTCACGCTCGCGACTCCGCTGTGGCTGTGGCTCTCGACCGGCATGCGTTCGATCGATCACTGCATCGAGGCGTTGTGCTCGACCAGTGCCCATCCCTTCACCGACGCCCTCGCGGCGCGCGCGCTCGAGATCCTGAACGTGCGGCTGCGCGCCAGCCACGCTACGCCGGAGGATCTGGACGCCCGCACCGAGGCGCAGCTCGCCGCGTGGATGTCGGTGTGCGGGCTCGCGAACGTCACGGTGGGCCTCTCTCACGGCATCGGGCATCAGCTCGGCGCGCGCAACGACGTTCCGCACGGCCATACCTCCTGCGTGATGATGCCGGCCGTGATGGCCTACAACCAGGATCATGTCGGTGACCGGCAAGCCTGGATCGCGCGCCTGATGGGCCGTGACGTGCGCGATGCCAGCCTGGCCGAGGCGAGCGCCGCCGGCCGCGACGCGGTGGCGGGGCTGGTGCGCGACCTGGGCCTGCCCATGCGGCTGCGCGACGTCGGTGTCGCACGCGAAGACTTCGCCGCCATCGCCCACGACGCGCTGCAGGACCTGGTGGTGGCCACCAACCCGCGCCCCGTCACCTCGGTGGAGGACGTCATCGAGGTGCTCGAGGCGGCCTATTGAGCGCGTGAGGCCGCGCTTCCGCGGCCAGCAGCCCGCGCGAAGCGCGCGATGCGTTCCTCGTCCGACGGGTGGCTGGCGAACGCGATGCCGAGTTGCGCGTCTCGCGGCGTATCCTCCGCCTCCGCGCACGCGGCTTCGGCTGCCGCTTCCGCATCTTCCGTATCCTCTTCGTCTCCAATCTCGGCCTCCATGCATTCGCGCCATGCTTCGTCGCGCAGATAGTCGTCCAGCACGGTGAAGAAGCGCACCATGCCCGCGGTCGTTATCCCGGCGCGCTGCAGCACCTGAACCGAGGTCTCGTCCGCCTCGCGCTCCGCCGCGCGGGAATAGCCGGCCTGGCCCAGCATCGTCGGTGCGAGTGCGAGGGCGCTCGAGTAGTCGCCCCACAGCGCGCTGGTCGCCGCGCCGAGCAGCGAGGTCGAGACGAGGTGGCGCATGCCGTGACGTCGCAGCACGTGGCCGACCTCGTGGGCGAGCACGCCGAGGACCATCGGCTCGGTCAGCGCCTGCTCGCGCTCCGCGAGGTCGATGAGTTCATCGGTGATGACGATGCTGCCGCCCGGCAGGGCGAACGCGTTCGGACCGATGCGAGAGCCGCGGAACAGCAACGTCACGCTCTCGGCGTCGATGTCGGCCCGGCGCAGCATGGCGGCGAACTTCTCGCGCCAGGCGTCCTGCTCGGCGACGGAGAGCGCGCTCGGCTTCAGCATGAGCTTCTCGACTTGCGGCAGGGCCACGTCGCCGATGCGGGCATCGACCGTCATTGGCAGCGCGTCGACCACCTGTCCCGCGACCCAGGGGATACCCCAGCGATAGCCGGCCGCGGCGCCCGCAATCAGGAGTACCAGCGCGGTGAGCGCCCAGTGCCAGCCGTGCTGCAGACGCACGATCGCCGAATCGCGCACGCCGACTTCGGCCGCGACCCAGGCATCCCAGTCCGCCGCGCCGCGCGCGTGGACTTCGCCCATGCCGAGCGTGAGGATGCGGGTCGGTGCGACCGTGCGCTCCGGCCAGCGCAGTCCGCGCAGGTCCGCGCGCCGCAGTTCGGCGTCGCTCGCCGCGTCGCGGATCACCAGCGCGTCACTGTCGACTTCGAGCGTCGCCTCCACCGCGCGCGCGGACCGGCCGTCGAAGAAATCGACCGCTAGTCTCGTCACGCGTTACCAGCCGAAATCGAAGTCGGCAAGGTCGGCCGCCATCTCGCCAGCGGACTCCGACTCGCCGCCCGTGCCGCTGCCGACCAAGGTTTCGAGCGGCACCGCGAGGTCGAGGGAGATCGCCTCGATGCGCAGGCGCCACAGCGCCACGGCCGCGAACGGCCAGTAGAGTCCGAAGCTCAGCAGCACCAGCAGCCAGTTCTTGAGCATGAGTCCCAGAGTGCTACGAAAGCGCAGCCGGCTGTGGATGGTGAGCGACGGTGCGTGGGTGTGCGACCAGAGCAGGTTCTGCAGGCGCGCGACCGCGTAGGCTCGCACCAGCAGGATCATCACCAGGTAGGCAAGTCCGAAGAGCGTCATGCCGAACACGAAGCGTGCGCTCTTCAGCGCCGCGAACACGTCCTCGGTCTCGGTAGCGTCGGAGCCCGCGAATACCGCGGCCAGGACCGCCACCGGCGTGAGCAGCAGGACGCCGCCCAGCAGCACGCCGACGAGCCTGAGCGCGAGCAGGTAGATCGCCCCGGCGCCGGCGCTGAACTCGGTGGCGATCTGCGCGTAGCGAAAGGCGCCGCGTCGATAGCGTTCCGCGAACCACAGGAACCACGGCAGCGCGAGCAGCCAGGGCAGGAATATCCCGAGCGTGATCATGCCCTGGCGACGCATTTCGGCTTCCATCTCCTGGCTCTCCTCGGGGACGTCGCCGAGCATCCAGAAGGCGGCCACCGCAAGCGGTACCAGCAGCAGCGCGGTTGGGATGCCGGCGGCGATGATCGCGCCCCGCACGTTGCCCACGAACGCGAAGCGCAGTCCGCGCCAGCTGGTATTCGCCAGGCGGAAGCGAATCGCGGTGCGCCACAGGAAGGGCCATAGCCCCGTGACGGCGAGGGCGGCGATGAGACCGGCGACGGGCGAGAACTCGGAGGCGAAGGAATAGAGGAAGAACAGCACGCCCACCATCGCCATGCCGCGCAGCATCGCGCGAGGCACGCCGTGGAACTCGAAGCCATGCTCGGCCAGCAACGTGTGGTTGTAGAAATACTTCAGCCGGCGCACCTTGGCCCACGGGTAGTAGAAGCCGAGCGTCACCAGGGTGAGCAGCAGGTTCACTATCCAGATGCGGAAGTACTCCGCGCCCGAGCCGTGGAAGCGCAGCGGCAAGGTGACGGTAGTCGGCGGGTTTACGGGTGAATCATCCGCTGTCGTCGGCAAGTCCATGCAAGTCCTCGGGTCTCAGCCAGGCAACGGCGGCGCGCTCGGCCGCCGTTCGCTCGAACGAACTTACTTTAGCGCCCCGCGGCGAGTGGGGAACAGCCCGCGTCCTTCGTGAATATCCCCACCACCGGGCGCACCCTCAAACTGCGAGCCGCCCCTTCACCTCGGCCATGAAGTCGAGGTGCGCGTCCACGGTCTTGAAACCCATGCCCATGGTGCACACCGAGACATGGGTCCCGCCCGCCTCGCGCCAGGTCTCCACCGCGCGCACCGCCTCGTCCACCGAGCGCGCCGTGTTGGTGATGAAGTCGAGCCCATAGCCCGCGGTCGAGCGCCCCGCCTCGGCGAGGTGATGCTTGACCCGCGCGAGATGCGCGAGGGGGTCGGCGCCGGCGAAGATGAAGCCGTCGCCGAGGCGCCCGCCGCGCTTGAAAGCCGGTTCCTCGAAGCCGCCGATCCAGATCGGGATGCGCCGCCGCGGGAGCGGCAGGATGTTGGCGCGATCGACCTTCTCGAAGCGTCCCTCGAAGGTCACCAGGTCTTCGCTCCAGTAACGGCGCAGGAGCGCTATCTGCTCATCGGCGCGCGCGCCACGCTTGCTGAAGTCCTGGCCGAGGGCCTGGTACTCGACGTAGTTCCAACCCACGCCGATGCCGAAACGCAGCCGCTCACCGGACAGCAGATCGAGATCGGCCACCTGCTTCGCGACCAGCGCGGTCTGGCGCTGCGGCAGGATGATGACGCCGGTGGCGAACTCGAGCCGCTCTGTCATGCCGGCGAGGTAGGCGAAGAGAATGAAGGGCTCGTGGAATGGGTCCCGGTCGGTATAGGGCCCCCACAGCTTCGGCTCGCGATCGTGCGTCGCGCCGAGCACGTGGTCATAGGCGAGCAGGTGATCGTAGCCGAGCGCCTCGGCCGCGAGCCCGATGCGGCGCGCTGCCTCCGGGTCACCAGTGAGTTCGATTTGCGGGTAGACGACGCCGATCTTCATGAAGAGCTCCTTCGGTCGGTGGGATGGGGCGTCACCGAGTATAGGACGCCCGCGCGCTGGATCAGGTTGCCGGCGACGATCGGCAGGACGGCGCGCAGGTGGGGGATGGGGGCCACCCGACGGGTGGACATTCAGCGACGTCGACGTCGCGCTGCTCTGTGCGCGCGTCGTGTCGCTCGTTTCGCCAGGCGTGGGCGCCGCGTCGCGGGCCGCAGTCCGGCGACCGGCCGTTGCACTTGCGCGCGGATTCGACGCGGATTAACGTCGCAGGCCTTCAACGGGCGAAGCACCACCGGCGCAACCCAGGCGCGGGCCGGATGCGGCTCATGTTTCTTATCAACACGAACTCGAGAAAACGCGCATGTCGACCCCTCCCGAGCAGATGGACCCGCAGACCCCTCGCCGTCGTACCAGCGTGGGCCAGGTCCTGCTGACTGTTGCCCAGACCAAGGGCAAGACCGACCCGCGCATGGCGCGCATCCTAGCCTCCGAGGAGCGTCGCTTTCGCGAGCGACAGCAGCAGACGGCCACCCAGCCGGTCGGGACCGCCCCGGATCCGACGCCGACGGACAATCGCATGCGGCGCAAGCTCGAGCACGAGGAGCAGCGCTTTCGCGAGCGTTCCGGCAACGACCCGCAGACCGGGCAAGTGCCGTCGACGCCATCTCGACCGCGCACCGATGCGCCGCCGCAGCCATCGACCACCGCGCAGTCGGGGCGCAAGCTGCGCGTCGAGGCCTCGAAGCAGGTCATCACCACGCTCGCGCAGAAATTCAACGACGAAGAAAAGAAGCTTTTTCCGGGTGGAGTGGCCAAGACGCTCATCAAGTCCACCGACCGCACCTTCGGCGGCAACGGACCCCTGTTCAAGGCGGTGCTGAAGGGCCTGGCGCTGGTCGAGCAGTCCTCGGAGGAAAAGAATCTCGTCACGCTGGAGACCGCGGCCAAGGCCTACCTGGACGACTACAAGCGCCGCGCGGACGAAGCGCAGTCGAAGGGCAAGACCTTCAAGCCGGACGACGTGACCACCACCAAGCGCAATGCCGCGCAGGACGCCCTGGAACAGGTGCGCAAACTGCGCGCCATGCGCACGCTGCAGGCGGAAGCGAAAAGCCTGCCCGACGAGGCCAAGACCCAGGAGGAGGAGGCCAAGGTGAGTCGCCTGCGCGCGCGGATGATGGTCGAGGCGGGTGGTTGCCGTCAGCTGGCCCCGGGTGAGAGCGGCGCCTCGGAGTCCTTCTTCCTGAGTGACCCCACCACCGGCGAGAAGGGCTACATCTTCAAGCCGGCCGACGGCGAGTTCGATGCCGGCTATGGCTGGAAGAAGGGCGGTGGCGCACCGCGCGAAGTGGTGCTGAGCGCGGCCAACGAAGCGTTCAAGAGCACCCTCGGGCTCGACTGCGGCGTCTCGACCACGACGCTCGTGAAGGTCGACAGCCCGAGTGTCGCCACCGACAGGAACGGCGGCAAGCGCGAGCGCGTCGGCGCCATCCAGAACTTCGTCAAGTCCGACGGCAACATGCAGGCCAAGCTCGACTCGGATTCGACCTTCCTGGACAAGGTTCGCGCGGAAGACATCGAGAAGGTCGCGCTGCTCGACTTCGCCACGCTGCAGATGGACCGCCAGGCGAGCAACCTGCTGGTCAAGGACAATGGCGACGGCACCGCCAGTCTCGTGCCCATCGACGCCGGCAACGCCCTGCCATCGCGCAAGGCCTTCGAGGCCAGCCGACGCATGTTCGGCAACAACGCGGTGCTGGGCGGCGCGGAGGCCAAGAAGCCCTTCTCCCCGGAAATGCAGCAGCACATCCAGGCCATGGATGCCGAGAAGATGGTCGACGCCATGCGCAAGTCCAACCAGGACATGGCGGCCGTCGACCCACAGGCCGCGACGGCGGTCGACGAGGAGAACCTGGAGATCACGCGGCGCTCGATCCTGTTCCTGAAGAAGGCGGCCGCCAAGCTGACCAAGGCCGAGATCGCCGACGCCTACGCCTACGAGTTCCACAAGGTGCTGGACGCCAAGCCGGCTGCGCTCGACACGGCCATCGACGCCGCCATCCAGGCCACCTTGGACAAGCCGGCACTGATCAACCAGATCAAGCAGGATAGCGAGGCCAAGACCCGCTTCATCCGTCTCGGCTGGCCCAAGGACGAGTTCGAGAACATGGCGCGCGAGAGCCCGGCGCGCCTGCTCGACATCCTGAACAAGAAGACGCCCTGCAAGGCGACCCTCGAAGCGATCAACAAGGTCATCGCCGAAGTCGGCATCGACAAGTTCGATGTCGATCCCAACACCATCGCCGAGATAGACCAGCGGTGGAGCAAGGTGTCCGGGGTGCGCGAGGACCTGCGCAACGCGCGCCTGTTGAAGGATCCCGAGCTCGATCGCAAGGCGAGTTCGGTGGGCGCGGAGTTCGTCATCGTCAACAACAAGAACGAGCGCAAGCCCATGAGCGAAGTGGGGCGCAAGGACCTGGCGCGGAAGATCGACGACTACCTGAACGCAGGCGGCGACGACGACCTGCGCCGGCGCGGGCTGGATCCGAAGAAGATGAGTTTCGAGGAGCGCTATTACGCCCACCTCGGCGGCGACGCGCTCATCGCCGAACTCAAGGAGCGGGGTCTGAATCCCTATGACGGCCCGAAGCTCGAGATTCGCATCAGCGATCTGCTGGCCTACAGGGAATACGTGAAGCTCGGCGGCGACGATGTATACGTCGCCCTTGGTTGTCCGCAGAACAAGGAAATCACGCTTGACTACCGTGTGACCATGATGACCGGCAAGCTCAAGCTGGCCGAGTGAGGGCCCGCCGAAAGTCGCAGTGGGCCGGTCGGCGCGTCGTTCACTCCGGCGCGGGGGCTCCATGCCGCCCGCGCGCGAGGCCGACCACCTCGTTCAGCAGCAGGGCGGTCACGACCAGCGCGCCACCCCCGAGCACGGCCCCGGAGGGCACCTCGCCCGCGAACAGCCACGCCCAGGTCACCGCGAGCAGTACCTCGAGCAGACCGAACAGGGCGAGCTCCGGCGCCGGCAGCACGCGCGCGATGTAGACGGCCAGCACACAGGGCAGGGCCAGCTGCACGCTGCCGAGCAGCGCCAGCCAAGCCAGGTCGGTGGGGCTCGCGCGCAGCGGCCAGGCGAACGGCAGGTTGGCCAGCGCCGCGAGCGCCGCGCCGAGCAGGATCGCGCTCAGCATGTCCGGGGCCCGCGACGCACCCATCCGCCCCGCGTGTTGCAGCAAGGTCCAGTTGACGGCGGCACATAGCGGCACCGCCGCGGCGACGGTGGTGCCGAGCAGCTGCCGCGCATCGGCGCCGGCGAGTTCCTGACCGTACATCCAGACCATGCCGGCCGCGGCGAGCAGGATGGCGCCGAGCGTGTGCGACGCCAGACGATGACCGAGCGCGAAGCGCGCGAGCAGGGCCGTGAGCAGCGGCGTCAGCGCGAGCGTGACCATCACGTTCGCCACCGTCGTCATGGTCAGCGCCACCATGAAGGCCGTGAACATGATGCCCCAGCAGGCGGCGGACCCCCACATCGCCAGCGTGCCGCCGCGCACCGCGCCCCACACTTGCCGTGGACCGCGCAGCCAGGCGAGCAGGGGCAGCAGCGCGAGCACGGTGAAGCTATTACGCCAGAACGAGACCTCGAAGCCCGTCGCGCTGTCGAGCTGCCGCGTCACCACGCCCGAGATGCTCCACATCAGGTTGCAGGCGATGAGCAGCAGGACGGCTTGCAGGTGGGTCATGGCGGGTGGCTCGAGGTGGACGTGTTCGATGCTGAACGATTCGTCGATCGACACTCGGGCAGTGTCGCACGGATCGCTTTCGCCACCCTCGAGTTTGCGAGCCGGTGCGTCAATCCTCCCCGCGCGTTCCTCGCCGTGCGCCGGCCAGCATCAGCACCACGCCAACCAACACGACGCCGGTGGCGGCCCATTCCCGGTCGCTCACCACTTCATCCGCCAGCGTTACGCCGAGCAAGAGCGCGATCACCGGGTTGACGAAGGTGTAGCTCGATGCGATCGCCGCGCTCGCATGGCCGAGCAGGTACATGTAGGCGCTGAAGCCGATGAGGGAGCCGGCCACGACCAGGTAACACCACGCCGCCACCGCGACCGCCTCGGGTGGCCAGCGTGGTGTCTCGCCGGTGAACGCGGACACCGCGAGGAGCAGGACGCCGCCGCACACCATCTCGCTCGCGTAACCCATGGCACCGGGCGCGAGGGGTGTAGCGCGCTGGCTGAGGACGCTACCGAGCGACCACGCGGTACAGGCGACCAGCATTGCGACCAGGCCCGCGGGCGAGCCGCGGAAGCCGGCGCCTCCCGTCAGGATCATGACCCCGACCAGACCTGTGAGAATGCCAGCGGTCTCGAGCGGACTCGGACGAACGCCCCACAGGCAGTTCAGTGTCGTGATGAGGAGCGGGCAGACCGCGATGAACGCGACCACGAGTCCGGATGCCACGCTCTGCTCCGCGTAGGCGGCGCCCGCCACGCCTCCACCGAGCATGAGTCCACCGACCAGCGCGGCGTTGCGCCACTCGATCGGATCGGGCCACGGCCTGCCTCGCAGACGCATCCATGTCATCAGGAGCACGCCGGCGAACAGGAAGCGGGTACCCATCTGGAAGAACGGGGGCAGGCTCGACAGCGCGAACTTGATGGCGAGGTAGGTAGAGCCCCACACCAGCCAGGTGGCGAGGAGACACGCGAGCACGAGTGGCGGGAGCAATTGATGCGCGGGCGCAGGGGTGCTGTTCATGACGGCAGATGCTACGAAGGCGCTCCGCGCCCGGCCATGGTCACCTGAACGTCGTTGGACCAGAATGCCTTCAATCTCAAGGAGACTCGAAGGACTTGCCTTGAACCTCGAACTCGATGCCTACGACACGCGCATTCTCGCCGAACTCCAGGCCGACGCCCGATTGACCATGGCCGAACTAGGCCGCCGCGTGCATCTCAGCCAGCCAGCGGTTACCGAACGGGTGCGCAAGCTGGAGTCCGCTGGCGTGATTACCGGGTACCACGCCACTGTCGACCTGGCGAAACTTGGTTATGGCATTCGCGCCGTGATCCGTACCGGCCGTGCCGACTACGCGCGGGTGGTGAAGGCCGTGCAGCAGACGCCCGAGTGCATCAACGCCTGGAACGTCACGGGTGAGGATAGCTGGGTGCTGGAGATCGCGGTGATCGACGTCGCGCATCTGGACTCGGTGGTGAGTCGATTCTGTGTGTTGGCCGAGACCGCGACGTCGATCATCCTGAGCGCCGCCCGCGAACATCAGCCCGTGTTGCCGGCGCGACGTGAGGATGTCAAGGCGCCGGTACGGCGAAGCTCCGCACGCTGACGCCCCTCCAACGGACCTCGTCTTTTCCTCGCGCGGCGCCGCAGACGGCGCAAATACCGTCCGGACTGGCAAAATGGCGGGCCACTGCGGGAGACCTGGGCACGATGAACACCATTGACACCGATTACCTCGTCGTCGGCGCCGGCGCCGCCGGCATGGCCTTCACCGATGCGCTGTTGAGTCACTGCGACGCCGATGTCGTGATGGTCGACCGGCGGCACGCGCCGGGCGGGCACTGGCTGGACGCCTATCCCTTCGTGCGCCTGCACCAGCCGTCACGGACCTACGGCGTCGATTCGCGTCCGCTCGGTAACGACGCCATCGACACCCACGGCTCGGACGCCGGCCTCTACGAGCGCGCCAGCGCGCCCGAGATCTGTGGCTATTTGCGCAAGGTGCTGGACGAGGTGCTGCTGCCCTCGGGTCGCGTGCGCTTCCATGGTCTAAGCGACTATCTCGGCGACTTCAGCGGCGAGCACGTGTTCCGTTCGCGCCTGACCGGCGAGAGCACCCGCGTGCGGGTGCGGCGCAAGGTGATCGATACCACTTATCTCGAAGTGTCGGTGCCGGCGACCCACACGCCGAACTTCGCCATCGACGCGGACGTGCGCTTCATGCCGGTCGGCGGCCTCGCTGAACTCGACGCGGCGCCGAGCGGCTACACGATTCTAGGCGGCGGCAAGACCGCGATGGATGCCTGCTACTGGCTGCTGCAGAACGGCGTTCAGCCGGATCGCATCCGCTGGATCCGTCCGCGCGATTCCTGGGTGCTGCCGCGCACCTGCTTCCAGCCGCTCGACCTGGTGGGTGGCACGCTCGAGGTCTTCGCCGACGCCGTGGAGATCCTGGCCGAGGCGGCGAGCATGGACGCCCTCTACCAGCGGCTCGAAAGTGCTGGCCTCGTGCGGCGCTTCGACAAGTCGGTCACGCCGACCATGTTCCGCGGCGCGATCCTGAGCGCGGCCGAGTGCGAGGCGCTGGAGGGCATCGAGCAGGTCGTGCGCCTCGGCCGCATACGCCGCCTCACCAGTACGCGCATCGAACTCGAGCAGGGCGATATCCCGAACGACCCGCGCCAGGTGTGCGTCGACTGCTCGGCGAGCGGCTTTCTCGCCCGTCCCACACGCACGATCTACGAGCCCGGGCGCATCACCCTGCAGGGCCTGGTCGGTGGCTTCACCTGTTTCTCGTCCGCCACCATCGCGGTCGTCGAAGCCACGCGCGCAGACGACGCCGAGAAGAACCGGCTGTGCGTGCCGACCCGCACTTTGAACGAACCGAGCGACTGGATAAGCGCCTACCGCGGCATGCTGCATACCAACGTCGCGAACGCGGCAGACCCGGGCATGGCGGCCTGGCTGGAGCATTCCCGCTTGAATATCACGAGCGGGCTCGCGCGCTACGCGGATGATGCGGGGATACAGCGTTCGCTCG
>JBFWYG010000082.1:0-19291 GCA_050186725.1 Gammaproteobacteria bacterium | reverse complement strand
CCCGCGACTACCCCCGTTGCTGGCAGGTGGTCGGGTCGCCCGCTTGCTAGACTGCGCCTCGTCGCAGCACGGAGATCCCACCATGCGTCTCACAAGCTTCATCACCACCGCCGAGGGCGGCTCGCGTTTCGTCGAGGTCGAGGCCCCCTTCAACCAGGCGCGCGAGGACGAGTTTGGGCACACCCTGCGCCTGTCCGGCGCCTACGCCTCACCCGCCGTGCAGTTCGTGGAACTGCCCGCCGGCATGGACCAGGACTGGCATCGCGCGCCCGCGCGGCAACTGGTGGTGGTGCTGTCCGGCGAAATCGAGGTCGAGACCACCGACGGCGAGACGCGCCGCTGGCGCGCCGGCCAGGCCTTCGTGCCCGCGGACATCACGGGGCAGGGCCATCGCACCCGCTGCGTGGGTGGCAAGGTGCAGCTCTTGTTCGCGCCGCTCGCGGAAGGCTTCGAGTTCGCGCGGGTGTGAATGCAGGGACAGGCCCCGCACAGGGTCTGTCCCCGACCACTTCGCGATCCCCTACGGCTGCCCGTCCACCGCCGGCAGTCCGTGCAGGTCGTCCACCCAGCCCTGGCGCGAGCGGTTCCACACCTGGCGGCGCGGCTTCAGCAGGTCGCGCTGGTGAATGGTGCCGACCCTGAGGCCGTAGACCTTGGGCCCGGGACCGCTGGCGGTGGCGTAGAGCTGCGTGCCGCAGTTGGCGCAGAAGCCCTGTTCGCGGGGGCGACCGCTCTCGGCGATCTTCACATAGGTCGCGGGCATGCCGCGCGTCACGCTGAACGCGTCCTCCAGGGTGAAGGCCACGATGCGAAACGCCGAGCCCGACATGATCTGGCAGTCGGTGCAGTGGCAGATCAACACGCGCTCGGGATCGATCTCCGCCTGGTAGGCGATATGTCCGCAATGGCAGCCGCCGTCGATGTGCATGGTGTCACTCCTCGCCGCTGTGCGGCCATTTGATCGTTTCGCCGCTCTCGTCGTACTCCGGGAAGACCGTCACGCTCACCACCTTGGCGCGCACGATGCCATAGGTCAGATCGAGAATCCGGTCGGTGTAGTAGCGCTCGTCCCGACCGACTTCCACTTCGAGTTCGAGGTGCGGGTACTTCATGAGCAGCAGCTTGCCCGACAGGCCCATGGGGTTGAAGCCGCGCACCAGGGTGTAGGGATGGTAGGACGTGATGTGCGACAGGCGATAATCGTTGTCCGAATCGAACGACAGCTCGAGCCGCAGCATGCGATAGGTCCAGATGGCCGAGGTGGCGCCATCGTCATGGCGGTCCTCGGCGATGCGGTCGGGCGCGCCCAATGCGGTCTCGATGGCCTCGCGGCTGCTGCCGAGGCGCAGCGCGTCGATGCCGACGTGGGGCAGGACGTCCATGTCAGGGTGCTGCGTGGCCGACCGCTTCGTCCCGTACCCAGCTCGCGAACAGCGTGCGCAGCGCGGCGACGAAGGCCAGCGGCTGGTCGAGCAGCAGGTGATGTCGCGCCTCGGGGATCTCGATGATCGGTGCGCGCGGTCCGAGCAGCTCGCTCATGTAGTCGGCGGTGTCGCGACTGACCAGCGCGCTGTGCTGACCGAAGATCAGCGCCGCGCGACAGCCGAGATTCTGGAGGTGCTCGTGGAACGGTTCGCCCCAGCGCCGTGGGGTCATGGTGTTGACGTCGAACTTCCACGTCCAGCCCGCCGCTTCCTCGCGCAGCGAGTGGCGCGCGATGAACTCGACCAGGTAAGCGTTCTCGCACTCCTGCTGCGGCAGCAGGCGAAAGCGCTCGAGGCCGGTCGCGAAGCTCGGGTAGTGGCGCTCGAAGCTGCGCGGGCGGGTGGCGGTGTTGGGCGTGCCGTCGGGCTTGGGCCGCATGATGGGCGAGTCGACGATCACCGCGCCGCCGATCTCGGCGCCGTAGGCCGCGCCGAAGCGCATCGTCATGTAGCCGCCGAAGGAATGGCCGACCACGAAGGGCCGCGGGCCGAGTTCGGCGGCGGCGAGCACGGCGCGCATCTCGTCGGCGCGCAGGCCGGCGTTGTACTCGGGGCGCCGGCCGCTGTCGCCCATGCCAGACAGGTCCAGCGCCGCCACGCGAAAGTCGCGTGTGAAGAACGGCGCGATGAAGCGCCACCAGTTGGCGTGCGCGCCGCCACCGTGCACCAGCAGCAGGCCGCGCCGATTGGCCGCCACGTCATCACCTGGCCACACCATGTAATGGATGGGGCAGTCCGCCACCGTCACGTAGTGCGAACTGAAGGGGCGCGCCAGCGCCCAGCGGAACCAGCCCGGGGTGGGCGCCTCGACGACCAGATGGGGCGCGGTGAAATCGGGCAGTGGTGGCTGGCTCATGGCGTCTCGCGGTTGGCTGCGGATCGAACGCGGCGCCTGCAAGGCGGCCGCGGCGTGGGCGGTTGCGCCGCATGATAGCCAGGGTGGCGGGGATCTTCATACCGAGGCCACGCGGTTAGACTAGGGCCACGACCGCACAACCAGGGGAGTCCATCATGCCCGTCGTCGAATACAGCGTTAACGGCCATATCGCCACCGTCACTCTCAACCGTCCGGAGGCGCGCAATGCCATCAATCCCGAAGTGGCGGCGCGGCTGCGCGATGCGTGGCACGCGGTGCGCGACGACGACAACGTGCGGGTCGCCGTGCTGGCGGGCACCGGCCCGGTGTTCTGCGCCGGCGCGGACTTGGGTCAACTGGTGCCGCTGATCGCCGGCAACCGCAAGGCCGAGAACGAGTGGGACGAACGCGTGCTCGCCGACCCGACCATTTTCGAGGCGGCGCTGCTGCGCGACTTCGACGTGGTCAAGCCGGTGATCGCCGCCATCCAGGGTCACGCCATCGCCGGTGGCATGGAGATCGTGCAGGGTACTGACATCCGCGTCGCGGTGCCGGCCGCGCGTTTCGGCGTGCAGGAGGTCAAGTGGGCGATCTTCCCGGCCGGCGGCTCCACCGTGCGCCTGCCGCGCCAGCTGCCCTTCGCGCGCGCCATGGAACTGCTCCTGACCGGCGACCTGATAAGCGCCGACGAGGCGCTGAAGTGCGGCTTCCTCAACTACGTGGTGGAGGACCCGATGGCCAAGGCGCTCGAGATCGCGAACAAGATTGCGGCCAACGGCCCGATAGCGGTCAAGGCCATCCGCCGCTCGGCGCGCGCCTGCCTCGGCGTGCCCGAGGAGCAGGCGCTCAAGATCGAGGCGGCCATCTCGGCGCCGGTGTTCAAGACCGAGGACGCCAAGGAGGGCCCGCTGTCCTTCATGCAGAAGCGCCCGCCGGTCTACAAGGGCAAGTGAGCCATGCTGAACTCGCCCATCTGCAAGCTGCTCGGCATCGACTTTCCGCTGCTGGCCTTCAGCCACTGCCGCGACGTGGTGGCCGAGGTGTCCCGTGCCGGCGGCATGGGCGTGTTCGGCGCGGTCACCCTGCCCCCCGACAGGCTGGAAGAGGAACTCGCCTGGATTGACGCCCACGTCGACGGCAAGCCCTACGGGGTGGATCTCATCGTCCCCGACAAGGTCGAGGGCAAGGGCCAGGAATGGAGCGACGCGCAGGTGCTCGGGGCCCTGCCGGCCGAGCACAAGGCGTTCACCGACGCCGTGCTGGCGCGTTACGGCATCGAGCCCGGTGACCTCGAGGCCGACCGGCGTGCCCGGCTGCACGTCGGGCGCAATCTGCGCGGCGGCAGCGCGGCGGAGGTTCTCGAGGTCGCGTTCTCCCATCCCATCCGCCTGATCGCCAACGCGCTGGGGGTACCCCCGGTACTCATGCGCGAGCTCGGCCGGCGGCACGGCGTGCCGGTCGCGGCCCTGGTGGGCGCGCCGGAACACGCCGTGCGCCAAGTCGCCGCGGGGGTGGACGTGCTGATCGCGGCGGGCGGCGAAGCCGGTGGCCACTGCGGCGAAATCTCGACCCTGGTGCTGGTGCCGGAAATCGTCGAAGCCATCCGCGGGCTGCGCGACGTGCCGGTGCTGGCGGCAGGCGGCATCGTCACGGGTCGCCAGATGGCGGCCTGCATGGCGATGGGGGCGGCGGGGGCCTGGACCGCCTCGGTGTGGCTCACCACCCACGAGGCCGAGACCAACCCGGTGGTGAAGGACAAGATGCTGAAGGCGAGTTCGCGCGACACCGTGCGGTCCAAGAGCCGCACCGGCAAGCCATCCCGCCAGCTGCGCTCGCCCTGGACCGAGGCCTGGGAGCAGGCCGACGCGCCCAGCCCGCTGCCCATGCCGCTCCAGTCCCTGATCACCGAGCCGCCGCTCGCGCGGGTGGACAAGCTCGCGCAGGGCGGCCACGCCGGCGCCAGCCAACTCGCCACCTACTGGGTAGGGCAGGGGGTGGGCCTCATGACCGAGGCCAAGTCCGTGCGCGCGGTGATGCAGGAGTTCCAGGAAGACTTCCTGCGCGCCTACGAGCGGCTCGGCGACCTGCTGGGCAGCTAGCAGCCTCACGGCCGTGGCCTGCCGGGCGTCCGCCCGGCAGGCTCTCCAAAGCGATTTGCCTCGAGCGACGACGCCACATCCGGGCGCCGTTGCTCCGTTCACGTCGTTCGGGATTCCCGTACGAAACTAAACTCGTTCGAACGCGCAAGATTCGGTCATGTATGGTCGTACAGCGTGTATCGGCGCCATTGTTCGAGCTCGTCCTAGATCGGTTAATACAGGAATAAATCGAACGCAGCGCCGCCAAATTCGGTACTACGCCCGTTGCAGTGTTCGGGACCATCCGCAGGTCTTCTGTCTCCTGGACGCCCGTTCGGGTTGAGCTCTGATCCGCTGGCACGTCGTCTCCGTAGAGCGGGCATGGTGCTCGCTCCATGAACATCTTCATCCTCGACCAGGACATCGAGCGCTGTGCGCGCTACCACTGCGACCAGCACGTCTCGAAGATGATCCTGGAATCGGTGCAACTGCTCTGCACCGCGCTCAACAAGCAGGGCTTCGTCACGCCTTACCGCTCGACGCATGTGAAGCATCCCTGCGTGCTGTGGCTGGAAGAGAGCCAGGGCAACTGGTGCTGGCTGCGGCAGCTGGCGCTGGCGCTGAACCGGGAGTATCGCTACCGCTACCAGCGCGATCGCGACCACGCCTCCATCGCCGTGCTGCCGGCGCTGGACGGCATGCGGTATGCCGACCACGGGCTCACGCCCTTCGCCCAGGCCATGCCGGACGAGTACAAGGTGCCGGGCGACGCGGTGCGCGCCTACCGGGCGTTCTATCGTGGCGAGAAGGCGCGGTTCGCCACCTGGACGCGGCGTGCCACGCCGCGTTGGATGCGCGCCGGGACCGATGGGGCGGCGCTTGGTGTAAGGTAGGCGCCCCGCGCGATAGACGCGCCGAAGCGCCTGCTGTCCAAATGTACGATTCGAACCTGCTGTTCCCTTCCCTGCCCGACCCCCGGGCCGCGCTCGAGCCCCGCCGCCATGGATGAAGAATCGCGCCGCAAACGCCGCGTCGCACTGCGCTGGGCGGCCATCGTGCCGGTCGCGCTGGTGCTGTGGTACGCGACACTCGCCCTGGCCATGGCGCTGAACGCCCTGCTGCTGCGCTTCTGCCCCCAGACCTCGCTGCTCGGCGACTACTGCACCGCCGACTGGTCGCGGCCCGCGGAACGGGCCATCGCGGTCTGCTGCGCCGGCCTGGCCGCCCTGCTGGTGGTGCTGGGCTCGGCCTACGTGGCGCCCGCCTATCGTCTGCGCGTGGCGCTCCTGCTGTTCGTGATCGGCGTGGGCGTCTCGGTCTCCATGATCGGACAGCTGGCCGCCGTGCCGGAGTTCGTCGCGGTGGTGCTGGGGGGGCTGCTGGGCGTCTTAGTGGCCCGCACCCTGCCGGGCGAAGTGGTGGTCTGAGCGCTCGCGCGGTCAAGCCGACGACGCTCTGCGCCGCTATAGAGCCGAGTCTTCACCCGTGGGCGTCTCGCCCAGGAGAACCCGGTCATGTCAGCCACCGTGGCGGCCCTACATCCAGAAGCGGACAGCAGCTTCGCGGCGCTCTCGCCCGAGGAACTGGCCGCCATCGCCCACGTCCTGGCGCTCGGAATCGCCCAGCACCGCATGAAGTTCGGGGTCATCCCTCTGACCAGTGCCACCACCAGCGCCCACGGCGTGCAGCTGCGCGAAGAAGCGCGCTCCAGCCTGCGCGAGGCCTTGCACCTGGTGCGCGAGCAGGCGCGACAGGCCGCCGCTCCCTCCCATTCCGCGCCCGTGCCGCCCGTCGCCCCGGTGGCCGACGCGGCCTTCACGCTGCGCGAGCAGCGCCGCCAGCTGCGCGTCAGCGTCAACGCGGCCGTGCAGCTCGGTCGCCCCGACGGTTCGCCGACCTGCAAGGGTAACCTGCGCAACATCTCCTGGGGTGGCGCCTCGGTGCGCTGCGCCGCGCTCCAACTCCACGCCGGTGAACGTGTGCGGCTGATGCTGCCCATCGGCAAGGGCGAGCAGATCGAGACCCTCGCCACGGTGCTGCGCTCCACCACCGTGAACGACGCCACCGAGTACGGCCTGCGCTTCGACAGCATGACCGCGGCCGACGAGGCGCGGCTCGAAAAGGTGCTCGACATCCTGATCGCCACGCCCGACTCCGAACAGCGGCGTGGCGAGGCGCGCATCGTGCAGCGTCTGGAAATCGAGTACGGCGACTACGGTGAGTTCTCCGCGGTGCTGGAGGACATCTCGGCCAGCGGCGTGATGCTGACCGTGCCCGACCCGCTCGAGATCGACCAGTCGCTGCTCGTGACCCTGAGCGGCGCCGATACCCATCACAGCCTGAGCCTGCGCGCGCGGGTCGTGCACCAGACGCTGGTGACCGAGTGCGGCATGGACATGTATCGCGTCGGCCTCAAGTTCGAGCACCCCGACAACGAACTGCGCGAGCGCGTGTCCGCGGTGCTGCATCAGCTCGCCGCCCTGCGGCCGGTCGAGATCGAGAGCGAAGAGGCGCCGTGAGCCGCGCGGCGCCGCGCGCTCAGCGCCGGCCGTTCAAGCGCCAGTTGTAGGGCAGGTCGGCTTGCAGCGCCAGCGTCGCCGGCAGCGGCACGTAGCGCGCGATGAACGCTCTCACGCCGCCCGTCGCGGCGAAATCCGCTTCGAACCACTCGAAGATGCGCGACACTCGCGCCCGCTCGGCGTCGCGCGCCAGCCCTTTGCCCGGATTGGCGAGGAAGTCCCGCACCTGGGCATCGAGCTGCGCATCGAGGGTCGCTGCGCGGTAGGGCTCGGGGCGCAGGTCCGGGCAGCTCAGCGATGCGCACACCAGCGCGAAATGAATGCGCGGTTCGCCGCGCGGTCGCAGCACGCCATGTTCGATGTCGTCCAGCGAGACCTTGCGCCCACCGAGGCGACCCACCGTCTGTTTCCACACCGGGTGCCACCAGTGGCCGAGATCGCGAATGTCGGTGAGCGGCTGGTGCTCGGCGACCAGGCGCAGGGTGAAGAGGTTGTAGGCGTTCAGGTAGAAGGCCAGCACGTCGGC
The DNA here is from genome assembly GCA_050186725.1 of Gammaproteobacteria bacterium. GTDB lineage: Bacteria > Pseudomonadota > Gammaproteobacteria > JADJYF01. The sequence goes on along the minus strand of JBFWYG010000082.1, from coordinate 11,828 downwards.
CTCACCCGCCAGGCGTGCGAGGGGAAAGGCTTCGAAGGCGGCCACGGCGCGCGCGAGACGCGCGTCCTGCGCGAGTCCCTGGTAGTCGACCAGCGCGACCCGCAATCCGTCGACCTCGCTCGCCTCTACGTGGTCCGCGAGCAGGCCGGCATAGTCATCCAGCGGCGGCAGCTCGGCGCGCGCGCCGCCTGAGCAGGTGAGCGCGAGCAGGAGCAGCGCGCGCTGCGCCGCGCGCGGCTTGTGTCCCCGCGCCCGCCCGCGCAGCATAGCGCAGGCGCTCCGCGCGGAGCGCCAGATTGCAACGACGAGCCAGGAGAACGAAGTCATGTCTCGATTCCGCAATGCGCCGCGCCATCTCGCGCTATTGATGGCCGGCGCGCTGTGCGGCGCGGCCGTGGAGCGCGCCGCCGCCGATCAGCCGCACATGCAGTCCGCCCTCGCGCACCTCAAGGCAGCCTACGCCGAGCTCGAGCAAGCGAGCGCGGACAAGGGTGGTTACCGCGCCAAGGCCCTGCGCCAGGTGGGCAAGGCGATGGAATCGGTGCAGGCCGGCATCGCCTTCGATCGCGCGCACTGAGCCGCCGGGAGTCTTCAACATGGTACTTGTACAGACCGATCAGCGCGCGCTGTGGGAACTCGTCCAGCGCCAGCACATCGCCGAGACCTTGCACGCCTACAGTCATCATGTCGATCGCAACGATCCCGCCGGACTCGTGACGCGGGTGTTCTGCGCGGACGGCTGCTTCGAACTCGGCGCGCGCCACGCGGTCGTGGGCCGCGACGAGTTGGCGCGCATGTTCGCCAAGACCCTGGCAGTGTTCACCGCCACCAGTCATCACGTGTCGAACATCGACGTGCGCTTCGAGGGGGACGCGCTCGCCCACAGCACGGCCTATGTCTACGCCTGGCACGTGCACGTGGAGGATGGTCGGCGCATCGATCTGTGGGGGCGCTACCACGACACTTTGCGTCTGACCCCGGAAGGCTGGCGCATCGCGGTTCGACGCCTGTCGGCGGCGGGCACCGACGGTTGGGCCAATCCGCCCTTCGACCCGGTGGAGCGTCTGCCGAACCCGGTCGATCCGACGTCGCCGCGCATCACGCGCCGCTGAGGCGCGCGACGTCGGACATCGCGCAGGGCACGCGGGCGCGCGCCCTGCGTGAAGCCTGGCTCAGGCGGCCTGGGTCTCCGCCATGTTCCAGCTGCGCAGTTCCGGCGCGACCTTCTCGGCGAAGGTCTTCAGAGTGCGCTCGGCGACTTCGAACGGCATGCCGGCGAAGCGCGGGATCATCAGCACGTCGAAGTCACCGATAGCGGCGCGACGCTTGGCGAAGCCGTCCAGCATCTGCTGCGGCGTGCCCCACACCTGCCCGGCGACGTAGCCCTCGGCGACCGCGTCCAGGCCCATCTTGTTCATCGCCTCGGCGGCGTCACCGTAGGCCTCGTAACCCTTCGCGCCCTTGAAGTGGTCACCCATCATCTCGTAGTGATGCATGACCGACAGCAGGTAGGCGCGGATGTACTTGTGGGCGTTCTCCGCGGCGCGGTCGGCATTGGTATCGCACACGGTGATGTCGGTCATGATCGGCACCGGCGCGGCGCGGCCATGGTGCTTGCGGAAAGCGGCGTTGTAGTTGTCGATCTCCTGCTTGTGCACCTCGATCGCCTTGTAGGTGAACTGCATCATCTGCGCGCCGAGCATCGCCGCTTCCTCGACCGAGTCGGGCGACATCGCCACCTGCTTGATGCGGCCCTTGAAGGACTTCGGCTGGGGCCGGATCACCGCGCGCGGCTGATCGAAGTACTTGCCGTGATGCTCTTCCATCACGCCGGTTTCCAGCGCATTGATGATCATCGGCGCGGCCTCGTCGAAGCGGCCGCGGGCCTCGTCCATCGAGATGCCGAACTGGCTGTACTCACGGCGCGACAGGCCGCGGCCGAGGCCGAGGATGGCGCGGCCGCCGGACAGCTGGTCGAGCATCGCGGCCTTTTCCGCCACGCGCAGCGGCTGCAGGTTCCACGGCACGATCACCGCGCCGGTGGCGAGCTTGATCTGCTTGGTCAGCGCCGCGACGTGTGACAGGTAGACGAAGTTGTCGGGGCAGAAGGAGTAATCCTCGAAGTGGTGTTCCACCACCCAGACCTCGTCCAGGCCGAGCTGATCGGCCTGCACGGCGAGCTTCAGCTCCTCGTCGAAGACCTGGGCGTCGCTGCAGTTGGTGTAACCCCAGCTCTGAAAAACCTGTTCCATTCCGATGCGCATGTTGTTCTCCCAGAAAGGCGTTGAGGGGCGGCGCCGCGCGAGCGGTCCGCCGGGATGTGGAGGTCTGCCGCGCCGGGCTACGGGCGCCGGGCGGCGGATGGACCGCAGCATAGCGCTCGCGGGCGACCCCGGATAATCCCGAATCTAGGGTGGGTCGAGCGGGTCGCTGCGCCTGCGTCCGACCGCGCACCAGTAGGGCGGGCCGTCGTGGAAGCGGATGTCGGTGAGGCCGGCCGTCGTCATCATGGCGGCGATCTGCACGCGGGTGAAACGCTGCTCGAGACGGGTGCCGAAACGGTCGAGCGCGTCGGTGCGCATGGTGTAGAAGCTCTTGTCGCGGTAGGCGCTCAGCGGCAGGCCCTCGACCGCGAGACCGCGTCGCTCGAGCCACGCCGCGCCGCGCGCGAGCGGCCAGTACACGCCGAGGGCGAGCGCCTGGCTGGCCGCGTAGCGCACGGGGTAGGGCGCGCGTGACAGCAGCCGGCGCAGCAGGTCGGACGCGCGCCACAGCGCGCGGAACCAGGCGGGCCGCTGATCGAAGGCGTAGTAGAGGTACACGAGGAAGGGCGCGCCCGGCTTGAGCTTCGCGACGCAGCTCGCGATGCCCGCGGCGGTGTCCGGCACATGGTGCAGCACACCGAGGGAATAGCCGAAGTCCAGCGAGCCATCGGCGAAGGGCAGCGCGTCGACCGGCGCGAGATGCAGGCTGACGTTGTCGCGCGCGGCGAGCGTGGCGCGCGCCACGTCCAGCGCCGCGGCGCTGGCATCGACGCAATGCAGGTGACCGACCCGCTCGGCCGCGAGCCGCGCCCAGCGGCCGCTGCCGCAGCCGAGATCGAAGCCGACGGCGTCGGGCGGCAAGGTCTCGAAGGGAAACACCGCGAAGTAGTCGGCGAAGATGCGCTGCAGCTCGGCCTCGGGCAGCGCGCGCTGATCGAAGCTCGTCCATTCGCGACCGAAGCCCTCGACGGTCGCGCGGTCGACATTGGCCTGCGGCGTATCGCGCGGCTCGTTCATGAGGACCTCCGCCGCGCGGCGCCGCTCGACGCCGCGCGGCGTGGCGCGTAGGGATCGAGCGCCGCGCGCAGGCGGCGCGCCAGTTCGCGCTGGTCGTCGTCCGCCTGGCGCATCCGCACGGCACGTTCGAGCAGGGGCGTGGCGCGCGTGATGCCGTAGCCCGCGTCGACCAGCGCGTTCATCGCCGACTGCAGCGCGGCGCGGCGCGTGGCGAAGGTCTTGGCGGTGCTCTCCACGGTGACCTCGAGCAGCAGCGCGCGAGCGCCCACCCGCAGTTCCGCGCGCGGCTCGACCTGCGCGAGACGCTTGCCGACCAGTGCGAGCTGCGCGCGAGCATCGGCCGCGGTTGGCGGCGCCACGGCCGTGAAGCACAGCGCCGCGACCCGTTCGCCGACCAGGTCGTCGAACAGTGGCTCGCCCGCCAGCAGGCGCAGTCGCGCCTGCCAGGCAGGATCGTTCGCGGGCTCGGCGTCGTCGCCGAACCGCAGCGCCGGCAGCGCGGCTCGAAGCGCGTTGGCGGCGGCCGCGACACGCTGTGCGTGGCCGGCCAGCGCGCCCCACAGGCGCCAGCCCGACGACGCCTCGGCCTTGCCGCCACCGGCTACGACCAGCGCGGCTGCCGCGCGCTCGTTCGCGATACCGACTGTCCCCGGCACCGTGCCGGTCAGCTGCAGCGGACGTAGCGCCTCCACTGCCTGCGCGACCGCGGAATCGTCGGCCAGCCGCGCCGCGAAGGGCAGCAGCTGGCGCGGACGGGGCGCGAGCCACAGGCCGTAGCGGGTGACGATGCCGAGACCGCCGTGGCCGCACAGCCCGTCGAGCGCGGGGCCGTAGGCGTAACGCGTGCGCGCCCAGGTGTCGCTGCCGGCCAGCGCGCCCATGCCGGTGCGCAGCAGTGTGCCGTTCGGGAGCACGGCTTCGAAGCCGCAGTAGAACGCCTCGCGCTCGCCCCACGGCCCGACGCTCCAGCGTTCCTCGAGCAGCGTGCCCAGCACCGCGCTCGCGCCGTTCGCTTCCGTCTCGCAGCGGAACGGCAGGTCGCGCTCGCGCAGGTGCGCGTGGAGCGCGGTGTGGCTCACGCCGGCATCGAGTACCGCGCAACCGTCGTGGCGATCGACCTCGACGATGCGCGCGAGGCGGCTCAGATCGAGCAGCACCGCCGGGCGCCGACCATCGCCCACCTGGGCGCCGTGGCCGCTGGCATCGGGCGACCACCAGATCTCGTGCGCGAGGCGTGGCACCTGGCCGACCAGCTGCTGGATCTGTTCGGCGCTCGCTGGCGTCACCACCGCGCGCGGTCGCGCGCGCCGCGCGAGACCGGACGGCAGCAGGGCGCCGTAGCGCGCGCCTTTCGGCAACTCACGCGCGTGCTCGGCGCCGACCACGGTGGCCAGGCGCGCCAGCAGCACCTCGAGCGGCAGGGCATTGTCGGTGGCCATGGCGTCAGTCGCCCTTGCGCCCGCCGCGGCCCGGCCACAGTCCCGATTTGCCGGGCGCCAGGAGACCGGTCGGGTCGAGCGCGTCCTTCAGACTCTCGCAGGTGCGCAACCACGCCTGGTCGTTCCAGGTGTACTGCGCGGCGATGTCGTCCATGAAGTCGAGATGGGTGCGCAACACGCCATCGCCGCGCCGCGCCGCGGCAGCCGCCAGCGCGCGATAGAGCTTCGCGGCGCGCGCGCCGGCGTGGCCGTCATCGCGCGCGAACACCAGCATGTGCCGATGGCGCAGATCCCGAGCCCCGAGCTGAAAGGAGGCCAGATAGTCGAAGCCGTGCTCTTCGCTCAGCGCCTGGTGGGCGCGAAAGGCCGCCAGCGCCGCGTCCCCGCGCAGCGGCAGGCTGGTGTCGAGATCGAGATGGGCGCCGGCACCGACCCAGTCGATCATCGCGTGGGCTTCGGTGCTGGCGACGCCGCGCGCGAGCGCCGCGTGCAGCGCGACGCCAGGCGACGAGCCGGCGACATCCTCGAACTCGAAGCGGGCGCCGGTCAGACCACGCAGCGCCTCGGCGAGCACTTTCGCGTCGCCCGCCACGCTGTCCTCGCTGCCGGTGAACGCGCCGTGGTAGTTCCACGCGCCGAGCCCGAGATCGGCTGCGAGCCGCGCGCGCGCCGCGGCGTCGAGTGGCCCCGTCGTGCCACCGAGACGCCGCCGCGTGGTGACGAGAGCGGCGTCCAGCAGCAGGCTCACGATGGCGCCGCCCGGCGCCACCACGCCTTCCAGCAGCAGCGGGCGCAGGCGTTCCACCAGCGCGCGCAGATCGTCCTCGGCCGCGACGCTCACGCGATAGGCGCGCAGCGCCGCGGGTCGCGGCGCGAGCGCGATACCAAGGCGCGTGACGACGGCGAAGTTCGCCTGGCCGAAGAGACTCGCGGCGGGCAGGCCGTGGCGCCAGGGCAGCAGTGCGCGCGGCTTGCCGCGCTCGCGCGCGCCGAGCCCGGTCTCGACCACCGTGCCGTCGGCGAGCAGCAGCTGCAGGCCGCACAGGTTGTCGAACTGTTCGGCGCGCGGCGTGTGTCCGTGGCCACGTTCCAGCAGGTTGCCGAGCACGCTGCCCCAGCCGGCGGCGGGCGGCGCCGCCGTGAGCGCGCTGCCGCGCCGCGCGAGCTCGCGCTGCAGATCGAGATGGCTGACCCCAGGCTCGACCAGCGCGTAGCCCAGCGTCTCGTTGATCTCCAGCACGCGCTGCATGCGACTCAGATCGAGCATCACCATGCCAGCCTGGCGCGCGGCCGCGCCGCCATAGCCGAGATTGCGACCGGTGGCGAGCGGCCACAGCGGCACGCCGCGGCGTCGCGCGATTTCCAGGACCTTCTGCACCTGCTTGAGGTTGGCCGGCTGCAGCGCCGCGCGCGGCGCGCGCGCCCGCGCGTCATCGAGCGCGAAGTCGTCGTGGTACCTGGCGAGCCCCGGCGCCGCGCCGCTCAGCACCCACTGCGGACCGAGGACGGTGCGCCACTCGTCGAGCGCGGCGTCGAGCGCGCGAGCGTCGACGCGGGCGGGTGGCAGCGCGTCGCGCGGCTTCACGAGCGCAGGAGACACCAGGACACCAGGAGCCCCGGCCCCTCGACGCGCGCGGGCAGACTCGCGCTGCCGTGCGCGGTCGCTTGCTCGAGCGAAGTCGCGTGCGCGAGGCGCGGCACGGCTGCCGCGAGACAGCGCGGCCAGGCCTTACCCGCGTCGCTGAGCGCCGCGGCCAGCGTCCGCACATCGTCGGGTGCGCCGCGCAGCTGATGCTGGACGCGCCCCGCGACGTGGTTGTGCCGACCTTCGTACACCAGGCGATAGCCGCGTGGGGCGAGCAGGCGGGTGAGGACGAAGACCTGGGAATCGCGGCCGAGACCCACGCAGGCGGATTCGCGCATGTCCTCGAGCATCGCTGCCAGCGCGGCGCCATCGTGAGGGACGGCGTCGTCCAGCCCGCAGGCCCGCGCGAAGGCCTGCGCATCGCGGCAACCGCCGTCCACCACCACGCGCACCGTCGGCAGGGGCGACAGCCGCGCGCGCGCGCGCAATGACACGAGCAGCGAGGCGCCGAGCGCGCCGGTCAGGAAAGTGCGTCGGTCGAGCATGCGCAAGCGGGGTGGCAGCGCGCGAGGCCCACGGCCTCACAGCGTGCGCGAGATGATTTCCTTCATGATTTCCGAGGAGCCACCGGCGATGCGGCTGACACGGTGGCCGGCCCACGCGCGCGCGATGGGATATTCCCACATGTAGCCGTAGCCGCCGTGCAGCTGCAGGCAGTCGTCCAGCACGCGGTTCAGCGCTTCGGTGGCCTGCAGCTTGGCCATCGCCGCGTCGTTGGCGTCCAGCTCGCCCTGCATGTGCAGCGCGAGACACCGATCGACGAAGCAGCGCGTGACGGCCGCCTGGGTGTGGCATTCGGCGAGCTTGAAGCGCGTGTTCTGCAGCGCGAACAGCGGCTTGCCGAAGGCTTCGCGCTGCTTGGTGTAGGCCACCGTGTTGGCGACCGCGGTCTCGAGCGTGGTGATCGAACGCAGCGCGACGATGAGCCGCTCCTGCGCGAGCTCCTGCATGAGATAGCGGAACGCGCGATTCTCTTCGCCGAGCAGCCGCTCGGCCGACAGGCGCACATCACTGTAGAAGAGCTCCGAGGTGTCCTGCGCGTGCCAGCCGACCTTCTCGAGATTCCGGCCGCGCGAGAAGCCGGCGTCGTCACGCTCGACCACGAACAGGCTCATGCCCTTCGCGCCCGCCGCGGGATCGGTCTTCGCGACGGTGATCACGAGGTCCGCGATCTGGCCATTGGAGATGAAGGTCTTCTGGCCGTTCAGCACGAACTCGTCGCCGTCGCGAATCGCGCGCGAGCGCATGCCCTGCAGGTCGCTGCCCGCGCCCGGCTCGGTCATGGCGATGGCGCCGATCAGCTCGCCGGCGCACATGCCGGGCAGCCAGCGCTGCTTCTGCGCCTCGGTGCCGTAGTGCAGGATGTAGGGCGCGACGATGCCGGAGTGCAAGTGAAAGGCCGGGCCGGTTGCTTCGACCTTGGCAAGTTCCTCGATGACGATGGCGGTGTGCAGGAAGTCGCCGCCGGGACCGCCGTAGCTCTCGGGCACGAAGCTGCACAGGAGTCCCTGTTCGCCGGCCTTGCGCCACACTTCGCGACTGACGATGCCGTCCTTCTCCCACTGCGCATGGAAGGGCACGATTTCCTGCTCGACGAAGCGTCGCACCATGTCGCGGAACAGTTCATGTTCGGGGGCGTAGACCGTGCGCGACATCATGGCGTGGTGACCTGCGTGACTATGGGCAGCGCGACTATACGCCAGCCGGCGTGGCGACGGTGGCGCTTCAGGGCGCGCCATGCACGACCAGCGACGCGAGCATGGCATCCAACTCGGCATCAACGCGTTCGGCGCCGCTTGCCGCGTCGGTGGCGGTGACTTGTACCACCATGTCGGCGAGCGGCAGCAGGGTGAGCTGGATGCGCGTCGCGATGCCGTCCGGGCCAGGCGCGCGCAGGGTGGCGCTCGCGGCGTCGCGTCCCGCGAGCCGCACGGCCTGCGGCCCGCGCACGACGCTGAAGCCCGCCTCGCGGCGCGCCGACTCGACCTGCTCGGACAGCAGCGCGACGGGCGAGGCGCGGCCTGCCGCCGCGCGTCGTTCGACGCTCACGCCGAAGGTCGGATTATGTCCGGCATGAGGCGGCGCGTGCTTCAGTACCGCGAACAGCGCGCCGGCGCCCCGCGGCGCCAGCGCCGCGGCGAGCGCATCGTCGTCGAAGCGCACGGTGTCGCCCGTGCGTTCGGCCGCGGCCGCGCCGACATAGGTCCAGCCGGGGGCGGTGCGCAGCTCTAGGCCGAGATCCGTCTCGGCCTTTTCGCCGCAGCCGGCGAGCAGCGCCCCGAGGGCGGCGCAGGACAAGGCGAAGCGGGTCAGGGCGGACGACGGAAACATGGCAGGCAGTGCTCGCTACTGCCGCCATGATGCCCGAGCGCCGCGTCGCGCGCAGCCGGCGCCCGGCCCTATCGTCATGCCCGCCCAGTGGGTATGCTCCCGGGCCGACAACAAGGGAGGCGTACAGCATGCGATTCGGTACCTACGGCGTTTTCACTTTCACCGACCTGCTCGACGCGCCGCAGCTCGCGACGCTGGCGGCGCGCATGGACGAACTAGGCTATGCCACGCTCTGGTATCCGGAAGCCATGGGCTACGAGCCCTTCGCCATCGGCAGCTACCTGCTGGGCGCGAGCCGCAAGCTGATGGTGGCGAGCGGCATCGCCAACATCTACGCGCGTGATGCCACCGCCGCGGTGATGGGCACCAACAGCCTGAACAAGCTCTACGGCAACCGCTTCGTGCTCGGTCTCGGCGTCTCTCACGCGCCGCTGGTGGCGGACTTCCGCGGCCACGAGTACGCGAGTCCGGTGAAGACCATGCGTGCCTACCTCGACCGCATGGACCAGGCCTGGGCCGCCCTCGGCGGCGCGCCGGCGGAGAAGCCGGTGGTGCTGGCGGCGCTCGGTCCGCAAATGTCGAAGCTCGCCGCCGCGCGCACGCTCGGCACCTTCCCCTACAACATCACGCCGGCGCAGGTCGCGCTGTCGCGCGCCGCGATGGGCCCGAATGGTGCGATCATCTGCGAGCAGAAGGTGTGTCTGACCGAGGATCCAGTGGTGGCGCGCAAGGCCGCGCGCGCGGCACTCGCGGTCTACATGGGCCTGCCGAACTACTACAACAACTGGTTCCGCCTCGGCTTCGACCAGAGCGATCTCGCCAACGGTGGCAGCGATCGCCTGATGGACGCAATGGTCGCCTGGGGCTCGGCCGCGCAGGTGAAGGCCAAGCTGGCCGCTTACCTCGACGCGGGCGCGGCGCAGGTCGTGGTGCAGCCGATACGCGCCGACGGCCAGCCGGGGCCCTGCTGGCAGGCGCTCGAAGCGCTGGCGCCGAACGCCTGACGCAAGCCTTCGTCATCGCGCGTGGCGACGCTCGTCGCTCGCCACGCGCGAAGCCTGCTTTCTCGAGGATACCCATGACCCCCTTGGTCGACTACATCGCGACGGGCCAGGAGTACTCCCGTCATCTCGGCATGGAACTGCTGTCGGCCGAGCCCGACCTGGTGGTGATGCGCCTGCCCTACGGCGAGCATCTCGGCACCGAGCGGGTCAACGGCGGCGCCATCGCCTCCCTGGTCGACACGGTCGGCACCTGCGCCTGCTGGAGTCATCCGCGCGTCGGACACGGCTCGCGCGGCGCGACGGTCGGGTTCTCCATCAACTACCTCAAGCTCGTGGTGCGTTCGGACTTGATCGCCACCGCGCGCGTGCGTCGACGTGGCGGCAGTATCTGCGTGACGGAAGTGACGGTGGTGAACGAAGCAGGCGACGAAGTGGCGCTCGCCACCGTCACCTACAAGCTCGATCCTCGCGGCTGACAGAACGAAGGGACAGACCCCGCACGGGGTCTGTCCCAGCTTGCGTCACATCGCCCTCAGCTCCGACGCTGCGGAAACACCGGGAAATACGTTGCGCGCGCGACCACCGTGATCCAGCGCAGCAACTCGGAGAAGATGGTCGGCTGGCGCGCGCCGCCGGTGTCCGGTGCTTCACCTTCGAGCGCGAGTGGCGCGGCCCGCGCGTAGAGCGCCGCGCAGCCGAGGTAATGCCCCTGCTGGGCGAGGTGGATACGGTTCACGGTCTCCAGCACGCGCTGGAAGAAGCCTTCATTCATGCGCCAGCTGTACCGTCCCTCGCCGCGGCCGAGCGACAGGTCGCCCATGCCCTGCCATAGCGGCGCGTCGGGATGCGGCGTGCAGGCGCTGGCGAGACTGACGAAGGCGACGAGGCTGCCGCTGCCGACGCGGAACAGGAGTTCGCGCGTGGCGAGCCACAGGTCGTTCAGGGTCTCGCGATCGATGGGTGTGCCGGTCAGCTCCCGCCAGGCGCCGGGCAGTCGCCACAAGAGATTCCAGCACAGCGTGATGGCGGTCGTGGTGCCGCCCATCACCAGCGTGGGCGCATTGGCGCCGACCGGCGAGTCGCTCTCTGCGCGATGCGGCAGCAGCGTGCGCAGCGACACGTACCGTTCCGCGTCGACCGAGTAGCGTAACGGGCAGCCCATGCCGGCGCCGCGCAGCTCGGTTGCCCAGGCGGCGGTCGCCGCGTTCAGCAGTTCACTCATCACCCGCATGGGCGCCAGCACGCCGAGCGCGAACACATCGTTGCCGGCCAGGGCGCGCAGCTCCGGGTCGCGGCGAGCGTCTTCCAGGCTGCGTCGCGCGCCGTCCAGTTCGAAGCTCATGCCGAGCCCCTTGGGATCGGCCGCGACCAGGCGCGCGACCTGCGGCCAGAAAGCTTCGATGTAGGCCACGCTCTCGTGACTCGCGGCCACCGGCGGGGGCAGCGGCGGCTCGGCGTGGTGACGCAGGCGGGTGAACATGGCGTTCACCGCGTCCAGGATGAGATCGACTTCGTGTTCCTGGGCGGCAGGGGTATCGGTCATGCTCGGATCCGGCGAAGAAGGGCGCGCGATGCGCGCAATGAAGAAGGGCCGCTTGCGCGGCCCTCCGTGAGATTTGCTATCCGCGCACCGTGTATGTCGGTCGCATGATGGCCGGAATCGCGGCTAGGCCGACGCTTCCGTCCTGGAACCAAGATCCAACGCACGCACGGATATCACGATAATCTCACTAGACATTGGATCACCTCCTTTGCATTACCGTTGAACAGGGTTCGAGTATGGGGCGAACTGCGTCGCGAGGTAAAGGGTGGTGACAGGCGTTCGTCGCAACATGCGACGCGCACGCGGAATCGATGCCGACCCATGTGGTCGAACCCCCGCACCCACCAATCACGAGGAACCCACCGATGATGCGTATCCGTCTGTCCGCCCTGGCGCTGCTGGGTTGCGTATCGGATGCCCAGGCGCAGCTGCTGGACGAACAGCAGTTGCGCCTCTTGATGGAGCAGGCGCAGGGCATCGAAGCGTGCATGACGCGCCTCGATCCCGCCGCCATGGCGGCGGTGCGCCGGCGCGGCGAGCAGGTGTCGGCCGAGATCCAGTCGCTGTGCGCGGCCGGCAAGCGTG
>JBFWYG010000081.1:16852-19297 GCA_050186725.1 Gammaproteobacteria bacterium | reverse complement strand
CCACTTGCGCGGGCGCGACGGATCAAGCGCCCAGCGAGCCCGACCTCACGCCACCTGCTCGAAGGCCTCCAACTTCGGCTTCGCCATCTCCTCGGCGAAGCGGCCATAGCTCCACGGCCAGCTGGCCGGCACGCCGAACTTGTCGAGATACCAGCTCTTGCAGCCGGTGGACCAGATGGCGCCCTTGGCGGCCGCGATGCGTTCGCGATCGAACGCGGCGGTGGCATCCGCGCTCGCGCTGATCTCGCGGCACGCGCCGGCGCGAATCTGCGCCATCAATTGCAGCACGTAGTCGAGCTGCATCTCGGCTATCTGGATGAGCGAGAAATTGCCGACCGGACCGTTCGGGCCGTTCAACAGGAACATGTTCGGAAAGCCGGGCACCGACAGCGACAGGTAGGCATAGGGCCGATCCGCCCACACGTCGTCCAGGTCGACGCCATTGCGCCCGATGACCGTGGTCGGCCGGATGAAGCGATCGGCGCGGAAGCCGGTCGCGAGCACCAGCACATCGAGTTCGTGCAGTCGGCCGTCGCGGGTGCGCACGCCACCGGCCTCGATGCGCTCGATGCCCTCGGTGACGAGTTCGGCGTTCGGCTGCTGGATGGCGCGGTAGAAGTCTTCGGAGAAAATGAGACGCTTGCAGGCCGCGCGATAGTTGGGACGCAGCTTCTCGCGCAGCACCGGGTCCTTGACGCTGTTCTCGAGGTTATCGAGGCAGGCCTTCTCGATGGTCGCCATCTCCGGCGAGTCCGCGTTCACCACCGCCTTGGAGATGAAGTCGATCATCATGCGGTTCATCTCCTCGCGCAGCGCGAGGATCTTGCCCGGGTCCGCGGCGAACTCGGCGCGCTCGGCCGCGCTGTAGGCCGGGTTCTCGATCGGCATCACCCACTGCGCGGTGCGCTGGAAGAGCGCGAAGTGGCTGACCTTGTCGACCAGGGCCGAGGTGATCTGGATGGCGGTGGAACCGGTGCCGATCACGCCCACGCGCCGCCCTTCCAACGGCACGGCATGATCCCAGCGCGCGCTGTGGAAGCAGGCGCCCTTGAAATCCCCGAGGCCCGCGATGTCCGGCAGGTTGGGGTAGTGCAGCACGCCGGTGGCGGCGATCACCACGTCGGCGCTGTCGCTGCGGCCGTCGGCGAGCGTCAGCTGCCAGCGGCCGCCCTCGAATACGCTCTTGACCACCTCGCTGTTGAAGCGCACGTGCGGCAGCACGCCGTACTTCTGGGCCACGCCCTCGAAATAGGCCTGGATCTCGTCACCCGGCGCGAAAACGTGGCTCCAGTTCGGGTTCGGCTCGAAGGTGTAGGTATAGAGATGCGCCGGTACGTCGCAGGCGATGCCCGGATAGGTGTTTTCGCGCCAGGTGCCGCCCAGGCGGCTGGCCTTCTCGTAGATCACGTAGTCGGTGTAGCCCGCCTCGCGGAGCCTGATGCCCGCCAGGATGCCGGCCATGCCGGCGCCGATCACCACCACGCGCAGGCCACCTGCGCTCGTCCGTTCCGCTGCCATTCGAAGAGTCCTCGATTGTGATGAAGCGCAGACTGCCGCGCCGTGGTCGAGTACAGCGACTCCCGGAAAGGGAAACAAGCGCACGCGAGCGGCAAGGCTGATCCCGGTCAAGCGGGATGCCGACGACGCGGCCCTGCCTCATCGGCAGAATGCTGTTTAGAATCGCGCGAGGCAAGTTCCGTGACGGGGGTCCCCGGGTTGCCGAGGTTTCGCAGCAGGCGTCGCGGGTGGCCGTCCCGTGGCGGGCACGCGGCATGAACGGCCAGACGGCCTGGCGCACGAGCGCCGCGGGGGTGCGCATGCCGCGCATGCTCTACGGCACGGCCTGGAAGGCCGCGCGCACCGCCGAGCTGGTCACCGCGGCGCTGACGGCGGGCTTTCGCGGCATCGACACCGCCTGCCAGCCGCGCCACTACCACGAGGCAGGGGTCGGCGCGGGCATCGCCGCGAGCGGCATCGCGCGCGACGCGCTCTACCTGCAGAGCAAGTTCACCCCGCCGGGCGGGCACGACCGCGGCACCGAGCCCTACGACAGCCGCGCGCCGGTCGCGACCCAGGTGGCGCAGTCCTTCGCGCGCTCGCTGGACAACCTGCGCACCGAGAGGCTGGACTCGCTGGTGCTGCACTCGCCGCTCGCCACCCGCGCGCTGACGCAGGAGGCCTGGCGCGCCATGGAGCAACTGGTGGCGGACGGCCGCGTGGGACACATCGGCATCTCCAACTGCTACGCGCTCGCCGAGTTCGACGCGCTGTACCGCGCGGCGGCGGTGAAACCCGCCGTGCTGCAGAATCGCTTCCACGCGCGCACGCGCCATGACCGCGAGCTGCGCGCCTTCTGCCGCGCGCAGGGCGTGATCTACCAGAGCTTCTGGACCTTGACCGCCAATGGCGACGCGCTCGCGAGCGCGACGGTGCGCACCCTCGCCG
>JBFWYG010000081.1:0-16752 GCA_050186725.1 Gammaproteobacteria bacterium | reverse complement strand
CCCCAGGCCGACCAGCAGGCCTACTTCCGCTCACTCATGAGCGAGCAGGGCTACGACCCGGACAACAACACCCTGAACACCAATACCGCCGCCGGCCTCGGCAACAAGACCTGCAAGGCGGTGCTCGATTTCCGCCACCGCGACAAGTCGAACCAGCGCGGCGAGATGAACGGCGGGGCGCCCTATTCCGACTGGACCGGTTACCAGCCGGTCAACACGCCGGACGCGATTAATGATCCCAATCGCTGGCAGCCGCTGCGCGTGCCGGACGGTCACGGCGGCTTCGTCGATCAGAAGTTCATCGCGCCGCACTGGGGCCGCGTCAAGCCCTTTGGCATAACCAATTGGGACCGCGACGTCATTCGTCCCGTGCGCCGCGCGATCCGGGAGGCCACCGGCCGCGTCGGACCGGTCAAGGTCAACGACCCGATGTACAAGGAACAGGCCGACCAGGTCATCGCCTACAGCGCGACGGTGAACGAGTACCAGAAGGTCATCGCCGAGTACTGGGCCGATGGTCCGACCTCCGAGTTGCCGCCGGGCCACTGGAACCTGTTCGCGCAGATGGTCTCGTCCCGCGACGGCCACACGCTGGACGATGACGTCAAGGCGCACTTCGCCGTCGCCAACACGGTGTTCGACACCAGCATCGCCATCTGGGGCGCCAAGGTGAAGTTCGACTCGGTGCGGCCGGTGACCGCCATTCACTACCTCTATGCCGGCCAGACCATCAACGCCTGGGCCGGTCCGGAGCTGGGCACGCAGCCGATACAGGGCGAGGACTGGCGGCCCTACCAGGCGGCGACCGTGGTCACGCCGCCGTTCGCCGAGTATCCCTCGGGTCACAGCGCGTTCTCGTCCGCGGGCGCCGACATGCTGAGGCGCCTGACCGGCAGCGACGTGTTCGGCGGCCAGGTGACCCTGCCCGCGGGCGGTTCACGGGTCGAGCCTGGTACCGTGCCGGCGCAGGACGTGACGCTCGCCTGGGCCACCTTCACCGATGCATCCGACGAAGCCGGCATCTCGCGGCGCTACGGCGGCATTCACTTCATCGACGGCGACCTCGATTCGCGGCTGATGGGACGCCGCGTGGCGGAGCTGGACTGGCCGGTGATCCAGTACTACTTCGGTGAGAGCCATCATCACGGTGGCCATCACTGATGACCGCGGGATGAGCGGTCCGCGCCGCTCATCCTGACCTGCATGGCGCGGCGGTTTCCGCTATCGTCGCGCCATGTCCTCCGCCTCTCCCCGCCCCTGGCGCATGCTCGGGCTCGCCCTGCTCGCCCAGGTGGCGGCTTCCATCGTCGCCCAGGGCGTTCCGACCCTCGCACCCTTCCTGCAGGCCGACCTCTCCCTCACCCGCGCCGAGGTAGGCATGTTCAACTCGGCCCTGGTGGCGGGCTCGCTGCTGGCCATGTTCGGCGCCGGCTGGGTGGTCGACATGAAGGGCGAACGCGCGGCGCTGGTGTGGGGCACGACGGTGATGGGGCTCGCGTGCTTCGCGGTGCTCGCGACCCACGGCTTCCTGACCGCGCTCGCGGTGCTGTTCGCGGTCGGCATCGGCAGCGCCTTTCCGACACCCGCGGGCAGCAAGGCGGTGACCAGCTGGTTTCCCATCGAGCGGCGCGGGCTCGCCATGGGCGTGCGCCAGACCGGCATTCCCCTGGGCGGTGCGCTCGCCGCGGCCACCCTGCCACACATCGCCGCGCGATTCGGCTGGCGGGTCGCGGTGGTGCTGGGCGGCCTCGGTTGCCTGGCCGCGGCGCTCGCCTGCCAGGCTGCCTACCGTGAGCCGGGATCCGCGCCGCGCGCGGCGCTCAGCCATCACCGCCTGCCGCGGCTCGCCGACTTCCTGACCCGGGACATCCTGCTGCTCGGCATGTGCGGCGCGCTCGCCACCATGGGCCAGTTCGTGCTGATCACCTATCTCGCCATCTTCCTGAAGGAGACCCAGGGCATCGCGGTCACCACCTCGGCCACGCTGCTGGTCTTCGCGCAGCTGGCCGGCGCCGCCGGCCGCATCCTGTGGGGCGTGGCGAGCGATCGCCTGTTCCAGCACCGCCGCCGGCCGGCCTTCATGCTGCCCATCGCCCTGTCGGCGCTCGGCGCGCTCGCGCTCGGCTGGCTGCCGGCCGGCACGCCGCTCACGCTGATCGCGGCGCTGGTCATGGCCCAGGCCTTCTGCACGCTCGGCTGGCACGGCAACTGGATCGCGCTGGTCGCCGAAATCGCCGGTCCTGAGAAGCAGGGCCGCACCATCGGCATCGCGATGTCCCTCATGTACCCGGGTATCATCCTGCTGCCGCCGCTGTTCGGTTGGGTGGTCGATCGCACTCACTCCTGGCCGGGCGCCTGGAGCGCGCTCGCGCTGGTGCTGCTGGTCTCGGTGCTGCTGATCCTGCCGGTCACCGAGGGCACGCTGCCGGAACGCCGCGCTCGAACCTGATTCACGCACCAGAGAGGAAACAACACCATGTGGTCATTCGCCACCGAACCCGAATTCCAGCAGCAGCTGGACTGGATCGACGTCTTCGTCAAACACAAGGTCGAGCCGCTCGATCACATCCTCGGCAGCCAGTGGAACATCCACGATCCGCGCTTCGTGAAGCTGGTGCGGCCGCTGCAGGCCGAGGTCAAGGCGCGCGGCCTGTGGGCCTGCCACCTCGGGCCTGAACTGGGCGGCAAGGGCTATGGCCAGGTGAAGCTCGCGCTGATGAACGAGCTGTTCGGCCGCTCGCGCTTCGGACCCATCGTGTTCGGCGCGCAGGCGCCGGACACCGGCAACGCCGAGATCCTCGCCCACTACGGCACACCCGAGCAGAAGAAGCGCTTCCTCGAGCCGCTCTTGAACAACGACATCGTGTCCTGCTTCTCCATGACTGAGCCGCAGGGCGGCGCCGATCCGCTGGTGTTCACCACGCGCGCCTGGCAGGAGGGCGACGAGTGGGTCATCGACGGCGAGAAGTGGTTCTCGTCCAACGCGCGCTACGCGGCCTTCTTCATCGTCATGGCGGTGACCGATCCGGACGCGGCGCCCTACAAGCGCATGTCGATGTTCATCGTGCCTGCCGACACCCCCGGCATCGACATCAAGCGCAACCTGACCTTCTACGGCGAGCCCGAGGCGACCCACGCCTACATGCGCTACAACCAGGTGCGCGTGCCGAAGGACGCGATGCTCGGCGGTCGCGGCGACGCCTTCGTGGTCGCCCAGGTGCGGCTCGGCGGTGGCCGCCTGCACCACGCCATGCGCACCGTCGCGCAGGCGCGTCGCGCGCTGGAGATGATGTGCGAGCGCGCGCTGTCCCGCAGCACCAAGGGCGAACTGCTGGCGCGCAAGCAGATGGTGCAGGAGAAGATTGCCGACTCCTGGGTGCAGCTCCGCCAGTTCCGCCTGCTGGTGCTGGAGACCGCGTGGCTGTGCGACCAGAACAAGAAGGACTACAAGGCGGTGCGCAAGAACATCGCGGCGGTGAAGGCGGTGATGCCGCAGGTGCTGCACGACATCTCGGCGCGCGCCCTGCACCTGCATGGCTCGCTCGGCATCTCGACCGAGATGCCCTTCGCCGACTGGCTGGTCAACTCCTTCCACGTCGGGCTCGCGGATGGACCGACCGAGGTGCACAAGATCACCGTCGCGCGGGAAGTGCTGAAGGACTTCGAGGGTACCGACAAGCTGTTCCCCGACTACCACAACCTGGCGGAAGCGGATCGCGCCCACGATCTCTACGACGAGCTGCTGGGCGACTGAGCGCGCCGCGCGCGGGCAGGGAGCACGGCCATGAGGCGCACGCTGAAACTGCTGCACACCCTGTCCGCGATGGGCATGGGCGGCGCGCTCGCCGCGAGCATCGCGCTGCTCGCGCGCGCGCCGGCCATGGACGAGGTCGCGGCCTACCTGGAACTGCGCGCCAACCTCGCCGCCATCGCGCGCTTCGTCCTGCTGCCCTCCGCCGCGCTGTGCCTGGTGAGCGGGCTCCTGTCCATCGCGGTGCACCAGCCCTTCCACAACGCCGGCTGGGCGTGGTTCAAGGCGCTGACCGGCGTGGTGGTGTTCGAGGGCACGCTCGGCGGCATCGATTCACCGGCGCGGCGCGCGCTCGAGATCCTGGGTGGCCCGGCGCCGGTGGACCCCGCGACGCTCGCGGGCCTGCTGCGTCACGAGTGGGGCGCGCTGTGGATCATCCTGTTCCTGTCGGTGCTGAACGTGGTGTTCGGCATCTGGCGACCGAAGTTTCGCAGGCGGGTGGCGCGGGGACGCGCGGCGGATTGACGGGAATTGGCGCGCGTGAAGGGCCTCGATGCAGGTTCCGGAATCTAGTGGCGGGTTGAAACCCGCCCTACATGCAGGGACAGACCCCGTACGGGGTCTGTCCCTTCGATGCATCACACCGACGCGTGCTGCGCCCACCAGCGTCGCACCGACGCGTTGACCTCGGCGGCGCGAAAGCGCGCGACCTTGTTGCTCGGCGGCAGGGCGTCTTCGTAGAAGAAGTCCGGCAGTTCGTCGTCGGCCTCGGTGAAGCCCGCGCGGCGGTTGAATTCCGCTTCCATCCGCAGGGTCTCGCGGCCTAGGGCGCGAAACCAGTCGGGCGTGAAGTCGGTGCCGCAGGCGCCGTTGATCGCGTCCACCACCATGTCGATGTGGGCATTGGTGACCGAGCGGCCGAACACGCACAGTCCGAGCGAATCCGCCGTCGCGCACAGGGTCTGCATCTCCATGCTGACGTCCACCAGTTCGTCCACGCCCTTGCCGCTGCATTCGTACTTGGGGGCGTTGCCGGTGGTGTGATCAGCGCCCTGAGCGGTGACCATCATGGAGATGCCGGTGACCTCGATGACCCGCGGGTCGTAGGCGCTGATGCCCTGCTTCTTGATCACCGGCGTGCGGCGCACGCCGTAGTGGCGGCCGACGGCCGCCGTGCCCTGCGCCCACAGTCGCCCCGCCTCGCTGCCGGCGCGGATCTCGTCCAGCACCCGCTTAAGGAAGGCCACGTCGCCAAAGGGCGCGAGGCCCGCGTCCAGCAGCACGCCCATCATCGCTCCGGTCTCGATGGTGTCGATGCCGAGATCGTTCGCGCCCCAGTTGAGCCGCGCGAGATCGTCCGGATCGGTCAGGCCGCAGTTGGTGCCCATCAGCCCCAGGGTCTCGTACTCCACCGGCGAGACTATCTCGTTGCCGTCGGCGTCGGCGTAGACGTTGCTGCACTCGATCATGCAGCCCGGCATGCAGGCGTGGGAGGTCTCGCCGCCGCGCGCGCTGTTGCGCTCGCGGATGTGTTCGCCGCCCATCTGGAAGATGCCGTCGTGGGCCTGGCTGCCGGCGGAGAAGTTGTTCACCGGCAGGCCGCCGACATGATTGGTGTAGTCGGCCATCATCGCCGTGCCGTAGTCCTTCAGCACGTTGACCGCCTCGTCGGCGCGCAGCCACGCGCCGTACTGCTTGACCCCGGCCAGCACCTTCTTGCGATCGTGGAAGGCCGGCATGCGGTCGAGCTCGATGACGATCGCCTTCAGCTTCTTCACACCCATCACCGCGCCCACTCCGCCGCGGGCGGCGATGCGCGCCGGGCGCTGATCGGTGTCGCTCATGGCGATGCCGGCCAGGAGCCCGCCGTACTCGCCCACTGGGCCGCAGATCGCGAGACTCACCTTGTGGCCGTAGACCTGGTGCAGCATCTCGGCGCACTCGAAATTGCCGCGCCCGAGGTAGGGCCGCGCCGACTCGAACTCCACGCGGCCGTCCTTGCGCAGGATCATCAGTTGCCAGTCGGGGCTCGCGCCGTACAGCGTGAAGCCGGCGATGCCGAGCTGTCCCATGGCGAGGCCAAAGGAGCCGCCCGCGTTGGATTCCTTGACGCCGCCGGTCAACGGGCTGCGGCAGCCGACGCTGGTGCGGTTGGCGTTGGACCAGTTGCTGCCGGCGAAGGGGCCGGCGGAAAAGATCAGCGGGTTGTCCGGCGACAGCGGCGGCACGGTCGCGGCGCCGAGTTCGAGCAGCGTGCGCGCGATGAAGTAGCGCCCCGCCTCGGCCATCTGCCGGCCGTCGAAGGTCTCCTCGCGCACCGCGCCGTCGGGAAGAGAGATGTGCAGGTACTTGCGCATGGCGAGGCTCCGGGAACTTGCAGGGAGCTGCCAGTATAGCCGCGCGCGGTCCGCGCGATCAGTCGTCGTCCAGGCGCTTGCGCAGTTCCAGCGGGCGGGTCGAGCGCCGGCGAATCTTGAGATTCAGCAACTCGACCGACACCGAGAAGGCCATCGCGAAGTAGATGTAGCCCTTGGGAATGTGGAACTCGAAGCCCTCGCCGATCAGCGCCACGCCGATCAGCACGAGGAAGCTCAAGGCCAGCATCTTGATGGTGGGATGGGTGTCGACGAAGGTCGAGATCGGCTGCGCGGCGAACATCATCACGCCGACCGCGATGATGATCGCGGCGATCATGATCTCCACCTGGTCGACCATGCCGACCGCGGTGATCACCGAGTCCAGGGAAAACACCACGTCCAGCATGGCTATCTGCACCAGCACGGACAGGAAGGTCACGCCGGCCGCGCCGTTGTGCTCGCCGTCCTCCGGGCCTTCCAGGGAGTGATGGATCTCGAGCGTCGACTTGGCCAGCAGGAACAGGCCGCCGCCGATGAGGATGAAGTCACGGCCGGAGAGGTCGAGCCCCGCGAAGCTCACCAGGGTCGCTTTCAGCCGCATGATCCAGGCGAGCAGCAGCAGCAGCAGAATGCGTGACGCCATGGCGAGGCCGAGGCCGATGATGCGCGCGCGCTGGCGTTGCGCCTCCGGCAGACGCCCGACCAGGATGGCAATGAAAATGATGTTGTCGATGCCGAGCACGATCTCGAGCAGGGTCAGGGTCGCGAGCGCGACCCAGGCTTCGGGAGAGGCCAACCATTCCATCGTCTTGAGCGTGCCTTAAGCGTCGTAAGAGGTTCGAATCAGGTCGCACACTTCGCGCACCGCACCCGCGCCGCCACGCTGGGCGCAGACATAGAGCGCCGTCGCCCGCACCTCGGGCACCGCGTCGGCGGGGCAGCAGGACAGCCCCGCCAGGCGCAGACCCTCGAGATCGTTCAAGTCGTCACCGATGTAGGCCACCTGCTCGAGCGCCAATCCACGCGCCGTGCAGGCCGCACGCAGCCACGCCGGCTTGTCCTTGATGCCCGGATGGTAGTCGGTCAGGCCGAGCTTGCGCATGCGCGCGGTGACCACCGCGCTGGTCTCGGCGGTGACGACGGCGACCTCCACCCCCGCGTCGCGCAGCATCAGCATGCCCTTGGCGTCACGCGTATCGAACTTCTTGAGCGCTTCGCCGCGCCCGTCGTAGTACA
Source organism: Gammaproteobacteria bacterium (assembly GCA_050186725.1). Taxonomy (GTDB): domain Bacteria; phylum Pseudomonadota; class Gammaproteobacteria; genus JADJYF01. The sequence continues at coordinate 9,408 of JBFWYG010000081.1, read as the reverse complement.
TGCCGCCGTCGGTGAGCGTGCCGTCGACGTCCACCACCAGGAGTCGAATGCGGCGCTCGGCGGTCACGCGCGGGCGCAGCAGCGCCTCGATCACCGGCCAGTCGGCCGGCTCGTCCAGTTCGGCCGCGCACTCTTCGTGCATGACGTGCACACCGACCCGGCCGCCGAGACGCACACCGCTCGCGTGGAGCAGCGCCGTGCGGGTGAAGTAGAACGCGCCGTTCTCCATCACCGTGCCGGCGAAGTCCTGGCGCCGCGGCCGACGCGCCGGGTCGTAGTTGAGCGGCGTGCCGTCGTGGCGCCAGAAGAAGCGCTTCTGCTCAACGCCGGTCAGCAGCGAGTCGAGCTGCTCGGCGTCGAAGCGCGCGCGGGCGACGCGGAAGTCCTCCGGGCGGGTCAGAGGCGAAGTGGCCTGGATGAGGCAGAACACCTCGCTGTCGAAGCGCGCGGCGACTTCCAGCATCACCGACTCGCTGCTCGCCGTGTCGCTGGCGTTGGCCGGGTCGCGGTCGACCACCATGACGCGCGCGCCGAAGCGCGCGGCGACGTCGGCGCGGATCGCGGCGTCGTCGGACGCCACCACGACGGTGTCGAAGCAGCCGGATTCGAGCGCCGCGCCCAGGCTCCAGGCGTAGAGCGGGCGGCCGGCGATGGGCTTCAGGTTCTTGCCCGGAATGGACTTCGAGCCACCGCGCAGCGGCAGGAGCGCGAGCCAGGCCATCAGGCCAGGTGCACGCCGCGCAGTCGTTTGAGCTTGGCGCGCTGCGGCGCCTCGATGTCGAGTATCGGGCGGTCCTTGTAGGTCAGCGCGGTCGCCACCGCGCGCAGGTCGCGCACCAGCTTGCGCAGGCCATCGGGTTCGAGCGAGGCAGGGTGATCGGTCCCCTTCCAGGTGCGATCGAGCGTGAAGTGGCGCTCCACCCAGTTGGCGCCGAGCGTCACCGCCGCCACGTCGACCGCGATGCCGAGATGATGACCGGAGAAGCCGATGTCCTTGACCCGCGCGCCGTAGGCGTCCTTGAGGCGCGCCACTTCCAGCAGGCAGACCTGGTCGAAGGGCACGGGATAGCCCGAGGTGCAGGCATACAGCACGGTGCGGTCCTGCACGCGCAGTCGCTCCATGAGAGAGACGATCTCGTCCTGCTCTTCCGGCGTGGTCATGCCGAGCGAGATGTGGATCTCCCCATCGTAGTCGCGCGCGAGGAACTCCAGCATCTCGACATGCAGGTTGCAAGCCGAAGGGATTTTGAGCATCGCCGGCCCGAGCGCCGCCATCTCGCGCGCCGAGGTCAGGTCCCACACCGAGGTCGAGTAGCCGATGCCGAACTCCGCGCACCAGCGCATCAGCTGGCGGTGCTGGTCGGGATCGAACTCGAGGAATTCACGGTGCGCGCCGTACGTCTCGCCGTAGCTGTTGGCGGGATTGGGATGGGGCGCGTCGTATTCCTCCGGCGTCAGCAGCTCGCGGTTGCAGCGCTTCTGGAACTTGACGTAGTCCGCCTTGGCGAAGCGCGCGGCGGTCTCGATCATCTCGCGCGCGATATCCATGTCGCCCTTGTGATTGCAGCCGATCTCGGCCATCACGCGCGGTGCGGGTCGCTGGCTCATGGGCCTGCTCCTTCCTGTTCGATGCGTGGCGCGTCGGCGCCCCGCGGACTGACCCGGCCGGCGCGAAGCGCGACGGCTTGCGGATCGTGGAGTTGAAACACGTAGGGCGAGCGCTGCTCCACCCGCACGCCGCCGAAGCGCCCGAGCGCCGCGCCGAAGCGCGCGATGCGGGCATTGAGCTCGGTGACACTCACGCCGGGGAAGCGGTGGGCATGGTAGGCGGCGCTGTTGCGATGGTTGGGCCGCAGGCCGTTGATGCGCTTGACGAGCGTGCGGATGTTACCGGTCAGCCAGGCGCGCAGCCAGGGCAGCGCAGGCGGACGAGCCGGCGCGCGGTCCAGGTAGCCGCTCGCGGTGAGCACGTCCATCACGCGATCGCAGGCCAGCGGGCCGCGCGTGGCGGCCAGGTGCCGCGCGAACAGGCGCTCACGCTCCTCTGCATCCGACATGCCGCGCGTGCCCGCCAGGATCTCGCTCAGCAGTTCGCGCACCGCCTCCGGCGTCGCGGCCCGGTGACTGAGCCCGTTGGGCAGGTGGTAATCGTAGGTCTTGGACGTGACCGGCATGTAGCTCACGGCGGGTGTGCCCAGCACGCTCGCCTCGACCGCGGTCGTACAGCCGTTGTGCAGCAGCACGCGCGCCGCCATCAGCCACGGCACGACATTGCCGTGGTGCGCGACTTCCACCTCGGGGCAGTCCGCGAGCAGCCTGCGCCACAGGTCGTGGTTCTCCGAGGGATGCGGGCGAAGCACGATGCGCGCGCCGGGAAACCACGCGGCCAGCCGCGGCATGAGGTCCCGGAAGTGCTCGAAGATCGCCTGCTGGTGTGCGGCCATGCCGCGCGCGAAGTCGAGGCTCATGCCGCGACCGGTGCGCGAGACCTCGTCCTGGCCGTCCGCGCCGCGCAGGACCAAGTTCAAGTCCGGCACGAAGTTGTTGACGAAGGAAAAATTGGTGTTGACCAGCACGAACTCGCCATAGCGGGCGCGCAGCGCCTGGACCTCGGGCGTGAAGTAGCCGCGCAGCTCTGGCCGCAGGAGATCGATGCGCGGATTGCCGGTGACGTGTACCGGCGCGCCGCCGTAGCCCGGGTAGCTGGCGAAGAAGGCCGCGTCGTCCTCGCCCCAGGCGAAGAGCTGCGAAATGACGCGGAAGGTGTCTTCGGAGTAGCGCCAGGCGTAGTACTCGGGCGACTCGTAGCGCACCAGGCTCTCTTCGTCCCAGGCGACGATGTCGTGGCCGAGCCCGCGGATGATGTTCAGCATGAGCCGCGACAGGGACCGCATGCTCTTGGCCAGGAACAGCCCGCGCGGCAGGCCCGGCATGGCGAAGTTCACGTAGGTCCGCGAACCGAGCACGACCGGCAGGCCGCGCTCCGCCGCCACGCAGGCGAACAGCAGCTTGGCATCCAACTCGCGGACCTGGTTCTCGACCGGAATGATGAGCGTAGACGGGCGGGCCGTCATGGACACGATGTGATTCTCTGCGAGGAGCCGAACCGGTCGCGCGCCGCGCGACCGATGGGCAGTTGACCCGAATACGCGGCGAATGGCAACCATCGCGGCGCTCGCCCGGCGCCCCGGCGCGTGGGATCATGCCCGCCCTATCGCGCAGGAGTCCGCATGAACAGCCACACCGACAGCACCGCCGCCAGCGAGCAGGCCACGTTCTGGAACGAAGACGGCGGCCGGCGCTGGGCCGCGCACAGCGACGCCACCGATGCGCGGCTCGCGCCCCTGTCCGCCCACCTGCTGACGCGGATCGCCGCGCGGCCCGGCGAACGCATCCTCGACATCGGCTGCGGCGCGGGCACCACCAGCGCGGCGCTGGCCGCGGCCGTCGCGCCCGGCGGGCGGGTCACGGCGCTGGACGTGTCGCGGGTGATCCTGGACGTGGCGGAACAGCGCTACGCCGGCACGCAGAACCTCGAGTTCCTGCTGGCGGATGCCGGCAGTCACGCCTTCACGCCCGCGAGTTTCGACGTGCTGGCTTCACGTCTCGGCGTGATGTTCTTCCACGACCCGCCCGCGGCCTTCGCCAACCTGCGCCGCGCGCTCGCGCCCGGCGGCCGGCTGTGCTTCCTGTGCTGGCGACGCCTGGACGAGAACCCCTGGATGGGTCTCGCGGCGCGCGCCGCCTTCACCGTGCTGCCCAAGCCCCCGCGTCCGGCGCCCGGCACGCCCGGGCCCTTCGCGTTCGCCGACACGCAGCACGTCGCCGACATCCTGGCGACCGCGGGCTTCGTGGAGGTGGGTTTCGAGGCGGTGGACAGGCCCGTCGACCTCGGGACGTTGGAGCAGGCCATGGCCTGGCTGACCAGCATGGGGCCGGCCTCGGGCCCGCTCCGCGAAGCCAACGACGCGGACCGCGCGCGGGCCGAAGCCGCGATGCGCGACGCGCTCGGCGCGGCCATGACCGACGGCCACGTGATCCTGGCCGGCGCCGCCTGGGTGGTGACGGCAATGTAGGGCCGGTTTCAACCGGCCATGCACGGCGTCGCTGGTGACACCACGAATGGCCGATTGAAATCGGCCCTACACCGCAGCCGCAGCAGCGCCCCAGTTACCGCGCCAGCGGCCCGCGCACCAGCTGGCCCGGCAGGTCGCCGGTCGGCTCGTTGTTCTGCATCAGCACGCGACCGTTGACGATCGACGCGCTGATGCCGCGCGCGGTCTGCTTCAGGCGCTGCGCGCCGGCCGGCAGATCGTTGACCAGCACCGGCATGTTCTGGTCGATGGTATCGGGATCGAAGATCAGCAGATCCGCGTTCAGCCCTTCGCGCACCAGGCCGCGATCGTAGAGCCCCCAGGCGGTGGCGGTGTCGTGGGTGATGAGGCGCACCGCCTCTTCCAGCGTGAAGGCCTGCTTGTCGCGCACCCAGTGGCTCAACAGGTGGGTCTGCAGCGAGGAGTCCATGATCTGCGCGACGTGCGCGCCCGAGTCGGAGAAGGTCACCACGCTGCGCGGGTGCTTCATCATCGCCAGCACGTGGTCCTGGTCTTCGTTCGCGAGCGGCTGGCGGAAGAAGGCGTTCATCTCGGTCTCGACGGCGATGTCGATCATCGCCTCGGCCGGGTGCACGCCGCGGCGCCGGCCTTCCTCGCTCATCATGAGTTCGTCGCCGATGCCGCGCATCCAGAAAAACCAGTCCCACTCCGGCGGCCGCGCTTCGGCGCCGACGATCTCCGGACCGTCGTAGGGCCGGCTCGCGATCTCGACCAGCTTGCGCTTGACGCTCGGATCGCGCAGCAGCGCGAGCTGTTCGGGAAGCGGCTTGGCGCGCACGTCCTTCCACACGTCCCAGCCGTCGAAGGGAGTGTGCGACTTGAACGACAGCAGGGTCGAGATCGAGCGACTGTGGGCCTGCACGAACATGCGACCACCGGCCGCGCAAGTGCGGTTGGCGAGCTCGTAATACTCGGGCCAGAGGTCCGGCGCGATGCGGATGCTCGGCATGCCGAAGGTCACCGGCACGCCGGACTCGACCGCGAGCTCGGTCAGGCGATCGAAATAATCTTTCTTGCGCCGCTCGCTGCGCCCCGGGGCCTCGCTCGCCAGTTCGAAGATGCCTGCGCCGGTCTCGCCCATGGCGTTGACGATGGCACGCACTTCCGACCAGTCGGCGACACGGCTCGCCACCGGCCGATCGTCGGCGGTGGTGTGGTTGTAGGTGCGCGAGGTGGAAAAGCCGATGGCGCCGGCGCGCACCGCGTCCTGCACCTCGTGCTGCATGCGCTTCAGTTCGTCCGGCGTGGCCTGCTCGCTGAACGCACGCTCGCCCATCACGTAGGTGCGCAGTGCCGAGTGGCCGATGTAGCCGCCGTAGTTGATGCCCTTGGGCAGCGCGTCCAGCACATCGAGATACTCGCGGAAGGTCTCCCAGCGCCAGTCGATGCCGGCGCGCATCGCGTCGCGAGACAGATCTTCGGCCCGCTCCAGGTTGCGGAACACGAAGTCGGCGTCCTTGGCCGCGCAGGGCGCGAGCGTGAAGCCGCAGTTGCCCATGATGACCGTGGTCACGCCGTGGTAGCAGGAGCAGGAACCGAGCGGGTCCCAGAAGATCTGCGCGTCCATGTGGGTGTGGCCGTCGACGAAGCCGGGGCTCACGACCTGGCCACCGGCGTCGATGGTCTGCTTCGCGAGTTCGCGAATGCGGCCGATCTTGACGATGCGACCGTCCTTGACGCCGACGTCGGCGGGATAACGCGGACCGCCGGAGCCGTCCACCACGAAACCGTTCCTGATCACGAGGTCGTACATCTTCACCACCACTGCTGCCGGGACCTCCTGCGAGAGTAGCACAGCGCTCGAGGCGCACCGCCCACTCCAAAGGGGAAGGCCACGCGACCCGCTGCCGCCGCTCCGGACCCCGGCCTACAATGAGCCCAGCCCGGAAGCGCGAGGAGTCCGCCATGCCGTCCTACAGCATCATCGACGTCGACACGCACGTCACCGAATCGCCGGACCTGTGGACGGCGCGCGTGCCGGCCCGCATGCAGGACGCCGTGCCGCGGCTCGCGCGGGACAAACGCGGACAACAAGTGTGGTATTTGAACGGCAAGCCGGTCGCCAAGCTCGGGCTGTCCGCCACCGCCGGCGCGGGCGACATGAAGAGCCCGCCCAACGACTATCCCGACATGCACCCCGGCGCCTACGACGCGCGCGCCCGGCTGGACTACATGGACAGCCTCGGCATCTGGGCGATGGTGATGTACCCGAACGTCGGCGGCTTCGGCAGCCAGGTGTTCCTGCAGATGAAAGACCCCGAGGTCATGCTGACCTGCGTGAAGGTCTACAACGACTGGCAGACCGAGTGGGCGTCCGCCGATCCGCGCCGCCTTTTGCCGATCACCTCCACGCCCTTCTGGGACGTGGAGGCCGCCGCCGCCGAGGTCAGGCGCTGCGCGGCGATGGGCCACCGCGGCATCCTCTTCACCGGCGAGCCGCAGTCCTACGGCCAGCCGCTGATTGGCGATCGCTACTGGGACCCGCTGTGGGAAGCGGCGGTGGAACTGGACCTGCCGGTCAGCTTCCACATCGGCTCGGGCAACATGGAGGCCGGGCTGACGCAGCAGAAGATGCAGGCCTACGGCCGCATGGCGGCCTTCACCGAGATCTCGGTCGCGCTGTTCATGCGCAACGGCGTGCAGCTCGCCGATCTCCTGATGTCCGGCGTGCTGGCGCGCTTTCCGACCATCAAGTTCGTGTCGGTGGAGAGCGGCATCGGCTGGATCCCCTTCATGCTCGAAGCGATGGACTACCAGTTCCAGGGCAACCGCGTGGCGGAGGAACGCCCCGAGTTCGATCGCCTGCCGTCGGAATACTTCGCGCGCAACGTCTACGGTTGCTACTGGTTCGAGCAGGTCGCGCCGCGCAAGCTGTTCGACGCGGTCGGCATCGACAACATCCTGTTCGAGACCGACTTCCCCCACCCCACCTCGCTCTACGGCGACGAGGTGAAGGCGCGCATCGCGAGCGGACTCGCCGAGTGCAGCGACGAGGTCAGGCGCAAGATCCTGTGGGGCAACGCCGAGAAGCTCTACCGGGTGGAAGCGCCGAGCGCCGCCGATCTGGCCCGCGCCTGAGAGCTAGCCCCGCTTGAGCGAAGCACCGGTCACCACCGCCTGGGTCGAGTTCCGCGAGACGCTGGCGCGCCACATCAAGGAGATCACGCGCGCCGATCCCGAGCGGCTCGACGTGGCGTGGTTCTTCCTGCGTTATCTCAAGCGCCTGGAGAAGCGCGCGCAGGCGACGCGCTCGGCGAAGGATCTCATGGGCCCGATGCGCGGCTTCACGCGCTTCTATGTCGACATGGTGGATGAAAAGGACGAACTCGCCGAACGCTTCGACGACGTGCTGCAGGCGCACCGACACGCGCTGCGCATGGAACACGTGGTGGGTCGCGAGGATGTCCTGTAGGGCCGATTTCAATCGGCCATGGGTGGCCTGTCGGGACGCGCCGTGCATGGCGGGTTGAAAGCCGCCCTACACAGGACTCGCGGCGCTGGGGCAGCAATCGATTGGCGCGCCGATCGGCGCCACCTACCCCGCCAGCCGCACCACCTCCGCCACGCGCGGCGGATCGAGCGCGGCGAACAGCTCCGCCAGCGGCTGGGGCTTGCCGATGCCGTAGCCCTGCAGGTAGTCGATACCAACGCGGGTCAGCACCTCGGCCTGCTGCGGGGTCTCCACGAATTCGGCGACCGTCACCTTGTCCATGATGCGCGCGACCTCGGCGATGGAGCGCACCATCGCCTCGTCCAGCCGATCGACGGCGATGTTGCGCACGAAGATGCCGTCGATCTTCAACACGTCCACCGGCAACGCCTTCAGGTAGGCGAAGGACGACAGGCCGCTGCCGAAATCGTCGAGCGCGAAATGAAAGCCGCGCTCGCGCAGGCCGGCGACGAAGGCCTGCGCCTGGGCGATGCTGGCGATGGCCGCGGTCTCGGTGATCTCGAAGCAGAACGAGGACGGCGGCAGCCGGTGGCGGCTGAACTCGGTCTCGATGAAGCGCGCGAGCTCGGGGTCCGCGATCGACTGGCCGGAGAGATTGATCGAGCACGACTCGATGCGCGCCAGGCAATCGCGGTGCGCCGCGAACCACGCGCAGGTGTGGCGGATCACCCAGCGGTCGATGCGCGGCGCGAGGCCGAAGCGTTCGGCGGCCGGCAGGAACAGACCGGGCGAGATCATCGCGCCGCGCTCGTCGCGCATGCGCACCAGGATCTCGAGATGGGTGGGCGGCGCGTCGGGCGCGCTCTGCGCCGCGCGTATCGGCTGCGCGTGCAGTTCAAAGCGGTCGTGCTCGAGCGCGCGGTTGATCACCGCCACCGAGTCGACCTGCTGGCGGTGGCGATTGAGTTCGGCATCGTCCGGGTCGAACTGGTAGACCCTGCCGCGGCCCATCTCCTTGGCCGCGTAACAGGCGGCATCGGCGGCCTTCATCACGCTGGCCGCGGTGCTGTCCGGCGAGACCAGCGCCACCAGGCCGATGCTCGCGCCGACGTTGAAGAACTTGTCCTCCCAGGCGAAGCGCTGGGCCTCGATAGCCTTGCACAGCTTCTCGGCGATGGCCGCGGCCTGCACCCGCGTGCAGTGCTCGAGCAGGATGGCGAACTCGTCGCTGCCGAGCCGCGCCACCGCGTCGTGCTTGCGCACGTGCTCGCGCAGCAGGTTCGCCACCTGGCGCAGCATGGCATCGCCGGCGGCGTGACCGCAGGCGTCGTTGATCACCTTGAAGGTGTCGAGGTCGACGTACAGCACGGCGTGCTGGGTACTGTCCACGCGGATCGATTCCAGCGCGCGCATGAGCCGCGTCTCGAACTCGCCGCGGTTCAGGAGTTCGGTCAGCTCGTCGTGGGTCGCCTGGTAGGCGAGCCGGTCGGCCATCACGCGGGTGGTGGTGACGTCCTGGATCTGCACGATGGCGTGCACTCCACCCTCGGCGCGCGGAATGCGCGAACCGGACACCATCACCCAGATCGGCGCGCCGACGCGCGTCGACTGGCGGGTCTCGAGACAGAAGTCGTCGATGCGCCGGGCGCGGAGCGCCTCGTAGCGCTCGGCGAGCCGCGCGCCGTCCACGGCGTCGGCCAGGAACCAGAAGGTACGCCCGGCCCAGTAGCCGGGCTGCGCGCCGTAAATGTTCTCGGTGACGCGGTTGGCGTGCACCACCAGTCCGTCGTCGCCCACCAGCAGCATGCCGATGGGCGCGTTGTGAAAGGCGCTCGCGAAGCGCGCCTCGGTCTGCTGCAGCGCCGCCGCGAGCTCCGCCGAACGGTTGAAGTGGCGGCTGTA
>JBFWYG010000080.1:0-19507 GCA_050186725.1 Gammaproteobacteria bacterium | reverse complement strand
GGCGCTGAACGCCCCGGAACTGCTGCCCTCGGCCCAGGTGCTCGCGGCCATCAAGGCCGCGCAGGTGGAGTTCCATACCTATACCCGCGAGTTGTCGCTGGCGCATCGCCAGTACTTCCTCGAGCGCCCGCCGAGCGCGGAGCTGACGGCCGAGTTCGAGGCGCTGGCGGCGGCCTCCCACGCCGAACAGGCGCGGCTCGAAGCCGAGCAGGGCGAGAACTTCGAGGCCTACCTCGCGCGCTACGTCGCGGCCTGAGCCACGCGCCGGGAACCTGGGCACGCGGCGCGGCTCAGAAGCGCATCGTGCGTCGGCAGGAGGGTCGACCGTGGAACGCAGAACACTCATCAAGCTGGGACTGGCGAGCCTGACGGCGGGCCTGGTGCCCAGGACCTGGGCCGCGCAGTCCGCGCCCGCGGATCTCGCGGGGGTGCGGCGTCTCGAGGGCGAGTGGCGGGAGCTCCGCGCGCCCGACCTCACGCTGGTCGAACCGCGTCCGCCACTGGCGAAGAGCACCGAGGCCTGGCGCAACAGCCTGCCGGGCGACGCCTACGCCGTCTTGTTCGAGGAAGACACCGAGAGGCCGGGTTCCAGCCCGTTGAACGACGAGCATCGCGCGGGGCTCTTCCTGTGCCGCGCCTGCGACCTGCCGTTGTTCACCTCGGCGATGAAATACGAGAGCGGCACCGGCTGGCCGAGCTTCTTCACCAGCATTCCTGACCACCTCGGCACGAAGCAGGACTTCAAGCTCATCTGGCCACGGACCGAGTACCACTGCGTGAAATGCGGTGGCCACCAGGGACATGTGTTCGACGACGGCCCGGCGCCGACCGGCAAACGCTGGTGCAACAACGGCGTCGCGCTGCGCTTCGTGCCCAAGGGCGCGTGAAGCGCCTGCTTAGTCCCACGCGTCCAGCGAGTACAGCACGACGTTCGCGTCGCGCTTGAGAAACAGCCCGCCGCCGGCATTGCGAAAATACTTGCGGAGCTCCTTGCGATACCAGGCGGTGCTGCGGATCCAGGCGTCGCTATCGGTCAGGCTCTGATCGCAGTTCTCCTGCCAGTCTTCACGGGTCAACACGCCGAACAACAGCGCGCAGTCGGTGAAGGACGCCAGCTTTTCGATGGCGCGGCGCGCGGCCGCGTGGTCCAGGTACTGCAGCACGTCGTGGCAGACGACCAGATCGTAGGGCCGAGGAATCTCCAGGTCCTCGATGGTGGTGTGCAGCCATCCGTAGCGCCGGCAGGCGTACTCGCTCGCGTCACAGGCGTCGATGTGCACGCCCGGGAGGGCGCGACGCAGGCCGCGATGCATGAGTCCCGCGCCGCAGCCGACGTCCAGCACGCGTTTCACCGGGCAGTCCAGCAGGGCGAGATAGGCGCCGGCGAAGGCCGCGACGCGGTCGAAGTAGGTGCGCTCGGCGATGCGGGTGCGCGGATTGAAGTAATAGCGTTCGAAATAGGCTTGGTCGAAAGAACGGGCCTTCAAGGCGGAACTCCAGGGCTCAGCGGGTCAAGATTGCGCGGCGCGGGCCGCTAGCGCGGACAAGGCCCACCAGCGGCCACGGGGCGCTCAGTGCGTCCGTCAACTGCCGCGCGACACGCGGCCTGGGTTACGGAGACGTTGATGACTATACCGAGATTCGCGGGCTTCCTGATCGCGCTGGCGGCGACGCCGGTCGCCCACGCGCTGCAACTCGGTCAGGCGACCACCGTGTCCCATCGCGGCGAGCCGCTGAGCGCGCGGGTCGAGCTGTTCGGCGCGCTGCCTGCCGGCGCGAACGACGCGCCCCGGGTCGCGCTGCTGCCGGTCTTCGGCGCCGCGCCCGACTCGCTCGACGGCGTCGGCGTGCGCGCAGCGCTCCGCACGGACGCTTCCGGCGTCACCTATGTCGAATTGACCAGCAGCGCGCCGCTCGCGAGCACCGAGCTGGCGTTTCGCCTGCAGGTCGGCGCCGGCGTCGACAGCCTGGTGCGCACCTACACCCTCGCGCTCCCGGCACCGCCGCCGACGCCGCTCACGCTTCCGGCGCGCACGCGTCCCCGACGCGCCTCGGTCGCACCGCGCGCGGTCTCGACACCCACCGTCCTGCCGACCGCCGGCAACTACGGACCGGTGCGCAGTGGCCAGACGCTGTGGCAGATCCTGGTCGACCACGGTCTGGCGGGCGGTGACGTCGCGGCCACGATGCGGGACGTGGTGCGACAGAATCCTGATGCCTTCGTCGGCGGCGACGCGAACAAGCTGCGCGCCGGCGCGATGCTGAACCTGCCAGGCGCCGCGCAGACACCCGCGCCGGCCGAACCCGCTTCGGTCGCGCCGACCGCGGTTCCCGCGGCGGACACGCCGCCATCGCCTGCCGTCGATGCCGACACCGCGGCGCGGCTGGCGCGGCTCGCCGAGCGCTTTGCCGAGATTCGCGCTCGCTACGAGGCGCAACAGGCCGCCGCGCGAGCGGTATCGAGCAGCGCGCCAGAGGGCGCGTCCGCGGCAGGTCCGGCCAGCGAGTCCCAGGTCGACGCGCGCGAAGCCGCGCCGGCCGCAGCACAGAGCACACAAGCGCCGGCCCCCCGTCCCAAGGCCGCACCGGCGCCGCGCACCAGCGCGCCCGCTGAACCGAGCCAAGTCGCTGACGGCGTGCCGTGGCTGGCGCTCGCGCTCTGCGGTCTGCTGGTGCTCGCGCTCGCGGCCTTCGGGGTGCGGCGCTGGCGCGCGCGGGGACAGGGCGCGGCCCTCTCCCTGGAGATCCGCAACGCCGACCAGGCCAAGCTCGCCGAGATCGCGCAGAAGACCGGCAAGCGAGTGGAACTCGAGGACGAATTGCGGCGTACCATCGGCGGCAAGGGCCGCGCGAACGAAGCGCCGCGCGGCCTGTCGCGGGTCGCCTCGCTGTAAGCGCTTCCCACCGCCCAGCGCGCACGGCGCCGCCTGCGGGGCGGCCACGTCGCGCCGGGAGACTCACGCGCATGCTCATCGTACTGACGCCCGGCCGCCGAGCAGGGCTGTTCGGTCGCGCGCTCGCGCCCCTCTTGCTGTTGCTGTCCCTGGTCGGCTGCGAGCCGGAGGTGCCGCCGCAGACCGTCGCCGAGCAGTTCTGGCGCGCCGCCGTGGCGGCTGACCGCGCCGCGTTGGCGCGGCAAGTGCGCGCCGCCGACCGCGACGACGTGCAGGATGACGCCGAGTTACTGCCGGTGGAGCGCTTCACCCTCGGCAAGGTGGTGATCGACGGCGAACGCGCAAGCGTCGACACCGAGCTCACGCTGGGCGGCGAGACGCCCATGAGCCTGGCGGTGGTGACGATGCTGGTGAAGGAATCGGATCGCTGGCGCGTGGACTACCCGGCGACGGTCAGCAAGTTGCGCAATGACGGCGGGCTCGCGCACCTGCTCGGGCGGCTGCGCGGTCTCGGCCGCGAACTGGGCGCCGGCATCGATCGTTCGATGGGCGAACTGCAGCACGCGATCCCGGAACTCGAGGCCGAACTGCAGAGCCTGGAGCAGGACCTGCGCGGCAAACTGCCGGAACTGCGCCGGCAACTCGAGGACCTGACCCGCGGCCTCGAGCGCGCGCCGCGTCCGCAGCCGCCGCCTCCCGACGCGCCGCCGGACGCGGTCAAGGCCATCTGAGCCGCGCTCAGCGCGCGCTGCCCAAGGCCTCCAGCTCCGCCTTCGCCTCGGCGTTGCCCTGCGCGGCGGCGAGCTTGTACCAGTGGGCCGCCTTGGCGGTGTCGCGCGGCACGCCTTCGCCCGCGCCGTACATGCGGCCGAGGTTGAACTGCGCGGTCACGTCGCCGCGTTCGGCCGCGCGGGTGAACCAGGTGACCGCCTGGGCGTCGTCGCGCGCCACGCCGCGGCCGACGAAATACATGTAGCCCAGGCTGTACTGTGCGGGGGGATAGCCCTGCTCGGCCGCGGCGCGATACCACTTCACCGCGGCGTCGTCATTCACCGCCACCCCTTCGCCACGCGCGTAGGACAGGCCCAGGCTGTATTGCGCGAGCGGATTGCCTTGCCGTGCCGCGCGCTCGTACCAGTTCACCGCTTCGCGGTCGTCGCGCGGCACGCCGTCGCCGAAGGCGTAGGCCACGGCGAGGTTGTACTGCGCGTCGCGATTGCCCTGCTCCGCTGCGCGCCGGTACCAGTCGACGGCGCGCGCTTTGTCGACCGGCACGCCTTCACCGCGAAAACTCATGTAGCCGAGATGGGCCTGCGCCTCGGCATCGCCACGTTCGGCGAGCGGCGCGAAGATCGCCGCCGCGCGGGCCAGGTCACCGGCCTTGAGCGCGGCCTTGGCGTCGGCGAGCGTGCCGCGCATGGGCGAGAGCGGCGCTGACTGCGCCACCGTGTGCAAGTCGGGCGCCGCGTTGACGTCGCCGTCGTCCGCGCGCGCCTCGCTCGACGCTGGCTCGACCACGGCCGTCGGCACGGCGCTCGCGCCGGTCGGCAGGGTCGGCATGGCGACCCCCGCGTCACGGTAGACCTGCTCCAGGCGCGTCCGCGCGCCGCCATGGCCGGCGATGGCGGCTTCGCGCAGCAGTGTGACGGCCATGGCTTCGTCGGCCTGTACACCTCGTCCGTCAAGGTAGTGGAGCGAGAGATCGTACTTGGCGTCAGCGCTGCCAGCGTCCGCCGCGCGCGTCAGCCATTGCACGCCGAGGGCCTCGTCGGCGTCCACACCGACGCCACGCAGGTAGCGCTGCGCGGTCGCATAGGCTTCCGCGGCCTCGGTGGAGGGTGGCGACGCGCCCTCGTCGGGCGCGTCGGCCGCCGCCGCCGAGGGCGCGCCCTGACCGGGCGCCGCGGCGACGCGGGTGGCTTCGGGCAGCGCGGCGGGATCGAGGTCGGCGCTGCCGGCGGCGTCCAGTTTCACCTCGATGCCGGCGGCGCGCGCCATTTCGATGGCCGCGAGTTCGTCGACGCTGCTGGCTGCGGCGTCAGCCGCGAACGCGCCCGGCGCGTCGGCGTCGGCGCCTTCGGCGACTGTGGACGCGGTGGGTGACGAGGCGCCGCCGATCGGCAGTCCGGCCGCGCGGTACAGCTTGTCGAGGCTGGCGGCGGCCTGCGCGTGGCCCTGGGCGGCGGCCTTGCGGAAGTAAGTCATGGCCCAGGCGTCGTCCTGCTGCACGCCTTGGCCCGACAGGTAGAGGTTGCCGAGATTGAACTGCGCTTCCGCGTCGCCGAGTTCCGCGGCGCGGGCATAGAGTTCGAAGGCCTTGGCGGGATCGTGGGGAAAGGCGTTGCCCTGCTGGTACAGGGTGCCGAGCAGGTTCATGGCCCTGGCGTCGTTCTGGCCCGCGGCGGCCTGCAGCGCCGGCACCGCCGCGCTGTAATCGCCGCGCGCGATTGCCGCGCGCAGGGCCTCGAAGTCGTCGGCGGCGAGCGCCGCGTGGACCAGCGCCAGGGCGGCGCACAGCATGCGTGCCAGACGCATCGAAATCCTCCGGCTAGAGTGGGAGCGCGGATCGGCGTACGCCCGTTGCGACGGACATCCTGCGACCTGCGAGGTAGGCGGCCATTATAGGCCGTGGCGTGGCCGGTGGCCGCCAGCGACACTGTCATGTCGCGGTAAAGCCTCGCCTGCAAGCTGGCGCGAGCCCGGCAAGCAGAGGTTCACGACATGCTGCATTCGACGATGCGCCGCACGCACGGGAGGCTCGATCGCCCCGCGCGCCTGGAGAGCACGCCGCGGGACTGGCAGTCCCTGGTGGAACAGATCGCGGAACTGGAGGACCTGCTCGGCGAGGACCGCACCTTCGATCCCGACGCCCACCTCGCGCGCGACTGGCTGCGGCGCCTGCTGGACGACAAGCGCCGACGCCTGCGCGACATCGACGTGCCGTCCTGATCGTTCAGCGTGGTCGGGCGGCCGCCAGCGGGCGTTTCGGACGCACGCCGATGACGACGATGTTCTTGCCCGAGGCCTCGATGTGGTTCTGGTCTTCCATGTCCTTGAGGACCTTTCCGACCATCTCGCGCGAACACCCCACCAGCCGCGACAGTTCCTGGCGCGTGACCCGCACCTGCATGCCATGCGGATGGGTCATCGCGTCGGGCTGCTCGCACAGATCGAGCAGCGTGCGCGCCACGCGCCCGTAGACGTCCATGAACGCGAGATCCCCGAGCTTGCGGTTGGTGTTGCGCAGGCGTCGGGCGAGCTGGGAGGTCATGGCGACGATGAGGTCGGGGTAGATCTCGGTGAGCGCCTTCAGCTTCTTGTAGCCGATCTGCGCGATCTCGCATTCGCCGCGCGCGCGTACCAGCGCCGTGCGGCTCGCGTCCTCGTTGAACAACCCGATCTCGCCGAAGAATTCGCCTGGGTTCAGGTAGGCGAGGACGATTTCGTGGCCCTTGTCGTCCTCGAGCAGCACGGTCACCGAGCCGCGGATGATGTAGTACAGCTCACCGGCAGGGTCGCCCTGGCGAATGATGGCCGCCTTGGAGGGATAGACACGCCGGTGACAATGGGCCAGTAGCTTGTCGACGGACTGCTCGACGCTGTGGGTCAGCAGGGACATGCTCGCTCACTCCTTGTACAACACATCTTGTTGATGCTCCCCGGGCACAGCGCCGCGCCGCCAGGCGCTCGCAGGGTCCGGTCGCGTCGGCCGTTCACTCGGACAGCCAGCGCGATTTCTCGAACGAATAACTGAGTCGCCGCTGCGCCGTGGTCGGCGTCCACTCCCCGTCCTGTTCGGCGTAGACCTGGAACAGGCGCACGAGGTGAGCGTCGGCCACCATCACCTCGTCGCCGCCGCGGTAGCCCTGGCTCTGCCCGGCGTCCAGGGCGGCCACGGGTCGAGGCGCGAGCAGGCCATCCCGCCATGAGAACACCTTGATGCCGGTCGCACGCGAGTCCGGGTCGGAATAGGTGACGACCACCTCGAAAGCACCGTCGTGGTCGAGATCCGCGACGAAGCTCTTGGAGAGGGTACCTGCAAAGGGGGCGGTGAGCCGCGTGAGCACGAGTTCCTGGTCGCTGACCGTGATCTGGAAGTCCCGCGGGGTGAGCCCGATGTCCGGGTCGGCCGCCACGCTCACGGTGTAGGGACCGAAGGTGAACGCGGCCGGGGGTGGCGTGACGTCGGCAGCCAGAACCGGCGCTGACAACCATGCCGAGAGGATCACGGCCCAGTGGTGTTTCATCGTCATGTGCAGTGCCGGGCCCGCAATCCCTGGTGGTGATCGGCCACTATTCTACGTCCCCATGGGTCGCGCGCCAGTTGCGCTCACGGCGCCCTTCCGCCGCCCCGGGCGCCGACCTCGACAGGCCTGCGCGGCGCAAATGCCTTGACATCGCTCCGAGCGCCACTATATTTTTGGCACTACTCGCGGGAGAGTGCTAATAACACTTCTCCGAATCTCAAAAAATCAAATACTTAATCTGCCTGAGGAGAATTGAGAGTATGAAGATTAGGCCCTTACACGATCGCGTCATCGTCAAGCGCTGGGAAGAAGAGCGGACCTCCGCCGGTGGCATCGTGATCCCGGATTCGGCGGCCGAGAAGCCGGTCAAGGGTGAGGTCGTGGCCGTCGGCAACGGCAAGGTCCTGGAGAACGGCGAGACCCGCAAGCTCGACCTCAAGGTCGGCGACAAGATCCTGTTCGGCAAGTACTCCGGCACCGAGGTCAAGGTCGACGGCCAGGAACTGCTGGTCATGCGTGAGGACGACATCATGGCGGTGTTCGACGCCTGAGCGTCGGCGTCATCCCCCATCCAACAGTTGCAAGAGGTTTAGAAAGCAATGGCTGCCAAAGAAGTACGTTTTTCCGATGACGCCCGCGCCCGCATGGCGGTCGGCGTCAACATTCTCGCCAACGCCGTCAAGCAGACCCTCGGCCCGAAGGGCCGCAATGTCGTGCTCGAGAAGAGCTTCGGCGCGCCGACCGTGACCAAGGACGGCGTGTCCGTCGCGAAGGAAATCGAGCTGGCCGACAAGTTCGAGAACATGGGCGCGCAGATGGTGAAGGAAGTCGCCTCCAAGACTTCCGACGTCGCCGGTGACGGCACCACCACCGCGACCGTGCTGGCCCAGGCCATCGTGCGTGAAGGTCTGAAGTCGGTCGCCGCCGGCGTCAACCCGATGGATCTCAAGCGCGGCATCGACAAGGCCGTCGCGGCCGCCGTCGAAGAGCTGAAGTCCATCTCCCGTCCCTGCACCGACAGCAAGGCCATCTCCCAGGTGGGCACCATCTCGGCCAACTCCGACACCGCGGTCGGCGAGATCATCGCCGAGGCGATGGACAAGGTCGGCAAGGAAGGCGTCATCACCGTCGAGGAAGGTTCGGGTCTCGAGAACGAGCTCGACATCGTCGAAGGCATGCAGTTCGACCGTGGCTACCTGTCGCCCTACTTCATCAACAACCAGGAGACGATGAACGTCGAACTGGAAGAGCCGCTGATCCTGCTGCACGACAAGAAGATCTCCAGCATCCGCGACATGCTGCCGATCCTCGAAGGCGTGGCGAAGGCCGGCCGTGCGCTGCTGATCATTGCTGAAGACGTCGAAGGCGAAGCGCTGGCGACCCTGGTCGTGAACAACATGCGCGGCATCGTCAAGGTCGCGGCTGTGAAGGCCCCGGGCTTCGGCGACCGTCGCAAGGCCATGCTGGAGGACATCGCAATCCTGACCGGCGGCACCGTGATCTCCGACGAAGTCGGCCTGTCGCTCGAGAAGGCCGGTCTGCATGACCTCGGCAGCGCCAAGCGCGTGCAGATCACCAAGGAGAACAGCACCATCATCGATGGCGCCGGTGACCAGAAGGCGATCGAAGGCCGCGTCAACCAGATCCGCACCCAGATCGAAGAGACCACCTCCGATTACGACCGCGAGAAGCTGCAGGAGCGCGTGGCCAAGCTGGCCGGTGGCGTGGCGGTGATCAAGGTCGGCGCCGCAACCGAAGTGGAAATGAAGGAAAAGAAGGCTCGCGTCGAAGACGCGCTGCACTCGACCCGCGCCGCGGTCGAGGAAGGCGTGGTCCCCGGCGGTGGCGTCGCGCTGCTCCGCGTGCAGCCCAAGGCCAAGACCGTCAAGACCGACAACGAAGACCAGAAGATCGGTGTCAACATCCTGGTGCGCGCGCTCGAAGAGCCGATTCGCCAGATCGTCGCCAACGCCGGCGAAGAGCCGTCCGTGATTGTCGCCAAGGTGGCCGAGGGCAAGGGTAACTTCGGTTACAACGCCCAGACCGGCGAGTTCGGCGACATGATCGAGATGGGCATCCTCGACCCGGCCAAGGTCGCGCGTTCCGCCCTGCAGAACGCCGCTTCCGTGGCTTCGCTCATCCTCACCACCGAGGCGATGGTCGCCGAGGCGCCCAAGAAGGACGCCGCTGCCGGCCCCGACATGAGCGCCATGGGTGGCATGGGTGGCATGGGCGGCATGATGTAAGCCGCTCGTTCATCGAGCCCCGAGAACCCCGCCCCGTGCGGGGTTCTTTTTTTCCGGTCTGCTTGTTTTTCTGTCCGCACCACGACGCAGCTTTCTGCACCAGCGTCGTCAAATCCTGCAAAAGCTGTTAGCAGCCTCGCCCGGGAGTGCTGCATCCCGCCCACGAATCATCGACATAGGCTCGACGGCTCGCGGGGCTTCTCATGGCACGTCTCTTGGATTAGAAAATTTCGGCGGCGCCTTAAGGATCGCTCCTCGAGACGCCGCTAACGATTCTTGGAGATTGAGTATTCATCCGCGGAGGCGTCGCATGACCACCGTCGATTCGAGTCTGATCCACACCGTCAGCGTGCGCGAGCATTTCAGCGAAGCGCTACGCGCGGCGGCCCGCAACCAGGACGTCGCGTTGCACGACGGGACGTCCGCTTACGTCGTGAACCTGCTCACTGACTACTGCGAAGCCTCGGCGCTCGCGGCGGTCAGCGATGAGCATCGCCAGTTGAAACCCCTTGCCACGCTCTATGGCGAAGCGCTCGAAGCGAGCAACGCCGAACAGCGTCGCCTGACGCTCCGGCGCTTGGGCGACCTGGCGCTCTTCATCGCCGGCGTGTTCAGCGACAGCCTGCATCGCAAGCTGGTCGACGTCGATTACTACATCGGCATGGGGGAGGCGGCCTATGCCTCCTTGCACGACTCCTTCCGCAGCGAGCGCCAGGCGCGAGCTCTGGGCTCGGTGTTCGCCGAACTGGGGGCAAAGTTTCCCGCGTTGGTCGACGTGTTGGCGGAGATCAGCGAGATGAGCGGGCTGAAGTCCTCCTCGACGCTGATGCGCAACTACGACCTGTGGCTGAAGACCGGCAGCGCACGCGCGCACCGGCAGCTGCTGCGCGCCGGGATTCATCCATTGCGGCCGAACGCGCGGGCCACCCACTGACGGAGCGACCTCGATGTTGGTCAACCAGCTGCAGGATCGGCTCGCGGGACTCTACGAGACGCCGGTCGCCCACGCCATCGCGGACTTCCTCGTCACCGACCCTCGCCTGGCCCAGGCGCTCGGCGAGGAGGACGAGACCGACAGCAACGAGGAGCGCCTGCTGGTCCGCGAGAGCGGCGACACGCTGGACGTGACGCTCTACATCGACGCGCGTGTGCTCGCCCATCTCAAGGAACGGGATCCGTTCGCGCGCCTCGACGGGGAGAATCTGAATGATTTCCTCATCGCCCTGGAAGGCGTCAGCCACTTCAATTACCTGGTGTGGAACGCCATGCATGCCCGACCGGTCACGCAGCTCGAGCTCGAACTACAGGCCGAGGTCGACAAGTTCGTGACCGTGTCCGGTCTGCTGCGCGTGCAAGGCGCTGGCGCCACCCATGAAGCGCTGCTCGAGCGGCTGTTCAGCGCGGTGCGCTTCCTCGACCAGGACGACCACGCCTCGGGCAAGCGCTACCGCGACGCCAATCGCTACGCGGCACGCTTCTGCCGCGCGCTCGCGCGGCGCCATCCGACGCAACAGGGTCAGCCGGCGTTCCTGAACGAGCTCAGACGCTTCTACCGGCTGTCGCAGAACGACAAGATCCGCGCCATAGAACGCATGGCGCATTGAGGCGCGAGGTGACGCGGCTCAGTCGCCAACCTTCTTGTGCAGATGGGGCATGGAACTCGGATCGCCGGCCTTCATGTAGCGCTTCTCGCTGCCGGTGGCCGTGACATTCTCGTACACGCCCTTGTCGCGCTTGACGAGCTTGGTGAAGCCCTGGTTCTTGAGAGTCGAGTTGCCGACCGGCACCGCGATGCCCGGCGCGCCGAGCTTCTTGCGTACCGGCGCCTCGAAGTCGGTGTCGCCCATCGGCACCTGCGCGGCGAAACACAATTCGCCCCAGTTGCGGATCACGACATGCATGCCGTGGCGCACCGTCACCACCTGGCCGTTGTCCTCGCAGAGGTATTCATAGGTGGGCATGACGGTTCCTCGGGTCTCGTCCTGGCCTTGTACGGGCCTTGTCAGCTCGGGTCACGCAGACGCGATTTCAAGCGTCGCTCAGCCGGTAAAGGCCTGGCCCCAGGCGCCGTCGTGCACGAACTCGGGCAGGGGCTTCCGTTCGCGCGTCGCGCGCGATTTCTCCTCCACGCCGCTCGGCAGCGTAGCCGGGTCGCCAAGATAGCCGAGCGCCATCACCGCCACCGCATCGCAGTCCGCGGGCAGCCCCAGGCGCGCGTGCGCCTGTTGCGCATCGAAGCCCGCCATCTGGTGGGCCAGGATGCCCAGATGGGTGGCCTGCGCGAGCAGGTTGCCGACCGCGAGCCCGAGGTCGTACCAGGCCCAGCCATTGGGCTTGCCGTTGTGGCTGAAGTTCTTGTTCACCACGTTCAGCACCAGCAGCGGTGCGGTGGCCGCCCACGCCTGGTTGGCGCCCATCAAGGTCGGGAACAGCGCCTCGTGGGCCGCGTCACCGCGGCGCGCGAGCACGAAGTGCCAGGGCTGACCGTTGTAGCAGGACGGCGCCCAGCGCGCGGCCTCGAACAGCGTGGCCAGATCCGCGGCGTCGATGGCCCGTGGCGCGAAGGCGCGCGGGCTCCAGCGGCCGGTCAACAGTTCCAGGACTTGGGACATCGGGTTCTCCTCGGTGAATGCGGGTAGATGATGCGTTCAGCGTCGCGCCATGAGGGCGCTGGTCGCCGAGTAGGTGGACACGCAGTAGGGCACGCAGTAGGTGAGCAGGATCTTGTACAGATCGGTGGTCGCGAGCTGTCCGGTCAACAAGTGGTCACCGTGATTGATCAACACCAGCACCGAACCGACCACCATCGCCACCCGCAGCGCCCGTCGCACCACGCCGGGCGATCGCGCCACCCGCCACCATTCGTTCATGCTCGCTCCGTGCTGCCGTGACGTTCGTCGACGGACCGTCGCGGCCGCCACCCTCGGCGCTGGTGAGGTTCCCCTGGTGCCGGCACAATGGCCGTCCGCGTCGAGCGCCGCGCTCGAGCGCCATAGGTTGTCCACTCACCATGCGCGTGCACTCCATGTTAACCGCGACCGACACCGCCGGGCAGCGCCGGCTCACGCCATACGGTCCATGATCGAAGTCGCCGGTCTGAACTACGAGTATCCGGGCCGTCGGGCGCTGTCGGGGGTCGGCTTCAGCATCGCCGCCGGCAGTATCACCGCCCTGGTCGGACCGAACGGCGCGGGCAAGACCACCTTGCTGCGCTGCCTGGCCGGCATGGACCGGCCGCTGACCGGCCGCATCGCGGTGAACGGCGTCGACGTTGTCGAGCACCCGCGGCAGAGCCATGCGCACATCGGCTACTTGTCCGACGCCTTCGGTCTCTACCCGCGCCTGAGCGTGCGCCAGAGTCTCACCTACGTGGCGCGCGCGAACGGCGTCGCGCCGGCCGACACGCCGGCGCGAGTGACGACGACCGCGGCCGAGCTCGGCCTCGCCGAGCGGCTCGATCAGCCGACCGGCGAACTGTCCCGCGGCCTCAAGCAGCGTGTCGCCATCGCCCAGGCGATCATCCACGGTCCGACCGTGGTGCTGCTGGACGAACCGGCCTCGGGGCTCGACCCCGAGGCGCGCATCGCGCTCGGCGAGCTGTTCGTGGCGCTCCGCGAGCGTGGGCTCACGCTGGTCGTCTCCTCGCATATCCTGGCCGAGCTCGAGTCCTATTCGACCCACATGCTGATCCTGCGCGACGGCCGGGTGGTGGAACATCGCACGCTCGGCGTGAGCGCCGGTCGGACGCAGAGTCTCGAGATCGAGACAAACGGCGATCCGGCCGCGCTGCTCACTTGGCTCCGCGCGCGGCCAGAGCTGCAGGACGTGCGGGCCGCGGGTGCGCGCGTGCAATGTACGGCGCCGGCCGCCGCCGACGCGCGCGCGGCGCTGCTGGCCACGCTGATCGAGGCGGGCTTCGCGGTGTGCCACTTCGCGCCGCTGCCCAAGGATCTCCAGCGCTCCTACCTGGCCTCGCTGCAGCGCGAGGTGCGCGCATGAATCCCGAATTGCTGCGCAACCTGTGGCTCGAAGCGACGCCGCAGCGCCTGGTGCTGGTGCCCGCCGTGCTGTTCAGCGCCGCCGCGCTGGTAGACGTGCTCGACCCGACCGGGCTCGCGGTGGCCAGGATGGCGCTGTTCGGTTTCGTGCTGCTGACCTTGGTGTGGGGGGCGCGACAGGCAGCCAACAGCGTGCTGGACGAGGCGCGCGATCGCACCTGGGACGTGCAGCGCATGTGCGCCTTGCCCGCGTGGCCCATGACCTGGGGCAAGCTCGCGGGCACCACGGTCCTGGCGTGGTACGGCGGCGCCTGTTGTCTGCTGGTCTACGCCGGCAGCGGCGGGTTCGCACAGGGGCGCGCGGCCTGGCTCACGCTCGCGTTCGCGACCTGCGCGGCGATCATCGCCCAGTCGGGCGCGCTGCTGGCGGCGCTGGTCGGCATGCATCGGGGCCGTGCCGTGCAGGCGCGGCTCGGCAACCTGCTGGTGGTGGCACTGCTCATCTGGGTGATGCCCAAGGTCACGAGCGTGTCCGCCGATGGCGACGCGGTGCGCTGGTTCGGCCTGACGTTCGCGCAACTGCCCTTCGCCGCCGCGTCCGCCGCGTGTTTCGCGGCCTGGGCTTTGCTGGGCGCGAGTCGCGCCATGGCGACCGAACTGCAGATCCTGAATCGCCCCACCGCGTGGCTGGGCTTCCTGTTCTTCAGCGCGCTGTTCCTGACCGGCTTCCTCACGAACTCGACGAGTCCCTCGACGGCGCTGCTCGCCGACGTCTGCAGCGCGCTCGCGCTGGTGGCCGGCGTGGCTGCCTATGCAGCGCTGTTCGCCTATCCGAGCGACGCGCTCAAGCTGCGCCGCGTGGTCCAGGCCTGGCGGCGTGGCGATACGGGCCGACTGCAGGAGGAACTTCCGCTGTGGGTGATCGCCGCCGCGCTCGCGACGCTGGCCGCACTCGCCGCTGCCCTGCTCGGCGCGACGCCGACACTCGGCTTGCTGCACGTCGAGCAGTCAGGACTGAGCCTGGTGGCGCTGGCCGGCATGATGCTTCGGGACCTGCTCCTTCTCACCTGGCTCGTGATGGTCTCGCGGCCCGGCCAGGCCGAGGGCCTGGGCGCCGTCTACCTGGTGTTGCTGGACGGGCTGCTGCCGGCCCTGCTGCCCCATCTCGGCCTCGGCGCGCTGGCCACGCTGCTGCGACCGAATGCCTTGTCCGCGCCGTTCATGGCCATAGCGCTCTACGGACTGCAGGCGCTGGCCGCGGCCGTGCTGTGCTGGCACACCTACGGGCGCATCCATGCACGGCTCAGTGAAACACCTGCTGGATGATGCGGAAGCCCGCGATGTAGGTGCCACTCGCGGCGCCGAGCGAACTCAGGAAGAACACCAGGAAGGTGCGCGCCACCCGGTTGTGCCGCCAGCCACGCAGGCTGGTGGTGTCCTTGCGCAGCGCCTTGAAGTCGGCGACGGTCGGTTTGCGGATCCAGGCTTCCACCGGTGCCGTCACCATGCCGATGCCAATGGCGGGATGCAGGGTGGTGAAGGGCGCGCCGACGAAGGCGCTCAGGATGGTGAGCACATGGCCGCCGGCGAGCAGCGTGCCCACCGCCGCGAGGCCGCCCGTGATGAAGACCCATTGCGCCACCAGCGACCAGCCCAATGCGGGACTGCGCAGGAAGCCGACCACGAAACCAAGCACGAAGAGCAGCACCAGCAAGGTCGGCAGATGCTTCAGCCACGCCGAACCGCTCGGCACCGTGTCGAGTTCGCGCAGACGCTCCGCGCGCGCCGGCACGCCCTGTTCCAGATACTGCTTGAGCCCCTTGAGATGCCCGGCGCCGACCACCGCCAGCACGCGTCGCGGCTTGCTCTCGGCGATGTCCAGCAGCCGCGCCGCCATGTACTGGTCGCGCTCGTCGATGAGTGGCTGGTAGATGCGCTGCTCGGTGGTGGCGAACTGGGCGAAGGTGCTCTCCAGCAGGTCGCCCTCCTTCAGCGCTTCGATCTCCGATTCCGGGATCTCGTCGTCGACCACGATGCTGGCGAACAGGCCGGAGAACAGGTAGAGCCTGCGGTACCACGGCACGTTCCGATACACCCGTCGCAGGGTCGTGCCGATGTCGCGGTCGATCAGATGCAGGGCGAGCCCGCGCTCGCGCGCGCCGTCGATGGCCGCGCGCATCTCGGCGCCCGGTTCGATGCCGAACTGCTCGGCGATGCGCTGCTGGAAGGCCGCCATCGCCAGCATCGCGGTGATCATCGGCACCTTGCCGGCGCGAATGACCTCGAACAGGTCCATGCGCTCGAGCGCATGCGGCTCGACGATGCCGCGATGGCGATTGGCGCACAGCTCGATCGCTATCTCGTCGTACTCGCCGCTCGCGATTTCGCGCAGGACGGCCTCGGCGCTGGCGCGCGAGACGTGCGCGGTGCCGAGCAGACGGACCTCCGTCGTGCCGAGACGCAGGTCGACGTGGGGTTCCCCCGCGGCCGGTGTCATCGAGGTACTCATGGTCTGTCGTCCGTGGCCGCCGCGACGGCGAAGCCATGGCGCAGGAAATTCTGGCCCAAGAGCAGCATGTCGCCGGCCCGGCTGCGATCGTTCAGGTTGGTCAACACGCGAAAGCTCCGTCCGCGAAACTCGACGGTAAGGAAGACGTGGTAGCGCACCTCGCGACAATCCGCGCTGCGGATCCCGCGCACCTCGGCGATAGTCGCGGTCAGGGGGCGCCGTTCCCCGGCCTCGTTCACCAGCACGAAACTGATCAGCTTGCCGCTGTCCCGCGCCGAAGGCGGGCCATCGCTGCCCAGGACCTTGATCTCCTGCGCATTGATCGACGACACCACCGCGCCCGTGTCGAGGCGCGCGCGAAAGGTCTGCCCGCTCTCGGCGACGAGCACCGGCACGACGACCGGCAGGGTGTCACGGGTGGCCCAGCGGCCGCCCGCGATGAAAGCCAGCGCGCCGACCGCCACGAGGCACAGCAGCGCGGCGAGCAGGGCTCTAGCCGACACCGACAGCCGCGCCTCGCGACGCTCGAACCGGCCAGAAGGACATGGGCCGCATTGTAATGCGCCCAAAGCGGGCTCGGCGACGTATTGAAGTTCAGTCGTGATTCAGTCCGCCAAACCTAGCCTGCCCTGGAGTCATCACGGAGAGCCCTCGACATGCGCAAGTCCCTGCTCACCGCGGCGTTGGTCGCCACATCGCTGCTCTCCTGCCAGGTCGCGACCGCGCGGAGCCTGGCCGTCGAGGCGCTCGGTACACCCCTGCATGTTTTCCAGCTGGATGACGCCGGTACGGCGCCGGCGACGCTCGTCCAACGCCCAGGTGGGCGGCGCGCGGAGGATGGTGAGGACGACGCACCGCCGCCGCTCGGAGCCCCGCCGGAGGCGCTGGAGGATGGCTTCCAGCGCTATTTCGATCAGCATTCCCGTGTTCACGCCGCGTCGGACGCCGCCGAACACGCACAGCCCGCCCTCGACTGAGCCGCGGCGGGCTTATGGGCCCGCCGGCGCTTGCCCGGGCCTCAATCCCGCCTGCTAGAATCCGCGCCCTCGCGCGCCTTCGGCGCGCCCACGTCGAACCGCGATCGCTTGAACAAGCTCAACCAGCGCCAACGCGAAGCCGTGCGCCACATCGACGGACCACTGCTGGTCCTGGCCGGCGCCGGCAGCGGCAAGACGCGCGTCATCGCGCACAAGATCGAATACCTCATCACCCAGCGCGAGGTGCCGCCGGATCGCGTGGCCGCCATCACTTTCACCAACAAGGCGGCGCGCGAAATGCGCGAGCGTGTCACCGACCTGCTCGGCCGGAGCAAGTCCAAACCCTGGATCTCGACCTTTCACACGCTCGGCCTGCGCATCATGCGCGCCGAGTGTGCCCAGCTCGGCTACCGCCCCGGCTTCTCGATCCTGGATTCCGGCGACTGCGCCAACCTGCTCGCGGACCTCATGCGCCGCGATCAGCCCGGCAGCGACGTTGCAGTCGGCGAAGTGCAGAACGCCATCTCGGCCTGGAAATTCGCGCTCATACCGCCGGGCAAGGTCGTCACCCAGGATCTCTCTCCCGCGCAGAAATTCGCCGCGCGTTGCTACGCCCCCTACTGCGAGGCGCTCGCCGCGTTCAACGCGGTGGATTTCGATGACCTGATCATCGCCCCGTTGCGGCTCTTGCAGACCGACGAAGAGGCGCTGGCCCGCTGGCGTGAGCGCATCGACTTCCTGCTGGTCGACGAGTACCAGGACACCAATCTCTCGCAGTACGAGCTCGTGCGCCTGCTGGCGGGCGGCCACCAGCGCCTGACGGTGGTCGGCGACGACGACCAGTCGATCTACGCATGGCGCGGCGCGCGACCTGAGAACCTGGTACAGCTCGCGCAGGACTTCCCTGCGCTCAAAGTGGTCAAGCTCGAGCAGAACTATCGCTGCAGCGGCATCATCCTGAAGGCCGCCAACCAGCTCATCGCCAACAATCCGCACATCTATCCCAAGACCCTGTGGTGCGATCACGGCTTCGGCGACAAGATTCGCGTCGTCGCTCGCGCCAGCGAACACGACGAAACAGAGTGGGTGGCGAACGACATCCTGCACCGCCGCCTGGTGCACAGCCTGCGCTTCGGCGACTTCGCCGTGCTGATGCGCAGCAACTTCCAGGCACGCCTGTTCGAGCACGCGTTCCGCGAGCGCGGCATCCCCTACGTGCTGTCAGGCGGCCGCTCGTTCTTCGACTACACCGAGATCAAGGACTGCGTCTGCTACCTGCGGCTGCTGGCCAATCCGAGCGACAACAACGCCCTGCTGCGCGTGATCAACACCCCACGACGCGCCATCGGCGCGGCCACGGTGAAGGTGCTGGTGGAAGTGGCGGCGGGCGATACCGGGAGTCTCGCCGAGGCGGCCCTGACAGATGCCTTCGCAGCGCGCGTCTCGCCCCAGACCCTGAAGCGCGTGCGCGGATTTGTCGATTGGCTGATGGCCTTTCAGCGCGAGCATGCCGAGTCGGCGCCGCCCGAAGCCTTCGCCCAGTTGCTGGCCGACGTGGGCTACGACGACTGGCTGGAGCAACAGGCCGAAACGCCGGCGGACGCCGAGCGCAAGCGCAACAACGTCGCCGAGCTCGCCAAGTGGATCAAGCGCATCCACGAGGCCGAGGAGTCCCGCACCACGGCCGACGTGGTCGCCGCGCTCACTCTGTTCGACATCGCCGATCGCCAGGATTCGGACCAGGACAGCGACGCCGTGGCGCTCACCACCCTGCATGCCGCCAAGGGCCTCGAATATCCGCACGTCTTCATGGTCGGCTTCGAGGAGAACCTGCTGCCCCATCGCACCAGCATCGAACAGGACACCATCGAAGAGGAGCGGCGCCTGGCCTACGTGGGCATCACACGCGCGCAGAAGACGCTGTCGCTCAGCTTCTGCCGCACGCGCAAGCGCTTTGGCCAGGTAGAGACCGTGGAACCGAGCCGCTTCCTCGCCGAACTGCCCCAGGACGAACTCGCCTGGGACGGCGCGAAGACCGACGCCGCCGCCAACCGCACGGCCGGACGCGGCACCCTCGACAGCCTGAAGGCAATGCTGCAGAAGGGCTGACGCCGCGCCCCTGTCTCCGCCCGGCGACAATTGCTGGCCTCAACCGACCGCGGCGTGGCCGCCCACGGTGGATGACGGGTTGGTCTTTCCATGTGGATCAGCTAGTTAGACTGGCGGCGCGCCGCTTCGGACGACGTGGCACGCGTCCTGCAAACAGGGACACGAGAGTGTTTCATCGAGTCCATCGTCCCATGCGCCACGAGCCCATCCCCGATGCCAGCCTCGCGATAGCGGTCGCGACTCGGCGCCTGATCAGCGAGTACGACGCCGAAATCGCCGCGCGCCGCGCCCAGCTGCATGCCGACCGCGCACTCTATCGCGCCAAGCTGACCGAGCTGGAAGCGGAGGAGAACGGCAGCGCCGATCCGCTGGGCCAGCTCTACCGTGCGCACCTGCACGCCATCGAGGCCCTGCTCGCGGACTTCGAGCCGAAACGGCCGGCATGAGCCCCCGGCCGAGACGATCTCCTACGTAGTGCCCTTCTCTACGTGGCTAGTTGGCCCGCTCTCAGAGCGGGCTTTTTTTTG
>JBFWYG010000079.1:12833-19545 GCA_050186725.1 Gammaproteobacteria bacterium | reverse complement strand
TGCTGCAGGCGCCGAAGAACGGCTTCTTCTACATCATCAACCGCGCCAACGGTGAGCTCTTGTCGGCGGAGAAGTTCGGCAAGGCGACCTGGGCTGAGCGCATCGATCTCAAGACCGGGCGTCCGGTGGAAGTGAAGGGCGCGCGCTACGAGGACGGCGAAGAGATCGTGTGGCCCGGCCCCTGGGGCGCGCACAACTGGCACGCGATGTCCTACAACCCGAACACCGGCCTGGTCTACATCCCGGCCTACGACATGCCGGGTGCCTACAAGGACAAGGGCATGGACACCGCGGCCTGGCAGTCGCCGCATTTCCGCGTCGATCCCGGTGTCGAGTTCAAGGGCGAGGATGCGCCGGCGGACATCGCGCAGGCGCGCCTGCTCGCCTGGGATCCCCTGAAACAGGCCAAGGCCTGGTCGCACGAACTGCCGCCGATGTGGAACGCGGGCACCATGACCACCAAGGGCAATCTCGTCTTCCAGGGGCGCGCCGACGGCGAGTTCGTCGCCTACGACGCGGCCAAGGGCGACGTGCTGTGGTCGATGAAGATGGGCCTTGGCATATCTTCCGCGCCGGTCACCTACACCGTCGACGGCAAGCAGTACGTGTCGCTCTTGGTCGGCTGGGGCGGCGGCGGCACGATCCTGGGTTCGCTCGCCGCGCAGCATGGCTGGAAGTACAAGGCGCATCCGCGCCGGCTCTACACCTTCGCCCTCGACGGCAAGACGCCGCTGCCGCCCTCGCCGCCGCCGACGCTGGCCAAGCCACTGGACCTGCCCGCGTTCAAGGTGGACACCGCGCTCGCCGAGCACGGCCGCGCGCTCTACGCGGCGTCCTGCCTCTATTGTCACGGCGCGGGCATGGTCTCGGGCGGCACCGCCCCGGATCTGCGCGAGTCGTCCATCCCAACCAACCGCGAGGCCTTCGAAGGCGTGGTGCGCAAGGGTGCGCTCCGTCCCAACGGCATGCCGCAGTTCGGCGAACTCACCGACAAGGACATCGACGGGCTGATGCATTTCATCCGGCTGCGCGCGCGGGAATCGTTGCAGGGCGCCGCACGGAACTGAGCGAGGTCGGGCAGGGAAGTTGCGCGACGTCCCTGCCTGACTGTCGGGCCCCGCGCCGCAGGACGGCGCGGAGACATCAGTGCGTCGTCGTGGCAGCGCGTGCCATCAGGTAGTGACGAATCGTCTCCACCTGGTCGAGGGACAGCCACTGCGCGGATTGCCGGGCACGGTGTGAAAGCGCCACGCCAGGTTGCCGGTCGCCGCGTCGTAGGCGCTGATGTAGCCGCGCACGCCGAACTCGGCGCCGCCGTTGCCGATGATCACCTTGCACTCACCACGCGCGGCGCGCCGGTGATGGTGTAAGGCTGACTCGTGTCGGTGGTCTGCACTTCCCAAGCAGGTTTGCCGGTGGCGGCGTCGAGCGCGATCAGGCGCCCGTCGATGACCCCGACGAATACCTTGCCATCCCACACCGCGACGCCGCGATTGACCACGTCGCAGCAGGCATAGAAGCCTTGTTTGCGATCCGCCGCCGGGTCGTACTTCCACTTCAACTCGCCGGTCGCCGCATCGAGGGCGTAGACCACGCTCCAGGAGGCGGTGGTGTACATCACGCCGTCAACCACCAGCGGTGTGGCCTCCACCCCGCGATTGTTGTCGAGATCGAAATACCAGGCGAGTTTGAGACCGGCGACGTTGTCGGCATTGATGTCGGACAACGGACTGAAGCGCTGCTCGGCGTAGTTGCGGCCGTAGCTCATCCAGTTGGCGCCGTCCTCGTCGGCGGCCGAGAGACGAGTGGCATCGACCGCCGCGGCGGGTTGGCCTTTAGTGGCGGCCGCGGCCGGGGCGGCAGTCGAAGAGGCGGCTGGTGTGCCGCCGTCTCCGCCACCACAGCCCGCCAGGGCAAGCACCAGGGCAGCCCAGGCCGGGCCGGTCAGGATTCTCATCTTCGATTGCCTCCCCTAGGCAAGGTCGTTACGCGCACCCTGAGGGCACATCCAGCGCGTGGCATGTTGTGCAGGGGCTGGCGGTGCCGCAAGGCACCGCTTGATGGTCAGGCAAGTTCCATGGGCCAACTTCAGCCGGATTCCCGATCAACGCTTACCCCGAAAGCGCGTGGCCGCGGCGGCGGCGCTTCGAGTACAGTCCTGGGCGCAGGGCGACCTGCGACGCCGACATCGGAATTCGCGTCGTCGCCGAGCAACCCGGCCCGAGGTCGGGGGCTGACGTCCAGTCCAATCACGGGGGAGCGCAAGATGATCAGGGGAGCAAGAACATGGCTGCTGGCCGGCGCGCTGGTGGCCAACGCCGCGCATGCCGCGGACACCGTCGTCGACGACGCCTACATCGCGAGCGGGGGCGACGGCAGCAACTGGCCGGCCTACGGCCGCACGGCGAGCGAGCAGCGCTACAGCCCGCTCGATCAGATCAACACCGACACCATCAAGGACCTCGGCCTGCAATGGTCGCTGGACCTGCCGAACGAGCGCACGTTGAACGCGACGCCGCTCGCCGTCGATGGCGTGCTGTACTTCACCGCGAGCTACAGCCACACCTACGCGGTCGACGCGCGCACCGGCAAGATCATCTGGGAATACGATCCGAAGACCATCGAAGTGTCAGGCGATCGTCTGCGTCTCATGTGGGACGTGAGCCGCGGGCCAGCCTACTACAAGGGCAAGCTCATCATCGCCACCGTCGACGGGCGCCTGGTCGCGCTGGACGCCAAGACCGGCAAGATGCTGTGGGAAACGGTCACCATCGATCCGCGCAAGTCCTACTACATCACCGGCGCGCCCAAGGTGTTCCGCGACAAGGTGATCATCGGCAACGGCGGCACCGAGCATTCGGCCGCGCGCGGTTACGTCACCGCCTACGACATCGAGACCGGCAAGCAGGCCTGGCGCTTCTACATCGTGCCCGGCAACCCGGCCGACGGCTTCGAGAACAAGGCCATGGAGATGGCGGCCAAGACCTGGACCGGCGAGTGGTGGAAGTACGGCGGCGGCGGCAACACCTGGAACGGCATCACCTACGATCCCGAGTTCAACACCGTCTACCTCGGCACCGGCAACGGCTCGCCGTGGAACCAGAAGATTCGGAGTCCGGGCGGCGGCGACAACCTGTTCCTGTGCTCCATCGTCGCGCTCGACGCCGATACCGGCGAATACAAGTGGCATTACCAGACCAATCCCGGCGAGACCTGGGACTACAACTCCAACATGGACATCATCCTGGCCGACGTGAAGTACGGCGGCCAGACGGTGAAGGCCATTCTGCACGCGCCGAAGAACGGCTTCTTCTACGTCATCAACCGCGCCAATGGTGAACTGCTCGCGGCCGAGAAGTTCGCCAAGGCCACTTGGGCAGAGCGCATCGATCTGAAGACCGGTCGTCCGGTGGAAGTGAAGGGCGCGCGCTACGAGGATGGCGAAGAGACCGTGTGGCCGAGCGCCTATGGCGCGCACAGCTGGCACCAGATGTCCTACAGTCCGGACACGGGTCTCGCCTACCTGCCGACCATCGAGATGCCGGGCGTGTTCTCCGACAAGGGCGTGGATCTCAAGAAGTGGAGCTCGCCGAGCTTCCGCTTCGATGCCGGAGTCGCGTTTGGCGACGCCGACACGCCCAAGGACTACAGCACTTCGCAGCTCATCGCCTGGGATCCGATCAAGCAGCAGAGAGTGTGGTCGCAGCCTCTGCCGCCCAACTGGAACGCCGGCACGCTCGTGACCAAGGGCAAGCTCGTGTTCGAAGGCAACGGTGAGGGCGAGTTCGCGGCCTTCGACGCGGCCACCGGCGACAAGCTATGGAAGACCGACCTCGGGCTCGGCATCTCCGCGCCGCCCATCACCTACAGCATCGACGGCAAGCAGTACGTGTCGCTGCTGGTCGGCTGGGGCGGCGGCGGCACGCTGCTCGGCTCGCTCGCCGCGCAGCACGGCTGGAAGTACAAGGCGCATCCGCGGCGGCTCTATACCTTCGCGCTCGGCGCCAAGACGGCCATGCCGCCGATGCCACCGAAGGCCTATGCGCAGCCGGTCGATCCGCCGGACTTCAAGGTGGACAGCCAGCTCGCCGCGCACGGCAAGGAGCTCTACACCACCCACTGCCTTTGGTGCCACGGTGGCGGCATGGTGTCGGGCGGCTCGGCGCCGGATCTGCGCGAATCGCCGATACCGCTCACGCGCGATGCGTTCAAGGCGGTGGTGCTGGGCGGCGCCAAGGTGCCCAACGGCATGCCGCAGTTCAAGGAGTTCAAGGACCAGGATCTCGACGGGCTTCTGCACTACATCCGCCAACGCGCGCGGGATACCAAGACGGTGACGGCCGCGAAGTGAGACATCGCCACGTGGCGTGGGGCGGCATCGCCGTCCCACGCCGCGGGTGACCGCTAGCGAAACGACCACGTCAGATCACACCAACGCCAGGGAGAAGCATGAAACTCTACGACTGCCAGATGGCACCCAATCCGCGCCGCGCGCGCATCTTCATCGCCGAGAAGGGGCTCGCCATCCCCAATGTCGAGGTCAGCATCCTCGAAGGAGCGAATCTCAAGCCCGAGTATCTCGCGATCAATCCCTGGGGCACGCTGCCGGCCCTGCAACTCGACGATGGCACTGTGATCGCCGAGGCGCCGTGCATCTTCCGCTATCTCGAGACCCTGCATCCCGAGCCCAACCTGCTCGGCCGCGACGCCGTCGAGACCGCGCGCATCGGTGCCTGGGAACGTTTCGCCGAGTTGAACGGCATGGGCGCGATCGGTGAGTTCTTTCGCAACCAGTTCGAGCCGCTCAAGGATCGCGCGCTGCCCGGCTATTCAGGTGTCCAGACGCTGCCGGCCCTGGTCGAACGCGGTCGCCAGCGCACGGCCTGGTTCTATCAGCAGCTGGAGCGACGCCTTACGGAGGCCGAGTATCTCGCGGGTGATCGTTTCAGCGCCGCCGACATCACTGCGCTCTGCGCCGTCGATTTCGGCAACGCCGTCGGCCTTGGTATTCCCGAGGACTGTTCCGCAGTGCGTCGCTGGCATGGCGTGGTCGGCGCGCGACCGGGCTGCAAGGTCTGAGTCGGAGACGTGAGCCGGCGGCTGGACCTGGAAGGTCCGGCGGCCTTTCGCGGTTGGAGAGTGTGCGAATCGTTGCCGCATGACGTGGACGAGCAGACTCGTCCACGTCATGCGGCGTCAGCTCAGAACGCGAGGCTTGCGCCGGGCTTGTTCGCCTGGCTGCGACGCCGATGCAGCGTCAGCCCCGCGAGTCCCACTCCAACCAGCGCCAGGCTGCCCGGCTCCGGCACTTCCTCGCGGACCTGCACCAGTGACACGTTGTCGAACGCGGTGCTGAAGTTGTTCGCGGCCGCGCCGTTGAAGAAGGTCAGGCTGGTCGCGGCGCTGGTCGCGGTGAACTGCAGCGAGAAGCGCATCCAATCCAGCGAGGTGGTCGGCGCATTGGGATTGGTGTACTTGGTGCGTCCGCCACCGTTGATGCTGACGTCGACCGCGGTCGGGAAGAAGAAGCGGCCGTCGGTCGCCGAGCCCACGTAGAAGCTGAGCTCGTAGAGTTCACCGACGATGGTCGCGACCGTCTGGGTGAGGCCGCTCAGCGCCGAGTTCGAATTGATGCCGGCCAGGTCCGCCCACTG
This sequence comes from Gammaproteobacteria bacterium, assembly GCA_050186725.1. Classification (GTDB taxonomy): domain Bacteria; phylum Pseudomonadota; class Gammaproteobacteria; genus JADJYF01. The sequence continues at coordinate 13,891 of JBFWYG010000079.1, read as the reverse complement.
GTTGCCGTCCTGCGCCTGGAAGGTGATACCGCTCTGGGTGAAGTCGCCATCGACGATCGCGGTGTCAATGCCCACCACCGTCCAACCGGTGATAGCCGTGGAGCCGCTGAGGAAATTGGTGAAGCTGGCATTCGGGACCACCGGGTCCTCGAACGAGCCGTTCTGGATGAGGTTGGCCGCGGCAGGCAGGGGCGCGGTCAGGGTGAGTGCCACGCACGCGGCGCGCAGTGTCGTGGTGTAGCGGTCCGTGAAAAGCCGTAGGTCCATTACAGTCTCCTTGCTCAGTGAGCTTCTTTCAGCGTACAGGTCTCGTCGGGTGTCTTTGTAGCCGCGAATCGTAAGAATTTGTTACAGCCTCGCGGGCGAAACATGGGGCCGGACGCGCTGCAGGCCGGGCAGTCTAGCGCTCGAAATCGCACGGCTCAGTGACAAATTGCCGGCCGGCACGGGGCCACCGCTCAAGCCGTGTCGCGCTTCAGCCGCGGCATCACCTCGCGCGCGAAGAGTTCGATGCTGCGGCGGGTGCCGTCCACCGGCGCGCCTGGCAGCACGCCCATCAATACGAGGTGGGTGCAGGGCGAGCGCTCCAGCAGCCCGGCCAGCCCTGCATGGACTTCGTCCGGCGTACCGATGAAAGCCGGCTCGCCGAAGAAGGTGCCGGCCTGCTCACGCATCATCTGTTCGGGGCTCGCAATGGCGCGGGTCGCCTGGTCGTCGTTGTTGTCGTCGCCCGCTTCCGCGGCCCAGTCGCGGTAGAGCGTGAGCATGTGATGCACCGGCCGCGCGGCTTCCTGCCAGGCCTGCGCGCGGGTCTCGGCGACGTAGACCAGCACCATCTGGCTGACGTGGTAGTCGTCCGGCGCGCGACCGTTGCGCGCCAGCGCCTCGCGATAGCGCAGCCGATGCTCGGAGGACACGCCGGCCAGATGGCAGCCGAGGCGCGCGGCGCGATCGAGCGCCTTGTCGCCGCGCGCGCCGACCCACAGCGGCAGCGGCTGTTGCATGGCGGGCGGCATGATGCGCGTGTCGCGTAACTGGTGAAAGCGACCGTCCAGGCT
>JBFWYG010000079.1:0-12733 GCA_050186725.1 Gammaproteobacteria bacterium | reverse complement strand
GCCACGGACGGGCCATCAGCGTGCACCTCGCGCTTGCAGCGGCGTCGCGATGGGTCGACACTCGCGGAGCAAGTCGTCCGCACGGTCGAGGAGAGCATCCATGTCCGCAGTCGTGTCTGTCCCCAACGCCCGCCGCTTCAGCACCGGCAACCGCAACGACAACCCACGCGAGTGGACACCCTTCGCCTGGGAGGATCCGCTGCACGGCCCGCAGTGCAAGGGCGAGGTGGCGGTAATCCGGCCGGAAGGCACGTCCGGCAGCCTGGCCTCCGGCCTGTGGCGCACCGGCCATCACATCGCGGGCTGCGAAGCGGACGGCTCCTGCGACATCCACTACTCGGCGCCGCTCGGCGACGAGACCATGGTCATCCTGGAGGGCTCGGCGCTGATCACCGAGACCGCGAACGGCCGGACCCACCGCATAGGCGCCGGCACGATCTTGAGCCACCCCAAGCACGTCGACCTGCACTGGCAGATCGACGGTCCCTTCCTGAAGAAGTTCTGGGTGATCTGGGACAGCCCGCAGGCCGCGACGCGCGAAGATCATCTCTACGTCGCCAACATCAGCGACGAGCCCGCGGTGTGGACGCCCTTCCAGTGGCGCGAACCCGGCCGCGGTGTGCAGACCTGCGGTGAGACTCACACCATTCGCGCCACCGGTTCCACCGGCACCTACATGTGTGGGCTGTGGCGCACCGGCGTCGGCATCGTCGGCTGCGCGGCGGATGGCACCGCGGTCGCGCGCTACAGCGCGCCGGCCGGCGACGAGACCAGCCTCATCCTCGAAGGCCGCGCGCAGGTGGTGAACGAGGAGACCGGCGAGGAATTCGATCTGAAGGCGGGCGACATCGCCTGCTTCCCATCGGGCACGCCGGTGCGCTGGACGTCCACCTCGCGTTACCTGAAAAAGTTCTGGGTGATCACCCAGGAGAATGTGCCGCGCGGCTGAGCGCGGCACGCGGCCCGCGCCCGACCGGTCCCTCGCGCGCGGGTCGTCCGCCTCGAGCAAGGCAGGACCCGCACTCCGACAAGCCTGCCGACGGCGACACACGCCTGGCAACGCGGCATCGAGTCGCACGGCCCGGGGCGCACCGAGGGTCTAGGATGGCGCGCTGGCCGCACCGACTCTCCAGGAATTTCCCATGCCGTCCCGCAGCGCCCCAACCCTCGCGACCTTGCGTCGCTGGCACCGTCGCGCCGGTGTTCTCGCCTGCCTGGGCATCCTCGCCTGGACCCTGAGCGGCAGCCTGCATCCCTTCCTGTCGCGCTACCAGCCGCGTCCCGCGACGTCGCAGGCGCCCGCCTGGGTGGCGCCCGCGGAGACGCTCACCGTCGGAGAGGTGCTGGCCCGTCACGGACTCGAGCGTCTTGCCCGCGCGCGGATCGTCCGCTGGGACGGGCGCGCCCGTCTGCAGATCATCGACGCCGACGGTGCACGCCGTTATTTCGACGCCGTCGAGGCCACGGAGATTATCGGTGGTGACGCGGCCTACGCCCGCCACCTGGCACGCCACTACCTCGGCGACGCGCGGACGCCGATCGTGGACGCACGCGAACTGCGGGCCTTCGACGTGGAATACACCTGGGTCAACCGCTGGCTGCCGGCCTGGCGGATCGAGTTCGCCCGCGACGATCACCTGCGCGTGTACGTCGACACCACGACCGACGCACTGGTGACCCTGGTCGACGCGCGCAAGGCCGCCTACACGCGCTGGTTCATGCTGTTCCACAACGCGCGGGTATTCGGCGACGGTGAATTTCCGCGCCTGCCGCTCGCGCTGCTGTTCGTCGCCAGCGGCTTCCTCGCCACCGTGCTCGGTGCGACGCTCGCCTGGCGCACCCGCGGCGCCACGCCCCGCGGCGTGCGTCGTGCCCATCGCCTGCTGGCCGGCAGCGTGGGGCTGATGCTGGCCTGCTCGACGGTGAGCGGCAGCCTGCACCTGGTCAAGGGCGTCGCCGACCGCGCCGCCGATGCCGCCGCGCCGCGCCTGGCATGGGCGCCGTTCGACGCGCGTGCGCTCGACACGCGCTGGCCGCGGGAGTCGAGCGCGGCCACGCTGTTCGCGGTCGATGGACAGCCGTGTCTGCGTACGCTGGTGGCGGACACGCGCGCCACGCCCGCGCACGCCGCGCCGGCCGGTCACGACAGCCATGCCGGTCACGACAGCCATGCCGGGCACGACAGCCATGCCGGGCACGATGGCGGGGCGGCGGCGGCCCCCGGCGCGATGATCGCCGTGTGGACCGCGGCGGGGCGCGGCGCCTGCCCAGCGGACGATCACGCCTACGCCTATCGCCTGGCCGCGGCTTTCGGCGAGCAGCCGCGGCGCGAGGCCATGACGACCGTGGCCTCCTTCGGCGGCGAATACGGCTTCATCAACAAGCTGCTGCCCGTCGTGCGCGTGCAGCTCGCCGATGGCGCGCGTCTCTACCTGCATCCGGACAGCGCCACCCGCGCCGCCCGCGTGGCCTCCGTGGACTATGTCGAAGGCTGGCTGTTCGCCAATCTGCACAAGTGGCAGTGGCTCGAATTCATCGGTCGCTGGCCGCGTGACGTGGTCATGATCGTCTTCGCGCTCGGCGGCGCGGCGGCCGCGCTGGCGGGGCTGTGGTTGTTCATCGGACGCGCGCGCTGAGCGAGCGCGCCGCGCGCTCTACCTTCGGCCGGATCAGAAGCGCACCTCCAGGCCGGCATAGATCGCGCGCGGTTCGCCCGGGTTGAGTGCTTCGGCGTTCGCCGCGGCGATGTTGAATACCGAATGAGTGGCGACGAAGTCCTTGCCGAGGAGATTGCGCGTGTAGATGTACAGGCGATAGTGCCTGGTGTCACGCCCGGCGCGCAGGCCGAGCAGCACGTGGCCGCCGATGCGGTAGGTGTTCTGGAAATCGACCCAGCGTGAAGTCATCGCGTCGATGGTCGGGCCGATGTACCAGCCGGCGCTGTGACGGTAGAGGATCTCGCCACGCAGGAAGACGTCCGGCGCCGCCGGCAGTTCGTTGTTGCCGAACGCCGTGTCATCGTCGAACGAGAACGCGTTGAAGGTGATGTTGACCAGCGGCGCGATGACGTGCGTGGCCGCGGCATCGAGCGCGAAGCGCGCGCCGAGCAGCATCTCCACGCCGGCGTGCACCGTGCTGTCGACGTTGGTGGACAGGCTGTTGCCCGGCGCGGCGGGGTCGTCGACGGACAGGATCTCGTCCTGGATCCACGCGTGATAGAGGGAAACGTCCCAGAACACCTCGCTGGCGTGACCGATGGCGTCACGACCGCGGCTGCCTGCCTCCACCACTTCGCCGTGCATGGCGTTCAGTGGCGTGTCGTTGCCGACGGTGTTGTCCTCGAGTTCGAAGTTGGTCGGCGGTTCGTAGAGGCGGCTGACATTGGCGTAGAGGTCGATGGTCGGTCGCGCGGCGAACACCAGGCCGAGGCTGGGATTGATGCCATGGTAGGTTGCCCGCGGGTTCAGCAGCACGTTGGTCGCCACATCGAAGTTGCGCACCTCGCGTTCCGCGCGAACCCCCTGCGCGGCGAGCACGGCGGTCCAGCGTGGCAGGAAGCGCCAGCGATCGGCGGTATACAGCTCGAGGGTCGATGCGTCGTTGTCGACCCGCGTGCGCAGACCATTGCGTTGCCCCCCCAGGTTGCGGAAATTGCCGCCGCGCACGGCGTTCTCGCCGTAGTTCACGCCCAGCAGCAGGTCGTGATCGCCGAGACGATGGTGATAGCGCGCCATCGTGCCGATGTCCTCGTGATCGGTATCGACCAGCAGGCTGAACACTTCCACCAACGGCGCCGGGCCCGGCCCGTCGAAATCGACCAGCACGCGATCGACTATCGGGTGGAACAGCGCCTGGTGCTCGTAGGACATGCCGAATTCGAGCCAGCGCGCCGCATCGATGGTCCAGGTGGTCTTGCTCGCCACCCGTACGGTCTCGACTTCCAGGCGATAGTCGCCGCGTACGGCTTTCGGGTTCGCCTGGTCGGGGTCGTCCTTGAAGCGCGCGCGCGTGAGGGCGCCCGGCAAGGCCTGTTCGTTATCGACATACGTCAAGAAAAGACGTGTCTCGAGCGCGTCGTTCACGCGCCAGCCGAGGTTGGCATACAGCCCCGCGCGGTCCTGCTCGTTGTGCTGGCGATAGCCGTCCCACTGCTTGCCCTCAACCGTGATCAGGCCGTCGAATCCGTGGTCGAACACGCGGCTCGCCGTCAGCTGTCCCTGCAACTGACCGAAGCTGCCGCCATTGACGAACATGCGCAGGGCCGGACTGTTGCGCGCGGTCGCGGAGACGAAGTCGATGGCGCCGCCGAGCGTGCTCGCGCCGTACTTCATGCCATTGGCGCCGCGCGCGACGGTGGCGAAGGCCGCGGTCAGCGGATCGATGATGCGATTGTGATTGTTGCCGTCCGCGGTGGTGACCGGCAGGCCGTCCTGCAGCAGCTTGATGCCGTTCATGTCGAAGTTGGTGGCATCGAGATTCGAGCCGCGGCTGGAGAAGAACATGCTGTCCGTGCCGCTGTTGCTCGCGGCCAACACGCCGGGCACGAAGCGCAGCATGTCGGCGAGGCTGCCAATCTGGCGGGAGCGCTCGCGGTCGATGTCGACGATGGTCGCACCGCCGGGCGTCAAGGTCTGCTCGACGGTGAGTGTCGCGAGCGCGGTCGCCTGGCCACTGACGTAGAGGGTTTCGAGACCCGCGGCGGGCGACCTGGCGTCGTGCTCGGCCAGCGCGGACGTGGCCGTGGTCAACGCGACGGTGGCGCCGACCAGCCTGGCGAACAGAGAGTGGTACGGAGGACAGGCAAGGATCACGGTGCGGGGCCTGGCTTCGACTGCTCGGAACAAAGAACAGTCTAAGGACCGTGGCGGCAGGGATGCTATGCGGCGAATTGTCGCAGTAGCGTCGCGCGCGAGCGCGCTCGAGCAGGGAATCGAAGCATCACCACCGCCACGCCGCAGCGTGGCGGTGGCCTGGGAATCACGCCGCCTTGCTGGTCGACGTGTAGTTGCCGCCGATGTAGGCCTGCAGCTGACCGATCAGCCAGTTTTGCTGCTTCAACTGCTCTTTCACCACGTCACCGATTGAAATCATGCCAATAACATGCTCATTTTCCACCACCGGCACATGGCGGATGTCACGCTCGATCATGAGCGCCATGGAGTCTTCGAGCGGCTGGTCGGGATTGATCGTCAGCACGGCCGCGGTCATCACCTCCCGCACCGGCGTGGCGGCTGCCGCCTGGCCCGGCAGACAGACCTTGATGGCGCAGTCGCGCTCGGAGAGGATGCCGACCAGCTTGTCGTTCTCCAGCACCAGGACGGCGCCGATGCGATGTTCGGCGAGCACCGCGAGCGCGGCCTCCACGGAATCCCCGGGGGCAACCGAAAAAAGCCTTGCAGATTTCGCTGCGAGCAGTTCACGAACCTTGATCATCATGGTTGAAGCTCCTTGCGCCTGGGCGCGTTGACATCTTTGGAACAGTGAAATCGGGGGACGCCCGCGAGCGGCGTCTGGGGCAGCGGGGGAGCTGGAGAGCTCGGCGGTCGGGGTGGCTCGGGGCGCTGCCCCGGACTCGAGGCCGAGCCACACCCGGGTTGGTACGCCGCGCAGACGGCGGTGGATCTTGATGGGGGAGGGACGACATCCCGACTTTCAAGGCGGGATGCCTTGCTACCTGGCGCTTGGCCGGGGGGCCAGGACCCGCCCCATCGCAACGGTGTTCCGGGATGAGCGGCGGAAAACCGGGGATGGTCCGTCCTGGCTACCTGGCCACTCGCCGCAGTCCTACCGCGCCCACGCCTGGCAGTTTCACGCCGAGCGCCCGCGGGTCGAGCCCGAACACCGCCCCCAGCAGGTTCAGTTCCAGGCCTTCCTCGCGCGCCAGCAGCAGGCCGACGTAGCCGAACAGCGACACCTGGTAGCCGCTGCCGCTCGGCGCCGGGCCCCACCAGGCGCCGCCCGCCAGGTAGTCCTTGCCGATGGCGGTGCCGGGCAAGCTCAGTCCGAGCGCCGGCACTTCGCGCGCGACGGCGGCGACGAAGGTGTTGCTGTTCGGTCCCGGCCACAGCCGATAGCCATGGGTGTGCGGGTAGCGCGCCACGGCCGCGTCGAGCGCGGGTAGCAGCGATTCGGCCGCCGCGCCGCGCACGTCCCGCAACAGCACGGGCGCGGCGTCGTACCAGCGACGGTCGGGCACATCGGCGCGTGACTCGACCACCGGCAGGCCCGCCCACTGGTTCCAGCCGAGCACCTGGTGCACGACGTAGTGATCCGCGTCGCGGGCCTTGGTGGCGAGCCAGGTATGCACCGCGAAGAGCCCGCGCCAGTCGAACGCGCGCGCGGCGTAGACCTGTACCACGGCCTCGCGGGTGGTGGCGGGATCCGGCGCGAGCCCCACGCTTGCACGGCTCGCGGTGCGCCAGTCGGCGCCGAGCTTGACCGTGCCGCTTGCCGCCACCAGCAGCGGGCCGAGCAGGGTCAACGCGAGGATCCCGACCAGCACCTGGCGAAACCGGCGCCGCTTCACCCGCTCAGGCCCGCGCGAACGCGCGTCCGTAGGCCGTGGCGTCGATGCTGAACGCCATCGCCGGCGGCCAGGTGCCGCCCAGCCACCACAGCAGGCGATCGACCAGCGCATCGAGGTGGCCTACCTGCTGCACGCCGTGCTCGACGATGGGATCCATGGTCGAGGCGAGCAGTTCGCCGCCGTATTCGTGGGTCCGCCAGGTGACCACCTCGCCCGCGCGGCTGCGCTGCAGGACCTCTGCCGCGGGCGGCATGGCGAGGTACACGCCGTGATGATGAAAGCCCGCCTGGCGTGGCGTGAGCGTGGCGAACAGCGGATGGCTGAAGTCGGTATCGACCACCGGTGGCTGGCCGGGCGCGGTCTTCCACCAGTGATTGTCCACCGGTCGCGAGGCCCACTCGGCCTGCAGCCAGTGCGCGCTGTCGCCGAATACCGCGATGCGCCGGCCGCGTGCGAGAAACGCGTACAGGCGGTCACGCTCGGCGGCCAGCGCCTGGTGATCGTTCTGGAACGGCACCAGCAGTCCCTGGAAGGCGTCGAGCTCGACGCGCGCGAGATCGTGCACGTACACGAGTTCGACGAGGCCGCGATACTTCGGCGACGTCGCCACCGCGTAGTGCGACCACACGCCGTTGAAGATGAGGGCTACCGGTCGTTCAGGCATGGCGTGTCTCCTGGTGACGTTGGCAGGCGCGCAGGATGTTGCGGTACAGGCGGCGCGCGCCGCTGGCCGGCCGCGTCGGCGCCTCGTCCCACACGGGCCCGCTGGCGGTGGCGATGATGAGCCCGCTCGTCGTGCGCTGGTCGGCAATCATGAGCACGCGCGCGAAGTTGTCGCTGAGCACGACCGAGGACGGATGGGTGGTGATGATGGTGCCGCATGCCCAGCCGCCGCGGATGCCGTGCTCGTCCTGGCACAGGCTTTCCGGATCGACGTCTTCGAACAGCGCCAGCGCGTCGTTCCGCACTTCGTAGCGCAGCGCGGCGAGCGGCGCGCCGATGTCGTGACGCCACTGGCTGCCGGGCAGCCAGGGCGTGAAGAAGCCACAGAAACACAGCACCGCGCCGCCGCGCGCGAGCAGCGTATGCACGGCGTCACGCGCCTCGTAGAGCGCGACGTGGTCGGTGCCGTTGGGCGCGAGGATGACGTCGTCCGCGCTGAAGTCCGGCCGCCAGCGCGCGGTGATGCGCTCGCGGCGATACTCGATGCCGGGACCCGCGACGTAGTAGTCGCCGAGGCCGGCCACGCCATTGTCGATGAGCGCGATCTTCATGCGGGCGGCTCGGCCTCCCGCGCAGGCGAGAAATCCCGCCAGAAGTGCGCTTCGCGCGCCACGCCGTTGCGCGGATCGGCGCAGAAGCAGGCGCGGTCGGCGTAGGTCGTCAGGCGTCCGTCCTCCAGGCGCGCGAAGGCCTGGCCGACGCGCAAGGCTTCCTTCAGATCGTGGGTCACGAACAGCGCGCCTATGGCGTGGCGCCGCGCGACGGCGAGGAACATGTCCTGCATGACGACACGGGTTTCGGGATCGAGATTGCTGAACGGCTCATCCAGCAGCAGGAGCGCGGGTTTCACCACCAGCGCGCGGGCAAAGGCCACGCGCTGGCGCTGTCCCCCGGACAGGGTGTCGGGACGCCGGCGGCCAAAACCCGTGAGCTGCAATTCCGCGAGCAGCGCGTCGACCTCGTGGGTGATGTCGCGCGTGGCGCGACCGCGGACGCGCAGGCCGAAGGCGATGTTCTCGAACACATCGAGGTGGGGAAAGAGCAGCGGCTCCTGGTACAGGTAGATGGCGCGGCGCGCCTCGGTCGGCGACACCGCGGCGGCCTGGCCCGCGAACGTCACGTGTCCTGCTTCGCTGGTTTCGAGCCCGGCCAGGATCCGCAGCAGCGTTGTCTTGCCGGTGCCCGAGGCGCCGAGCACCGCCAGCACTTCGCCTGCCGCGAGGTCCAGGTTCACGTCGTGCAGCACGCGCTGCGCGCCATAGGACTTGCACAGGTTGCGTACCTGCAAGGCTTCGGCCCGGCGTCGCGGCGCGCTCATGGCTGGGATGTCCGGCTGACGGCGGGCAGCAACAGGGCGGGGTTCCACAGCAGGGCCAGCGCGGGCGGCGCGATCAGCAGCAGCGCGCTTGCGCTCGCCAGGCGCAGGTCGCCAGCGCTGAAGTAATCGAACACCGCGAGCGACAAGGTCTGCACCCGGCCGCCGCCGATGGTGCGCACCAGCGCGAAGTCGAACCAGGACATGAGCGCGGTCTGGAACAGGCACAGGCCGAGCAGCGCGCGCGCGAGCGGCAGCTCCACCCGCAGCAGGCGCTGCCGGCGGCCGGCGCCTAGCGTGCGCGCCTGCTCGAGCAGCGCGCGCGTGTGCGGTGTCCAGAAGCCGTGGCAGACCAGCACCGCGTAACCATAGGCAAAGGGCAACTGCGCGAGGAACACGCCCGCGCCACGGCCGCCGAGGCCGAGCCAGCCGTAGGCCTGGCTGATGCTCGCGCCGTACACCACCGGCGACAGCACGAAGGGCAGGGCGGCGACCGGCAGCCAGGCGCGCGCCATGCCGGGGCCGCGCAACGCGCGGCTGGTGGCGAAACCGGCCAGGGTCGCGATGACACCGACACAGCATGCAAGCAGCAGCGAGACCCCGGCATGCGCGGCCAGCGCGCGCCCTTCGGCGCCGAGCGCGCGCCACTGGTCCCACTGCCACGCGCTCGGCCACAGCGCGGGATAGCGCCAGGTGCGCGCCACCGACAACAGCGCGAGCCAGGCGAAGGGCGTGACCAGCAGCGCGCCGAGCGCGCCCGCCAGCGCCGTGGCAGCCCTAAGGCGCATGGTCCGTGTCGCGCGCGGGGCCAAGCTTCATCACCAGCGCCCAGGCGAGCGCGAGCAAGCCCAGGTAGGCGCAGGCCATGGCGTAGCCGTAAGGACGGGAGGCGAGATCGTAGCCTTGCACGGCTTCGGCGATGGCGACGGAGACCATCGGCGGGCGCGCGCCGCCGAGCATGAGCGGAATCTCGTAGGCACCGATGAGCGCGAGGCCGTACACCGCGATCACGGGCGCGGACTGGCGCAGCAGCAGCGGCAGCGCCACGCGTCGCCACGCGCTCCACGGCGACGCGCCCAGCGCGCGCGCCTGCTCGAGCAGCGCCGGCAGGCGCAGCGGCTCGGCCAGGCGCGCGAACAGCAGCAGGAACAGCGGCGTGATCAGCGCGAGATGGGTGAGCACGATGCCGCGCCCGTCGGCGTCGAACAGCAGCGCAGGAAAGTCCGCCGGGGTCGTGACGAGGCCGAGCGCGTGGCCGACGCGTGACAGCACGCCGCTGTCGCCGAGCATGATGAAGGCCAGCAGTCCGGCCGCCACGCCGGGCACCGCGAGCGGCAGGTAGAGCAGGCGGGTGAGACGCGCGCGCCGCAACTCGGCGCCGAGCGCGTGTTGCAGCAGGAGCGCGGCGACGAGCGCCAGCGCGAGCGTCACCGCGGCCAGCGTGGCGCTGAACAGCAATGAGTGCCAGAAGGCGTCCGCGCCCACCAGCGCGCGCCAGCCCCGCGTGTCCAGTAGAGCGCTCGGCGGCCAGCTCGCCAATCCGAGACTCTGCGCGCCGGCCAGGCCGAGCGCGAGCAGCAGGTTGCCGCCGACCATGCCGGCCAGCAGCCAGCGCCAGCCGCGGCCTTCATTCGGCGAGGAAGGACGCACGGAAATCCCGCTCGAGCCGAATCATCACCTCGGGGCTGGGTTCGGCCAGCGCGCGCGCGGCGATCTCGCTGCGCGGCGGCGCGTGTCGACGCGCTTCGGCCTCGGCGAAGCGCGTCGGCCACGGCGCCGGCAGGCGCGCAACATCGAGTACCGTGCCGTCGCCCCATACCTCCGGGCGCTGTTTCTCGAACTGCGCTTCGGCGGACTGCAGTTCGTTGACCACCACCAGGGCTGCGGCCTTATGCGCGGCGCGTGCCGGAATGCCGAGGTAATGCGTATTGGCCAGCGTGCCGCTCGCGAGCGCGTAGGCATAGACGCTGTCGGGGAACAGGCCGCTGGCCACCTTATTGTCCACTTCGCCGTCGTTCATGCTCATGGTGAAATCCACTTCGCCGTTGGCGAACAACTGGTGCAGTTCACCGACACCGCGCGGAAAGCTCTGACCCTCGCGCCACAGCGCGGGACGCACGTCGCGCAGCCAGGCGAAGGCGCGATCGCGGAGCGCCACGTAGCGCGCCTCGTCGAACGGGCCGTCGAGCGCATTGTGCTCACCGGCGAGCGCGATCATCAATGTCTTCAGGAAACCGAGGCCGGTGAAGGCGCGGTCGAAGGTGAAGCGCCCGGGATGGGCCTTGATCCATGCGGCGAGCGCGGCGACATCCGCCGGTGGCTCGGCCACGCGCGCGCGGTCGGCAATGAGCAGCAGCTGTACCGAGCCCCAGGGCGCCTCCATGCCGGCCACGTCCTGCTGGAAGTCGCGCGCGATGCGCGGGTTGGCCCAGTCGACGTATGCATCGTTCGGCAGCCGCGCGGTGAAGGGGCCGTAGAGCGCGCCAAGTTCGCGCAGCTTGTAGAAGTTCTCACCGTTGATCCACAAGAGATCGTAGGCGCTGGTTGCGCGCCCGGCCGCGAGCTCGGCGGCGAGCAGCGCGGGGATGTCGGCCTGCGCCGGCACGATGACGAGTTCGATGCCGTGGCGCTCGGCCAGGCGCGGGGTGACGAATTCGCGCATGTAGCGATTGATGGCGGGGTCACCGGTCCACATCGCGAAGTGCACGGTCGCGCCACGCGCGGCCTGTTCGATCTCGGACCACGGGCGACCACGGAGATCGTCCCGGGTGGGTGACGTAGGCTCGCCGCAGCCAACCAGCAGCAACGCAAAAACCAAAACGGGGACAGACCACGGTTTCTTCAAAACCGTGGTCTGTCCCCGTTTGTGCATGCCCCTGTCGCCCATCTCAGAAGCGGTGAGTGAGGCTCACCATGAAGCTGCGCGGCAGTTCCGGCAGCACGTCGGTCGAGCCGAAGTAGCCACCGTCGAAGATCGGCGAGAAGTTCTCCTCGTCGGTCAGGTTGAAGATCTCGGCGCGCACATCCGTGCGCAGCGGTCGATGGTAGTAATGCACGGCGGCGTTCACGGTGAACTGGTCGCGAATGCGCACCGTGTTCAGGAAGTCGAGGCGAAAGGCGTTGGTGTACTGCCCGTTCAGGCTCGCGCCCACGCCGTTGTCGAACTCGTAGCTCACGAGTCCCGAGAGCAGCACGCTCGGCAGGCCGGGCACGCGGCGGCTGGTGGGACCGAACACGGTGAAGCTCGGGCTGCCGACACCCGTGCCGGCGACGAGATCCGGCCGCGTGTTGTCGAAGGCATCGTTCACCGTGCGCGAATCCTGGAAGGCCAGGCTGTCGTCGAAACGCGCGTTCAGGTAGCTCGCGCCGACGTTGGCATACAGATGCCTGTCCGGGCGATACATCAGCTGGCTCTCGATGCCGCGCGTCAGGATGCCGCTGTTGCTGCCGTCGCGGTTGCGCAGCGAACGGGTCTGGTCGAACAGCGCCACGTCCGCGTACCACGCACTGCCGGGCGGCGCGAACTTGAGTCCGAACTCGTGCAACTGGCTCGCGGTGGCGAAGTTCTCGGGCGCGATGCGGTTGCCGGCGCCGAGCACGAAGCCGCCGCCCAGGCTGTTCGACGTCGACTCGCTGTAGCTCACGGTGAAATAGGCCATGAGCGCGTCGGTCGCCTGGAACTGCAGGCTGCCGTTGGCGCTCGCCAGCAGCGCAGTGGCGGTGTCGCGGGCGCGCGCCACGCCGGGTGGCGGCGCGCCGTCCCGCGCGGTCACCCAGAAGGCATCGCCGCGACCGCCGAACAGGAGCCGCCAGCGTTCGCTCAGCTGCGCGTCCTGCTGCAGGAAGAAGCCCAGCTGCCAGGTGGTGGAGTCGGTGGTGTCGGACAGGACGAAGTCATCTTTGCCGTCCCGGTTCACGTCGTACTGCGCGCCGGGCGAGACGAACACGCCGCGCCGCAGCTCCACCAGCGCGGCACGCTGGGCCGCGGTCAGCGGAATGCGGCGATTGACCAGCGGACCGGACAGATCCACCGGGTTGTCGGCCTCGGTGGTGAACTGGCTGAAGCCGAGCACGTCGTGGTAGCGGAGATCGAGGCCCACGTCGGTCTGCTGGCGACGCGCGGCGCCGAACAGCGGCAGCTCGTAATCGGCGATGAGCTCGATGCGATT
>JBFWYG010000078.1:0-19780 GCA_050186725.1 Gammaproteobacteria bacterium | reverse complement strand
CGGCGAAGCCCATGGATTCCCGCTTGCGCGGGAATGACTGGGTCGGACGCCGCGGTGCATTGCTGGGACAGACCCCGGACGGGGTCTGTCCCTTCACCCTTACGTCGCGCTCTTTCGAGGGACTACAACCCCACGCCGAATGCCGCCATGATGGCTCTCCATTCATCGCGGTGGGGGAGTGCGCGAGCATGGAATTCAATCTCGACGAACAGCAGCGCCAGATCCGTGAGGCGGCGCTGGCGCTGTGCGCGCGCTTCGACGAACACTACTGGCTCGATCACGACAACAGCGGCGAGTTCCCCGAGGACTTCTGCCAGGCCTTGGCCGATGCCGGCTTCGTCGGCATCGCGGTGCCGGAAGAATACGGCGGTAGCGGACTCGGCCTGACCGAGGCGGCGCTGGTGCTGCAGGCGGTGTCGGAATCAGGGGCCGCGAACAGCGGCGTGTCGGCCATCGGCATCGGCCTGTTCGGCGCGAAGCCCATCATCCTCCACGGCAGCGACGCGCAGAAGGAGGCCTGGCTGCCGCGCCTGGTGAAGCGCGAGGACGTCGCCTGTTTCGGCGTCACCGAGCCCAGCACCGGACACGACACGACGCGGCTCAAGACGCGCGCGACGCGCAACGGCGATCACTACCTCGTACACGGCGAGAAGGTCTGGATCTCGACCGCCCAGGAGGCGAACAAGATCATGCTCATCGCGCGCACCACGCCGATTGAGCAGACCCGGCGGCCAATGGACGGACTGTCGCTGTTCTACACCGATCTCGACCGACGCTACGTCGAGATTCGCGAGATCCACAAGATGGGCCGCGCCTGCGTCGACTCCAACCAGATCTTCTTCGACGGCCTGCCGGTGCCACTCGAGCATCGCATCGGCGAGGAGGGCAAGGGCTTTCGCTACCTGCTGGCCGGACTGAACGCGGAGCGCGTGCTGGTCGCCGCGGGCCTGGTGGGTCTCGGTCGCGCGGCGCTGAAGCGCGCGGTGGACTATGCCAACACGCGCGTGGTGTTCGACCGGCCCATCGGCATGAACCAGGCGATCCAGCATCCGCTGGCGAAGAACTGGATGGAACTCGAGGCCGCGAACCTCATGGCGTTCAAGGCGGCGAGCATGTACGACCGCGACGAAGAATGCGGCGCCGAAGCGAACAGCGCCAAGTATCTCGCCGCCGAGGCGGCCTTCAGCACCTGCACCAACGCGGTCATGACCCACGGCGGCATGGGCTACGCGAAGGAGTACCACGTCGAGCGCTACCTGCGCGAGGTGCTGATCCACCGCATCGCGCCCATCAGTCCGGCGCTGATGCTGTGCTACATCGCCGAACGGGTGCTGGGCCTGCCGAAGTCCTACTGAGGGGCGGCGGCGCGGTTCAAGTTCGGGCCGCGCGTGCCGCTAGCACGAGGGCGCCGACGCGCGCCGCCCTGCTCGCGTAACGCCAACCCATGAGCCGCTCACCCCATACCGAACTGCTGTACACCCTCGCCCCCATCGGACTCGAGCGCACCCTGATCGCGACCGAGAGACCGACGGGGCTCGCCGTGCATCGCGTCACGCGGAACGGCGGCAAGTATCGCCTCGAGCCGCTCGGCGCGCTCAGGCCGCAGCGCTTCGCCGCCATCGGCCGGGTCGCGGCGCCCGAGGCCCTGCTGCGCATGCCCTGGCGCGATGCGCTGACGTTCTACGGCCGCTGGTACGACGAACTCGCCTCGGCCGATCGCAGCTACCGCCTGCGCCGGAAAATAGCCCAGGTGCCGCGCGAGACCCAGGTCGCGCAACTGCTGCGTGACGACAAGTACGCACTGGTCGGCACCTACTACGCGGTGTTCCAGGCGATCATGGCCGCCAAGCAGCGCGTGCCGCTGGTGCTACTGAACTCGAGCTTCCTGGAAGAGAAGAGCTTTCCGGTGCTTCTGCCGCGCGAGGCCGAGGACCCGCTCTATCGCGACCTCGAGACGCTGCTCAGCGAGATGCTGAAGCCGGAACACGAACGCGAGGCGCGGGAAGCGGCGCGGGCTGCCGCGAACGGCAGAAGTGCCGCAGGCGCGCGCGAGCCGGTTCTAGCCGGGTGACACCCGCGCGAGGGAGATACGCCCGTTCCACGACGTGCCGAACGCCGCGACCCTTCAGATCCTGGCAGCTTCCAGTTCCCCCGCGCGAAACATCTCCACCAGCCTGAACTTCTGCAGCTTGCCCGAGGCGGTGGCGGGAATCGCGTCGAGCGCGAACCACTGGCTCGGCACCTTGAGACGCGCGATGCGCGCGGCAACGTACTCGCGCAGCGCCTCGCCGCTCGCATGCTGGCCCGCCTTGAAGCTCACCACCGCGCCGACCACTTCGCCCCAGTACTCATCCGGCAGGCCGGCCACCGCCACCTCGGCCACCGCCGGGTGGGTGTAGAGCACTTCCTCCACTTCGCGCGGATAGATGTTCTCGCCGCCGCGGATGATCATGTCCTTCAGGCGCCCGGTGACGCGGCAGAAGCCGCGCGCGTCCATGCTGCACAGGTCGCCCGTGTGCAGCCAGCCGTCGGCATCGATGGTCGCGGCGGTCGCCTCGGGCATGTCGTAGTAGCCCATCATCACCAGGAAGCCACGGGTACAGAGTTCGCCGGGCTGGTCGACCGGCAGGGTCGCAGCGGTTACCGGGTCGATGATCTTGACCTCGACCTGCGGAATCGGCTGGCCGATGGTCTCGCTCTTGTCGATGGGCGCGTCGTGCGGGCGAGTGTGGGTGATGGCGGGCGAGGTCTCGGTCTGGCCGTAGCCGATGATGAGCGACACGCCGAACACCTCTTCCACCTGGCGCACCACTTCCATCGGCACGATGGTCGCGCCGGAGAACATCGACTTCAGGCTCGAGACGTCGCGCGGCCGCCTGGCCTGCGCGGCGAGCAGGGCGATGAGCATGGTCGGCACGCCGAAGCCGTAGGTGATGCGCTCCTGTTCGATAAGGTCGAGCATGAGCTCGGGCTCGAAGGCCGCCGGCAGCACCAGCGTCGCGCCGAGCTGCGCCATGCCGAGCACGTTGGCGACGCAGCCCGCGGTGTGGAACAAGGGCGCCACGGCGAGGTTCACCGTGTCCCCATCGAGCGCCTTGACCAGCGCCATGATGCGCGAGTTGTTGGTGATGCTGAAGTGATTGAGCAGCGCGCCCTTGGGCCTGCCGGTGGTGCCGGAGGTGTACTGGATCATGCACGGCTGGCGCGGCTCCACCGCGGGCAAGGCGGCGCCGCGGTCGTGTTCACGGGCGAAGCTCACGAGGTCGTCCAGCACGACGATGGTCTCGAGCGAGAGGTCCTCGCCGGCCAGCGCCTCGCGCACCGCGACCGCCATGTCGAGGCCGCGATACTCGCGGTCGTGGAACACGCCGCGCGCGCGGGACTGTTTGAGCACGTAGCCGAGTTCCTGCGCGCGGTAGGCGGGATTGACCGTCACCAGCACCAGGCCGGCGAGCGCGAGCCCGTACTGCAGCACGATCCACTCGGGCGAATTGCCGCCCCACACCGCGACGTGCTCGCCGGGCTCGAAGCGCGCCAGCAATGCGCGCGCGGTGGCCTCGGCGTCACGCAGCAGTTCGGCGTAGGTCCAGCGGCGTCGGCGCGCGGGCTCGGGATGACCTTCGATCAGCGCGACGTGATCCGGTCGGGCCGCCGCCGCGGCACGCAGCGCGTCGCCCGCGGTCGTTTCGATGAGCGGGATGTCGTCCTGCGCCGGCCAGTAGGACTCGGTCAGCGGCCTCATGTCGGCAGGTCCAGCACCGCCTTGGCGATGATGTTGCGCTGGATTTCGTTGCTGCCGGCGTAGATCGGCGCCGGCCGCGCGTTGTAGAAGTGGCTCAGCACGTCGACCTGCGCGGTGCCGAAGGCGAGTGGCCCGCGGTTGCCGCCCGCTTCACCCGCGGCCGCGACTATCTGCTCGCTCAGGCGCACATAGGTCTCGGTCGACCAGATCTTGAGAATCGAGATGTCCGCGCCGGGCGTGCCGCCCGCCTTGACGATAGCCGCGTACTCTTCGTAGAGCGCTTCCAGATCGAGCACGTCCAGCGCCGCGCGCGCCAGCTGGTCGGCGAAGATCGGATCGCCGAGACGCTCGCCGGCCACGCCTATTTCGCGCAACTGGTGCAGCGCGTGTTGGCAGAGCTTGGGACTGCCGACGAACAGGCGTTCATGGCCGAGCAGCGACTTGGCGATGGTCCAGCCCTGGTTCAGTTCGCCGACCAGGTTGGCGCGCGGCACGCGCACGTTGTCCAGGAACACCTCGCAGAAGTCGACGTGCCCGCCCAGGTTCACGATGGGTCGCACGGTCACACCGGGCTGGTCGAGATCGATCAGCAGGAAGCTGATGCCGGCCTGCGGCTTGACCTTGGAGTCGGTGCGCACCAGGCAGTACATGTGGGTCGCGTCGAGGCCGTGGGTGGTCCAGGTCTTCTGACCGTTGACGATGAACTCGTCGCCGTCCAGCACCGCGGTGGTGGCGAGCGAGGCGAGATCGGAACCGGCGTTCGGTTCGGAATAGCCCTGGCACCAGATCTGTTCACCGGTCAGCGCAGCACTGAGGTAGCGCGCGCGCTGGTCCTCGTTGCCGAGCGCGATCAGGATGGGCCCGATCATGACGATGCCCTGGTCGGGCGCACGCGCCACGCCATGGCGTTCGAGCTCCTCGATGAAGATGAGCATCTTGCCGGGCGCGAGCCCCATGCCACCGTGCTCGCGCGGCCAGGCCGGCGCGGCCCAGCCGCGGGCCACCAGCCGGCCGTGCCACTCGGCGAGCTCGGCCCAGCGCAGCTGGCCCGGCGCATGCCGCAGTTCGGGCGGGTAGTTGCGTTCGATCCAGTGTCGGAGCGTGCTGCGGAAGAGCGCATCGTCGACCGTGTTCCAGTCGCCATCGGCGGGCTGGTGGTCGTCAGGCAGCGGCGGCGGCAGCGCCTGGTCGGCGCCGCGCGCGCCGTGCAGCAGGGCGGGCATGGCGCGCAGCGCTTCCATCGCGCCGGCCAGGCGCGCCGACATCACCAGCGCGCGCTGCACGTAGAGCGACACGTCGCACTGCTCGGTGTAGCCGATGGCGCCGTGCAGCTGGATGGCTTCACGCACCACGCGGGTCGCGGTCTCGGAGACACGATGGCGCAAGCGCGCGGCGGCCAGCGCGAGCGCGTCCGCATCCGCCTGTGCGCAGGCGAGCAGCGCGGCCTCGAGCGCCACGCCGGCCAGGCGCGTGTGCAGGTAGCAGTCCACCGCCCGGTGCTGCAGCGCCTGGAAGCTGCCGATGGCGCGACCGAACTGGCGGCGGGTGCGCAGGTAATCGAGGGTCACCGCGTTCAGCGCTTCGCAGAGACCGAGCAGGTAGGCGCCGTTCGCGACCGCGGCGAGCTCGAGCGCGCGTCGCGCGGCGGCTTCCGGCATGGCGCCGAGCGGCGCCGCGCAGGCGACGTTGGTGAGACGCAGGCGCGCGTCGTGACCGCCATCGGCGAGCGGCAGCGGCTGACGCAGGAGACCGGGCGCATCGGCCGGCAGCAGGAACAGCAGCAGTTCACCGGCCGTGCGCGCCGGCACCAGCAGCAGATCGGCGGCGAGGCCGAGCGGTACCTGCGCGATCTCGCCGTCAAGGGTCCAGCCTTCCCCGGCGCGGCGCGCCGCGACGCCGTCCAGGCTCGCGGCGCCGAGCGCCGCGACGCACACCCGCTCGCCCGCGCAGACCTCGGCGAGCGCATCCGCGCCGCCGGCCGCGAGCGCCAGGCCGAGCGCCGCCACCGCGGTCTCGATGAAGGGCTCGGGCGCCACCACGCGCCCGAGTTCGCGCGCCACCGCCGCGACCTCGCGCGCGCTCTGCCCGAGCCCGCCGGCGTCTTCGGGCAGGAGCAGGCCGGCCCAGCCCAGTTCGGCCATCTCGCGCCAGCGCGCGCGGTCGAAATCCTGGCCGTCCGCGTGCAGGTCACGCAGACGGCGCGGCTCGAGCGCCCCCCGGCAGAAGTCCGCCACGCTCTCGCGCAGCATGTCGGTGAATGTCGGTTCGGCGGTCGTGTCGAGGTGTTGTGCGTGCATGGGCGGAGGATAGGCGGGACGGGGCGAAGTGCAATTCGCCATGTGGGGGATGGACGGGCCGCCTGTAGGGCGGGTTTCAACCCGCCATGCACGGCGTCTGCTTCCAACGTCGTGCATGGCCGATTGAAATCGGCCCTACAACGCAGCCCCCTGTAGGGCGGGTTTCAACCCGCCATTCCAGCGCCGGCAGGCGATCAGAGCACCAGGCTCGGGCCGCCGCACTTGGTCCAGTACTCGTTGTCGTAGTACTCGCGCCACTCGATGATCTTGCCGTTCTCGGTCAGCTCGAACATGCCACACACCTTGAGCGCCATCTGCCAGGTGCCGCTGCCGTTCCAGTCCCACTGGTCGACGCGCTCGGTGATGACCTTGTTCTCGTGGCCGAAGCAATTGACGAGCTTGAACTCGACCTTCTTCGCCGGCGCGAAGATGGACGCGATCATCTTGCGCACGTTCTCCTTGCCGCGGATCGCCTCCAGCGGCTGGTTGAGATACACCATGTCCTCGGTGCACTGCGCCATGCAGGCATCGACGTCGCGGTCGTCCCAGCCCTTGAGGAAGGCGCGCACCACGCCCTCATTGCGGGCAATCTTCTGTTCTTTGTTCATCGGTTTCTGCTCCACCATGGTTGCGCGCAGTATCAGTCGAGATGCAGCGTCGGGCCGCCGTTGTCGAACCACAGGCGGTTGTCAAAATAATCGCGCCAGCCGGTGATCTTGCCCGCGTCGTTCAGGTCGAACATGCCGATGCAGGGCAGCTTGAGGCCCCAGCCCTTGCCGTCGAAGTCCCAGCAGTCGAGGCGCTCGGTGACCACCACGTTGCCGCGACCGAAGCAGTTGCGCAGTTCCCAGTGGCAACGCCGGGTGAGCTGCATGATGCCGGCGACTATCTTGCGCACGTCCTTCTGGCCCACGACCGGATCCAGCGGCTGGTTGATGTAGACGATGTCGTCGGACAGGCAGGCCATCGCGACATCGGGATCGAGCGCTTCCCAGGCGTCGACGAACATGCGCACCTTGAACACGTTGCGCGCGATCTTCTCTTCTTCGGTCATGGTTCTCCCCTCGGGGCTTCTGGATTCGAGTGGCGGCTGGACGCCGCCGCGTTCAGAGCGGCGTGATGTCGTAGCCGATCTTCGGAAAATGCACCACCACCTCGCCGACCTGGCCGTCGCGCCGACGGATGGACACGGACTGCACGGTGGTCTCGACCAGCGTGCCCTCGACCGCCACTTCGGCGTAGTCGCTCGGCGTCACTGTGACCCGCGTGCCGGTGGGCAGGTTGAGCGGATCGTCGGCCTCGACGCCGGAGGTCGGCGCGGGTTCGGCGGCACGCGCGACGGCGAGCGCGTCGGACGGCGCCATCTCGCTGCGTGAGCCATGGCCAACCTCGGCCAGGCGCGCTTCCCAGGCGGCGATCTCGGGATAGGGATCGTAGGCCCAGCGCGCTTCGGCGGGCGCGAAGCGGCGCAGGAACCACGGGTCCCACATCGCGTGCAGGTCGACCAGGCCCGGCTTGTCGCCGGTCATGAAGCGGCGCCCGTCTGCGAGCTGCATGCGCAGGAAGTCGGTGTGGGCGCGCAGCCGCGTGCGATAGCCCGGCAGCCGGGGTTTCAGCTGGTCGGTGTCGAACTGCGTCATCCACATCTTCTTGCGGTCCTCGTAGAAGTGCCGCGGCAGGCTGACGTCGCCGGCGAAAGGGTCGTCCGCGCCCATGTAGATCGCGACCGAGGTCACCGCGTAGGGCCCGTGCGCCCAGCTGCCGAGCGCATAGCCGATGCCGGGGTTGCCGTCGGGAAACACGCTCGGGCGCGGGTGGCGCTTCTCCAGCTCGGCGATGATGAGCTGGGTGTCGCAGTAGATGTCGGCGCCGATCTGCATCACCGGCGTGCGGCGGTAGCCGCCGGTCAGCGGCACGAAATCGGGCTTGGGCAGCGCCGAGGGCTGGATGACCGAGCGCCAGGCCAGCCCCTTGATACCGAACACCAGGCGCACCTTCTCGGCGAAAGGCGCCTCGTCGTAGTGATGAAGAATGATGTCGTGCACGCTGGACCTCCCCCGCCCTTGACGTGTGTGGCTGTGTGGCTGCGCGCCGCCGGGGCGGGCCGGGGTGTCCTGCGTCGCGGTCCAGGTCGACGCAGGCGGCTCCGCGCGACGCGAGCGCGGGCCACCTTAGTCGGCCCCCTGCGACGGCGGAAGGGACGCTCCTGCCATTTTCTGTTAGTTTGGTGACAGATGCGAGGCGGAGAACGCGCCCCATGGACTCGAGCGTCATCGAAGACCTGTTGATGCCGGCGACCTACGGCCGGCATCTCACGCGCATGTTCCCGGCCGAGGCCCTGCTCGCCGGCACCGGTCTCACCGCCGCCGACTTCGCCGAGCGCGACCGGCGCATCACCGTGCGCCAGGCGCTCGCCTACATCCGCAACACGCTCGCGCTCAGCCCCGAGCCCGACTGGTACCTGGGCTGGGCCGGCACACTCGCCGATCACTTCCACGGCCCGGTCAGCATCGCGCTGATGAGCGCGCCGACGCTCGGCGACGGGCTCGACACCTTCGTGCGCTATTTCCCGGTGCGCATTCCCTACATGCACATGCAGGGACGACGCGACGGCGAGCTGTTCTACGCCGAGCTGTGTCCGCTGATCGAGCTGGGTGAGATCAAGCCGATCCTGGTCGAGACCCCGCTGATCATTCTGCAGCAGTACCTGCACACCCTCTACGCGGTCGACTTCAGCCAGGCGCGCATTGAACTCGACTACCCGCCGCCCGAGTGGGCCGAGCGCTACGCGCGCTACTTCCTGGCGCCGGTGGTGTTCGATGCGCCGCGCGTCGCGCTGGTCGTGCCCGAGGCGTGGCGCACGCTGCGCAATCTCGACTACCAGGAATCGACCTGGTCGCACGCGCTGCGCCAGTGCGAGGCCATCGCCTCTTCGCCCGATCGCACCACGCTCGGCGAAGTGCGCAATTATCTCTGCCGCGCGTTCGAGGTGCCGAACCGGCGCCGCGCGCTGCCGACGCTGGAAGAAGTGGCGGGCCATCTGCACCTCGCGCCGCGCACGCTCATTCGTCGGCTGCGGCGGCTCGGCACCACCTACCAGGGCATCATGGACGAGTTCCTGCGCGCGCGCGCGGCCGAGCTCTTGGCCAATGACCGGGTGAAGATCAAGGAAGTGGCCGCCGCGCTCGGCTTTCAGAACCCGGCCAATTTCGGCAAGGCATTCAAACGCTGGTACGGCATCTCGCCGGGCAGCTACCGCGTGCGCCACGGCGCCGAGCCGCGCTGAGAGATGCGTCCGATGCGCATGTCTGTCACCTGGGGAGTGCGCGCCGCGCTGCTCGTGTGCGCGCTGGCGGCGAACTCGCAGATGACGCGGGCCGCCGAGCTCGCGGCGCGACCGCTGGTGCCCGCGCTGGGTCCGCTGCCGGAGACTCGCGTCAATCGCGAGGACGCGGTAGAGCACTACGGCGTGCCGCAGGGCCGCTGCAATCGCCTCGTGGTCGGCGCCGTGCTGGGTGGCACCATCGCGGCCGGCGAACGCATCGGCGGCGGTGGCGAGCGCGCGACGCCGGTGGGTCGACTGGAAGGCCGCCTGCTGGGCGGCGATGGGCGCATCGAAGTCGAGACGCCCGAACGCGGCTGCGCGCAGCAGGCGCTGGAATTCGGCGCCGATGGCGTCGCCGTCACCTGGCGCCACGGCGCGACCCGTTTCAGCCTCACGCCGCGCGCTGCGAACGGCGCGACGGAGAAGCGCTGTCGCGCCTTCGAATTCGTCGCGCGCGGCGGACCGCCCACCGGCACGGTGCGCGGTCGCGCCTGCCGGGTCGACGCTCTCACCTGGGAAGCGCGCGACTGACGCGCACACCAGGAGTGTGCGTCGCGTCACGCGGCGCCCGACACGCGCACTTATACTGCGGCGGTCGAAACCACCATGGGACATGCATGTTTTCGAGCGGCACTCGCGGCATTCTGCGCGTCGGCCTTGCGCTGGGACTGATCCTCGGTGTGATGTCCAGCGGCGCAGCGCGCGCCGATCCGCCCGACTGGGCCCCGGCGCACGGCAAGCGTGACAAGCATCGCCACAAGGACGACCACCATCATCACGAACGCGTGGTGGTGGTGCCGGCCACCGCGCCGGTGGTGATCGAACCGCGCTACGGCGTGCTGAACGGCCACTGCAATCGGCAGGCGCTCGGCACGGTGCTGGGCGGGGTGGCGGGCGGCGTGGTCGGCAACCAGACCAGCGGCGGTGATGTCGGCGCGACGGCGGTCGGCACGCTCATCGGCGCGCTGCTCGGCAACGTCGCCGGACGCGCGCTCGACCAGGCGGACCGCGGCTGCACCCAGCAGGTACTGCAGTACGCGCGGAACGGCCAGCCGGTGCAATGGATGAACGGTCCCACCGCCTACGTCATGACGCCGGGCGCCATCGTCACCGGCAACGGTCGCGCCTGCCGGCCCTTCACGCTGGTCGCCGAGCGCGACGGCCAACGCTGGCAGGAACAGCGACGGGCCTGCCGTGGTCAAGACCAGAACTGGTACGTCGACAACTGAACGACCCGATTCGAAGAGGAGTGACACCATGCGCTATCCAGCCATCCTGCCGAGCGCCCTGCTCGCTTCGGCCGTGGCCCTGACCGGCTGCGGCACCACCACCCAGGACCGCGGCATCAGCGGCGCGGGCATCGGCGCCAGCGCCGGCGCCATCATCGGCGCGGTGACCGGCTTGAGCGTCCTCGAGGGCGCCGTGCTCGGCGCGGTGGGTGGCGGCCTGACCGGCGCGCTGACCAAGCCCTCCCAGGTCAACATGGGCGACCCGGCCTGGAAGCAAGGCCAGAGCGCCGCGCCCGTCGCCGCGGCGGCGGCGCCGGTCGCCCAGGCCCAGCCCAACCTCAACCAGGCGGTGATGAACCTGCAGGCGCAGCTCGCCGCCAAGGGCTATGACCCGGGCCCGGTCGACGGCGTGATGGGTGAGCGCACCCGCGCCGCGATCCGCGCCTACCAGCGCGATCGCCAGATGCCGGTGGACGGCCAGGTCACGCAGGCGCTGGTGACGAGCCTCGCGGCGAACTGATGTCAGGAAGGGACAGACCCCGCACGGGGTCTGTCCCGGGCTTTGCCGAGGCTTTGGAAGAAACGTCGGACTGAAGTCCGACCTACTTCGCCACCGGAATTCCGGCCCCCGCCCTCTCACGCTACACTGCCACCTGCCCGCGCTGCAGCATGCTCGCCGCGCCCTCTTCCAGCCACGACTGACAAGGCCCCGACGCCCATGAAAAAAGTCTACCCGGACGCCAAGACCGCCATCGCCGACCTGCTCAAGGACAACATGACCATCGCCGCTGGCGGCTTCGGCCTGTGCGGCATCCCCGAGAACCTGATCGGCGCGCTGGTCGAGAGCGGCGTGAAGGAACTCACCATCGTCGGCAACAATGCCGGCGTCGACGATTTCGGCATGGGGCTCCTGCTGCGCACGCGCCAGGTGAAGAAAGTCATCGCCTCCTACGTCGGCGAGAACAAGGAATTCGAGCGCCAGGTGCTGGCCGGCGAGCTCGAGCTGCAGCTGACGCCGCAGGGCACCCTGGCCGAACGCCTGCGCGCCGGCGGCGCCGGCATTCCCGGCTTCTACACCCGCACCGCGGCGGGCACCAAGCTCGCGGAGGGCAAGGAGAGCAAGGTGTTCAACGGCGTCGAGTACGTGCTCGAGGAAGGCATCACCACCGACCTCGCGATCGTCAAGGCATGGAAGGGCGACAAGGCCGGCAACCTCATCTATCGCAAGACCGCGCGCAACTTCAACCCGATGATCGCGACCTGCGGCAAGATGTGCGTGGCCGAGGTCGAAGAGCTGGTCGAAGTGGGCGAACTGGACCCCGATCTGATCCACACCCCCGGCATCTACGTCGACCGGATCATCCAGGGCACGAACTACGAGAAGCGCATCGAGTTCCGCACCGTGGCCGGCGCCGGCGCGAAGAAGGACACGCCCGAGCGTCAGCGCATGGCGCAGCGCGCCGCGCAGGAACTCCGCGACGGCTACTACGTGAACCTCGGCATCGGCATTCCGACCCTGGTCGCGAACTACATTCCGGACGGCATGACGGTGACCTTGCAGTCGGAGAACGGCCTGCTCGGCATCGGCCCGTTTCCGCCGGAAGCCGAGGTCGACGCGGATCTCGTCAACGCCGGCAAGCAGACCATCACCACCATTCCCGGCGCGAGCATCTTCTCCAGCGCCGACTCCTTCGCGATGATTCGCGGCGGCCACATCAATCTCTCGATTCTCGGCGGCCTCGAAGTCGCGGAGAACGGCGACCTCGCCAACTTCATGGTGCCCGGCAAGATGGTCAAGGGTCCGGGCGGCGCGATGGACCTGGTGTCCGGCGTGAAGAAGGTCATCGTGCTGATGGAGCACACCGCGAAGGACGGCAGCCCGAAGATCCTGAAGTCCTGCTCGCTGCCCATCACCGGCAAGAACGTGGTGACCATGATCATCACTGAACTCGCCGTGTTCGACGTCGTGCCCGGCCAGGGGCTCGCGCTGAAGGAACTGTTCCCCGGCACGACCTTGGAGGAAGTGCGCGCCAAGACCGGCTGCGAGTTCGTCGACCAGCGGATGTAGGGCGGGTTTCAACCCGCCATGCACGGCGCTTCGATCCGGTGCCGGGGGCAAGAGGGGACAGACCACGTTTAGCGAAACAGACCCCTCATGGGGCCTGTTTCGCTAAACGTGGTCTGTCCCCGTATACCTAGGCAGCGCCAGACAAGACGCCGCGCCGAACAGGAACAGTCCGGCCACCACGGCGAGCGCCAGATCGTAGTTGCCGTGGCGATCGAACAGCCGACCCGCGAGGGTCGGACCGCAGGCGCTGCCGATCCAGAAGACCGCGTAGATGGTCGAGTAGATCACGCCGAAGTGTCGTAGCCCGAAGTAGCGCGAGGTGAGGTAAGCCAGCAGGTCGACCTCGGCGCCGAGCGCGAAGCCGATCAGGAAGGCCGCTTCGCGAGCGGCGTCCGCACCGGCCGCGAGCAGCAGCATGCAGCCGCCGGCGGTGATGACGAAGATGGTGGCCGCGACGCGCGGCGCGAACAGGCGGTCGACCAGGAAGCCGATGCCCACTCGCCCCAGGATCACGCCCATGCCGACCAGGGCCGCGATGCGCGCGGCCTCGCCGGGTGCCAGGCCGGCGTCGCGCAGCAGCGGCACCAGGTGCACGACCACCGCCGAGCAGGCCACCGCGGTGGCGCCGAAGCCTAAGGTCAGCACCCAGAAGGTCCTGCTCGCAAAGGCCGCGCGCGGCGCCAGCCCGTCGAGTCCGGCCTCCAGGCCCGGCGTGGCCTGCGCCACGCTGGGCCTGAGCCAGCGCCAGACCGGCAGCCAGGGCGAGAACGCCAGCAGCGCGAGCGTGACGAAGCCCGCGCGCCAGCCCCATTGGCCGATCACCGCCGTCATCAGGAGCGGCAACAGGATGGCCGCCGTGCCGGGACCGGCCAAGGTCAGGCCCAGCGCCAAACCGCGGGCGGCGTCGAAACTGCCGGCGACCGCGCGGGAATAGAGGATCGAAGACGTACCGATGCCGGCCGCGTTCAGCAGGAAGAACAGGCCATAGAACAGTGTGCGTGGCCCCTCGAAGCGCGACAGGAGCAGCAGCACGAGTCCCAACGCCGGGATCGCGACCAGCGCCACGCGTCGCGCGCCGACGCGGTCCATGCACCAGCCCAGCGCAGGCGCGGCGAGCACCAGTCCGAGACTGCCGAACACGAGCGCGGTGGAGATCTCACCGCGGCTCCAGCCGAACTGCTGCTGCAGCGGTTCCACGAACAGTCCGAAGCTGTAATACACCAACGCCGACACGCCGGTGCCGCAGGCATAGGTCGCGGTCGCGAGCAGCGTCCAGCCTGCCGCGATCTCGGCTCGCCACTCCCCCCGGTGTGCCATGCGCCATTGTGGGCAGCCCCTCGCGCCCGACACAAGCTGTCACGCTCGAGGCGGCCGCATCGCTGTTCGCCGCGACGGCCGGCGCTTAAACTTTGCTGCATAGTTTTTTGTCGAGCCTGCGTCCGCCTGCCGTGTCGCCCACCCACGCCCACGTTCGCCGCGTCGCGCGATGCTGAAACCACTGCAACTCGCGCTCGACCTGTTCGGCGATCTCGCCCAGCAGGTGGGACGCGCGCGCGCCCGTCCCACGCCGCCCAGCGGCGCGGTGGAGGCGCCGGCGGGCTTCGTCTACGAACTGCGCCAGAGCGCAAGACGCCACAGTCTCAGCATCGAAGTGCATCCCGATCTGCGCGTGGTGGTGCGCGCGCCGCTGCGCTGTCCGCGCCACGAGGTAGAGCAGTTCGTCGCCGCGCGCGTGGGCTGGATCCGCGCGCAGCTCGAGCACTTCCGGCGCGCGCCGCGCGTGCCCCTGCTGCCCGGCTACGACGATGGCGCGGTGCATTACTACCTGGGACTGCCCCATCGCTTGCGGCTCGATCCCGCTGAACGCCACGGCGTGGAACGGCGCGAGGACTGCCTGGTGATCGGCGGTCGCGCGGCGCAGGACGTCGCCAGCACGCGTCTGGCGCTCGAGAACTGGTACCGCGCGCGGGCCCAGGAGGAGTTCGCCGAGATCCTCGCGCAGTGCTATCTGCATCCGCGCTTTCAGCGCTACCCGTGTCCGACCCTCAACGTCCGCGCGATGCGCACGCGCTGGGGCAGCCTGGGTTCGCGGCGCGGCATGACCTTGAACCTCATCCTCATCCAGGCGCCGCGCGAGTGCATCGAGTTCGTGGTGATGCACGAGCTTTGTCATTTGCGCTATCACGGCCACGGCAAGGGCTTCTACAAGCTGCTCGACACCGTGTTGCCCGACTGGCGCGCGCGCAAGCGCCTGCTCGAAGCCAGCCTGCGCTGAGCATGGGCGCGCCGCGGGTCGCCGTGGTCGGCGGTGGCCCCGCCGGCCTGATGGCCGCCGAGGCGGCCCGCGCCGCCGGCGCCGCGGTCACGCTCTACGACGGGCTGGCCTCGGTCGGTCGCAAGTTCCTGCTGGCCGGCAAGGGCGGCTTGAATCTCACCCACGGCGAGCCGCTGGCGCGCCTCTTGACGCGCTATGGGCCGGAAGCCGCGCGCCTGGAACCCGCGCTCCGCGCCTTCGACAACGCGGCCGTGCGCGCCTGGGCGCTGGACCTCGGCATCGAAACCTTCGTCGGCAGTTCGGGCCGCGTGTTTCCGCAGGATCTGAAGGCCGCGCCGCTGCTGCGCCGCTGGCTCGCGCGACTGCGGCGCGATGGCGTGGCCTTCGCGCTGCGCCACCGCTGGCTGGGCTTCGGGGCGAACGGCGCGCTGCGCTTCGCCTCGCCGCGGGGCGAGGTACGGGTAGACAGCGACGCCGTCGTGCTGGCCTTGGGGGGCGCGAGCTGGCCGGCGCTCGGCGCGGACGGCGCCTGGTGCGACGCCCTCGCCGAGCACGGCGTGGAGATCCAGCCGCAGCGCGCGGCGAACTGCGGCTTCGAACGTCCCTGGAGCGCGCATCTCGCGGGCCGCTGGGCCGGCGCGGCGGTGAAGAACGTCGCGGCCCGCGCCGGCGCGGATGCGCCGTGGACGCGCGGTGAATTCGTGCTGACCGCGAGCGGCGTGGAGGGCAGCCTGGTGTACGCCCTGTCGCGGCCGCTGCGCGAGGCGCTGGAACGCACGGGCAGCGCCACGCTGGAAGTCGACCTGCTGCCCGAACGCGCCCAGGCCGACCTCGCCCACGCGCTCGCCGGGCCGCGAAGCGGTCAGTCGCTCGCGAAGTGGCTGGACCGCCGCGCCGGGCTGCGCGGCGTGAAGGCAGCGCTGCTGCGCGAACTGGCGGCGCCCGCCACGCAGGGCGATGCGTCAGCGCTGGCCGCCGCCATCAAGTGCCTGCCAATCGCGCTCCACGCGACGCGTCCGTTGGCCGAGGCGATCAGCACCGCCGGCGGCGTGCGCTTTGCGGCGCTGACCGAGAATTTCATGCTGCGCGCGCTGCCCGGCGTGTTCTGCGCCGGCGAAATGCAGGACTGGGAAGCCCCCACCGGCGGCTACCTCCTGACCGCCTGCCTCGCCACCGGGCGCGCGGCGGGCGCGGCCGCGGCGGCGTTTGCCCGAGGCAAGGCCTGCCCGGTTTCCGATAGCGCGAATTTCCGCTAACGTCGCCGCCCATCAACGCAACGCTCACGAGGAGCACGTCCATGGCCAGTCTTCCCGCCGGATATCCCGAACAGGCATTCGATGCCTTCGCCTTCCTGAAGTCGCGCACCACGCTGTCGGTCGAGGACATGCAGGTGCTCGCCATGATCGAATGCTTCGGTGAGGCCTTCTACCTGATCCTCGCCGAGAACGTAAAGAACGACGAGGCGCGCACGCTGCTTACGCGCAACGGCAACGAAGAGCGTGGCCATGCGCATCGCCTGCTGAAGGCGATCAAGCTCAAGAGCGGCCAGGACTACGCGCTGCCGTCGAACGAAGAAAACCCGTTCTTCAAGTTCGCGCCCAGCGAACTGAAGTGCGACGACGACCTGATGGCGGCGCTGATGCAGGGCGAAGCGGACGGCGACCTGGTCTACCAGGTGTGGGCCGACGCGGAGAGCGATCCCAAGGTCGCGGAGTTGCTGCGCCAGAACGGCCGCGAAGAGACCCGCCACGGCGAGCGCGTCGAGCAGGTGAAGAAGCTGCTGGCGGCGTAGACGCCAAACGGGGACAGACCACGGTTTCGCAGAAACCGTGGTCTGTCCCCGAATTCCGGATCAGGACAGCGCGCAGCCGAACAACCGCGCCGGGTTCTTCACCAGGATGGTCTGGATCTGCTCTTCGCTGACGCCGGCGGCGCGCATCTTCGGCAGGATTTCCTTGAAGATGTGGTTCGAGCGCCAGTTCGGCAGCATCTCCAGCATCGCCTCGAAATTGCTCGCATAGGGGAAGGGCCGCCCCAGCCAGCAGACGATGGAGTCGTGGGACATCAGCACGCGCTCGAGGTGGCCCGCCTCGATCATCTTGATGATGTTGGCGATGCGCACCTCGTCCGGCTGGAACAGCGAGATGCCGAAGCGATCGAAGCCGACGAAGGCGCCACGATCGGCCAGCGACTTCTGGTAGTCGAAGTCGGTGGTGCCGTCGGAATGCCCCACCACCAGCTGCTCGGGCGGGCAGCCCTCGCCGGTCACGATGTCTATCTGATCGTGGCCGCAGGTCGCTTCCTGGGTGTGGGAGATGACCGGCACGCCGGTGGCCTTGGCCGCGCGCGCGCCGGCGGTGACCAGCTTGCGCTCGTAGTCGCTGACCTTGTGCGCGCCGGTCGCGATCTTGACCGCGCCGGCCTTGATGCCGGTGTCATTGATGCCCTGCTCGATCTCCTGGATGTAGATCTCGACCAGTTCCTCCATCGGCATGTGACGGAAGGTGTAAGTATTGCCCTCCGCCTCGAAATAGGCGCCGGTGGTGCAGATGATGCGCATGCCGCTCTTCTGCGACAGTTCGGCGAGAAACACCGGGTCACGGCCGAAGTCCATCGGGCAGGGGTCGACGAAGGTCTCGACGCCGTGGCTCTGGAGTTCGTGCATCTGGTCGACGGCGCGAATCATCGCGTCGTTGCGCTTGAACTTCGGCGCGCGCGCGTCGAGCTCCCAGCCGGGATAGCCGATCAGCACGTGCTCGTGGATCAGCGTGCGGCCGAGCTGGCCGGGCTCGGCGGTGCCGGTGGTGGTCTGGATCTTGGACAAAGGCATGGGCTCTCCCCTTCTAGCGTGGCGGCCCGCCGCGGCGGGCCGAGTGGTCATTCAGGCGATGGGCGGCGCATAGGCGCGCAGGAAGGTCTCCACCGTGTCGTTCGCGAGCGTCGCGAGCGCGGCCTGGTCGGGCGGCGCGCCGACGCCGAGTACGGTGCGCAGGTGATCGGCGCCCTTCAGCATGGCGAAGAACTGATCGGCGGCGCGATCGGGATCCGGCACTTCGAGCTGAGCGTCCGTATCGAAGCGCGCCAGCAGCGTCGCGAGCGCGTCCAGCGTCGGCGCCGGCCCGGCCTGCCAGAAGACTTCGTTCATATGGGTCGCGCTGCTGGCCGAGGTCATCAGCACACGGTGCAGCGCGACGACGTCCGGGTGGTACATGAGCGAGAGGAACGCGCTCGCGATGCGGCTGAGCGCCTTCCGCGGCCCGAGCGAGGCCAGTTCGACGAACGCGCGTTGCTCGAAGTGCTCCTCGCACTTCGCGGCGATGAGCGCGACGAACAGCCCTTCCTTGTCGGCGAAGTGGCTGTAGACGGTGAGCTTGGACACGCCGGCGGCGGCGGCGATGGCGTCGACCGTCGCGCGTTCAAAGCCGAGATCGAGAATCAGCCGCGAGGCGGCGGCGAGGATCGCCGCGCGCTTCTCCATGTCCTTCGGGCGCCCGAGCAGGCGCGAGGCGGCGGCGTTCATGGCGCGCTGGGCGGGGTCATGCGCGCATGGTAGAGCACCCGCCGCGCGCCGCGCGAGGGGCGGCCGCGCGGTCCAGGTTCAGCGCGTGCCGAGCTGCGCGACCGCGGCCCGCACGTTGGCGTCGCCCCAGTCGCGCGCGCCCATCACGCGGCCGATGAAGCCGCCCTGGCTGTCGATGAGGTAGGACACCGGCAGGCCCCAGCCGCAGAACTGGTCGATCACGTCCTTGCCGCCCGGGCGGTAGAGCGGCCCGCGCACGCCTGCGCCGCGCGCGAAGGCTTCCACTTCCGCCGGCCCGACCTCCTCGTCGATGGACACCATCAGCACGGTGAAGCGCGCCGGATCGAGGCTCGCCGCCAGACGGTCGAGGGCCGGCAGTTCCTGGCGACAGGGGGCGCACCAGGTAGCCCAGAAATGCAGCAGCACCACGCGGCCGGCGAGGCTCTCGCTGCGCAGCGTCTCCCCCTCGCCCAGGGGTTCCAGCACGAAGGCCGGCACCTCGCCAACCGCCGGCTGCAGGCCGAGGTCGGCCGCGGGGACCCCGCCCGTCAGCGCGAGCAGCACCAGCATGGCGAAGAAATAGCGCATGGGCGGCACAGTAGCACGCTCAGCGACCCGCTCACGCGCTGGCCGGGGCGCGGCACGCGGGCCGGCAGCCGAGGGTACATGCCCGCGCGCCTGCCGTTATGATTCGGTCCATGCGCTCGTTCGCCGCCCCGCTGTGTCTCGCCTGGGTGCTCGCCCTGCTCGGTTTCCTGCTGGGCGCGGCACGCGACGCCGGGCCGCCCGACGATCCCGGCCTCCTGTGGCCGCGCCAGCCCGAGCTGCAGCCGTTCGCGCTGGACGACGCGCGCGGTGGCACGCTGGACCTCGAGACCCTGCGCGGCCACTGGTCGCTGGTATTCCTCGGCTATACCCACTGCCCGGACGTGTGTCCGACCACGCTCGCGACCCTGGCCGCGACCAGCGCCGCGCTGGCCGACCTGGCGCCCTGGCGCGACCGCGGCCAGGTGGTGTTCGTGTCGGTCGACGCCGAGCGCGACACCCCCGCGCGGCTCGCGCAGTACGTGGGGCACTTCGACCCCGCCTTTCGTGCCGCGACTGCCCCGCCGGCGCGGCTCCATTACCTCACCACCCAGCTCGACATGCGCTACACGCGGCAGTCGGCGGACGAGCCGACCCAGTGGTGGTATGAGCACTCCGCGCACTTCGTGCTGGTGGGGCCGAACCTGCACATCGTCGCGCTGTTCGATCCGCCCCACGAGGCAGGCGCCCTCGCCGCGCGCCTACGCGCGCTGCTGCGGTATTTCGAGGATCCCGCGCG
>JBFWYG010000077.1:0-20004 GCA_050186725.1 Gammaproteobacteria bacterium | reverse complement strand
TCCTGCAGCGCGACGTCACCAACCTCGGCGTCATCGCCGCGCGCGATGGCGGCACGCTGCACATCAACCCGAGCACGACCGCGGGGCTCGTGATCGAGAACGCGGGCGGCCGCATCGAGGCCGACGCAGGCGCGACGGTGAACCTCGGCGGCCCGCCCGCCACCACGCTGCGCGGCGGCACGCTCGGCGGCGCCGGCGTGCTGCGCAGTGGCACGGGGCTGGTGCTGGACGGCGCCACGAGCGGCGCCCTCACGCTCGAAGCAGGCGCAACCCTCAGGCGCGCGGGCGGTACGACCTTCGCCTTCGGCACGCTCGTCAACCACGGCACGCTGCTGCTCGAAGACACTACCGGCTTCCTCTCGGGCAATGCCCGACTCGCGGTTTCGGGCGAATTGCGTCTCGAAGGGCAGGGTAGCGTGCGCTTCGCGCAGGGCGACGAGACGCTGATCGACGGCACCGCTCCTGGCGCGCGCCTTGTACTCGGTAGCGGCCAGACGCTCGGCAACCAGGCCAATGCCTCGGGCACGGTCAACGTGCTGGTAGAGAATCATGGGCGCTTGCAGGGCGCGGGCGCGATCGGGCGCGTCCTGATCCAGAACAACGTGATCAATCGCGGCGTGATGGCCGCGGTCGACGGCGGGCGTCTGAGCTTCGAGGGCGCGACCGTCGCCGGCATCGATATCGACAATCACGGCGGCCGGTTGGAGACCGCGGCAGGCAGTCTCATCTCGTTGGGCAATGGCCACCCTGCCGCGCCCTTCGCTCACCTGCGTGGAGGCGTGATCGCCGGGCATGGCCGGATCGATCTGGTGAAAGCCACGCTCTCGGAGGGCGTGATCATCGCGCCCGGCAGCTCGGCCGGTACGCTGACCTTCGGTGGCAACCTGGTGTTCGATCCGCTGGGCGCGCTGGACATCGAACTCGGCGGCCTGAATGCCGGCACCGACTACGACCGCGTGGTGGTGACGGGCAGCGCGCGTCTCGACGGTCGCCTGGATCTCGATCTGCTCGGTGGCTTCAGGCCGGGCGATGCCGACGTGTTCCGCATCCTCACCGCCGCGAGCGTGAGCGGCGCGTTCGATAACGTGGAGAATGGACTGGTTAGTTTCCTCGGCGGCACCTTCGAGGTGGTGGTCGGGACGAACTTCGTCGACCTGCGCCACTTCACGCCGGCGCCGGTGCCGCTGCCGGCGCCGTTCGCGCTGTTCGGCGTGGCGCTGGCGGCGCTGGCACTCGAGGGGCGCCGCGCGCGGGACTAGTGCGCCTGGTCAGCCGCGTCGCGTCTGCGCTTCACGGTAGGCGACGATGCGCGCCTTGAGCCCTGGGCGCGCCGCGGAGCGCACCAGCGCGGCCAGGTCCGCGTCGCGCATGTCGGGCCGCGTGGCGGCCTTGAGCGCGGCGCTGGTGGCGCGCTCGGTGACCGGCGCCGGCAGTGCGGCGAGCCAGGCGTCCAGGTCACCGTCGACCAGGTCACTGGCGAGACCGGTGGCCAGCGCGGCGCGCGCATCCAGCACTTCGCCGCCGGTGACGCAGGCCAGTGCCCGGCTTTCGCCGAGGCGCGCCGCGAGGCGCCGCGTGCCCAGCACCAGGCCGAAGCGCGCGCCGGGAAAGGTGAAGCTCGCGCCCACCTGCGGCACGCGCTGATCGCAGCACGCGAACAGATCGGCGCCCGCGCCGAAGGCGCGGCCCTGGGCCAGCGCGACGGTGCGCAGCGGCGCGTGCCACAGCGCGGCGAGCAGCAGTTCCACGCGCACGAAACGGCGCAGCAGGTCGCCGTCGCTCTGCGCGGCGAGGTCGCTCAGGTCGAAGCCCGTGCAGAAGTGCTTGCCCGCGCCGCGCAGCACGAGTGTATGCAACGCCTCGTTGTCGCCGGCCGCGAGGATCGCCGCGAGCAGGGCCTCCACCAGCGTGTCGTCCAGCGCGTTGCCGAGCGCCGCGCGCGACAGCGTCAGCGTGAGCACACCCGCGTCCTCGCGGGCCTCGAGCACCTCGCTCATTGACCCGCGCGCACCGCGGCCGCGCGGTCCCACAGGTTCGGCATTGCGTCGGACGAGTAGCCCGACACGAAGTCCTTCATCGCACCGGTCTCCGCGTCGAAGGCGTGGCGCTTCACCGCGCCGATGTTGGCGCCGTAGACGTGGATGCTGATCGACGCCTGGTCGCCGAGCGCGTTCGACACCTTGTGGATGTCGCCGAGGGTCGGCGACACGGTCTCGATGCCGCCTGCCTCCAGGCGCCACACGCCCTTGGAGGTCAGGCGGCCATCCGCATCGCGACCGAAGCGTTCGCTCAGCTCCGCGCCGCGCAGCACGCCCACCAGCCCCCACACGGTGTGATCGTGCACCGGCGTCAGCTGCCCCGGTCCCCACACGAAGCTCGTCACCGAGAAGCGCTCCAGCGGATCGCAGTGCAGGAGGTATTGCTGGTAGTGAGCGGGATGCGGCTCGGCGCAGCGCGCGGGCAGCCAGCCGTCGTGGGCGATGAGCCGCGCGAGCGCGTCATGACAGGCCGGAATCAGGACGGCTTCCTCCTGGCTGCGGCCGACCAGCGCGGTCATGGTCACCACGAAGTCTCGCAGCGGCTTCAGTGGGTCCAGGGCGTCGATACTCATGGCGTGCCTCGTTCAGTCCTCGCCGGTCGGCGCCGAGCGCAGGGGCCCGAGCACCTCGTCATTGTGTTCACCGAGCGCCGGCGGCGGGCGCCGGATCGGCAGGCCTTCGCCCGAGAAGCGCAGGGGCGAGGCGAAGGTGCGCGTGGTGACGCCGTTCGGCAGGCGGAGCGGCTGCACCCAGCCCATGTGCTCGACCTGCGCGTCGCGCAGCACGTCGGAGTAGTGGTTGATGGGCGCGCTCGGCACGCCGGCCGCGGCGAACGCCGCGAGCCAGCTCGCGGTGTCTCGCGCGCGGAAGAGCGGCGCGAGCAGTTCCAGCAGTTCGTCCTGGTGCCGCGCGCGTAGCGTCGGCGTGGCGAAGCGCGGGTCTTCGAGCAGGTCAGGGCGCTCGATGGTCTCGCACACCGCGCGCCACAGCGCGTTGTTGCCAGCCGCCATGGCGAAATAGCCGTCGCTCGCCTCGAACACGCGGTAGGGCGCGTTGCGCGGATGGGCCGAGCCCAAGCGCACCGGATCGCGACCGCTGCCGAAGTATTCCGAGGTCTGCAGCGCCGCGATGCCGAGCGTCGCGCCGAGCATGGGTACGTCGAGATGGGTGCCTTCGCCGGTCAGATCGGCCTGGCGCAGCGCCGCGACGATGGCGAAGCCGGCATACAGCCCGGCGGAGAAGTCCGCCAGCGGTACGCCGCATTTCACCGGCGGCCGGCCA
The DNA here is from genome assembly GCA_050186725.1 of Gammaproteobacteria bacterium. Classification (GTDB taxonomy): domain Bacteria; phylum Pseudomonadota; class Gammaproteobacteria; genus JADJYF01. Next base: position 16,684 of record JBFWYG010000077.1, on the reverse strand, counting down.
GGCTCGCCGGTCACGTCCATCACGCCGCTCATGGCCTGCACGGTGAGGTCGAAGCCGCCTTCCTGGGCACGCGGCCCGCTCTGGCCATAGGCCGAGATGGAGCAGTACACGAGCTTGGGGTTGATGGCGCGGAGCGCCCCGTAGCCGAGGCCCAGCCGGTCCATCACGCCGGGCCGGTTGTTCTCCACCAGTACCGCGCTCTCACGCACCAGGCGCTTCACCGTCTCGACCCCGGCGGGGTCCTTCAGATCCACCGTCACCGAGCGCTTGTTGCGATTCAACGAAGCGAAGTTCTCGCTGTAGCCGTCGGACAGCGGCGGCCAGCTGCGCAGCGTGTCGCCGCCCTCGGGATGTTCAATCTTGATCACGTCGGCGCCGAGATCGGCGAGCAGCATGCCGCAGAAGGGTCCGGCGGCGACGTTGCAGATCTCGATGACGCGAATTCCTTCCAGCGGCAGATGCATGCTCGGCCCTTGTGCGATACCCGGGAGTGCGCGCGCAGTGCGCGCCGCCATGGTACCGCGAGCCGTGGTGTGAACGCAGGCCCGCCTGGTTCGCGGCCGTGCTGGGGCAGGCCGTGCCGCCGACGCGCAGTCACGCGCCGGCGGCGCGCCTGGTTCAGGCAATCAGCGCCCGCGCGGTGTCTTCGATGAGCCGCGTGTACTCGTCGGCGCTGGCGGCGAAGGCGCCGATGATCACCTGGTGCACGCCGACGTCCTCGAAGCGCTTCAGGTCGTCGCGCGTGGTCGGCACGCCCATGCCGATGGTGGCGGAGAAGAACAGGCGCTCGGGATCGCGCCCGGCGTCCTTGGCGTGGGCGCGAATCGTCGCGATGTGCGCCTTGGCGGACTCCGGCGTGACGTTCACGCCCCACCAGCCGTCGCCGATCTCGCCGACGCGCTTCAGGGCCGGCGCGCTCTCGCCGCCGAAGATGATCGGCGGATGGGGCTTCTGCACGGGCTTGGGATAGGAGCGCACGCCCTCGAAGCGGCAGAACTCGCCGGCGTGGCTGCTGGACGCCTGGGTCCATGCCGCCTGCATCGCCGCGAGGTAGTCGCGGGTGCGTTCCGCGCGTCGCGGCCACGGCACCTGCAGCGCGTCGAACTCTTCCTTCATCCAGCCGATGCCGACGCCGAAATCGAAGCGCCCGTTGGACAAGAGGTCCAGTGTCGCCACCTCCTTGGCGAGCGTCAGCGGCTGGCGCTCGGGCACCAGGCTGATGCCGGTGCCGAGGCGAATCTTCTTGGTCACCGCTGCGGCATAGGTCAGGGCGAGGTAGGGATCGAGAAAGTCCACCGCCAGGTCTTCGAACGGCATGCGCCCGGTCTGGGTGTACGGGTAGCTCGAGGCGTACTTGTCCAACAGCACGATGTGCTCGGGCGCCCACAGCGAGAAATAGCCGCAGGCCTCGGTGCTGCGCGCGATGAGGTCGATGACCTCGGGCCGGGCCGACGGCCCGATGCCGATGCAGAAAAATCCTACCTTCATGATGCTCCCCTCATGCGTGGTCCAGGACCCAGGAATCTACTGCATGGTCGCGCGGCCGACCATCGCGCGATCGGGGCGTGGCGGGCGCGCGCCGTGGCGGCCTCGGGGCCGGGCGGTGTTGCTTGGCATGGACTCTGCTAACCCGCATGGACGAATCCAGGCGGGAGGCCACGGTGGGGCCCAATTCTTTCCAGAACTATCTCGAAGCGCTGGAGGCGACCTATGCCGACATCGCCACCGGCGCGGTGGCGAGCTACATCCCCGAACTCACCAAGGCCGATCCGGCCTGGTTCGGTATCGCGCTGGTCACGGTCGACGGTCACGTCTACCAGGCGGGCGACTCGCGCCAGCCCTTCACCATTCAATCGATCTCCAAGGCCATCACCTACGGGCTCGCGCTTGAGGACTCGGGCATCGAGGCGGTGCTGCGCAAGGTCGACGTCGAGCCGTCCGGCGAAGCCTTCAACTCCATCAGCCTGGAACCTGGCACCGGGCGGCCGCGCAACCCGATGATCAACGCCGGCGCCATCGCCACCGTGGCGCTGGTCGAGGGCGATACGGCCGAAACCAAGTTCGCCCACATGCTGGACTGCTACAACCGCTATCTCGGTCGCCGACCGGAACTCGACCTGGCGGTCTACCAGTCGGAGAAGGCCACCGGCCACCGTAATCGCGCCATCGCCTGGCTGCTGCACAACCACGAGATCCTCGAGCGCGCGCCGGACGACGTGCTGGACGTCTACTTTCGCCAGTGCTCGCTGCTGGTGACTTGTCGCGACCTCGCGCTGATGGGCGCGACCTTGGCCAACGACGGCGTGAATCCCATCACCGGCGTGCGCGCGCTGAAGAGTCCCTACGTCGCCAAGGTCCTGAGCGTGATGATGTCCTGCGGCATGTACGACTACTCCGGCGCGTGGATGTACGAGGTCGGCATGCCGGCCAAGAGCGGCGTGGGCGGCGGCATCGTCGCGGTGCTGCCCGGCCAGTTCGGGCTCGCGGTGTTCTCGCCCAAGCTCGACGATCGCGGCAACAGCGCGCGTGGCATCGCGGTATGCCGGCGCATCTCCGCCGACTACGGCCTGCATACCCTGCACACCGGCAGCGTGAGCGTGGCCTCGGTGCTGCACGCGGCCTACGATGCCACGCAGGTGAGTTCCAAGCGCGCGCGGAACAGCGCGCAGCTGACAGCGCTGGCCGAGCGCGGCCGCCGCGCGGCGGTGCTCGAACTGCAGGGCGACCTGGTGTTCGCCTCGGCCGAGATCCTGATGCGCGAGGCGCTGCGGGTGACGGCGACGGCCGACTACCTGGTGCTCGATTTCGCGCGCGTGGGCGTCATCCACGAGGGCGCGCGCACGCTGCTCGCGAGCCTGCTCACCTGTCTCTACGAACAGGGACGCACGGTGCTCATGACCGGCATCTCCAATCGCTACATGGTGGTCCGCGGCCTGAAGGCCGCACTTGGAGAGCGCAACGCCGCCGCGCTATTCGCGTGCGAGGATCTCGATCACGCGCTCGAATGGTGCGAGGACCAGCTGATCGCAGACCTCGACGCGCTGCCGGACGTGGAGTCGCCGCTCGCCGCGCAGGTCTTCTGCGCCGGCTTCGAGGAAGACGAACTGGCGGTGCTCGCGGACCTGGTCACGCGCCAGTCCTATGCGCCCGGCGTGCGCCTGTGCCGTGAGGGCGATGCGGCGGACACGTTGTTCTTCATCGTGCGCGGCGAGGTCTCGGTGCGCGTGCCGCTCGCCTACCAGCGCGAAGGACGCTTGAGCACCGTCGGCGCCGGCTCGGCGGTCGGCGAGATGGGCATGCTGGACCGCGGTCGCCGCGCGGCGGACATCGTCGCCGATACCGAGGTCACCTGCCTGGTGCTGGACTACCATCGGCTCGAATCGGCCCAGGGCGCGGCGGCGGCGAGCATGCGCTTGAAGCTCGTCACCAACATCGCCCGCGGCCTGAACCGCAAGCTCAGGCAGGCGACGCTGGAGATCAAGCTGCTGCGGAATTGAGGGGCGGTCCATTTCCCTTGTAGGGCCGGTTTCAACCGGCCGAGCACGGCGCGTCGCCACAGATCCGTGCCTGGCGGGTTGAAACCCGCCCTACAACGTAAGCCGGGCTCTGCCCGGCTTACTTCGCATCCATGTTGACCACCCAGCCGGGGCCGCTCGGCGGCGCGTCACCCAGGCGGCGGCAGCGTTCGCGGTGGTAACGGCTCGGGCCGTCGGCAGGATGGCGCGCGAGCACGGTGTCGAAGCCGGCGGCGGCGGCGGTCCAGTCGCCGTCGCCGAGCGCGCGCATGGCGGCGTCGAAGTCGCGTGCGATCTGCAGTTTCTCCGGCGCACACGCGCCTTCGCGTCCCAGCACTTCGACCACCGGCACGGTCTCGGCCTTGCCGACGAAGCGGAACTCGCCGACGAAGCGTGTCACCAAGCCGGTCACGTCCTCGAGCGCGGCGCGGCTCGCCAGCAGCTGGGTGCCGAGGTGCTTGTTGAGCCCCTCGATGCGCGCGGCGGTGTTGGCGCTGTCGCCGACGATGCTGTAGACGAAGTGTCCGCCGCCGCCGGCATGGCCGACATACACCATGCCGGTCTCGAGCCCGATGCGCAGGTTCTGCGCGAGCAGCGCGTGGCGCGCCTTGAATGCATCGATGGCCGCCACCGCGTCGAGCGCCGCGGCGATCGCCTGCCGGCGCGGCTCGGGTGCCGGCTGCTCCGCGGTCCATGCGCACATGATGCCGTCGGCGCGGAACTCGATGACGTCCACGCCGTGACGGCGCAGCGGCTCGGACAGGCTCTCGAAGTAGTCGTTGAGAAACACCGCCAGTTCCTTGGGCTTCATCTTTTCCGCGATGGTGGTGAAGCCCGCCATGTCCGAGGCGAAGCACACGCTGTAGACCACGCGATCGAGCGCGCTCGAATCGAGGTTGCGCTCGGTGAAGTCGTGGGCGAGATGAGACGGCAGGTACAGGCTGATGGCCTGAGTCGCGCGGTTCTTCTTCGCGCGCTCGTCCAAGTAGTGCACCACCAGGCCGACGAATACCGCGAGCGGCAGCTGCAGCAGGAGCGGCACGGCGAGCGGCAGCCACACATGGGCCGCGCCGAAGGCCTGCACCGCGCCGTAGGCATAGGCCGCGGCCAACGCGAGTGTCAGCGGCAGGCCGACCACGGCCGGTAGCAGGAACATCAACGCGCAGGCGCTGACGCCAAAGGCGAGCGGCACAGCGAGCGTCGCGCCGGCGCCCAAGGGCTCCACGCTCGTGTCGGTGAGCAGGTTGGCGAAGGCGGTGGCGGCGATCTCGACGCCGCTGAGATCAACGCCGTCGGCGTTGGTATAGACGGTGTAGAACCGGTCCGGCTGGCCCGGATCGAACAGGTCCGAAAAGCCGACGAACACGTTGTGCCCGGCGAGCGGCACGGCCGCCTCACCCCCGCCCGGCGTCTCGCCCTTGGCGAGGGTCGCGTAGGGCAGGGTCGCGATGCTGCCCGGCGGGCCGTAGAAATTGAGCAGGCGATGATCGGGGCCCGCATACATGCCGATGAGCGCGCGCACCAGGACCCGCTCGCGGGCGGCGAGCGCGTCGTCGGGTTGGGCGTCGAGCAGGCTCGTCAGGCGCGCGGCCAACCCGGGATCGCGGTTGAAGGCATCGCGCGCCGCGAGCATGAACTCGCGGAGATCCGCGGCCCGCACCTCGGGCGGCGGCGCGGCCGGCAGCGCGATGTCGGGCGCCGCGTCGTGCGCGAGTCGCGCAAAGTTGCGCCAGGCGCCGAGTCCCGCGACCTGCAACGCCACCGCGGGCATGGTCGGCGCCGAGCCCACGCTCGGCTTGAACACCCAGAACTCGTGGACCGCCACCTCGACCTTCGGCAAGGGAAAGGATCCGAGCCCGCGCGCCGCCTCGGCCAACGGCGCGATCGGCGCGACCAGGCGTTCCACCCATACCGAGCCGGTGCTGCGGCCGGCGGCGTCGGTCAGTGGCTGGCGCTTGCCGAGCAGCTTCTCCGCCAGCACCACTCGGCCCGAGGCTGCGATGGCGTGCGCGAAGGCGGCGTCGTCTTCGGCTTTCTTCGGCAGTTGGAAGTCGAAGTCGAAGGCGATGCTGGCGACGTCCGCCGCGTCGAGGCGCTCGACCAGCTGGCCGTGTACGCTGCGCGACCACTCGCGCGGCAGGCTGGAGATGCCGAGCGCGCCGCCGGTCTGGTCGTCGATCGCCGCGACCACCGCCTCGGGCGGCGCCGGCACCGGGCCGCGCAGATGGAACAGCCACGCCAGGCCCACGTCGCGCTCGAACTCGAAGCCCACCGGTACGAAGCCGAGCAGCGCGCCGAGCGCGCCGATGGCGAGCGCGGTGGCGGCGCGCTTCACCCCGCGGCGCATGGCGGGGGCGGCGGAAAGCGCGGGGTCACAGGCGGAACCCGGCCTCGACGTCGGCGATCAGCCGCGCGACATTGGCGCGCGCGCGCTGCTCGTAGCGGGTGTGGAAATACTCGGTGGTGAAGATCCGCGGGCGTGCCACCAGGCCGTGCAGGAAGCGGAACTGCGCGGGGTAGTAGCGCGCATCCTCGGTCTCGGCCTGCTCCTCGCGCACATGGCGCGAGTCGCTCAAGAACTCGTCCCATGGCAGGCCGAAGCTCGACAGGTCGACGTCCACCACCCAGGCCGCGCTGCCGGTGTCCGGCGGCGCGTGGTGCGCGGTGATGAGGATGAGCCGCACCACTTCGTCGACCAGGGCGGCCGGCAGGCCAGGGCGCGCACAGGCACTGAACAGGTCGGCGCTGCGCTGTTCGTTGTCGCTCGCGCCGGTGCGGTAGATGACGTCGTGAAACCACAGCGCGAGCTCCACCGCGCCCGCATCGGCGGCCGGCACCGGCGCCGCGTCGAACTCGGCAAGGCAATGGGCGACGTGTTCCCAGGTGTGGTAGCGGCGATGGGGTTCGGCATAGCGCGCGTGCAGCGTGGCGTGCACGCTGCCGACGTCGCCCGCGCCACCGCAACGCGACCACAGCGCCTGGAAGCGCGCGGCCGAAGGGAGAGCGGGCGAGTCGAGGTTCATGCTGCCTGGCGCCTGTGCGGTCCTGCATCCTGACACGATGCGTGTGATGTCCCTAGCAAAGATCGTGACCAGCCCGGGGTGGTCCATGGGCCCCCTTTCGCGACCCGACGCGGCGCGCCGCATGGTCCGCGCCGACAGGAGGTGAAGCGCGCCAATATAGTGCCCGTATCGTCCGCGATTCCCAATGGTGACGAGTGGCACAGCGCCGCGCTCGCGCCGACCGAAACCCTCGATGCGTGCGGCAGCCCTCGGCGCGCAGCCCGATTCGCCTTATGCTGCCCGCCTCGTCGTCCGCATCGTCGGCCACCGCCGCGGCCTCGCAGGCCCGGGTAGTCGCGCGGGCGCATGGGACCGGGAATTGCAGCGGGACGCGCGACCGACGCGCCGCGGAGTGCAACAGGACATCAGGAAAGACCACCATGCATACCCCGCTCTTCCACTCACGCCTGGCCTTGCTTGCCCTGCTCGTGTCGCCGCTGCTGCAGGCCGAGGAGTGCGCCTCGCACGCCGGCCGTTTCGCCGCCCTGGAAGGCAAGGTGGAGGTCGCCCACGACGAACGCGCCGCGTGGCAGGCCGCGAGCCTCGCGCTGGCCTTGTGCGAGGGCGATTCGATTCGCGTCGGCGCCCACAGCCGCGCCGCCGTGCAACTGGTCAACGACGCGGTGCTGCGTCTCGATCAGAACACCACCATGCGCCTGGTCGACATCAATGGCGAACCCGAATCGCGCAGCCTGCTGGACCTGCTGCGTGGCGCGGTGAAGTCGTTCAGCCGTTCCCCGCGCACCATGACCGTCAACACGCCCTACGTGAACGGCATGATCGAAGGCACCGAGTTCGCCATGCGCGTGGCGGACGACACGACCTCGGTGCAGGTCTTCGAAGGCAAGGTGCGGACGGCCAACGACGCAGGCGAGATCGTCCTGACCCGCGGCCAGTCGGGCACTGCGCGCGCCGCGACCGCCCCGGTGCTGGACCCGGTCGTGCGCCAGGACGACGCGGCGCAGTGGACGCTCTACTACCCGCCGCTGCTCGCGACGCTGGGCGGTGGCGCGCCGCGCGCAACCGGCGACGCGGTGCTGGACCAGGCGCTCGCCAGCGCCGCGGCCGGCGATCTGCCGGGCGCGATCGCCGTGCTGGAGGCCGTGCCGGTTGCAACGCGCGGTACTTCCCTCGAACTCGCGCGCGCCAGCCTGCTCTTGAACGTCGGCCAGGCCGCGCAGGCACGCGAAGTCATCGACGCGGTGCTGGCGCGCGAGCCGAACGCGGCGCTCGCGCTGGCGCTCCGCGCGACCATCGAAGTGGTGCAGAAGCAGCGCGATGCGGCGCTCGCCGAAGCCGAGCGCGCGGTGGCTGCCGACGACAGCGCGGCCACGCGGCTCGCGCTTTCCTACGCGCAACAGGCGGCGTTTCGCCTGGACGCCGCCCGCGCGACCTTGGAGGCCGCGGCGGCGGCTCATCCGGACGATGCGCTGGTGCAGGCGCGACTCGCCGAACTCGCGCTCATGCACGGTGACCATCGGGCGGCGCGCGCCGCCGCCGGCTGCGCCGAGGCGCTTGCGCCCGGTCTCGCCCGCACGCAGACCGTACTCGGCTTCGCCGAACTCGCGGCCAATCACGCCGCCGCCGCCCAGGCGCGCTTCGAGCGCGCGGTGGCGGCGGTCTCGGCGGACCCGCTCGCGCATTTCGGTCGCGGCCTCGCGCTCGTCAAGCAGGGTGAACTCGGCGCCGGCCGCGCCGAGATCGAGGCCGCGGTGGCGCTGGACGGCAGCAACGCGCTGCTCAGGCCCTATCTCGGCAAGGCCTATTACGAGGAGAAGCGCGCGCCGCTGGACGCGCAGCAGTACGACATCGCCCGCGAGCTGGACCCGTCGGATCCGACGCCCTGGTTCTACGATGCGCTGCGCCTGCAGACCGAGAACCGGCCGGTCGCGGCGCTGCGCTCGCTGGACGCGGCCATCGCGCGCAACGACCGACGCGCGGTGTATCGCTCACGCCAGTTGCTGGACAGCGATCTCGCCGCGCGCGGCGCGAGCGTCGCTCGCGTCTACAGTGACCTCGGGTTTCAGCGCCGCGCGCTGGTCGAGGGCTGGCAGTCGGTCAACACCGATCCTTCCAACCATTCGGCGCATCGCTTCCTGGCCGACTCCTACGCCGCGCTGCCGCGCCACGAGATCGCGCGCGTCTCGGAACTCCTGCAGTCGCAGCTGCTGCAGCCCTTGAACACCACGCCCATCCAACCGCGGCTCGCGGAGAGCAATCTCTTCCTGATTAGCGCCGGCGGTCCGGCGGCGGTGGCGTTCAACGAGTTCAACCCGGTGTTCACCCGCGACGGGCTCAACTTCCAGCTCAACAGCCTCATCGGCGAGAACGACTCTTACGCCGGCGAAGGCGTGGTGTCCGGACTCTACGACCGGCTTGCCTTCAGCATCGGCGCGATGCACTACCAGACCAACGGCTTTCGCCCCAACGCCGAGCAGGAGGATGACATCGCCAACGTCTTCCTGCAGTACCAACTCACGCCCGATACCAACGTGCAGGCCGAGTACCGGCATCGCAACAGCACGCGGGGCGATCTCGCGCTGCGCTTCTTCGAAGACAACTTCTCCCCAGGCGAGCGCAATCGCGACGAGAAGGACGTGTACCGCGTGGGTCTGCGTCACGATTTCACGCCGCGCTCCACGGTGCTGTCCTCGTTCACCTACCAGGAGCAGGACTTCTCCCTGCTGGACGCGCAGCCCAAGGAAGGTCTGCCGCTCTATTTCATCGAACTCGAGCGTCCGGACCGCGCCTTCGGCGGCGAACTGCAGCACCTGTTCCGTGGCAGCTGGTTCGCGCTCACCACCGGCGTCGGCGTGTTCGACATCGATTCGCGCATCGACTCGCGCATCGGCATCATCTTCCCGCCGCCGACCCTCTTGCCCGGCAGCCAGGATGCCAGCACCCGTCACGTCAACGCCTACAGCTACGCGAACCTGAAGCCGCTCAGAAACCTCACCGTGACGGTCGGCGGCAGCGGCGACTTCCTCGACAGCGAGAGCATCGAACTCGGCGAGCGGAACCAGTTCAATCCCAAGGTCGGCGTGAGCTACGAACCGTGGGCCGGCACGGTATTCCGCGCGGCCGGCTTCCGCACCTTGAAGCGCACGCTCGTCACCGACCAGACCCTCGAACCCACCCAGATTGCGGGCTTCAACCAGTTCTACGACGACATCAACGGCACCGCGGCCTGGCGCTACGGTGGCGCCATCGATCAGCGTTTCGGCGCCAGGCTGTTCGGTGGCGTGGAGATCACCAAGGGCGACCTCGAAGTGCCGTTCATCGGCTTCGACAATCTCGGTAATGCGCTGCCCGGTCGCGTGCCGTGGCAGGAGACCCTCGGTCGCGGCTACCTGCTGTGGGCGCCCGTCGACTGGCTGGCGCTGCGCTCGGGCTACGAGTACGAACGCGCGCTGCGCTCGGTGAAGCTCGCCGACGGCGTGGTGTCGATGGACACCCATCGCGTGCCGGTCGGCGCGAGCGTGTTCCTGCCCCATGGCTTCAGCGGCTCGTTCCGCGTGACCTGGGTGCATCAGCATGGGCGCTTCGAGGAGATCTCGGGCGCGCTCCGCAGCGGCGATTCGGAGTTCGCGCTGCTCGATCTCGGTTTGAGCTATCGCCTGCCGAAGCGCTACGGCATCGTGTCCTTCGGCGCGAGCAACCTGCTGGACAAGCAGTTCGACTACTTCGATACGGATAGAGACAACCCGGCGTTCCAGCCGGGACGCATGCTGTTCGGGCGGCTGACGCTCGCGCTACCGTGATGAACATCGCATTGGCCGTGACCGGCCGGCGAGTTTGCATTCCTTAACATCTTTGCGCCTGACCACGTGTCGGGCGCTGGACTATGCTCGGCCGGACCCGCTTTCGCCCGTGTCGTCCCGCGCCGCCGGCATGACGCCAGATGCTCGTTCACCATCGCTTTGAACAGGAGAGTTGCCTCGATGAACATGTCCCCGTCCCTGTCGCGCGCCTGGCTGGCGCTGGCCCTTGCCGCGTCATCCTCGGCGGTTCATGCCGCCGCCGACGGCGACGGCGTGTGCACGCCGGAGGAAGCCTCCAAGTTCGAATGCGCCAACTTCGGCCCCAACGTGGTCGAGTTCCTGGGCTCCGAGGCGGCCACGCAGTGCCAGCTCGAAGCCGGTCCACTGGTCCCGTGCACGGCCTACTACTACCGCTACACCGGTGGCGCGACCAACCAGCTCGCGGTCGCCATCCCGGCGCGCAACACCAAGGTGTTCAAGACCGCCGATGACGTCGGCTGCAGCCAGTTCCTGACCAATGGGGTCGGCGACCCGACCACCGGCTTCGGCAAGAACCAGGCGACGCTGAACGTGTGCCGCATCGCGCGCACCATGACGTGCTCGCCGCGCGGCGCCCGCCCGCCGGTCAGCTCGAACTTCGTGATCACCGTCGACCCCAGCGCCTACGACAGCCAGAACCCGCTGGACTGGCAGCTGAAGAAGGGCTCGAGCCGCGACGATGATCGCCGCTCGAGTTCGAGTTCGTCCGGCGTGTGGGGCGGCAGCATTCTCGGGCCCTTCAGCACCCAGCCGGGAGTGGTGGAAGCGGCGGTCACGCTCACCACGCCGACCGGCGAGACGGTGTCCTACGCCAACATCGCGGGCAACGTCACCGTCACCGGCGGCAACGCGCGGGTGGTGGCGCCGGGCGGCACGAAACTCTGCGTGGTCAACCCGGGCGGCGATCCGAAGGTGCCGTACACCTCGCCGGACTTCGCCGCCAACTGGACCTGCGAGACCATCACCTACACCACCGAGCAGTGCGACATCCGCACCGATGGCGGCGATCCCTGCCGCATGATCGGCGGGACCTGCATCAAGTACTGAGGCGCCGAAGGCAGGCTGATAACGCTGCGCCGAGTAGCCCCCGCGCACGCGAGGGCTACTCGATGGTCGTCGAACCCCATGGATGCCTGCTTTCGCAGGCATGACGGGTCTGAGGGCTGACGGGATTCGTGTGAAGTCGCGACTTCGGCGCGCGGCGCGCAGGCGACAGCCTGGGACGGCCGGCGCTGACTCTACTACCCCGTCACCCCTGCGAAAGCAGGGGTCCACCGGCGGTCGTCGAAGCCCATGGATGCCTGCTTTCGCAGGCATGACGAGCCTGTGAGCGCAATGGTCTGCGACTAGACCCACTACACCGTCACCCCTGCGAAAGCAGGGGGCCACCGGCGGTCGTCGAAGCCCATGCATGCCTGCTAGCGCAGGCATGACGGGGCGCGATGGCCGCGCGCGCTCGCCTCAGGCCTGTTTCGGCGAGGGGTAGGCGTTCCGCGGGTTGGGTTTGTTGGCGGCGTCGGCCTGCGAGTAGTCGCCGAACAGCGCGTCGCGCTGGGCGACGGCTGCCGGCACACCGGCCTTCTCGGCGTATTCGATGAAGGCCAGCGCCTCGGGGGTGTTGCGCATCAGCCCGTCCAACACCGAACCCAGCAGCTGGGTGGACTTGAGCCCCTGGTTCTCGAAGGCCTGGTTCACCACCAGTTTCATCGCGGCCAGCTGCGAGAGCGGGATGGACGCCAGTTCGCGGGCGAGCTTGTAGGCCTCGTCCTCGAGCTCGGCGAAGGGCACGGCCTTGTTCACCAGCCCGCAAGCCACCGCCTCCACGCCGGACAACGGCCTGCCGGTCAGCGCGAGTTCCTTGGCCTTGGCGAGCCCGAGGCGATGCACCCACATGCCGGCGTGATGACAACCCCACATGCGTGAATAGGGTGTGCCGATGCGCGCGTCCTCGCTCATCAGCACGAGATCCGCGCACAGCGCCATTTCCGAGCCGCCGCCCAGGCACCAGCCGTGCACCATGGCGATGACCGGCTTGGGGCTGTGCCACAGGCTCATGAACTTCGGCACCCAGCCTAGCACCGGCGAGCAGGTCGCCATGAAATCCTTGCCCGCGTCCCACTGGCCGCCGCTGGTGATGTTGTCGTCCCACTGGTGGAAGCCGCCGCTGAAGTTGAAGCCCGCGCAGAACGCGCGGCCCGCGCCGCGCAGCACGATGACCTTGACCTGCGAGTCGCGCACCGCGCGCGCGACCGCCGCTTCGAGCTCATCGGTCATGGGCGGCACGATGGTGTTCAGATCGTCGGGGCGATTGAGCGTGATGGTGGCGATGGCCTCGTCGGTGGCGTAGACCAGGGTTTCGAAGTTCATGGTCGCGGTGTCCTGCTCGATGTCGATGGATGGGTGGGCGCGTCGCGCGCGCCGCCTGATCGATGCGAGTATGGACCGCGGGGCGGTCGAGCGTGAGCGGCGTGACGGCGTCGCGCTCAGCGCAGCTTGAACTGCCCGACGCCCGCTTCCAGTGCCTGACACAGGGCGTGCAGCTCGCGCGTGGCGAGGCCGACTTCCTGGCTCTCGGCCGCGGTGCGATCCGCGCCGTGCTGGATGCGCTGCAGGGTGCGCTCGACGTCGGCGATCACCTGGCTCTGTTCACGCGCGGCGAGTGCTATCTCGGCGTTCATGTCGCGCGCGCGGCCGACCGCGGCGTCGATGGCGCCGAGCGATTCGCCCGCCACGTGGGCGGCGTTCACGGTCTGCGCGGCGCGCGCGCGGCCCGCCTCCATGGCGTCCGCCACGCGGCGGATGGCGGCCTGCAGGCGGTCGATCATGGTGTTGATCTCGGAGGTCGAGTCGCCGGTGCGCTGGGCGAGCGTGCGCACTTCGTCCGCCACCACCGCGAAGCCGCGGCCCTGCTCGCCGGCGCGGGCGGCTTCGATGGCCGCGTTCAGCGCCAGCAAGTTGGTCTGTTCGGAAATGTCGCGAATGACCTGCAGCACCTGGCCGATGTCGCCGCTCGAGCGCTGCAGCTCGCTGACCGCGTCGGCCGAATCGCGGATGTCGGTCGAGAGATCGGTGATGGTATGGATCACCTGGGTGATGAGCCCGCGGCCGTCGGCCACCCGGCGCTGCGACTCGTGGGTCGCATCGACCGCGGTGTCGGTGTTGTGCGCCATGCTCTGCGCGCTGCTCGCGAGCTCGGTGAGCGCGGCCGCCACCGCTTCGGTCTCGGCGAGCTGCGCGCCCATGGTCTGCTGCGAGCGCTGCGCGGTGCCGGCGACCTGGGCGGTGGCCTGGGCGATGCGCGTGCTGGTGCTGACCACGTCGCCCATCAGGCTGCGCAACGCGCCGACGAAATCGTTGACCCCGCGCGCGATGGCGCCGATCTCGTCGCCGCGGCGCGCGTCGAGACGCACGGTCAGGTCGCCGCGACCCTCGGCCAGTTCGGCGCAGTGCGCGGCGATGTCGCTGAGCGGCGCGGCGATCGTGCGGCGCGCGCTGAAGGCCGCGAACAGGCTCAGCAGGAGGCCCGCGGCAAAGGCGCCGGCGATCGTGAGGTTGGCCCGCGCGACGCGCTCGCGCACCTGCTCGTGCAATCCGGCGACGATCGCGTCACCGGCCTGTTCCAGCTGCGAGAGGCGTTCGAGCAGGGCGTCGACGGCGACCTGGTAGCGTTGCTCCTCGGCCGCGTCGGCGAGGCCCGCGTTGGCGCGCATGCCGGCGAGCAGCGCCTCGCGGGCGGATGCGTACTCGGCGACGCTCTCGCGGGTGGTGTTCATGACCTCGGCCGGCAGCAGGGTGGCGCCGTTCAGCAGGCGCTCGAGCGTGGCCTCGGCCGAGGCGTGGGCGCTGTCGTAGGCGGCCATGCCCGCGCCGTCGCCGCGGCTAATCACGCGCTGCAGGGCGAGCATCTCCCGCTGCAGGCCGAGTTCGGCCTCCATCGCGCCGTCGGCGGTCTCCCACGCGGGGCCGGTGACCTGTTGCAGCACGCGCTCGAGGCCCAGCACGCCATGCAGGCCGGCGCCGCTCGCCGCGCACAGCGCGAGCAGCAGCAGGACATTCAGCGCAATCAGGCGGAAACCGATGGACGACGTGTTCAAGGACCGATCCTCGTGGCGAAGCAGGAGCGTCCGAACCGGACGCGGCATGCTTCCACTAGCGACCGTCACGGTCCCGCGCTTGAGTCGCCCGCGCGCGCCGCGGGCAGGTCCTCAGGCGCCTCGCCGGGCCGCCATGTCGGTTTCGTGGTCCTCCATGATCATGAAGCGGATCGAGGACTTCTCGAACAGCTTCTCCTCGTCCGCGCCGATGATGGCGGCGGTCTCCGGATCGGTCAGGTAGGCCATGCCCTGCTGGAAATCGGCCTCGTCATCGAACCAGATCTCGGTCAGCACATCGTAGGGCGGCTCCGCGTCCGCGCCGTACACCGCGTTGCCGTAGGGCCGGATGAAGTGCCGCACGTAGCGCTTGAGGTTCGGTACCTTGGAGGCGCCGAGCGGCGCGTGGTGGTTCTCGTAGTACGCGATGAAGTCTTCCATGCTCATGCCGCGCTTGCGCTTGATCATCACCATCACCTTGAACATCGGCGCTCTCCCCGGGGTGTGTGGTCCCATGCTAGACCGTGGTCGTCAGCGCGCCCACGGCCTTTCGGGGAGGTCAGTCGGCGTCGCGCCGCAGGCGCCACAGTCCGCCGACATTGCAGCGCGGACGGCGCAGCACGAGGGTGATGAGAATTTCTTCCAGGGCCGCGAGCAGCGCGAGGCCGGCGGCGATGCGCAGCGGCCAGCCGAGCCCGGTGAAGAGCGCGGTCAGGAGGGCCGCGGCGGTGGTCGCGACCGCCGCCTTGGTCGCCCAGGTGTGGTACGCGGTCAGGCAGCGGAAGCGCAGCCAGCCGATCAGGGCCGGCAGGCTGAAACTCGTCACGAGCGCGCCGAAGGCGAGCCATTCCTCCACCACCAGCCGCGGCCACAGCAAGGCGACACCGAGCGCGATCGCACAGTAGGCGGCGCCGTCCGCCCAGGAATCGAGCCACGCGCCGAAAGGCGTGGGGCCGCCGCTCCAGCGCGCCACGGTGCCATCGACGAAATCGCTCGCGAAGGCCGCGGCAAGCATCACCAGGAAGACCTCGCGCCACCCGGCCAGCGCCGCCAGCACCATGGTCGGCGCGGCCAGCGCCAGCCGGAACAGGGTCAGGCAGTTGGCCGCCGTCCACCGCCGAGGATGGCGCGGGGCGCCGCGCTTCACAGTTCGAACCAGGCCTGCAGTGGCGCGTGATCGGAGAGCGTCGCCCATGGTTGGCCGGCCAGACGCCGCGCGGCGGTCGGCCTGACGCCGCGGCAGTAGATGCGGTCCATGGGAAAGAGCGGCGCCCACACCGGAAAGCTGCGGGCATGGCGACCATGCAGCGCGCGAAACACTTCGCGCAGGCCGAGCGCGGCATTGAAGCCGCGCTCGGCGCGGCCCCACCAGTCGTTGAAGTCGCCCGCCACCACCAGCGCCTCGTCGCGCGGGATTCGCGCCTCGATGTGTTCACACAGGCGCCTGATCTGTGGCCGGCGCTCGGCGGCGAGAAAGCCGAAGTGGATGCACACCAGGTGCAGGCGCCCGCCGCCCGGCGGCTCGATCACGCCGTGCAGCAGGCTGCGGCTGGCGGCGAAGGGGTAGGGGGAGACGTCGATGTTCTCCCAGGCGAGGAGCGGATAGCGGCTCAGGATCGCGTTGCCGTGATGGCCGTGATCGTAGAGCGCGTTGCGCCCGTAGGCGTAGTGCGGCCACAGGGTGTCGGCCAGGAATTCGAACTGCGACGCGTCCGGCCAGTCAGCCACTCGTTCGGCGTGGCGCTGATGCTCGCCCTGGGCTTCCTGCAGGAACACCACGTCGGCGTCGGCGAGCGCCAGCGCCTCGCGCATGCGCGGCAGCACGAAGCTGCGTCGTCCGTCGCCGCTGAAGCCCTTGTGCATGTTGTAGGTGAGGATGCTGAACGCGGCCATGTTCGTTCACCAGGGACGGGGGCGCAGACGCAGGCGGTGGAGCAGCGGTGAGGCGAGTCGCACCGTGAGCACGAAGCCGAGCGCGGCGAGCAGCGCTCCACCCGCGCCGAGGCCGAAGTCCTCGCGCAGGCACCAGGCCGGCAGCAGCGCTTCGGGCAGGCTGTCGAGGCGTGGCGCGCGCGCGCCGGCCGCGAGCTTCAGGCGGCGCTTGACGAAGCTGGCCGCGAGGTCGCCCAGCATCGCAAGCCCGCCGACCTGGACGCCGAGCGTCCAGCGGAGGCCGAGCGCCGGCGCGGCCAGCGCACAGGCCAGCGTCGCCGCCA
>JBFWYG010000076.1:6005-20299 GCA_050186725.1 Gammaproteobacteria bacterium | reverse complement strand
CCGGACCGTGGGCTGCGCGCGTCGCCGAACCATCGGCGTGCAGGTAGAGCGGCGCGGCGTCCAGCGCGTGGGCTTCCGACCCGTACAGCACGTGCGTGGGCACGCGCGATGTCGCCGGTCGCAGCTGCGCATCCTCGTGCGCGAGCGTCGGCGTCGCACAGGCTGGCAGGCGCGTCAGATAGGGCGTCGCCGCGCGATCGCCGTCGCCGCCGAACGTCGCCCGCGCCATGCCCGCCGCCACCGCCGTGACCGGCAGGGCGGCGGCCGGCGCCAGCAGCTCCGGCGCGCCAGGCAGCGCGGCCAGCGGCGCGGTGAGCAGCACGCGCGCGTCCTGCGGCAGGCGTTCCAGCAGGCCTTGCAGCACCATGACCACCACGCGCTCGAACTCGCGGGACGCGAGGCGCGCCTGGTGTTCGCGGCCGCCCACGTCCAGGGTCAGCGTCACCTCGCGCGCTTCGCGCGCGGCGGCGAGCCAGCCCGGCAGCGCATCGTGCAGTCGCTGCGCGCTCGCCGCGTCGTGCAGCGCGTCGCAGCGCGCCTGGGTGAGCAGCGCGCCGGCGGCGAGCTCGGCTGCGGCGGCGGTGACCCGCGCGAGGCCGATCTCGGGCACGTCCTCCAGCGCCACTCGCGCGACCTCGTCGGTCACGTCCAGCGTGGTCAGCAGCGCGTGGTGACGCGTGAGATCGCACACCACGTAGCGGCCCCGCGGCGCCACGCCGGCGAGCGCCGCCACCGCGCTGTCCACCAGGGCGTCGACCGCGAGACCCTGCGCCGCGCACAGGCCGAGCAGCAGGCCGAGCTCCGCTTCACCGTAGTGGCCTGGCACCGCCAGCGCCGCGCGCGACGGCCGCCCGGCGGCGTCCAGCACCGCGCCCAGGTGATGCCAGGCGAGATCCGCGTGATGACGACAGGCGCGACTGGGACGCGGCAGCGGCGTGTCGTTCAACTGCTGCCAGAAGCGGCTGTAGACCGCGCGTGGCTGCCACTGCGCGCGGGCTTGCGCCGCGGCGCCGGTCAGCACGCGGGCATCTTCCACCAGTGCGATGCTAGGGCTCGCGCACACCAGTGTGCCGTCGCGCGTCACGCGCAGCGCGAGGTCGTCGATCTCGATGACGGTCATGGCACTCAGAAGTCCACCGGAAAGGCGATCGCGTGATCGGGCGACAGTTCCTCGCTCGCTTGAAACACGTCGTCGGCGAGCTTGCCCGGCTGGTACTCGCGCTGGTCGGGATTCACCGTGCGCCGCGGCGCCACGTCGTCCTGGTTCGCGGGCGGCGCGGCGGCGCTCGCGGAAATGGAAATCAAGGCCGCCGCGCAGGCGGCGCGCAGCCGCTCAACGCGCATAGCGCGCCAGGCGGAAGCCGACATCGTTGCGACCGCGCGTGCCCGCGGCGCGGAAGGCCGCGCGCAACGCCAGCGGCGCGCCCTGCGCCCAGCTCGCACCCTTGATCACGTGCGCGCTGCCGGCGGGGGGACCGAGGGGATCGTCGGGCTGCGCGCTGGCGGGCGCGGCGTCGTAATAGTCATGCACCCATTCCGCCACATTGCCTCCGAGGTCGTAAAGGCCGCGCGCGTCGGGCGCGAAGCTGCCAACCGGCGCGGCCGCGGCGAAGCCGTCGTCGAAGTCGCGCAGCACCGCGCCCAGCAGGGACGCGGCGCTGCTGTCGGCATAGTTGCCACTGCGCGGCGGCGGCGTCGGCGCGTCGCCCCAGGGATGCACGCGCCGCGCGCCGTTCGGGTCGCTGCCGGCAGCCCATTCCCACTCTGCCTCGGTCGGCAGGCGATAGCCGGTGGCCGCGGGATTCACGCCGAGCACCGTGCCGTAGCTGATCTGGTAGAAGGGCGGCAGGCCGTCGCGGCGCGACAGCCAGTTGCAGTACTGCGCGGCCATCGCCCAGTCGACGTCCGCCACCGGCTGCGCGTCGTCATCGAGCGTCACGCCGCCGAGCGGCGCGACGTGGTGGGTGGCGAGGAAGCGGCGGAACTCGCCGTTGCTCACTTCCCGCGCGGCCAGGTAGAAGGGGCGTTGCAGCTCCGCCGTGCGTTCCACTTCGTCTGCGCGTCGTCGCGCATCGCCACGCGGCGCACCGAGCCGCGCCCGCCCGCCGGTGAAGAGCCGCAGCTCCTGCCCGAGCGAGGTCGTGAGCGCCTCACCCTCCGCCATCTGCTGAAAGGCCATGGTGGGTGCGGCGCTCGTCGTGGACGCGTGTGGCGCGGCGGCGGTGACCGGCGTCGCTTGCGGCTCCGCGCCCGCCTCGGCAATGGTCCGCAGTTGCACGCGAAAGCGCTTCAGCACGTCCTTGCGCGGCACGATGCGCGTCTGCCAGGTGGCGTAGCCGCGCGCGCGAATCGTGACCTCGTGGGCGTGGGTCGGCAGCGCCAGCCGCTGGGTGGCTGCGCCGCGCGCCACGCCGTCGATCAAGAGCTCGGCGTCTTGCGGCGTGGTGTCGAACTCGAGCTCGGCGAGCTCCGGTTCGAGGGCGAGGTTCAGCGACTCGCGCGCGGCGGACGCGATGCGCAGCTCGCGCTTCAGCGGCACATAGCCTTCGGCGAGCACGGCGAGGCTATGTGCCTTGCCCGGTGCGAGCGAGAGGGTGAGCGGCGTGCGGCCGACGTAGGCGTCGTCCACCGTCACGGTGGCGCCGGGTGGCGTGGTGGCGAGCGTGAGCTCGCCCTCGGCTTCGCGCAGCACTACCGTGCCGAGCTGCACGCTCACGCCGGCCTTCACGTCCAGCGCCTGCTGCCACGACTGGTAGCCGGGCTTCTCGAGTCGCAGCACGCGGCGACCTTCGATGAGTTCACCGCGCAGCGGCGTGCGTCCCACCGCGACGCCGTCGATGCTCAAGCTCGCATCGCCAGGCTGGCTCGCGAGCGTGTAGTCCGCCCAGGCCGGCTGCAGCACCACGTCGAGGGGCTGCTCGATGCCCTTGCCTTCGACCTCGACGTTCGCGCTCCAGGGACGGTAGCGCGGCACGCGGATCTCCACCGTTCTCGCGCCGGCGGCAACGTCGCGCAACACGCCCGGCGCGGTGCCGACGGCACGACCGTCGATGCTCGCTTCACCGAGCACGTTGTCCGGCGCGAGCCGCAGGCGCAGATGGCCGGGGAGGCGTGTGAGCGTCAGCGTGTGGGACTGCTGCGCGTCGTCGTTGATGATCAGCGTGGCGACCAGCGGCGCGTGGCCCGGCGCGCGTGCCTCGACGCGATGGGCGCCCGGCCGCAGCAGCCAGTGGCGGCCGACGTGCGGCGCGAAGCCGCGGTCCACGCGTAAGCCCGCCTCGGCCGGCGAGGTGGTGAGCGTCACCGCGCGCGCGGTGAACATGAACCACGCCGCGAAGGCCCAGAGCATCAGCGCGGCGCACAGCAACAGGGGGCGCCAGCGCCAGGCGAGCGACACGCGCGGCGCGGGCGCCGGCGGCGCGTAGCGCGCGGGCCGGATCAGCCGCGGCGCGGGCTGTTCGGCGCGTGGGCGCGTCAGGGCTTGCCGCATCCCGTCACCACCAGGCTGCGCTCCGCGCCGGGCGCGATCGTCATTTCGCGCGCCTGTTCGCGGCCGTCGCCGCAGCGTGTGACCAGGCGATAGGCGCCTGGCGCGAGGCGCAGTTCGCGCGTCGTGAAGCGCCCGAGCGCGCCTTGGCCGGTGATGCTCACCTCGGCCTGGCCGTCGCTGCGGAGCACGACCGTCACCGGCGCGCGCGCGCCGACCAGCGCGCGATCCACGGCCGCGATCTGCGCGGCGAGGCGCGTCCCGATGGGTGCGATCGCGCGCGCCGTGCGCAAGGCCTGTTGCGCCTCGTGACGCGCTGCCTCGTCGATCAGCGCGGCGGGGCGCTCGCTCGCGGCGAGCAACGCGCTGTCGAGTCGCGTGCGCATCGCCGCGCGTTGCTTGCCGTCACGCGCCGCGTCGAGTTCGGCGTCCAGCGCGAGCGCGGACTGGTAGTGGCGTTCGGCCTCCGACCAGCGTTCGTCGTGCTCTGCCGCGCGTGCCGCGCCGAGCGCCAGGCGAATGTCGTTCGCGGCCGCGCGGCGCGTCGCCTCGGCGCGCGCCAGGTTCACTTCCGGCGCGGCGGGATCGATCCCGGCGGCGCGCTCGAAGGCCGCGCGCGCCGCCCCGGCATCGTTGCGCCCGAGCGCCGCGTAGCCCGTGGCGAGCGCGTCGCGCAACGCGCCGTCACGGCGCGCCGCGTCGAGCCGCGCGAGGCCGGCGGTGGCGACGGGCGCCAGTGGATCCAGCGCCAGGGCCTGCGTGAAGGCCGCACGTGCCTGCTCGCGGTCGCCCATCTGCACGTAGCCCTCGCCCTGGGTCTCGAGCGCGCGCACGCGATCGAGGGTCGACGCGCGCGCGGCGCCGGCACGGGCCGCGGCATGGCCGGGTTCGAGGCGCAGCACGCGCGCATAGGCGGCCGCGGCGCGCGCCGACTGCCCGGCCGCGAGCGCCGCGTCGCCTTCGCCTTGCCAGGTGATGATGAGTGCCGGCACGCGCGCTTCCATCGCGTCGCCTGCACTCAGCGCCTCGGCGTATTTCGCCTGCGCGGCGCGGAAGCGCTGTTCACGGTAGGCGCGCTCGCCGTCGGCGATGAGTTGTGCGAAACGCGCGTGGTCGCCCACCGCCCAGTCGCGCGCGCCGCGCGCGTCGAGCGCCGCGAGTCGCGCGAGCGCGGTGCGCAGCCCCTGCTGCGCGACGATGCGTGCTTCGGCGGGTTCTGCTTCGGTGGATGGCGGAGCGAGCGCGGTTGGCGCGTGATGCGCGCTCGGCGGCGATGGTGTGACCAGCTCTCCCAGCGTCGCTGGTTTGTTCGGCAGCCAGCCGACCACCAGCACGCTTGCTGACAGCATGGCCACGAGCGCCGCGAGCCACAGGCGCTCGGTCGTGTTCAGGCCCTGCGCCGACGCGCCGCTCGTCCCGTTCGATGGTGGCGCGAAGGGGCGCGCGACGATGGCGCGCGCGGCCGTCGCGCCTGTCGTCCCGCCGGCCGTCACGGCGCCGCTTCCAGCCCTGACTTGTAGCGCCGGTACTCGGCCCACAGCTTGTCCCGCAGCGCCGGATCTTGTTCGCGCAACGCCGCCGCGCGCAGCTGCAGCGCGAGAGCGTCGTCCTGTGCGGCCTCCGCCTCGCCGAGGGTGCGCGCGGCCAGCGGCTGCGCGCGGTGCTCGCCGCTGCGCGCGCCGCTCAAGTCGGGCGTGTTGCCGAGGCCGGTGGCCGTGTCCGCCGCGCCGCCGGTGCCGCGCGCCCCAAGGGAGTCGCCGGTACGTCCGCCACGGCCGTCTTCCAGCCCGGACTGAACACCGAGGCGCGCCGCCGCGTCGCGCTTGGCGCGCTCGAGATCGGTAATGCGGGGCGCCGTCACGTTGTCGTCGACATGCGCATCACGCTCGCCGACGTTGCTGCCTGTCCAGGCGGGATCGTGGGTGTCGGGTGTGGGCTCGTGCGCGACGGCGGTGCCGCCGGCCGTAGAGGTCTCCGCGGGCAGCGCGTAGCGTGTCGGAGGTGTGCGGCCACCGCCGCCGCCCGGCCGTCCGGCGGCGCCCGCCGCGGCTTCCTCATCGGCAGTCTCACCGCCGTCGCCGATGCGCCGTACCTGGCCATCGGCGGAGACTTCTTCCGCGGTGACCACCGCGGCATCGGGCACCGCGCGGCCATAGCCCTGGCCCTCGCCGCCCTGGCCCTGGCCGGCACCGCCGGCGGTCGGCGCGCGCGGTGCGGTCGGCCCGTTCGGGACGGTCACCACGACCGTGCTGTCCGGCTTGCGCTGGGGCGTCACGCAGGCGGCGAGACCCAGCGCCAGCACGGTCGCCAGCAGCGCGACGCGACGGGTGGGGGCGGGCAAGGTCACTCTCGACACTCCTGCGGCGCTGAACGCGCGTCGGCGACTATCGCGAGCAAGTGTGCAGTGAGCGTGGGGCTCGACGTCGCGCCTGCTCGCATGACCGAAGTCTACATGAGGGACCGCGCGCGCCGCTGACGGCGGTCAAGCGTCGCGCGGGGTCTCGGGCGTAGCGGTGTCGTGCCGCGCTTGGCGCTCCGCGAGCGCCGCGAGGCAGGCAGGGCAGTAACAGTCGCTGGCGCCGTCCAGCGCGCTCGCCGGCAGCGGCGGCAGCTCACTGCACCAGCAGTGCGGATCCTGACGGCCGCAACCGAAGGCGGTGCCGCAGCGCGCGCAGTGCTTGGTCTCGGCCATCAGAGCGCGCTGCCTTCGTCGAGCATGAAGCTCGCGCTCGACTCGGCATAGACCGTGCCGTCGCGCGCGTCGCTGGCGCGCGCTTCCAACTGCAGCAGGCGACCCTTGCGCTTCACCACTTCGCAGGCGATGGCGGCGGTCGCGCCGACCGGCATCGGCGCGCGATAGCGGATCTCGGCCTTGGCGGTGAAGCCGCGGCCGCCCTGCAGGAAGAACCAGTTGGCCATGGCGTCGTCCAGCACCGCGAACACGATGCCGCCGTGGGTCACGCCATCGAAGCCCACGTGCTCGGCGCGCGAGGTGAACTCGCCGTGGCAGCGGTCACCTTCGACGCGGAACGCGAGCTTGAGCCCGATGGGATTGTGCGGCCCGCAGACGAAACAGTGGTCCGCGTCACCGCGCGCAGGCGCGTTCATTCAGACCATGTCCTCGTAGCGGTTGGGCAAGGTGAGATTGACCGCGTGCTGAAAGCCCGGCAGGTGTACCGCGCCGGCATCGATGCTGATGTCGTTCTCCTCGATCAGCGCGTCGCCGAAGCGGTAGATGGGTTGCATGGGTCCGGCCAGGCACTCGGCGTCGTAGGCGGCCGCCTGTTCCAGCACCGCCACCTGGCGCTCGCGCCACGCGGCGATGGCGCGCGCGCCGTGACGCTGCGAGAGCATGGCTTCCACGCGACGCGGCGCGATGACCGTGCCGGTGGCGTTGTTGCCGCCGAAGCCCTTTGAATTCAAGAACGCGACTTCGGCGCGTTCGCCGAGCTCGACGTCCTCGAGCACGATGTCGAGATGGCTGGCATCGAGATCGGCGGCGAGCTTCTCCACGGTCTTGATGCCGGGCAGCACGCCGTGGCGCAGCACGCCGAGCGTCACCATCATCTGGTCCGCGCTGGCCGGCGCGAGCGAATGGCCGACGAAGGCCTTGATCGCTGTCACCGGCCAGTGCTCGATGCCGAAGGCGCCGGCCACCATGTTGATGATGCGGCTCTCGGTGGTGCGGTTCTGCGGCGTGCTGGAGCCGTGTGCCTGCACGAAGCTGCGGCCGCGGATGACCTCGTCGCCGAACATCGCGCGCGCCGCGGCCACCGCCTTGGCGAGCGTGATGTAGTTGCCGGGACCGGGCGCGGAGATGGATTTCTTGAAGCCGTCGGCGTTGACGAACACGTCGCTCACCGCGCCGTGCACCTGCGCGCCGAGCTCGAGCGCCAGCGTGTCATCCATCAGCACGAAGTACTGGCCGGACTCGCCGAGCGTGAAGCCGCAGTTGTCGCCGAACGGCCGGCTCGCGCGACGATAGTCGGGCGTGGCGACGCCGTCCAGGCGGCACAGGTCGCTGTCGGTCGCGAGCGCGCTCATCGCCGCGTAGCCCTCGATGATCTCGGGGATCAGCGGCGCCTCGGCATTGCCCACCACCGCCACGCGGCGACGGCCGGACTGGATGTCCTCCACCGCGAGCCTCAAGTTGTAGAGGAAGGTGGCGCAGGCGCCGGCGTTGGCGCCGGTCGCGCCGACCGAGCCGAGCACGTAGGCGTTCACGAAGTCCGCCGGCATGGTGTTGAGACCGAGCGGCAGCTGCTTCGAGCTGACGCGGTTGCCACGCAGGCGCGCCTGCAGCATGCCGCCGGTGCCATTGGGGTCGAGCTGCGCCATGGCGCTCGCCGCGTACACCGCTACCTCGTCCGGATGCACGCTGTCGACCACGGTCTGCCAGGTGATACCCATGGCCCGCACCGCGTCGGAGGCGGCGATGATCGCGAGCTGCAGGCCGCGGGGATGGAAGCGCGAGGGATAGAGGGTGGCCGGGTCGAAGCCGGTGGGCAGCTGGCCGCCGGACTGCACGGCGAGCTTGCGGCGCGTCTCCACCATGAGCTGGGCGCCGGGCGGAATACGCAAGGTCACGTGCTTGTCCTGGGTCTCGATCACTTCCCAGCCGGGCGGCAGGGGATCGGGCAGGTCGCGGGCCGGCACGGTCAGGCGATTGCCGAGGTCGCCGTCGGCTACGATGTTGAGCCCCGCGTTGCCGGTGACCTGGTCGGGGTCGAAGCGCGTCGCCTCGAGGCGGCGGATGAGGGTGCCGTCCAGCACCGTCCGCTCGAGCGCCGCGCGACCCTCGGCATCGAAGGGGCTGCCGTCCGGCCGGCGCAATTCACCGTCCTTCATCACGCCGAGGTTCATCATCGCGGCGAGCGCCGCCACGGTGCGGGCGCGACGCTCGGCGTCGATGCTCTCCCACACGATGCGATGGTAGGCGTGGTGGAAGGACGAGCGCCCGGCCGGGCCAACCCCGCCGAAGCCAACGATCACGGGCAATCGCGTCATGGTGCCGCTCCATACTTAATTGGGACGTATTCTAGGCACCCCGGGAAGATTTCCCGTGGGAATATGCGCCATATAATTGGCCATATGCGCCAAACCCAGCCGCCTGTGCCATGACCGCCACGCCGCGTCCGGCGAGCCTCACCATCGGCTTCGTGCTGACCCCCGGCATGCTCACGACGGGCACGGCCCTGCCCTATGAAATGTGGCTCGCGGCGCGCGATCGCCGCCGCGCCGAGCGGCGTGGCGACGCGGACCTGCAACTCCTGCTGATCGCGGCGCTGCCCGAGGCCGTCGACTGCGGACGTCTGCCCATCAGCGCCGACTGCGCGCTCGCCGAGGCCGGGCGCTGCGACGTGGTCTACCTGCCCGCGCTGTGGCGCAACCCGGCCCTGCTGCGCGCGCGCCTGGCGCCCTTGTCGCCATGGCTGCGCGAACAGCATGCAGCCGGCGCGCAGATCGCGGCGGTGGGCACCGGTGTCAGCCTGCTGGCCGACAGCGGCCTGCTCGATGGTCGGCCCGCCACCACCCACTGGTACAACTTCGAACGCTTCGAGCGCGCCCATCCGCGGGTGGAACTGAAGCGCCAGTTCTTCATCACGCAGTCCGGCTCGCTGTATTGCGCGGCCAGCATCAACTCGCTGGCCGACGTGTCGGTGCATCTCATCGAGCGCGCCTTCGACCGCGCCACCGCGCAGCACGTGGAGCGCAACTTCTCCCACGAGATTCGCCGCACCTACGAGGAATATCGCTACCTGGACGGCGGCGCGGCACCGCTCGCCGACGAGGTGGTGGCCGAGGCCCAGCTGTGGATCGAAGCCAACCTCGCCGCGCAGATCACGGTGGCCGACCTGGCCCAGCGGCTCGCCATCAGCGTGCGCACCCTGGACCGGCGCTTTCGCGCGGCCACCGGCGCCAGTCCGCGCGCCTACTGGCAGCAGCGCCGCGTGCGGCTCGCCAAGGAACTGCTGGAAAAGACCAATCTCACCATCGGCGAGATCGCTTACCGGGTCGGCTACCAGGACGCCGGGCATTTCGCGCGGTTGTTCGAGCGTGAACTGTCGGTGCCGCCCTCGGCTTACCGGCAGATGGTGCGCGCGAAACTCTTCCAGCCGGCGCGTGAAACCTGATCGGTGTCAATTCCATTGACACTCGCCGCCCCGCGCGAATGCTTTGCGAATACAGCGGATTAGCGCGTGCAGCCGCGGCGCCGACCGGTGCCGTCTGTCAAAGTTCTTTACACGAGCCCACAGAGGTCGCGCGCTCGCGGCTGCAAGTCGATGATTCCAATAGGCGGAATTTCTTGGCAAGGCTCTTGCTGTGGTAATTCTCCGACGGGTTCCGTTTCCCGTTTCTCGTACCGACGCGGCGTCATGCGCCCGTCTTCGCGGCTGTGCCGTCGCGAAGATTCCAAGCGGGCGTACACCCACGCCGCGCCGGTCGTGCCAGTCAGGTCGTACACGTGCACGACCTTTTCAAGCCCCGCTCGCGCGGGGCTTTTTTTTGCAGGGCAGCGCGTTACCATGCCTGCCCCTCACGGCACGCGGTTAAGCGCGGGAGCAAGCATGGCCGGGCCTCGGTACCCAGGATTCGACACCCTCACGCTGCACGCCGGGCAGCGGCCCGACAGCACCACCGGCGCGCGCGCCGTGCCCATCTACCAGTCCGTGTCCTTCGTGTTCGAGGACAGTGACGTCGCGGCCTCGCGCTTCGACATCGCGCGTTCGGGACACGTGTACTCGCGCATCTCGAATCCGACGGTCGCGGTGCTGGAAGAGCGCCTCGCGGCGCTCGAGAAGGGCGTCGGCGCGGTGTGCACCGCGAGCGGCATGGCCGCCATCCACCTGGCCCTGACCACGCTCGGCGGCGCGGGCGCGCACATCGTCGCCTCCCACGCGCTCTACGGCGGTACCCACAACCTGTTGCGCTACACTCTGCCGCGTTTCGGCATCGAGACCACCTTCGTCGATCCGCGCGACCCCGCCGCCTTCGCCGCGGCGGTGAAGCCCAACACGGTGGCGATGTTCGCCGAGACCGTCGCCAATCCGCGCTGCGAGGTGCTGGACGTGCCGGCCGTGGCGGCCGCGGCCCGTGGCGCGGGTGTGCCGCTCATCATCGACGCGACGCTGACCACGCCTTACCTGATGCAGCCACTCGAACTCGGCGCGGACATCGTGGTGCATTCGCTGACCAAGTTCATCGGCGGCCACGGCGTGGCGCTCGGCGGCGCGGTGATCGACGGCGGACGCTTCGACTGGGACCAGTCCAAGACCCGCTTCGCCACGTTGTGCCAGCCCTACGAGGGTTTTCACGATCTAAATTTCGCCGAGGAATTCGGCCCCAAGGCCTTCATCATGCGCGCGCGCCGCGAGGGCCTGCGCGACTTCGGCGCGAGCCTCGCGCCGATGGCGGCCTTCCAGCTGCTGCAGGGGTTGGAGACTTTGCCGCTGCGCATGCAGCGCCACGTCGAGAACGCGGTGACGGTGGCGGAGTTCCTGGCCAAGCAGGAGATGGTCAGCAACGTCACCCATCCGGCGCTCGCCAGCCATCCCGACCACGCGCTCGCAGAGCGCCTGCTGCCGCGCGGCGCGGGCGCGGTGTTCAGCTTCGAGATCAAGGGCGGCCGTGCCGCCGGGCGCAAGCTCATCGAGACGCTGAGCGTGTTCTCGCATCTCGCCAACGTCGGCGACGCGAAGTCGCTGGTCATCCACCCGGCTTCCACCACCCACAGCCGCATGGACGCCGAGGCGCTGCGCGCGGCCGGCGTGTCCGAGGGCCTGGTGCGCCTGTCCATCGGCCTGGAAGACCCGGCCGATCTCATCGAGGACCTCTCGAAGGCCCTCTACCGTTCACAGAAGTAAGGCTGGGTCGAGGAGCGCAGGATGAATTTCGAAGTCGACGGACAGCCGGTCTTCGCCGCCGGGCGCCTGGTGCCCGGCAGCCCCGCGCCGACCGTGGTGCTGGTGCACGGCGCGGCCATGGACCACTCGGTGTGGGTCTACCACACGCGCTATTTCATGCACATCGGGCGCAGCGTCGTCGCGCTCGACCTGCCCGGGCACGGCCGCTCGGGTGGCAAGCCTCTGACCAGCATCGAAGACATGGCCGCGTGGCTGCTGCGTGCGCTGGACGCGCTCGGCATCCAGGATGCCGCGCTCGCCGGCCACAGCATGGGCGCGCTGGTCGCGCTCGAAGCGGCCGGTCGCGCGCCGGCGCGGGTCTCGCGCCTCGCGCTGCTCGGCGCGGCCTTTCCGATGCCGGTCAGCGATCTGCTGCTGAACGCGGCCAAGGCCGATGCGCCCGAGGCGCGCGACATGATGATGATCTGGGGCCACGGCCCGGCGGCGCAGTACGGCGCCAACCCGGTGGCCGGCATCCACATCGTGAACTTCGCGACGCGCCTCTTGGAGAAGGCCCAGCCCGGGCTGCTGCACGCCGATCTGAAGGCCTGCAACGACTACGCCCACGGCATGGCCGCCGCTGCCGAGGTGCGCGCGCGCACCACGCTCATCTGCGGCACCGATGACCGCATGACGCCGGTGCCGGCGGCAAAGCAGTTCGCCGCGGCCATAGCCAATGCGCAGGTCGCGACCATTCCCGGCTCCGGGCACATCATGATGAGTGAGCAGCCGGAATCGACCCATCGCCTGCTGGTCGCGGCGGTCGCCTGAGCATTCACCCGCGATGAGCGACGCGCCGCTCGCCGCCGCGGCGCCGCCGAGGCTCACGGGCGCGGACCAGGTCCGCGCCGGCCTCATCCTGCTGACCCTCGCGCTCTTCACCACCGCGAGCCTGGTGCACTACGCCATGGGCGTGATGGCGCTGGCCGGCATAGTCGAGTTCGTGCGCGAACGCGAGTGGCGTAATCCGCTGGCGCGTACGCTCGGCACACTGTTCGCGCTGCTCTGGCTGCCCATGCTGATCGCCTGGCCGACGGCGGTGTCGCGCGAACATACGGCCGGTGTCGTGCTGCCTTACCTGCACCTGCTGCCCGCGGCCTGGTTCGTGGCGCGCGCCTGCCTGCGGCCGGAGGTGCGGCGGGTGGTGTCGCTCGGCGCGGTGATCCTGGCCGCCTTCATCGCCCTCGACGCCTTCGTCCAGCTCTTCTGGCACCAGGACCTGTTCGGCTATCCCTACCAGCGCGGCGTGCTGAAGGGCGTGTTCCATCCCAAGCAGCGCCTCGGACTCTTCCTCGCGGTGTTCGCGCCGCTGTACTTCGCGACCGTGCTCGGCTGGTGCCGGCGCCATGTCGCGCTCGTGGCGCTGCTGGTGCCGATGGTCGTGGTGCTCTTGATGTCCTTGAAGCGCAGCGCGTGGATCATGCTGGTCTTCGGCCTGCTGTTCTTCGCGCTGGCCTGGGTGCGACGCCGTGGCGTGCGGCGCCTCGCGCTCGCGCGCGTGCTGGTGGTGACGCTGCTGCTCGCCCTCGCGGCCGGCGCGACCCTGGGCAACGCGAGCCTGCGCGCGCGCCTCGCCGAGACCAGCGGCGTGTTCTCCACCGATCTCGCGCGCTTCGACAAGGCGAGCGCCTACCGCCTGACCCTGTGGCGCACGGGGCTGCGCATGTTCACTGACCACTGGCTGACCGGCATCGGCCCGCGCGGCTTTCGCCACGCCTACGCCGACTACGCGCCGAAGGACGACTTCTGGCTGAAGCGCACCGGCCAGGGCCAGACCCATCCGCACCAGGTGCTGCTCGAAATCGCCAT
Source organism: Gammaproteobacteria bacterium (assembly GCA_050186725.1). Classification (GTDB taxonomy): domain Bacteria; phylum Pseudomonadota; class Gammaproteobacteria; genus JADJYF01. Next base: position 7,099 of record JBFWYG010000076.1, on the reverse strand, counting down.
CGAGACCGGCGTGGTGGGACTGCTGGCCTTCCTCGCGTTCTACGGCTCGCTGCTCGCGCGCCTGCTGCGCGCGCCGCGCGATACGCCCGTGCCGCGCTGGCTGGTGGGCGCGGCCGTCGCCTGGCTGCCCTTGAACGCGCATCTCGCGTTCTACGGCTCTTACTGGTCGTCGCTGGCGTGGCTGGTGCTGGCGGTCGGGCTGGCCGAGACCGCGACGGCGCGCGAGGCCGCCTGACTCAAGGTTTGCGCTTGTTGCGCCGCGCTTTCAGCGTGCTGCGCTCGGCGGCGAAGTGCTGCTTGTCGTCGATGGCCTTTGGCCGCACGCAGCCCCAGCCCAGCTCCTCGTCCTGGTCGTAGCGCTTGCCGAGCTGCCAGGCCAGCTGCGCGCGCGCGAGTTCGAGACCGAGGTAGAAGGCATGCGCGCCGTCGGCCTCGACGTTCAGCCGGTCGAACACGTCGTAGGGATCGGTCGCGGTGTGAAGACCGTGACGGTTGTAGATGTGAAAGCCCTCGGCGCTCACCTGGATGCGGAAATTGTCGTCGCTGACCTGCGCCGCGAACTCGGCGATTTCGGCCGCGCTGTAGGGAAAGGGCTTGCGCTCGTGGAGCGCCAGCAGCGATTCGTCGATGTGCCGGGGCGGCATGTTGTCTTCGCGCGCGGCGAACATCACGCGTCGCGCGCGATCGACCTCGCGCACCACGCTCACGCAGTGACGGCTGACCTCGGTGGTGAGCACGGCGGTGATGCCGAGCTCGGAGACGATGCCCATGAGCAACGTGTTCAGCCCGAGCGTGTCGGCGTGGGTCAGCTCAGAGAGATTGCCGATGCCCATCAGCATCGGGCAGTCCGGGAAGCGCTCGCGCAGCGTCGCGTAGCGCGTCACCGAGCGGGTGAAGCCGTGGTGTATCGGGTCCAGCACCGGGTCCGCGTAGAACGGCCGGCCGGTCGCGGCATAGGTCTCGATGGTGCGGCAGAGATCGTCCAGGTCACCCGGCGCGCGCGCGATCAGCACCGGTGTGCAGGCGCTGTCCGCGACGAGTTCCAGCGTACGGCCGGTGAGACTGAAGACGTAATCGGCGCCGGCCGCGATGCC
>JBFWYG010000076.1:3388-5905 GCA_050186725.1 Gammaproteobacteria bacterium | reverse complement strand
AGAGCTTGGCGTCGCGCTGCAACATCGATTCCCGCGCGACCTTGTTCCGACTCGATTGCTGGTCTAGCTTTTGAGTTGAGAGATGTTTCTAGCCAAACCGGTCCGGAGGTTCTTCCATGTTCGAACATGACCAGGCTACCGTCGCACGACTGCTCGATGCGGACGACGGCTTTCGACGTCTTTATAACAAGCATAGCCTTCTGAATGCAAAGGTCGACCAGGTGAACGCGGGCAAGGCCGCGATGGACGATTTCGAGCTCGAAACGCTGAAGAAAGAGAAGCTGCTCCTGCGCGATCAACTGCAGGCCATGATCCATTCCAAGGGGCTGCACGCCTGAGCTCCAACGCCCGACTCACTACGCCGCCGCGATGCGGAACACCGCATCGCGGCTCTCCCACGCCGACCCGACTCATCAAACGATAATCTGCCCGCACTGCTGTAGGGCCGATTTCAATCGGCCATGCACGGCGCCACGACATGAGGCCGTGCATGGCGGGTTGAAACCCGCCCTACAGGGCGCCGCGACGGCGGGACAGACCCCATGCGGGGTCTGTCCCTTCCAACCGCGCGGTTTCCGTCCTCCACCCACATGCGCTAGCTTTGACCCCTCATTGCGCGAGGCGTGGAGACTCCGATGGCTTACCAGTATCTCGAAGTGCGCGTGGCAGACGGTCTGCTCGACGTGCTGATCAACCGGCCCGAGAAGCGCAACGCGCTCAGCCAGGACGTGCTGGCCGAGCTCGGTCAGTGCTTTCGCGACGCGGCTTCGCGCGAGGATCTCTGCGTGGCGCGCATTCGCGGCGCCGGCGACCGCTGCTTCGCCGCCGGCGGCGACCTCGCCGAGTTCGACCGCATGCGCAGCCGCGACGATGCGGCCCGCATCGCGACCCATTCGAGCGCCTGCCTGGACGCCATCCGTCACTGCCCGGTGCCGGTGGTGGCCTGCCTGAACGGCGACGCGCTCGGCGGCGGCGCGGAACTCGCGGTGGCCTGCGACGTGCGCATCGCCGCGGCCCACGCACGCATCGCCTTCGTCCAGGGCACGATGTGCATCGCCCCCGCCTGGGGCGGTGGCAGTGACCTCGTGCGTCTCGTGGGTGGGGCGCAGGCGTTGCGCCTCTTGTGTCGCGCGGACTTCGTCGGTGCGGGCGAGGCCGAGAGCCTGGGTCTCGTGCAGGCGCGCTGCGGCGCCGGCGACGAGTTCGGCGCCTGGAGCGACGTCTGGCTGCAGCCCTTCCAGGCGCGCAAGCCGCAGGTCGCCCGCGCCTTCAAGGCGCTCACCCGCGCCATGGCCGACGGGGCAACGCCCGCGGCGCGTCGCGAACTGGAAGTGGCCAGGCTCATCGAGACCTGGTGTCACGACGACCACTGGCAGGCGCACGACCAGGTCCTGAAACGCATAACGAGCTAGGGCCGTCCCGCCGTTCCGGCATATATACTTCGCGCATCCTCGCGAACACTAAGGCCGACCGGCGGTGAAACTGCAGCAGCTGCGCTATATCTGGGAAGTGGCACGCCACGGGCTCAACGTGTCCGCCACGGCCGAGAGCCTCTATACCTCCCAGCCCGGCGTCAGCAAGCAGATCCGCCAGCTCGAGGACGAGCTCGGCGTGCTGATCTTCCAGCGCAGCGGCAAGCACCTGACCGAGGTCACCAAGGCCGGCGCGGCGATCATCGACGTGGCCGGTCGCATCCTGGGCGAGGTCGAGAACATTCGGCGCATCGCCCAGGAGAACAGCGCCGCGACCCAGGGCAGCCTGTCCATCGCCACCACCCACACCCAGGCGCGCTACGTGCTGCCGCCGACCATCAAGGGTTTCATCGCCAAGTACCCCGAAGTGGCATTGCACATGTACCAGGGCACGCCGCTGCAGATCTCCGAGCTCGCGGTGAACCGCAACGTCGACTTCGCCATCGCCACCGAGGCGCTGGAACTGTTCGACAACCTGGTGATGCTGCCCTGCTACCGCTGGAACCGCAGCATCATCGTGCCCGACGGCCACCCGCTCACCGAAGTCAAGCCGCTGACGCTCGAAGCCATCGCGCGCTATCCCATCGTCACCTACGTGTTCGGCTTCACCGGCCGCTCGCAGCTGGACGACGCGTTCACCGCCGCGGGCCTCGAGGCCAAGGTGGCCTTCTCCGCGGTGGACGCCGACGTGATCAAGACCTACGTGAAGCTCGGCCTCGGGGTCGGCATCGTCGCGACCCTGGCCTACGACGCCGCGGAGGACCGCGGCCTCACCGCGCTGCCGGCCTCCCATCTGTTCGACTACAGCGTGACCAAGATCGGCTTTCGCCGTGGCACCTTCCTGCGCGGCTACATGTACGAGTTCATCGAACGCTTCGCCCCGCACCTGACTCGTGACGTGGTGGAACGTGCGGTCGCCACCACCGACCGCGAGGAATTCGACCGTCTGTTCGAGGGACTGGTGCTGCCGGAGCATTGAGGGACCGCGGGCGCTCGCTCGCCGAGTACGCCTGCTGCCCCGTCATGCCAACGCAATCGGGGAGTC
>JBFWYG010000076.1:0-3288 GCA_050186725.1 Gammaproteobacteria bacterium | reverse complement strand
TCGGTGAAGCGCAGCGCGCCGCCGTCCATGGGTTCGATGATGAGATGCATGCGCGACACGTCGCGCAGCGCCGCGTCGACCACCACGTTGCACACCGAGTCGCGGCCGATGATGTTCTTGCCGGGACCGATCACGTGGGCGTTGCCGAATTCGTCCACCAGCTCGCGCACCGCGTGGTTGCGGAACACGAAGTGGTGCTTGGACAGGCGCAGGTCGAAGTCGGCGTTGCTGCGGGGACGGATGGTCACGGCCTCGCCCTTCGGCAGGCGGGTGAGCTGCGCGCCGGCGGTGAGATCGGGCGGCGCCTCCAGCGACATGGAATCGAAGATGCTCGTTTCCTTGAACTGGTCGCGGGTCTCTTCGACCGGACCCGGCGCCGGTCGCGCCACCTCGCCCGCGCGGCCGAGCTCCTTGGCCTTGATCTTGTACGTCTGCTTGATCACGTCCTGGCGCGAGCGCAGGTACTGCATGTACTTGACGACCGCCACGCGACGCAGCTCGTCGTAGGCCTCGTCTTCGCTGTTCAGCGCCTTGAAGATGCTGCGCCAGTCGTAGTCGTTGGAGAACACCTGGATGTCGACTTCCCGCACCAGGCGGCCGATCTCACCCGGCTGCTCGATGGAGCGCGAGAGGATGTCGACGAAGCGCTTCTCCACCGTCTTGATGCTCTTCGCCTCGCGCTTCAGTTCGTCGGGGCTCAGCATGATGAGGTCGGCGAGCTTGGAGGCCGGCACATTGGTGCGGCCGCCGAGCGCGAATTCGAACTCGGCCAGCGTGTGGAACGAGATCTCCTCGCCATTGATGCTGAGCGCGAGCGCCTTGTTGAACAGCCGATCGAGCATGAGGTCCTGGCCTGCGAGGGGTTGGTCCTTCCCGTATCTCTAGCGGCGGGCGGCGGCGCGGCTTTAACACCGTCCGGCGAATCCACCCGAAGCCCGTGGATTATAGGGACAGGACCGCGCCGCCAGCCATGCCCGGTTGCGAGCGCGCGTGATGGCCGTCACAGCGGTTCGAGAAGGGCCGTGCAATTTGGCCCGGACGCGTCGCGCAGGCAGGCGCGACGGTCGGCGAGCGGCATCCGGCCCAGTCGTTCCACCGCGCGATAGAAGCGCGGCAGGTCATCCCCGCAACGCGCGTAGAGCGCGAGGAAGTGTTCGACCTCGTCGTGATAGGTCGCCACCGAGGCGAGCTTGGCGTTGTTGAGGTCGGCGCCCATCCAGGCGTCGTAGCCGTCATAGCCGCCCCAATCGTCGCGCAACCGCGCGTAGTCCGCCGCCAGTTCGGCGAACAGCGCCTGCTTTGCAGCGCGCTTGTCCGGGCCGGACGCGCTGCTCGCATAGAGCGTCGCGAGCCGCGCGCGGTAGCGCATCAGGAGCGCCAGGAAGGCCTGCTCGCGCGCCTGCGACTCGGTGTGGCGCGCGCGGGCCGGCGCGTCGTCGGCCAGCCAGCGCTTCACGCCGAGGCGCGCGACGGTCATGGCGAAGCCCTCGTTGAAGGCCGTGTCGTCCGCGATGTAGAGCACCTGGTGGGCGAGTTCGTGAAAGATCGTTTCGACGATGCGCAGATCGTCCCAGCGCAGCACGGTGTCCAGCACCGGATCCTCGAACCAGCCCAGGGTGGAGTAGGCCGCCACGCCGCCGACGAAGGTGTCGTAGCCCTGGGCGGCGAGGGTGGTGGCCGCGAGTCTCGCCCGCGCCTCGCTGAAGTAGCCGCGGTAGTCGACGCAGCCGAGCAGTGGAAAGCAGGACTTGATTGGTTTGAGCGACAGGGGCGGGGCGGCGAACACGTTCCACACCACGTAGTCGCGGTCGAGGCGGGCAAAGCTGCGGTAGCTGCCGTGGTCCGGCAGGGCGAGGGCGGTGTGGGCGAAGCCTCGCGCGCGCTCCACCAGTTCGAGCTTGGCGCGCAGCGCGGGCGACAGGTCCGGACGTGCGAGCGTGGTCGCAATGGGCTGCTCGCGGCGCCAGATCTGCCACTGGCCGCGCACCGCCTGCAGGTAGTAGTCGAGCGTGCCGCAGCCGGCGAGCGTCGCGCACAGCGTGGCGAGCGTCACGCAACGGAGAGCACGGGCGCTCGCCGCGCGCTGGACGCTCCTGGGCTTTGGACTTAGGCTGGCGGCCATTCTTGCGCGTGGCGTGGTGCTGGCAAAGGGCGGGCTTGCAGCGCGCAGGTTAGCCCGACCTGGCGGCCTGGCGGAATGCTCGCCGCGCGAGCCACGCGCACAGTGGACCACGGACCGAAGCCATGACCAGTCTGCCCACGCCTCTGATCGACGTCGAGACCCTGGCCCGCGCGCTGCCGCGCGCCGAACTCGTCATCGTCGACTGCCGCTTCGATCTGATGGCCCCGGCCGCCGGTCGCGACGCCTGGCTCGAAGCCCACATCCCGGGCGCGGTCTACGCGCATCTCGATCACGATCTGAGCGGCCCGCCCAGCACCGACCAGGGACGTCATCCGCTGCCGCCGCCGGCTCGTCTGTGCGAGGTATTCGGTGCGCTCGGCATCGGCAATGACCGCTTCGTGGTCGCCTACGACGACGGCGGCGGCATGATCGCGGCGCGCCTGTGGTGGATGCTGCGCTACCTGGGACACGAGGCGGTGGCGGTGTTGAACGGCGGCTGGCAGGCCTGGGTCGCCGCCGGCCAGCGCGTGGCGCAGGGTATAGAGACCGCCGTCCCGCGCCGCTTCGGCGGCACGCCGCGCCGCGAGCGGCTGGTGACCCTGGACGAAGTCGACCCCACGCTCAGCCTGCTCGATGCGCGCGCCGCGCCGCGCTATCGCGGCGAGCAGGAGCCCATCGATCCCTATCCCGGCCACATTCCCGGCGCGCGCAATCACTGCTGGCAGATGAATCTCGGCGCCGACGGCCGCTTCGCGCCGGCGGCTGAACTTGGGAAGCGCCTGGCGGCCAACCTCGGCGGCGCGCCGGACGCGCACACCGTGCATTACTGCGGCTCCGGCGTGTCCGCCTGTCACAACGTGCTGGCGCAGGTCGCGGCCGGCCTGCCCGAGCCGCGCCTGTACGTCGGATCGTGGAGTGAATGGTGTCGCGACCCTGGCCGCCCGCGAGCACTTGGGGGAGAATCGAACGCATGACGAACATCCATCGTTGCCGAGCAAATACCCGCGGCATGGCCGCCTCGCGCCTCGCGCGCCTGCTGTGCTGGCTGGCCTTGATACTGAGCTGCGCGCCGGCCTTCGCCGTGCCCACCGACATGATCGTGGTGCTCGACAACTCGGGCAGCATGCGCCAGAACGACCCGGCCTTCCGGCTCAAGGACGCGGTCG
>JBFWYG010000075.1:17593-20392 GCA_050186725.1 Gammaproteobacteria bacterium | reverse complement strand
CCACTCCATCGATCGTTGCCGAGCGCGCGCATCGGCGCCTCGTGCCACTGCGACGCACCTTCTTTACGCCAGATCAAGCAGGCGGCCACTTTGTCATGCCCGTCGGCAAAACAGTCCGCCTCGATCAAGACCACATCGCCGACTGCGCGGCGAATCGCGAATCGCCCTTCGTGCACGGCCGGGGCAACAGCTTCGATGACCACCCTCACTCGACCGTCCGCAACGCCCGGTGTCCCCGGTTCGGCGACCATGCACGGAGAAGTAGGTGGACTAGTCATCGGCAGGCTCGCGCTTGAGATAGAGAACGGCGAGTGGAGGTAGGGAAAGCGTCAGCGAGAACATGCGGTGCTGCGCTGGTACGGGGGCCGCGTCGACCCGTCCGAAGTTGCCGATGCCACTGCCACCGTAGATCGGCGCATCGCTGTTGAGCATTTCACGCCAGGCACCTCCCGCAGGGACGCCCAACACATAATTGTGTCGTGGAATTGGCGTGAAGTTGCACACTACCAGGATCTGGTCCCCCGCAGCCGACTTGCGTAGGAATGCAACCACGCTGGCCTCTGCGTCGCGACAGTCCAGCCAGTCGAAACCGGACGGTGCGAAGTCGACGTCGAAGAGTGCGTGATGCTCGCGGTATACCCGGTTGAGGTCGCCTACCCAGCGTCGAAGCCCTGCGTGTTCCGCCCGCTCGAGCAGGTGCCACTCCAGTGCGCCGTCATGCGTCCACTCACGCAACTGGCCGAACTCGCCCCCCATGAACAAGAGCTTCTTGCCAGGATGCGCCCACTGAAAGCCGAACAGCGCCCGCAGGTTGGCGAACTTCTGCCAGGTGTCCCCGGGCATCTTTGCGGCCAGCGAACCCTTGCCGTACACCACTTCGTCGTGGGAAAGAGGCAGGACGAAGTTCTCGGCGAATGCGTACCAGATCGAGAAGGTCAGCTGGTCATGGTGGTATTTCCGGTAGATGGGATCGGTCTGCAGGTAGTGAAGAATGTCGTGCATCCATCCCATGTTCCACTTGAGCCCGAAACCAAGGCCACCGAGATAGACCGGTCGCGAAACCATCGGCCAAGCTGTCGACTCCTCCGCGATCGTCTGCACGTCCGGGTAGTCGCGGTAGACCGCTGTGTTCAGATCTCGCAGGAACTTCACCGCGTCGAGATTCTCCCGGCCACCGTGTTCGTTCGGAATCCACTCACCTGGCTGCCGTCCGTAGTCGAGATAGAGCATCGATGCGACGGCGTCGACGCGGATGCCGTCGAAATGAAACTTGTCGAGCCAGAACAACGCGCTCGAGATCAGGAAAGCGCGTACCTCGTGTCGCCCGTAGTTAAAGATGTGGCTCTTCCATTCCGGGTGGTAGCCCTGCTTGGGATCCGCGTGTTCGAAGAGGCTGGTCCCGTCGAATTGCGCCAGTCCATGCGCGTCGTTGGGAAAATGTGATGGCACCCAGTCGAGGATGACGCCCACCTCCCTCTGGTGCAATCGGTCGATGAGATACATCAGGTCTTCAGGCGTGCCGTAACGGGATGTGGAGGAGAACAGGCCAACGGCTTGGTAGCCCCAGGAGCCGTAGAATGGATGCTCGGTGATGGGCAGGAATTCGACGTGGGTGAAGCCCATCTCACACACGTAATCGACCAGTTGTTCAGCCAACTCCTGATAAGTGAGCATCCGCCCTCCTTCGGGGCGTCGCCAGGACCCAATATGGACCTCGTAGATCGACATCGGCGCATTCAGAGCATTCCGCTGCCTGCGCGATCCCATCCACGCTGCGTCCTGCCAGTCATATTCGAACGACCAGGCGCGTGAGGCCGTGGAGGGTGGGATCTCGGCAAAATTCCCGAAGGGATCGGCCTTATCCGCCGTGTGATCACCGTATTGGGAGACGATGCGGTACTTGTACCCCTCCCCGCGCTGAACGGCCGGAACGAACCCTTGCCACACCCCCGAGGCGTCGTGCCGGGCTTGAAGCGGGTGTGCCGCGGCATCCCACTGATTGAAGTCGCCCATCACTGATACGGCGCGCGCGTTTGGCGCCCACACAGAGAAATAGGCGCCGGCCACGCCGTCATGGGTCGCGAGTTGACAACCCATCTTCTCGTACAGGCGCCCGTGAAGGCCTTGTTTGAAAAGATAGATGTCGTGATCAGTCAGCAATTCGTGTCTCCAATGCGCGGGTCCTCCGGCGACAGATTGAAGATGCCGCCGACGTTGAATGTGCCCCATGTGACTGGACCGAGCCCGGGAACGCGCGGGGCTGACTAAACCAATACGCGGCGGGCGCAGCATGGTGGCACTCGCCGTATGCTCGCACGGTATTGCGGCGCGCCTCCCGGAGTATGCGTGGGGGAGGATGTCCCTCCGTGGTTCGGGCTATACGCACTGCGGGCCGTCGGCAGCGCGCTCTGCACACTCTTGCTTCGCCGGCGCAATTCGCCGCGTGTTGGCGCATGTACGTGGCCGCCATGTCGAAACAATGCACGGCAGATGCAATTTTAGACTAGCGATGGAAATCGCGTTGCGCAACCTTCGATTGGCTACGAGCGAAGTCTGTGGGGGGTGTCCGAGCGTGGCGCAGCGCGCACCTGCGCCGATGTGATTCGTTGAGACGACTGTCGGTAAGGCGCGGAACCATGCACACGAGTGCGCATCTGGATGTTGATAGGGCACGACGTGCCAAGCGGGTCTGTAGGACGATGTGCCAATGCGTCGGGTGTGAATTCACCGACCCGTGGCCTCAGATTGGCCGCGCCGCAGCATATTGAGGATTTCACGAGAAGAAGCGACACGCGGCGG
>JBFWYG010000075.1:6844-17493 GCA_050186725.1 Gammaproteobacteria bacterium | reverse complement strand
CGGGCAGAAGTTCGCGGACCGGGCGACCAACGGCACGCTGGCGGTGCCTGGAGTATGAAGCTTTGGTGCGCGCGTTCTCAGCGCAGTTCGAAGCCGCGGTACCTGTCCGCCTTCACCTGGCGCCACTGCTCGAGATAATCCGGCATGCCTATCGGGTAGTTGATCATCTGCGCGGCCTTGCCCGGGATGTTGTTTGCCATGTACCAGGACTGGGCGCGGCCAAACAGAGTGCCGGCGGCGAATTCGTCGATACGCTGCCGCCACGCATCGTCCGCTTGCTGGCTGGACTCGATGCGCTGCATTCCGTGTCGACGCATGTAGTCCATGACCTCGACAATCTCGTCACCCTGCAATTCGGAGCAGCTCGGACCGTTGCTCAAGCCCGACGGCGCCTGTGGACCGTACACGAAGAACATGTTGGGAAAGCCGTGGGTCATGGAGCCCATGTAGGCGCTCACGCCCTGCCGCCATTGCTCCTTCAGCGTGATGCCATGGGTGCCGACGATGTTCATCGCGGTCAAGCCACCGGTCACCATGTCGAAACCGGTGGCCAGCACCAGCAGGTCGAGTTCGTGAATGTGGCCGCCGACGGTTTCTACGCCGCTCGACACCACGCGCACAATCGGCGTTGCGTTGAGATCGACCAGCGTGACGTTAGGTTGATTGAATACTTCGTAGAAGCGTTGCTCGAGGGAGATGCGCTTGACGCCATAGGGATGGGGTGGTTTCGTCGGCGCGAGCTTCTCGGCCATCAGCGGATCCTTCAGGCGCTGGCGCACCTTGTCGCGCCAGAACTCGTAGGCCATGAGATTCACGCGCTCTTCGGTGTAGATCTCCGGGAAGTTGCCTAGCCACGGTACGAAGCCGCCTTCCTCCCAGTGCGTCTCCCACATCGCGACGATTTCGGCATCGCTCATCCCCGCGCAGGTCGGGCCGGCGTAGTCGAGGTAATCGAAATCGTAGCCCGCGCGGGTGCGCGCGCGCTTCCTGTACTTCTCTTCCATGTTCTCCTTCAGCGCTCGCTTGCCGGCCAGGTCGAGCTGCCGCTGACGCATAGGTAGCGCCATGTTCGGCGTGCGTTGAAAAACAGTGATGTGCGCGGCATGCGGACCCGCTTCCTGGATGACCTGCACGCCGGTCGCGCCTGTGCCCAGCACGCCGATGCGAAGGCCCGTGAGATCAACGCCTTCCTGAGGCCAGCGTGCGGTGTGCAGGCAACGCCCGCCAAAGTCGGCGAGCCCGGGTATGTCGGGGGTATGGGGTTTCGAGCCGATGCCGGTACACAGCACCAGGTACCGCGCAGACGCGCGCTGGCCGCTCTCCGTATCGACCTGCCAGCGACAGCTGTCTTCGTCGAAGCGCGCATGGGTGACCCGGGTGTTGTAGCGAATGTCCTGGCTGAACTCGAGTTTGTCGTCCACGTGCCGGAAGTATTCTCGAATCTTGTCCCACGACGGGTACAACTCGTCGAAGTCCCAGTCCTGCCAGAGCTCAGGTAGTGAGAATTGATACAAGGGCCCGTAGGTGTCGCAGCGCGCGCCAGGGTAGCAATTCCAGTACCAGACGCCGCCGAGCGCGGGAGCAGCTTCGTAGATCTTCACCTTGAGGCCGAGCTTGCGCAGGCGATGGAGCTGGTAGAGGCCGGAAAATCCTGCGCCGACGACGAGCGCGTCGAGTTGTTCGGGAGCGGCTAGGGAGGACATGACCAGGGCCTCGAATAAGGAAGGGAAAAGGGGCGGCAAGGAGCGCTTCGATCCTGGGCAAGTCCGGCGGCCCAGAAAAGGCGTTCAGGTGACAGGCTCTGGTCCTTTCGTGCCACCGCGGGCTGACTCAGCCGCTGGCCGCAACAAGCCAGCTTCTCCGCCATGCGCTAGGCGTCACGCCGGTCCAGCGTTTGAAGGCCTTCGCGAAGCTTGCCGCGTCGGCGAAGCCCAGCGACTCGGCGACGCTGGCGATGGGCAGATTGATGCGTCGAAGCAGTTCCGTTGCGCGCACCCGTCGCAAGTTGTCCAGTTCCAGTTGATACGTTGTGCCGGCCGCACGCAGACGCCGGATCAAGGTGCGGGGCGAGGTGTGGAGGCGCTCCGCGATGGCTTCGAGGGTCGGCGGCGTGACCTGGCTGTCGAGCCCGCTGAACAGGCGCTGCATCTGGCCGCGCAGCGCCTGGAGTGCCATGGTCGCGCCGCGTGGTTCGGCGAGTTCGGCACAATGGCGCAGTGCCGTCTGCCATAACGCTTCGTCGTAGCCGAGGTTGGGCGTCGCTCGCCATTCGGCCGGAATACTGAGGAGGTTTCGACGCGCATCGAACCGCAGTTCGCATTCGAACCATTTGCGGTAGTCGGCGGGCGCGGCGCGTGCCGGATAGGCGAATTCCATGCGCGCGCCAGCGATGGGCGCAGTGCGCACGGTGCCGATGTAGTGTTGCAGGATCAGCAAGGGAATCTCGATCAGGGGCGGCAACAGCTCTCCCACATCGAGCAGGGGCGTCAGTTCAACGTCGAGGCGCCCGACCGCGCGGCGCGCGCGGATTTCCATGTACGGAATGCGCTGCCCGAAATACTGCAGGAATGCTTCGAGTCCGTCGCCGAGGGTCGGCGCCGTCAGCATGGCGGGGGTGAGCGGGCCATGGATGTACTCGGCGATGCGAAGCCCCCAGGGCAGATACCAGGCTGGCGAGGATGCGACCTTCATGGCGTTGGCCACGCAGCGCAGGTTCTGCTCGACCGTGATGTAGTGGCCTGGGCGTCCGAGCTCGGCCGGATCGAGGTTGCTGCCATCGAGAATGGCTGCCGGCTGCTCGAACTCGCGCAGCATATGGCACACGTAGACCGCGGGCATCAGCGTTTCGTGTATCGAGGCGTTGTGCACGGCGTTGTCACCAATCAACTCGATGTTGTCAGGCTTGGAACCGCCAGGCAGCTCCGCCCAGCATAGACTGCTGCGGTCGAGCATAACGGCTGGGCCGCGCGTGGGACAGGGCGTGTCGCACCCATTCACCTGCCGTTCGTTGCCAACCACCGGGGAGCCCGCTTCGCATGAAGTCGATGCTGTTCATGTTGCCCACCATACCGGCCACCTACGAGGAGCGTGAACGGCTGCGACCCATCGGCCGCAACAACGAACGTACCCAGCAGATGATCGCCGAGGTGCGGCAGATCGCGCAGTTCGCAGACCAGGCGGGCTTCGACGCCATCGCCCTGACCGAGCATCATTTCCATTCTGAAGGTCTGGAAATGTCGGTCGCGCCCATCACCTTCCTGGCGGACCTGGCGGCACGCACAGAGCGCATCAAGCTGGCCACCCTCGTCATGCCGCTCACCGGCCGCGACCCGCTGCGTCTCGCCGAAGAGATCGCGCTGCTGGACCACCTGACCCAGGGGCGCTTCATCCCGGGCATTGGCCGCGGCTACCAGGACCGCTGGCTCAACGTGCTGGGCCAGCACTACGGCGTGGCCGGCGCGACCTCGGACGGCTCGGCGTCCGACCGCCACAACCGCGAGCTGTTCCGGGAGCTCTACGAGGTGATGAAGCTGGCCTGGACCGAGGATTCGATCCGCTTCCAGGGCAAGCACTACCGTGTGCCAGCGGACAGCGTCGCCGGCCCGCCGCGCTGGCCGGTGGCCAAGACCTGGACCGCCCGCTACGGCGCGCCGGGCGAAGTGGATGACGCCGGCAACCTCCAGCGCATCTCGGTGGTGCCCAAGCCTTACACTCAACCCTATCCACAGCTCTGGCAGGCCTACTCCGGCAGCACCGAGACCATCGAATGGTGCGCCCAGGAAGACATCGTGTGCTGGAGCCTCGCTGAACCCAGTACGTTCCTCGCCCTCTGCCATACCTATCGTGACGCCGCGGCACGTTGCGGTCGCGCGCTTCGACTCGGGCAGAACATCGGCACTTTTCGCATGGTTTACATCGCCGACAGCTACGAGAAGGCCTTCGCGCTTGGCGCATCGGCTCTCGGTGATGCATTCGTGCGCTACTTTTCCGGCTTCGGCTTCTTCGAAGGCTTCCGTCAACCCGGCGAAATCGGCGCCGTGCCCATCAGCTTCCAGCGGATGGTGGATGCCAAGTTCGCCATCGTCGGCACTGTCGAGCAAGTGAAGCGCCAGATAGCGGCGCTGTGCGAGGAGTCCACTCCGGATTGGTTCGGCTGGTATCTCGACCAGGGCTTGATGGCGCAGGGTGAGATCCTGCGGCAGTTGGAGGCTTTCGCGACCAGGATCATGCCGGGGTTTCGCTGAGAGCCACGCAATACGGTTCTCTTTACCCGTTCCGGCACGAACTCGCGTGCCGGTCACATGCCCAGCCGCTCCAGCAACGGCGGCCACTTCGCTGCCCAGGGACGCGCGCGTTCGAACGCCGCCGCCGCGCGCAGCACGCGGCGGTCGTCGAGATGGCGTCCGACAATCTGCAATCCGATCGGCAGGCCCGTAGTAGTGAAGCCGGCCGGCACACTCACGGCGGGCTGCCCACTCATGTTCAGTGGAAACGTGAAGGCCAGCCAGGCGGTCGGTGCCACCATGCGGCCCTCGATCATTTCCGGGCCCTGGGTGTAGAGCGGGAAGGGCGGTACCGCAACGGTCGGCGTAAGCAGCAAGTCGTAAGTCCCCATCAGGCGCGACAGCTGCTGACACACCTCGAGGCGCTTCATTTTCGCGTTCGTGAAGTCTTCTGCCGTCCACGGGTGGCGCAGCAGGTCGACCAGGTGCGGTGACATGGTGTCCTCCTGACCCTGCATCAGGCGCCGCATGCCGGCCAGGTCGGTATCGGCGGCGACCAGTGCCCAGAAGGCTGCGAAGATTTCCGGCCCCCAGCCCGGATGGGCTTCCTCGACATGGCAACCAAGGTCGGACGCGAAGACAGAGGCCGCCTTGCGCACCACCTGGCGCACCTCGGGATCGACCGCCGCGTATCCCCAGTCCTCGCTGTAGGCGATGCGTAGACCGGCGATGTCCTCGCGGGTGGCGGCGAGGTAGTCGAAATCCGCCGCCGGGATCGAATAGCGGTCGCGTGGGTCGGGGCCGGCGATGACCTGCATCATCAGCGCCGCATCGGCCACCGTGCGGCTGAGGGGGCCTATGTGCTCGAGTGATTCCCAGCTCGACAGCCCCGGATAGCGCGGATCGCGGCAGCCGGGATAGAGCGGCACTCGGCCCATGGACGGCTTGAAACCCACCAGCCCGCAATGCGCTGCTGGCACGCGGATCGAGCCGCCGCCGTCGCTGCCAATCGCGAACGGACCGAGTCCCGCCGCGACGGCCGCGCCGGAACCCGAGCTCGAACCTCCTGGTGTCAGGCGGGTATCCCACGGATTGCGGGTGGCTTCCCCTATCGGGTTGTGGCTGGCGCCGCTGTAACCGAACTCGGGCACGTTGGTCTTGCCGATGATGATCGCGCCGGCCGCTTTCAGGCGTTCGACCACGATGTCGTCCTCGTCCGGCACGAAATCCCGGTACAGCGGAGAGCCCATCGCGGTGCGCACACCGGCGGTCGCCACCAGGTCCTTGATCCCGACCGGCACGCCCGCCAAGGGGCCGGGGTCCTCGCCGGCCGCAAGGCGCGCATCGACCGCGCGCGCTGCAGCGCGTGCGAGTTCCGCGGTGACGGTGGTGAAGGCGTGGATCTCGGGTTCGAGCGCGGCGAGCCGCGCCAGCGTCGCTTCGAGCACCTCCGTCGCGGACAGGCTTCTGTCCCGGACCCGGCTCGCCAGGGTCAGTGCGTCCATGCGACCTATTTCTGTCGGGTTGCTCATGACCGTGCCTCTCGGCTGCGAGGTTGTGGCGTGTGTCCCAGGACCTTAGCGGATCGCAACCGGATGTACGATGCTCTGCACAGCGCCGGCAAAGCGGGGCGCGGCCAGCACGAAGAAGAACTCGTACGCTCGATCGGCGGCGAGTTCGGCGGTGCGAATGTTCTCCAGGATGTGCACGCCGTTTTTCACCAGCAGAGTGCCATGCACGGGCAGGAAGTCGTCCCTGCGCTCGGCCGGCATTGCATCCGGGATCCAGGCATCCATTCCAACCGCCACGACGCCCAGGGCGGCAAGATACTCCGCGCCTTCCACGCCCAGGCCGGCGACGTGCTGCAGATCCCGCTGGTAGTCGTCGTCGGTTGCTACCAGGTGGCCGGTGTGCAGCAGAACGATTAAGCTGTCCGCGAGCACTCGACCCGGCGTCATCAGCGAGCCTGCCACGGCGCCGAGCAGGCGTTGGTGGCGCGTTCGCCCGCCTGGAGACTGGCCACTCTTCGGCCGCCCTGGTCAGGCGCCCGTCCCGCGGGCCCGGAGGCAGCGGCGAGCGGGTCCTTGCCTCGATCTCCGCAATTCCCGCCTTTGTCTGACTTGCAAGTCCCCCGTCCCACGCTACATCTAACACCATCACCGCGCGGGGGTGCGGGCCACGTGTGGATACGTGGCGACCGTTCGCGCCGACATTGGAATCACAAGCGGAGCAGGGCTCATGGGGTTGGCCGAGATCCGATCGCGCACCGGCGTCGTCGGACTGGACGAAGTGTTGAGTGGCGGGCTGTTGCCGTATCGGCTCTACCTGGTGGACGGCGATCCCGGCGCGGGTAAGACCACCCTGGCCTTGCAGTTCCTCCTCGAAGGCCTGCGCGGCGGGGAGCGCTGCATGTATGTCACCTTGTCCGAATCCAAGCCGGAACTCGAGGCCGGCGCCGCCTCCCACGGCTGGTCGCTGGACGGCATCGAGATCCTCGAGTTGCTGTCCGAGGCGGACTTGTTCGACGACGCGGAGCAGCTCACCGTCCTCACCGAGTCGGAAGTCGAACTGTCGACGACCACGCGCAAGATCCTCAACGCCGTGGAGCAGTACGCGCCCCAGCGGGTGGTCCTCGACTCGCTCTCCGATCTGCGGCTCCTGGCGCAGAACTCGCTCCGCTATCGCCGCCAGGTGGTTGCGCTGAAGCAGTTCTTCCTGGGTCGACGCTGCACGGTGATGATGCTGGACGATCGCACCATGCAGGGACCGGACGTGCAGTTGCACAGCATCGCGCACGGTGTCGTCGCGCTGAATTCATCGACTCCCGTCTACGGCCAGACGCGCCGCGACTTGCGCGTGGTGAAGTTCCGCGGCAGCGACTTCGTCAGCGGGCGCCATGACTTCGTGATTCGCGGCGGCGGTCTCACGGTCTTTCCCCGACTCATCGCCGCCGACCACACCACCATCACCGAGCGCGGCCGCCTGGAGAGTGGCGTCGCCCAACTCGATGCGCTCCTCGGCGGCGGTGTGGACCGCGGCACCAGCACCTTGCTCGTGGGGCCGCCCGGGTCCGGCAAATCGACCATCGCCATGCAATACGCGGTGACTGCGGTGTCGCGCGGCGAACACGCCGCGGTGTTCGCCTTCGACGAGACCCAGGCGGCGATGCTGGCGCGTTCGCGGAGTATCGGCCTCCACATCGCGCTCGGCCGGGGCGCAGGGGAACTCGACTACCACCAGGTGGACCCGGTGGTGATGTCTCCGGGCGAGTTCGCCGACATCATCCGGCGCTGCGTGGAGCACGACCACGCTCGAATAATCGTCATCGACAGCCTGAACGGTTATCTGAACTCCATGCACCACAGCAACTACCTGACCGCCCAGCTGCACGAGCTGTTGACCTATCTCAACAACCAGGGCGTCGCGACCTTCATCGTCGTCGCGCAGAGCGGGATGGTGGGGGCGAACATGGCCGCGCCGGTCGAGGCCAGCTATCTCGCCGACTCGGTGCTGCTGCTGCGCTACTTCGAGCATGCCGGTAGCGTCAAGAAGGCCATCTCGGTCCTGAAGAAGCGTACCGGCGGCCACGAGGGTTCCATTCGGCAACTGTGGTTCGACGCGCGCGGCATCCATCTGAGCGAGCCACTGCTGGAACTTCATGGCGTCCTCACTGGCGTCCCCACCGAGGCAGCGCGCACGGAACGTATCCAGCCACTCGATCCGCCGTCGCACGCGCATGAGTGAGAGCCTCACCCAAGAGGACTTGCGAGTACTGACCTTGGCCCCGACTCGCCGGGATGGCGAGGTCATGGCGGCGCTGTTCCGGCGCTCGAACATCGACATCGAGCTGTGCGCCGACGTCTCCAGCCTGCTGGCGGCAAGCAAGCGCACGGCGGGGGCGATCCTGCTGTCGGACCAGGTGTTCCGGGATCGCGAGTTCGAGACCCTGCTGGCGACGCTGGGCGGACAGCCGTCCTGGTCGGACATTCCGGTCGTGCTGCTGTGTCGCCTGACAGCGCGCGGCGACGGCATGCGGCACTTCCTGCAGCGCCTCGACAACGTCATCGTGCTCGAACGGCCCACCACCATGCAGACCCTGGTCAGCTCGGTACAGGCGGCGCTGCGGGCCCGAGCGCGCCAGTACCAACTCCGCGACCAGTTGGAGGCGCTGCGTGCCTCGGAGGACGCGCTGCGAGCGCGCGAGCGCCAGCTGGAGACCTTGACGGAGAACACGCCCGACATCCTGAGTCGTTTCGACCGTGAGCTTCGCCACATCTTCGTGAACCGGGCCGCGACGGACCTGACAGGCATCGATCGCGAAGCCTTCATCGGCCGCACCAATCGGGAGCTCGGCATGGCCGAAGACCTGGTGGCCCTGTGGGAGGATGGATTGCGCAGGGTGTTCGCGACCGGCGAGTCGGTGCAGCTGCAGTTCGAGTATCTCAAGGACGGCGAAGGCACCTACTTCGACAACACCCTGGTGCCCGAGACGGACGAGAACGGTGAGGTCCAGTCGGTCCTGTGCGTGGCGCACGATCGTACCCGCACGCGCCGAGCCGAGGTCGCGCTGCAGGCGGCGAACCGCCGCAAGGATGAATTCCTCGCCATGCTCGCCCACGAACTGCGCAATCCGCTCGCGCCCATACGCAATGCCAGCGAGATCCTGGTCAAGATGCTGCCGGCCGACGAGCGTATCCAGAACGTCCTGCACATCGTGCGTCGCCAGGTCGCGCAGATGACCCGCCTGGTCGACGACCTGCTGGACGTGTCGCGCATCACCGAGGGCCGCATCGACCTGCACTGCCAGCCGCTGTCGCTGGCGCAGGTGGTCGCCCAGGCGATCGAGAGCGTGGAGCCGCTGATCCAGGAGAAGGGACACACGGTGCTGGTGAGTGCCGCCTACGAGCCGATATTCGTCAACGGCGACATGGTGAGGCTGGTACAGAGCCTGGCCAACGTGATCACCAACGCCGCCAAGTACACCGATCCGGGCGGTGAGATCCGCATAGACACGCGCCTGCTCGGCGAGCGGGCGCTGATCGCGGTGACCGACAACGGCATCGGCATCGCGCCCGACATGCTGACCAGCATTTTCGATCCCTTCGTGCAGGGCCGTCGCACCATCGATCGGTCGCTGGGCGGCCTGGGCATCGGTCTCGCGGTGGTGAACCGCCTGGTGCGCATGCACACCGGCACCGTGCGGGCCAGCAGCGCGGGGCATGGCTGCGGCGCGCGGTTCGAGATCGAGCTGCCTGTCGTCGCGCCCCCGCGCGCCGCCAGCGCCAGCGACGCGCCGGCGCGGAGTGCGGCGCGACGCATCCTGGTGGTGGACGACAACCACGATGCCGCGGACATGCTTGCCACGCTGCTGCGGATGAGTGGCCACGAGACGCGTGCCGTGTACAGCGCGCCAGAGGCGCTCGACCTCGTGCCGAGCTTCCTGCCCGAGGTCGTGCTGCTGGATATCGGACTGCCCCTGATAGACGGCTACGAGCTCGCCGGCAGGCTCCGCGAAGTGACGCGTACACTGCGCATCGTGGCCGTCACTGGCTACGGTCAGGAGGAGGACGTGCGCCGCGCGCGCGCGGCGGGCTTCGATGAGCACCTGGTGAAACCGGTGGATCTCGCCAGGCTCACGGCGGTCATCGGCTAGCCCGGCCGCCCCGGGCTCACCCGCGCCGTACGGGTGGACCGCCGCCCCTTCGATGCATAGCCGACCCCCGGTGTGAGCCGCCCGCCGCGCCGCGGCCGGTCGCGGTCTGCCCGCCGGCAACCAGGCCGGCGCATTTGTCCTTAGAATCTGCGCCTCACCCATTCCGTCCCTCAACACGCAGCGAACTCGAGCGCATCATGAAGACCATCGCGACGGGGCTCTTGGTACTGGCGGCCATCGTCTACGTGCCAGCCCGCCTCTATGAAGCCACGCACCCGGCTGTCGGCTACCTGCGCGCCCTGTGCGAAGCGGCGATGATCGGCGGCCTGGCGGACTGGTTCGCGGTGACGGCCCTGTTCCGTCATCCGCTGGGCGTGCCGCTCGCCCATACCGCCATCATTCCCGCCAACAAGGACCGCATCGCCGAGGCGCTGGGGCGCTTCGTCGAGTTCAACTTCCTGTCGAGCGAGGTCATGACCGAGCGGCTTGCCAAGGTGGACTTCGCGCGCCTGGCCGCCGGGTGGATGGCCGATCCTGAACGCAGCCATCCCGCGGTCGCCAAGGTGCTCGAGTTCCTGCCGAAGCTGCTGGCCATGCCGGGCGCCGAACCTCTGCGCAGCCACACTCGTGAACTGCTGGCGCGTGCGCTGGAACGCGGCGACCTCGCACCGCTGGCCGCCGCGACCTTGAGCGCGCTCGCGCAGCCCGAGCGGTGCCGCGCGCTGGTCGACCAGGTGCTCGCCACGCGTGGCGGCGCCGACCTGTCCGACGAA
>JBFWYG010000075.1:4189-6744 GCA_050186725.1 Gammaproteobacteria bacterium | reverse complement strand
CCGTTTAGCGTGGTGTCTCCACATCCACCCGCGCGCCCGTCGCAGGCGAGCGCTTCCGCGACCCCGGAAGCGCGCACCACCCCGGCGCCGCAAGCGCGCGCGACCGACGGGAGACCGGCATGCAGAACCATATCTACAAGATGCTCGAACTGACGGGCAGCTCGACCACCTCCAGCGACGACGCCATCGCGCAGGCCATCGCGCGGGCCAGCGCCACCGTCCGTCACATCGAATGGTTCGAGGTGCTGGACATGCGTGGCTTCGTGCGGGACGGCGCGGTCGCCTACTGGCAGGTGACGCTCAAGGCGGGCTTTCGCCTCGAGGACTGAGGACGCGCAGCTCACCCCGGCGGCACGGCGGAGGCCGCCGGGTCACATGCTAGACTCGCGTCCATTCGAAAGGCCCCTTCGGGCCGCGGTCAGTCGCGAGAGAGAGCATGATGAGCAGCGCCAGTGGCACAACCAAGCCCGACTATGACGTAGTAGTGATCGGCGCCGGCTTCGCCGGCATCTATGCGCTGTGGCAGGCGCGGCAGCGCGGCTTCAGCGTGCGCGGCCTGGAGCGCGGCAGCGACGTCGGCGGCACCTGGTACTGGAACGCCTACCCGGGCGCCCGCTGCGACGTCGAAAGTTACAACTACGCGTATTTCTTCGACAACGACATCGTGCGCGACTGGAGCTGGTCCGATGCCTGCGCGGGCCAGGCCGAGATCCAGCGCTACCTGCGCTTCGTCGCCGAGCGCTGCGACGTGCTGCGGGACATCAGCTTCAACACCAAGGCGCTGGCCGCGCGTTA
The DNA here is from genome assembly GCA_050186725.1 of Gammaproteobacteria bacterium. Classification (GTDB taxonomy): domain Bacteria; phylum Pseudomonadota; class Gammaproteobacteria; genus JADJYF01. The sequence continues at coordinate 5,949 of JBFWYG010000075.1, read as the reverse complement.
CGACGAGGGCAGCGGCCTGTGGTCCATCGACACCTCGGGCGGCGAGACGCTCGTCTGTCGTTACCCGGTGCTCGCCATCGGCGCGCTGTCCGATCCGAAGGCGCCGGACATCGAGGGCGTGGCGGACTTCGCCGGCGAGGCGTACTTCACTTCGAGCTGGCCCAAGGACGGCAGCGTGCAGCTCGCCGGCAAGCGCGTCGGCGTAATCGGCACCGGGTCGTCGGGCGTGCAGGTCGTACCCGAGGTCGCGAAACTCGCGTCCGAGGTCCATGTCTTCCAGCGCACCGCGAACTACGTGACGCCGACCGCCGCCGGGCCGATGGATCCCAAGCTGGTCGCGCGTCTGCGCGAGGATCCCCAGGCCGTGCGCCGCGCGTTCCGTGACTCCTACGGCGGTCATGTGCCGCTCGGTATCGGTGACGAACGCTTTCACGATCTGGACGAGGCCGGTCGTGAGGCCGCCCTCGAGCGTGCCTGGGACGGCAAGTACATCGCGCTCGCCTTTCGCGACGCCCACCTGCCCGAGGCCAACGCGGCGATCTCGGACTTCATCCGCCGGCGCATGTTCGAGCAGGTGAGCGATCCGTGGACCGCCCATCACCTCGTGCCCTGGGATCATCCCTACGGCGGCAAGCGTCCGTGCCAGAGCGACGTCTACCTGCCGACCTTCAACCAGCCGCACGTGCACCTGGTCGCGCTGTCCGAGACGCCCATCGAACGCATCGTGCCCGAGGGCATCAGGACCACGGCGCGCACCATCCCGCTGGACGTCATCGTCTACGCCACGGGCTTCGATGCGATCTCAGGACCCGTGTTCGCCATCGACATCCAGGGCATGGGTGGCCGCCGCATGCGCGACGCCTGGGCCGACGGGCCGATGAACTATCTCGGCACCATGGTGCACGGCTTCCCCAACCTGTTCCTGCCTTCGAGCGCCATGTCACCGTCGGTGTTGTCGAACATGGCGACCTTGGCCGAGCAGCAGGTCGACTTCATCTTCGACACCATCGAATGGCTGGAACGGCGCGGACGGGCGCGTCTGCATCCGCGCGCCGAGTCGGAGCAGCGCTGGCGCGGCGAGACCCTGCGCTACGCCGAGCGTCGTCCCGGCGCGCTCACCACCAAGAGCTGGTACTCGGGCGCCAACGTGCCGGGCAAGGCGCGGGTCTTCATGGTCTATTGCGGAGGCTTCAAGCGTTACCACCGGACCTGCTACGACGAACTCGAGAGCGGCTTCCCTGGCTACGAGGTGATCGTGCCGCCGCGGGACAGCGCACAGGCCTGAAGCGCGACAGACCGCCGCTGCTCGCGCCCTAGGGCGCGCCTGGCAGCGGCGGCGCGTTGGGACTGCGCGCCGAGCGCATCACCACCTGCAGGTCGAGCAGGCGCAGGTTGCGCGGGTCGAGCGAGAGACCGCGCGAGATGCTGGTCGCCGCGGCCGCGAGCTGGCCGCGATGCAGTTCCCCCTCGGCACGCTCGGCATACCTCTCCGCCTCCTGCATGGCCTCCAGGCTCGGTGCGGGCATTTCTGCGCTCGAGGTGACCGCTTCGCCCTCGGGCGCGCGACGCGGCGGGTTCGCGCCGGCGTTCGGGGCTGGCGCCGTGGGTTCCCTCGACGTGTCCACCGCCGGCGTGCGGTTCTCCCTGGGTCTGTCATTCGCCACTGGCGGCGGCGCGACCGTGGGCGGCGGCTCGTCCGCGGCCTGCATGGCGGCGGGCGTCGACGCCGGAGATGACGGTTCGGCCGAACTCGTCGCGGG
>JBFWYG010000075.1:0-4089 GCA_050186725.1 Gammaproteobacteria bacterium | reverse complement strand
TGGTCGGCGGCGACGAGCGCTCGCTGTCCGGTGGTCGCAGACGCGGCTCGATCAGCAGCGCCGCGAGCCCGATCACCAGCACCGCTTCCAACAGTGCCAGGCTGCGCCAGCGGCGCAGGCGTCGCTCGAGGCGTCGCTGCGTCCGCCCTTGGCGCGGGGGGCCCCCGTCGGCAGAGGCACGCGGTTCCACGCGCACGTTCAGCAGCGGCGGTGGAGCCGCGGCGTCGGCGGGCGGCGACTCGCGGGCGGGGTCGGTGGGCGCCTCCGCGGCCGACGCGCCGTGCCGGATCGGCGCAATCCGTTCCGGCGCGCGCGCGGTCGCGCCGACGTCGCGATAGACGCAGGCGTGCACCTTGGCGCCGGCCGCGAGCGCCTGTCTGCAGGGCGCCCAGTCCGCCGCACTGCCCGCGCCGATCAGTACGACCGAGGTCGCCCCGGCGGGGAAGAAGTGCAGCAGCAGCGCGGCGTCCTCGTCGTTCAAATGCTCGGCGCCGCCGAGCAGCAGCACGATCGCCTGGCCGCGCTGCTGCGCGGAACTCAAGCGCAGGGCGAGGTCTCGTCGCGGCCCGCTGGTGTCGTCGCTGAAGCCGCCGATGCCGATGGCCGCGAGCACGCCCGCGAGCAGGCGGCCCGGTGCGGCGATCATCACCCGGAGCACGAAACACTGCGGCAGCGCGCTCGCGAGCCTGTCGCAGAGCGCGGCCTGCTGCGGCGGCGCGAGCTGGGCGCACAGCAGATGCTGATGCTCGGCGACGAGCTTGACCATCTGCGCAGTGATGGCCTGCAGTTCGTCCTCTTGCCGCGCGTGCGAGTGAGGGGCCGTATCGGTCATGCCTTGGATCTCCGGGTCGACGGGCCGGCGAATTGCTCCCGTGTTCTGGACAGTCACAGGCGCATGAGTTTCCTGCCGCGCTCGCAGCGCGTGACCGCTGCCGTGAATCCGCAATGTCGGGCATCCATGCGGCGAGACGCGCTACGAATAACGCGTTTCGCCCGGGTGCGCACCTGGGGGTATGTGCCAGTGGGTGTGCAAGCCGCGGGCCACCAGCGCCGCTTGGAGTGACAACGGCACCGCACCGATGAGCGCGTTCGCCGCGAGCCCGCGGTGCGAGAGGCTAAACGACGCCACGAAGCTGCACGTCGCAGCGCAGGATTTACACGCGCCCTGGTCGATAGGCGGCGGCTAAGGGAGTGATTAGAACAATCAAATTCCGGCCATGCTGCACCGCAGTTAGGATGCCTGCCCATCGGCATTCAACCAACCCAGGAGACGACGATGTCCATCATCAATACCCAGGTGCAGCCCTTCAAGACCCAGGCCTTCCACAACGGCAAGTTCGTCGACGTGAGCGACGAGACGCTGCGCGGCAAGTGGTCCGTGGTGATCTTCATGCCCGCGGCCTTCACCTTCAACTGCCCGACCGAGGTCGAGGACGCGGCCGACAACTACGCCGAGTTCCAGAAGGCCGGCGCGGAGGTCTACGTGGTCACCACCGACACGCACTTCTCGCACAAGGTGTGGCACGAGACCAGCCCGGCAGTCGGCAAGGCGAAGTTTCCGCTGGTGGGCGATCCGACCCACACCCTGACCAACGCCTTCGGCGTGCACATCCCGGAAGCCGGTCTCGCGCTGCGCGGCACCTTCGTGATCAACCCCGAGGGCGTGATCAAGACCGCCGAGATCCATGACAACGCCATCGCGCGCGACGTGAAGGAGACCCTGCGCAAGCTGAAGGCCGCTCAGTACGTGGCCGCCAATCCGGGCCAGGTGTGCCCGGCGAAGTGGAACGAAGGCGCCAAGACCCTGACGCCGTCGCTGGACCTGGTCGGCAAGATCTGAGTCCGGTCGCGGGAGGCGCGTGTCGCGCCTCCCGCGCGTACCTGTTCTCGCAGAACGCCCGTGGGAGACCCATAGCCGTGTTGGACGAAGCTACCAGAACGCAACTCGCCGCCTATTTCGAACGCATCCGGGAGCCCGTCGCGCTGATCGCGAGCCTGGACGAGTCGAGCGCGAGCGCGGACATCCGTGAGTTGTTGACCGAGATCGCCGCGATCGCGCCGGAGAAGATTGCCGCGCGCTTCGACGGCCAGTTTCCGCGTCGGCCCTCGTTCCAGGTCTCCCGCGCGGACGCCGACATGGGCGTGCATTTCGCCGCGCTGCCCATGGGGCACGAGTTCACCTCGCTCTTGCTCGCCATTCTGTGGGCCGGCGGTCATCCGCCCAAGGTCGAGGACGCGCAGATCGAACAGATCAGGGCGCTCGAAGGCGATTTCGACTTCACCACCTGGATGAGCCTCACCTGCCACAACTGTCCCGACGTGGTGCAGGCGCTGAACCTGATGGCGGTGTTGAACCCGCGCGTGCGGCATGTCGCCATCGATGGTGGCTTGTTCCAGGCCGAGGTCGAGGCGCGCCAGATCATGGGCGTGCCGAAGGTTTTTCTGAACGATGCGGACTTCGCGAGCGGCCGTCTGGAACTCGGCGAGATCCTCGCCAAGGTCGACACCGGCGCCGCCGCCCGCGAGGCCGCGCGCCTCGCCACCAAGGCGCCCTTCGACGTGCTGATCATCGGCGGCGGGCCGGCCGGCGCGGCGGCGGCGGTCTATGCCGCGCGCAAGGGCATCCGCACCGGCATCGTCGCCGAGCGTTTCGGCGGCCAGACCATGGACACGCTCGGCATCGAGAACTACATCTCCGTGCTCGAGACCGAGGGGCCGAAGTTCGCCGCGGCGCTCGAAGCCCACGTGCGCCACTACGGCGTGGACGTGATGAGCCTGCAGCGCGTGGAGAAACTCGAGCCGGCCGCGACGCCGGGCGACTTCGCGCGCGTGCATCTCACCAATGGCGCGGTGCTCGAAGCGCGCAGCGTGATCGTCGCGACCGGCGCGCGCTGGCGGAACATCAACGTGCCGGGCGAGCAGGAGTACAAGACGCGTGGCGTGGCCTACTGCCCGCATTGCGACGGTCCGCTGTTCAAGGGCAAGGATGTGGCGGTGATCGGCGGCGGCAATTCGGGCGTGGAGGCGGCCATCGATCTCGCCGGTGTGGTGGGCAGCGTGACCCTGCTGGAGTTCGCCGACGCGCTGCGTGCCGACCAGGTGCTGGTCGACAAGCTGCGCAGCCTGCCGAACGTCACCATCCACGTGAATGCGCAGACCACCGAGATCACCGGTGATGGCCAGCGCATGACCGGCTTGCGCTACACCGACAGGGCCACCGGCGCGGAGCATCACCTGGATCTCGCCGGCGTGTTCATCCAGATCGGGCTCGTGCCGAACACCGAGTTCCTGCGCGGCACGCTGGAACTGACGCGCTTCGGCGAGGTGGTGATCGACGCACGCTGCGCGACCAGCGCACCCGGCGTGTTCGCGGCCGGTGACGTGACCACGGTGCCCTACAAGCAGATCGTGATCGCGGCGGGCGAGGGCTCGAAGGCCGCGCTGTCGGCCTTCGATCACCTCATCCGCAGTCCCCTGCCGGCGACCGCCGCGGCCGCCTGAGCTTCCTCTGTTTGCCCCGCGACCCGGCGACGGGTCGCGGCGGTCTCTCTCTCTTCATGCTTCCTTCGTCCGCTTGTCCCTCTCGCTTGCGCAAGGGGCCCAACAGCCATGCGCGTGGAGAACACTTCGCATTTGCAAATACGAATTCGTATCATTAATATTAATTCGCATTCGCGGCGCCAGAGAGACATGGGCGACCCAGACGAACCTTCCCAGCGACAGGCGTCGCGTGGGGCCTGAGCAGGAATCGCCATGCCACTTTCTTCCGCCCTATTCCCAGCCGCGCGGCGGCAGTCCCGTCTGCGCTCGCTGTGCTTACTCGCGGCCCTGTTCGCGAGCGCCGCCTCCCCGGCAGCCCACGTGCTCCTCGACCTGCCGGCCCAGCCGTTGGTTGCGTCGCTAGCCGCGCTGGCCGCGGCCGCGGACCTGAAGATCGAGGCCGACCCCGCGCTGCTGGCGGGTCGCGACGCCCCTGCCTTGACCGGCAACCAGGAGCCGGCAGACGCCCTGGCCGCGCTGCTCGAAGGCTCGGGCCTCGAAGCCAGCCGCCGCGACGATGGCAGCTATGCCATCGCTGCCGCCCCGGAC
>JBFWYG010000074.1:8387-20532 GCA_050186725.1 Gammaproteobacteria bacterium | reverse complement strand
GCGAGCGTCGCGCCATCGAGTTCAGCGGGGTCGGCGTCGGCGGTGAGCAGCGCGTCGGTGTAGCGCAGATCCTCGCTGTCCTGCTGCAGCAGGTGATCGGCCCAGTGGCCGACGAGTTCCGCGCGGCTCGGCGCGCGCAGGCCGACCGAGTAGGTCATGCACTCGTCGTCCAGCGCGACGCCGTCATGCGCGAAGCGCGCCGGCAGGTAGAGCACGTCCCCGGGCTCGAGAATCCACTCGTGCCGCGCCTCGAAACGCGCGAGCAGGCGCAGGTCGGGATGGTCGCGCAGCGGCGTGCGCGCCTCACAACGGGCGCCGACCTGCCACCGTCGTCGGCCGCGCCCCTGCACCAGGAACACGTCGTACTGGTCGTAGTGCGGGCCGACGCCACCGTTAGTCACGGCGTGACTCACCATCACGTCGTCGACCCGCCAGTCGGGGAGGAAGCGAAAGGCGTCACGCAGCGCGCGCACCGCCGGCACGTGCTGATCGACCGCCTGCACCAGCAAGGTCCAGCCGCGCGGCGGCAGCTTGCGGAGTTGGGTGGCGCTGAACGGTCCGTGGGCGAGCCGCCAGTCGCGGCTCTCGCGCCACACCACGCGCGACTCGACCACGGCATCGCGCGCGAGGCGCGCGAGTTCGGCCGGTGCGAGCGGGCCTTGCCAGTCGGGGAACGCGCGCTTGATCAGCCGCGGCCGCCGCTGCCAGTCACGCGCGAGGAAGCGCCCGGCATCGAAGGCCGCGTGCCAGCGCGGCCGCGAGTCGCCCATCGCCGCGCTCAACCGCCGGCGGTGAACAGCTGCTTGGCGCTCGCGTAGTCGGCCTTGCCGTTCGGCGCGCGCGGCGTGCGCGGCACCAGCACCAGGCGACGCGGCAGCTTGTAGCCCGCGAGCCGGCCGTGGGCGTCGGCCAGGATATCCTCGGCGCTGGCGCTCGCGCCCGGCTTCAGCGAGGCGACGCCGACCACACGCTGACCGAAACGCTCGTCCGCCTCGCCGAACACCAGCGCGTCCTCCACCGCCGGATGCTGCTTCAAGGCCTCTTCCACTTCCTCGGGGAAGACCTTCTCGCCGCCGGTGTTGATGCAATTCGAGCCGCGCCCGAGCAGGGTCAGCGTGCCGTCGGCCTCGACGCTCGCCATGTCGCCTGGAAAGGAATAGCGCTGGCCGTTGACCGTGCGAAAGGTGCGCGCCGACTTCTCCGGATCCTTGTGATAGTAGAGCGGCACCAGGCCGCCGTTCGCGACCAGGCCCACCTCGCCCGAACCGGGCTGCACTTCGCGATCGTCGCTGGTGAACACGCGGCTGGTAGGACGCAGCATGAACTTCGCGGTCTCGGCCGGCGGCGTGTCGCGGGTCATGAGCGACTGCCCCATGCCGCCCTCGGTCGAGCCGAGCAGATCGGCCAGCGCGACCTGCGGCAGGAGATCCAGCAGGCCGCGCTTCACTTCCAGCGACCACATCGCACCGGAGGAGATGATCACCTTGAGGCAGTCGAGATCCCAACGCGTCGGCGCGGCCTGCAGTTCGCGCAGCATGGGCCGCGCGAAGGCGTCGCCGACGATGATCAGCTGCTGCACGCGCTCGCGCGCCACCGTGTCCCACAGTTCGATGGGGTCGAGACCGCGGCCTTCCAGCATCACGGTCGTACCGCCCATCAAGTGCGGCGCCATCATGCCGAGCCAGCAGCCCGTGCCGTGCATGAGCGGTGGCGAGGACATGGCGACGAGCGGCGTGCCGCTCGCGGCGCGAGCGCGCACCGAGTCCAGCACTTCCTCGGCCGAGTTCCATGGCGGACCGCCCAGCATGGTCGGATAGGACGCCAGGAAGAAGCGCGTGAACTCCGTCATCGAATAGGTCACGCCCTTCGGCATGCCGGTGGTGCCGCCGGTGTAGAGCATGTAGAGCTCGTCGCCCTGCGGCTTGATGCGCGGCGCGGGCGCGAAGCGCGCCTGCACCTCGTCGTAGGACAACGCGCCCGGCACGCTCACGCGCCCTTGGGCGGTGGGGCCGTCGTCCACTTCGATCCAGCGCCTGACGCGCGTCGCCTTGTCACGCACACGCAGCACGCGGTCGGCCAGCGAGCTGTGGAAGACCAGCACCTCGATGTCGGCGTTGTCCAGGAGGTAGGCCAGTTCCTGGTCGAGGTAGCGGTAGTTGATGTTGATCGGCACGCCGCGCATCTTCATCGCGGCGAAATTGGTCTCGCAGTACTCGGGGGCGTTGTAGAGATACATGCCGACCCGCGCGTGGGGGGCGAGACCCGCGTCCTGCAGGCAGGCGGCGAGCCGAGCGGCGCGCTGCTCGTACTCACCCCAGCTGAGACGGCGCGCGCCCTGCACCACCGCCGGTGCGTCCGGCACGGTGTCGGCCACGGCCTCCCAGATTGCCCCGTAATGCATGTCGACCATGATGCGCTGCGCCTCCCCGTGGCTGGCCTCGGTACAGGCCGCATTCTGGGGGAAGCGGCGCGGGAGCGCGAGGGTCTGGCGAGCGTCAGACGAATGTCACGGTGACAGCTTCAAGGGTGGCGATCTGCGCGCCGCTGACGTGGGTCCAGGCCTGGAACTGAAAATCGGGGAAGTCGACTTCCAGGTCCGCCGCGAGCTGCGTGTCCGCGGTCCAGGTGCCGACCAGTTCAATCGTGTCCCCCGCTTCGCCCAGCACCTTGACCAGGTCGTCGGTGGAGGACAGGTCGAGCACGTCCGCGGCGGCCACGCGCAGCGTGTAGGTCTGGGCAATCTGCTGGGCACTGGTGCCGCCGGCGGCGTCGAACAGGATGTCCTCGATGTCCGTGATCTGCGGTCCGCCCGCGGCCGTGAGATCGAGCAGCGTGGTGGGGCCGGTGCCTGTCACGAACAGGCCGTCGGTGTCGGCGCCGCCATCGAGCACTGCCGCTGCGGCGTGGTAGTTCAGCAGGTCATTGCCCGCCTCGCCGAACAACTGGTCCGCGCCGCCGGCCCCGCGCAGATCGTCGTTGCCCGCACCGCCGCGCAACTCGTTGACGCCGGAATTACCCAACAACAGGTTGTTGCCGGCGTTGCCGGTGCCGTTCAGATTGCTCGTGCCGAGCAGCACCAGTTCTTCCTGCTCCGCGCCGAGGGTGTAGCTGATGATGCTGTTCACGCGATCGCGGCCCGGATCGGCTGCCGCGTTGCTCACGTTGATGTCGTCCGCGTGGTCGACGAAGTAGGTGTCGTCGCCGCCCTCGCCGCGCAGGTCGTCGTCCCCGCCGAGACCATTCAGTTCGTCGTTGCCTTCGCCGCCCAGCAGCAGGTTCTGGCCGCCGTTGCCGACAAGCAGGTTGGCCTTGGCGTTGCCGGTACCGCTCAGGTTGGTCGTGCCGAGCAGCACCAGTTCTTCCTGCTCCGCGCCGAGGGTGTAGCTGATGATGCTGTTCACGCGATCGCGGCCCGGATCGGCGGCCGTGCCGATGTCACCCGCGTGATCGACGGTATAGGTGTCGTTGCCACCCTCGCCTTGCAGGTCGTCATCCCCGCCGAGGCCATCCAGCTCGTCGTCGCCGTCGCCGCCCTTCAGCAGGTTCTGGCCGCTGTTGCCGGTGAGGGTATTGGCGAAGCGATTGCCTGTGCCTTTCAGGTCGGCGGTGCCGAGAAGTTGCAGATTCTCCTGGTTGTCGCCCAGCACATAGCCGTCGATGCTGCTGCGAACCTCGTCGGTGCCGGGATCATTCAGGCCGCGATTGATGTCGCCATCATGGTCGACAAAATAGGTATCGTTGCCTTCCTCACCGAGCAGATTGTCATCGCCGAGACCGCCGTTCAAGGTATCGTCACCGAGGCCACCCCGCAGATCGTTGGATAGCTCGTTACCTCCGAGGAAGTTGTCTCCGGTGTTGCCGCGGGCGTTCACGGCATTGCCGATCAGAATCAACTTCTCCTGCTGCGCGCCGAGCGCATAGTCGACGGAGCTGTAGACGGTGTCGATGCCCAGGTCCTCGTCACCTTCTATATCCAGGATCGAATCGATGTAATAGGTATCGTTGCCCCCTTGACCGGCCAGATGGTCATCCCCTGCACCCCCGTTCAGAACGTCATCGCCATCGCCACCGAACAGCGCGTCGCCAGAGAGGGGAGAACCACCAAGGAAGTTCACCGCGCCGTTGCCGGTGATGGTGATCGTCTGGATCTGCCCGCCAACGCGGTAGATGTAGAGATCTTCCTGGTGAGCGCCGAGGGTGTAATTGAAATTCACCGCGACGCTGTCATGTCCGGGATCCGCTTCCGACTTGTCTATCTCGTTCGCATTGTCGATGGTGTACTCGTCGTTACCGGCGCCGCCGTGAAGGCTGTCAATGCCCGCACCGCCGAACAGCACGTCGTTACCGCCATTGCCGCGCAGTACGTTTGCCCCTGCGTTGCCCGATATCGAGTTGTCACCGGCATTACCCGTGCCCGACAGCTTCCCGGTACCAAGGAGTTGGAGATTCTCCTGGTGGGCCCCGAGCGTGTAGCTGACCGAGCTCAGGACGCGGTCCTGGCCGGGATCGGCGCGGCCCAATTCAATCTCGCGCGCGTTGTCGATGACATAGGTGTCATCGCCCCCGCCGCCACGGAGGATGTCACGTCCTTTGCCGCCATTCAGCTCGTCACGCCCGTTCAGGCCGGAGAGAATGTTGACGCCGTCGTTACCGACCAGGAAGTTGTCCCCTGCATTCCCGGTGCCGTTGATCTTGCTCTTGCCGAACAAGACCAGTTCCTCTTGTTGGGAACCCAGGGTATAGCTGATCAAGGAGACGACTCGGTCTACGCCGGGGTCGGACAGCGTGAGAGTGATGTCCTTGGCGTGGTCGACGATGTACAGGTCGTTGCCCTTGCCTCCGCGCAAATCGTCGTCGCCCGCGCCGCCGTCCAGGTAGTCGTTGCCGTCGCCGCCTTCGAGCCGGTCGATGCCGTTGCCACCGACCAGCTGATCCGCGCCACCGAGTCCCCGCAGAACATCGTTCCCGTCCAGTCCGGCAAGCTGATCCTTGGCCTTGGTGCCGGTCAGCTTGTCGTTCTTGGCCGTGCCTTGCTTGATGGCCATCGCTCGCGCTCGCTCACAATCGGGCGCTCGGGGTGAGCGCGGAGCGGTCCTTATACCTGCCTCCCTGCGGCCCTGCCATGCCACGCCGCCCGATTCGTCGAATATGTCAATTGTTCACCGCTGCGCGGCAGGATGCGGGAACCCGCGGTCCGCGCGACTGCAAGAAGCCATTGGCCCTGGGTATCATGGAGCTCCCGCTCCTGCCGCCGGACGCTCGCCCATGGAACAGCCCGCCTTCGCCGCCGCCCCAGACCTCGAAGCGCTGTGGCTGCCGTTCACGCACAATCGCCACTTCAAGCGCCACCCACGCCTGGTGAGCGGCGCCGAGGGCATGTACTACACGACGCCGGACGGCCGCCGCGTGCTGGACGGCCTGTCGGGCCTGTGGTGCTGCAACGCCGGGCATCGTCATCCGCGCATCGTCGAGGCGGTGAAGACGCAGTTGGACGAACTCGATTACGCGGTCGCCTTCCAGGTGCATCACCCACGCGCCTTCGAGCTCGCGACCGCCCTGGCCGCCGCGGCGCCCGGCGACCTGAACCACGTGTTCTTCACCAATTCGGGCTCGGAGGCGGTGGATACCGCGCTCAAGGTGGCGCTCGCTTATCACCAGGCGCGTGGCGAGGGCGGACGCTTTCGCTTCATCGGCCGCGCGCGCGGCTATCACGGCGTCGGCTTCGGCGGGCTCTCGGTCGGCGGCATGGTGGCGAACCGCAAAGCGTTCGCGGCCGCCCTGCTGCCTGGCGTCGATCACCTGCCCCACACCCACAACCTGGAACACATGGCCTTCAGCCGCGGCCAGCCGGAATGGGGCGCCCATCTCGCCGACGAACTCGAGAACATCATCGCGTTGCACGACGCCTCGACCATCGCCGCGGTGATCGTCGAACCGATGCAGGGCTCGGCGGGCGTGATCGTGCCGCCGCGCGGCTATCTCGAGCGCCTGCGCGCGCTGTGCGACAAGCACGGCATCTTGCTCATCTTCGACGAGGTGATCACCGCCTTCGGCCGACTCGGCGCGAGCTTCGCCGCCGAGCGCTTCGGCGTCACGCCCGATCTGCTGACCTTCGCCAAGGGCGTGAACAGCGGCATGGTGCCGCTCGGCGGCGTGATCGTGAAACAGGGCATCTACGACGCCTTCATGCGCGGCCCGGAGCACCTGGTGGAGTTCTTCCACGGCTACACCTATTCCGGCCATCCGCTCGCCTGCGCGGCGGGCCTGGCCGCGCTCGAGGTCTATCGCGAGGAGGGGCTCTTCGAGCGCGCGCGCCGGCTCGAGACCGCGCTGGAAGACGCGGTGCACGCGCTGCGCGGCGAGCCGAACGTCGTCGACGTCCGCAATTTCGGCCTGGCCGCGGCGGTGGAACTGGCGCCGCGCGCCGGGCAGCCCTCGGTGCGCGCCATGCAGGTCTTCGACCGCTGCTTCCAGGACGGCGTGATGCTGCGCTACACCGGCGACATCCTGGCGCTCGGCCCCGCGCCCATCGCGAGCGAGGACGAGGTCGGCATGCTGGTCGACACCCTGCGCCGCGCGATCCGCGCGGTCGCCTGAGCTTGCTAGACTGGATTCCTCACAGGCGCTCGTCGCGAGGACCTGTGAGAAGTCCAGGCTAGACTCGAACATCGACGAGGAATCCGACATGAGCCAGCGCCTGCACGGCAAACGCGTGGTGATCACCCAGTGCAATGCCTTCATGGGCCCGCCCACGGTGGAGGTGTTCCGCGAGGAAGGCGCGGAGGTGTTCGCCGACGATCGGGATCTGCGCATCGGCGGCGCCTGCGAGGCGCTGATCGCTGACGCCGGCGAGGTCGACGTGCTCGTCGCGAACCTCGCCGGACCGACCTTCTCCGGCACCGCCACCGCCGCGCTCGCCGACGAGCAGTTCGAGCAGGCCTTCGAGCTCATGGTGCGCCCACTGCACCGCCTGGTGCGCGCGGTGCTGCCGCAGATGATCGCGCGCCGCGCCGGCAAAGTGGTGGTGTATGGCAGCGCCTCGGCGCTGAAGGGCATGAAGACGCTCGCGGCCTACTCGGCGGCGCGCGCGGCGCAGGTCGGCTACGTGCAGTCGGTGGGCGTCGAGGTGGCGCCGCACAATGTGCAGATCAACCTCATCGCACAGAACTACATCGAGAACCCGGACTACTACCCGCCTGAACTCACCGCGCGCGAATCCTTCCAGACCTCGCTCAAGCGCCAGGTGCCCGCCGGCCGGCTCGGCACCGCGCGCGAGGATGCGCTGTTCGCGCTGTTCCTCGCCAGCGAGGAGAGCAACTACTTCACCGGCCAGGCCATCCCCTTCTGCGGCGGGTGGGTGCAGTGAGCGGCGCGCGCGGGCATCACGACATGGGCGGCCTGCCGGCCGGCGAGGTGATCGCGAGCGAACACGACTTCGCGCTGTGGGAGAAGCGCGTCGACGCGCTCCTGGTGCTGTTGAGCAAGAAGCAGCTGATGACGGTGGACGAGCTTCGCCGCAACATCGAGAGCCTCGGCGCAGAGGCCTACGACACCATGAGCTACTACGAGCGCTGGATCCACGCCATCACCCAGACCCTGCTCCAGCGCGGCGTGCTCCAGGTGGATGAACTCGGCCGGCGCATGGCCGAAGTCACGGCGCGCGGAGATGAGTGATGCGGTGACGCCGCGCTTCGCGGTCGGCGAGGCGGTTCGCGTCCGCGTCGCGTACCCGCCCGGCCACGTGCGCACGCCGTTCTATATTCGCGGCAAGCGCGGCGTCGTCGAACGCCTGTGCGGCCAGTATGCCAATCCCGAAGAGCTGGCCTACGGCCGTGACGGTCGGCCGCGGCTGCCGCTGTACCGCGTGCGGTTTCGCCAGTGCGAGGTATGGCCTGGGTACACGGGCGCGCCAGAGGACACATTGGATGTGGAGATCTATCAGCATTGGCTGGAGGCGGATGCGCCGTGCATGGCCGGTTGAAACCGGCCTTGTAGGGCCGATTTCAATCGGCCGACCGAGGCCTTGAACGAAGCCGTGCATGGCCGGTTGAAACCGGCCTTGTAGGGCCGATTTCAATCGGCCGACCGAGGTCTTGAACGAAGCCGTGCATGGCCGGTTGAAACCGGCCCTACAAGGACAACCGTCATGTCAGATGATCACGACCACGCCCCACCGCGCCCCGACCAGGACGACACGCTCACGCACTGGCGCGCGATGGAAATCGCGGTGCGCGAACTCCTGATCGAGAAGGGCGTCCTCAGCGCCGACGAGGTGCGCCTCGCGGTGGAGGACATGGATGCGCGCACGCCCTCGGTCGGGGCGCGCGTGGTGGCGCGGGCCTGGGTCGACGCGGACTTCAAGGCGCGTCTGCTGGCCGACGGCAACGCCGCGCTCACCGAGCTCGGCCTCGATCGCGGCCCCTACAAGCTGGTGGTGGTGGAGAACGACGAGAGCACCCATAACCTCGTGGTGTGCACGCTCTGCTCCTGCTACCCGCGCTGGCTGCTCGGGCTTCCGCCCGACTGGTACAAGAGCCGCGCCTACCGCTCCCGCGCGGTGAGCGAGCCGCGCGCCGTGCTGCGCGAATTCGGCACCGAGCTGCCGCCATCCGCCGTGGTCCGCGTTCACGACTCGACCGCCGACATGCGCTACCTGGTGCTGCCGCGCCGGCCGGCCGGCACCGCGGACTGGTCGGAATCGCGCCTGGCAGAACTGGTCGGCCGCGACGCCATGATCGGCGTGAGCCTTCCGCGCCAGCCCTGAGTCCGCTGCAGGCCTTGCCTGGATGCGCCGCTAACCGGCGCATTCCAGAGCGTACGGGCGTTGCGTCGCGTGCTGGCCTTGCCCCATAGTCGAAACCCCATGACCTCGGCTCCTACCGAATTGCCCGCCGGGCCGCCGCCCGCGCCGCGGGTGCATCGCAACGCGCTGTCCGCCGGTACCACGCTGCTGTGGTACACCATCGAGCATGTGCTGGGCCAGGGGGCCTTCGGCGTCACCTACCTGGCCCAGGACGGCAACCTGCATCGCCAGGTGGCGATCAAGGAATACCTGCCGATGCAGCTCGCCCATCGCGAGCCCGACGGCGGGGTCTTACCCTCCACCGACGACTTCGCCGAGGAGTACGAGGCGGGCCTCAAACGCTTCATCTTCGAGGCGCGCACGCTGGCGCGTTTCGAGCACCCTGGCATCGTGCGGGTACACAACATCTTCGAGGCCAACCGCACGGCCTACATGGTCATGCAGTACGAGCAGGGCGAGGGCCTCGACCGCCTGCTCAAGACCCGCGGCACGCTCACCGAGGAAGAGATCCTGCAGCTCCTGCATCCGCTGCTGGACGGCCTGGAGGTGATCCACGCGCAGGGCTTCGTGCATCGTGACATCAAGCCGGCGAACATCTTCGTGCGCGCCGACGGCACCCCGGTGCTGCTCGACTTCGGCTCGGCGCGCGAGGCGACGCGCGGCGAATCGCGCACGCTCACCAACTTCGTCTCGCCGGGCTATGCGCCGATAGAACAGTACTCCGGGCGCAGCGATCAGCAGGGACCCTGGAGCGACATCTACGGCCTCGGCGCGACGGTCTACCGCGCCATCACAGGCCGCGCGCCGCACGACGCCATCGACCGCTCGCAGGCGCTGGCGCAGAACACCGCCGACAGCTACGAGACCGGCGCGCGCCATGCCAAGCGCAGCTACAGCCAGTCGCTGCTCGACGCGATCGACCACGCGCTCGCGTTTCGCGTGCAGGACCGTCCGCAGAGCATCGCCGCGTGGCGTCGTGAACTGCCGCCGCCGCTCAACTTCGGCGCCGACACCGCGCGGTGGCGCAGCACCGACACGCCGACCGTCGGCCAGGACCCCGGCGCGCCGACGCTGGCAGTGACGGTGGTGACCACCGAGGCCAGCCAGCCCCACCCGATCACCGTGGAGGAAGCCCCCGCGACCCGCTCGCTGACCCGCCTCGTGCGGCGGCACTACCCGCTCGGCCTGGTGGTGCTGGTGGGCACCGCGCTCGCGCTCGGCAGCTGGCTCGGGCGCCGTGTGATCGATGCGCCGCCACCTGGAGCACTGGACAGCACGCCGCCGGCAGCGGCCGCGCCTGCCCCGCTGTCCGCTCCCGCCATCGGCGAGGTCCCGGCCCCCGACGCTACCGCATCGCCGCCACCCGAGACGCCCGCGCCGAACCAGCCGAGCCGCGCCGAACAGGTGACCCTGCTGCTGTTCGCCGCCGGTAATGACCTGGCGGCGCTGCGACTGACCACGCCGCCCGGTCAGAACGCCCACGACAAGTACCAGGAGGTGCTGCGCCTGGAACCCGGCAACGCCGAGGCCCTGCGCGGACTCGCCGACATCGGCACGCGCTACGTGGAACTCGCGCGGCAGGCGTTGAACGATGACGACCTGGCGCGCGCCACCAGCCATCTGGACCAGGCGACGCTGGTCGCGCCCGAGACGCCGGGCATCGCCGCCGCGCGCGAGGCGCTCGCGGCGCGCCGCGCCGGCACGCAGGCGGCCAGCGCCGAGGTGGCCCTGCCGGGCGCGGCGCCGATCATCGAGCGCTCCCTGCCGCCCCCGCCGCGCGAGGCGGGGGCGCCGACCCCGGACCCGCAGCCGAAGCGCTGGTGGCAGCGCTGACGCGCGGCACCACGATCCAACTCCCCCGATAGCAGGACGTCCCGGCGGCCGCGCCTCGGCTATAGTGCGGTGAGCCGTCAGCCGCGACGGCCCATTGCCAGAACAACACCAGGGGAGGCTCCCGATGATTCGTCTCGAATTCTGCCTGCGCCGCAAGCCCGGCATGAGCCGCGAAGATTTCCAGCAGTACTGGCGCACCGTGCACGGCCCGCTGGTCGCCAAGCATTCCGTGACGCTGGGCATCCACCGCTACATCCAGTTGCACACCAAGGACGACCCCATCAACGACGGCTTCGCCAGCGCGCGCGGCGGCATGGAGCCGATCTACGACGGCGTGGCCGAACTGTGGTGGAAGTCGCCGGCCGATCTCGCCGCCGCCGCCACCCCGGCCGGCAGCGCCGCGATGAACGAACTGCTCGAGGACGAGCGCAACTTCATCGACCTGCCGAATTCGCCCATGTGGTTCGCCTACGAGTATCCGCAGGTCAATCCCAACGAGTACATCATCGCCCACGAGCACAGCCCACTGGTGAAGCTGTTCTTCTGCCTGCGCCACCTGCCGAACCAGTCGCTGGAGGAAGGCCAGCTCTACTGGCGCACCAACCACGGCCCCCTGATCCGCAGCGTGTCCCAGGGCTTTCGCATGCAGCGCTACCTGCAGGTGCACTACATGAACGACATCCCGGGCATCGAAGCGATGAAGGCCGCGCGCGGCACTGTCACCCCGCCCTACGCCGGCCACGCCGAGGCCTGGTTCAACCGCGCCGACCTCATGATGATGAACGACATCCCCGAAGCGCGCCGCGCCATGGAGATCGCGGTCGAGGACGAGAAGATCTTCATCGACTTCCAGCGCTCGACCGGGTTTATCGGCAAGGAGCATACGTTCATCGACAGGCGGTGAGGGCATGCTGGTCGTTTGAATGCTGCCTTGTAGGGCCGAATTCATTCGGCCAACGCAGGCTTCGACACAGGCTGTGCATGGCCGGTTGAAATCGGCCCTACAAGGAGACGTTCATGCGGTCGACACGGCTCCCATGTAGGGCCGAATTCATTCGGCCAGCGCAGGCCTCGACACAGGCCGTGCACGGCCGGTTGAAACCGGCCCTACAGGGAGAGATTCATACGGTCGACGCGGCTCCCATGTAGGGCCGAATTCATTCGGCCAACGCAGGGTTCAAGGATCCAATCACACCCATGCCAGGCAACTGCTACTTCGAAGACCTCGCCATCGGCGAGGTCTTCCACTTCGGTCCGTACCACGTCACCCGCGAGGAACTGCTCGAGTTCAACGCCCGCTGGGATCCGCTGCCCATCCACATGGACGACGCGGCCGCGCGGAAGCGTGGATTGAAGGGGCTGACCGCGTCCGGCCAGTACACGCTGTGCGTGAAGCAGAAGATGCTGAACGGCGCGCCGTGGACGGAAGCGGTGATCGGTGCGCTCGGCTTCGACGAGCTGCGCTTTCCCCACCCGGTCTACCCGGGCGACGACATCGCGCTCGCGATC
>JBFWYG010000074.1:6489-8287 GCA_050186725.1 Gammaproteobacteria bacterium | reverse complement strand
ACCTCCTCGTGATCGCTCGCGATGAAGAGCTGGGCGGTATCGGCGTCATTGCCGAGCAGGGCTTCCAGCCCGGTGTGGCAGGACAGCAGGTTGTCGAGCCGCGCGCTGGCGATGAATTCCTCATCCACGCCGACCAGCGCGGGCGGCTGGGTGTCGTAGAAGCTCAGTTCGAAGTCGAGCAACTCGGCGCGGGCCAGCGCCGGGTGCTGGCGCTTCAGCGCCTGGGCGACGAAGCGCGGCAGGTCGAAGGGCTCGCCGCCGGCCAGCGCCAGCACCGGCGGCAGCATGGTCTGCTTGTTGATGCTGCGATGATCGTTCGCCTCGCGATCGAGATGGATGGCGAGGCTCGGGATGATGGCGACCGCGCGTTCGAAATCGATGAGCGCGCTGGTCAACGCGCCGCGCTTGTCGCGCAAGGTCACGCGCCCGGCGAGCGACAGGTCACGATCGAACCACGGGTTCAAGAGCACGCCGCCGTAGACCTCCACGCCGCACTTCACGTAGCCGGCCTGCTCGACGATGGCATTGGGTTTCAACTTCAGGCAGGGACTGTCGGTATGCGCGCCGACCAGGCGCAGACCGCCCTCGACCAGCGGCGTGCCGCCGAGGCGAAACGCGATCAGCGAGGAGCCGTTGCGCGTGACGAAGTAGCGCCCGCGCGGCGCGATGCGCCAGGCGTCGCCCTCGCGCAGCTCCGCGTAGCCCGCGGCGCGCAGCCGCGCGGCGAGATTCGTGGTGGCGTGGAACGGCGTCGGCGAGCGACGCAGGAAATCCAGGAGCCCGGCGTTGAAGCGCTTGGCCGCGGCGCTGCTCATGGCGGTGACCTCAGTGCTGGTGGCCCTGGCCGTGCTGGCCGTGGGCGTGGCCGTGGGCCAGTTCCTCGTCGTTGGCCGCGCGCACGGCCAGGATCTCGATGTCGAAGGTCAGCGTGGCGCCGGCCAGCGGATGGTTGGCGTCGACGTCCACCACGAACTTGCCGGGCTTCAGCACCTGCACCTGGCGCGGCCCTTCCTCGGAATTGACCATGATGAACTGGCCGGGCTGGAGCTTGCCCTTGGTCAGCACGTGCTTCATCTGCACGCGGCGAATGCCCTGGTCGGTGCGAAAGCCGTAGGCCAGTTCCGGTGGCACGACGGCGGTGAAGTTCGCGCCCTCGTCCTTGCCGGCCATCTCGTTCTCGAGGCCGGGGATCACGTTGCCGTGGCCGTGCAGGTAGGTCATGGGCTCGCCGTCATGGGACTGCTCGAGCTGCTGGCCATCGACGCTCAGGCGGTAGTGAAAGGTGACGACGCTGTTCTTCTCTATCGGCATGCCGAAGGGTCCTCGTTGCGGGCAGGTAGGTGGGCGCGGCTGGCGGCCAAGAATACTTTAAAATCCGGGCGCGCCGCAGGCCGGCGCGCGACTCCAGGAACCCCGTGTCCCACCACGACCTCATCGTGATCGGCGCCGGCGCCGCCGGCATGATGTGCGCCGCCACCGCCGGCCAGCGCGGCCGGCGGGTGCTGGTCATCGAGCACGCCGCGACGGTCGGCGAGAAGATTCGCATCTCGGGCGGCGGCCGCTGCAACTTCACCAACCTCACTTGCGGCCCGGCGAACTTCCTGTCGGCCAATCCGCGCTTCTGCCGCTCGGCGCTCGCGGGTTACGGCGTGCGCGACTTCCTCGCGCTGGTCGAGGCGCACGGCATCGCCTGGCACGAGAAAACGCTCGGCCAGCTGTTCTGCGACGACTCGGCGGTGCAGATCATCGATCTGCTGCGCGCCGAGTGCGCGCGCGGCGCGGTGGAATTCGCGCTGTC
>JBFWYG010000074.1:2581-6389 GCA_050186725.1 Gammaproteobacteria bacterium | reverse complement strand
CCGGACGGCACGGAAGGCTTTCGCAAGGCCGAGGTTACGGTCGGCGGCGTCGACACCCGCGCGCTGGAATCCCGCACGCTGGAGGCGCGCGACGTGCCGGGGCTCTATTTCATCGGCGAGGCGGTCGACGTCACCGGCCACCTGGGCGGGCATAATTTCCAATGGGCGTGGTCGTCCGGCGTCGCCGCCGGCCGCGCGGTCTGAACGCAGTCCCTGGGGAGGGTCGACATGACGGATTCAGTGCTGCTCGATGTCACGGAACGGGTCGCGACGGTGACGCTCAACCGGCCGGAGAAATTGAACGCCTTCAGCGACGAGATGCTGCATCGGCTCGTCGCGCGCATCGACGAATGCGCGGTGCGGGACGACGTGGGCGCGGTGGTGCTGACCGGCGCGGGCCGCGGCTTCTGCAGTGGTGGAGATGTGAGCACCATGGGCGGCGAGGCCGACAACCGCGCGCACGTCACCAAGGAGCACATCTGGACCACCATCCAGCTGTTTCCGCGGCGCCTCGCGCGCTTCGACAAGCCGATCATCGCCGCGGTGAACGGCGTGGCGACCGGCGGCGGTCTGGATCTCGCGCTTGCCTGCGACCTGCGCATCGCGTCGGAAAGCGCGCGCTTCGCCGAGACCTACGCGCGCATCGGGCTCTTGCCCGGCGGCGGCGGCGCGTGGTTCCTGCCGAAGCTGATCGGCCGCGCCTGGGCGCTCGAGATGCTGCTCGGCGCGGAGTTCGTCGACGCCGCCGAGGCGCTGCGCATCGGGCTCGTGAACCACGTCTATCCCGACGCCGAGATGCTCGGTCGCGCCCAGGCGCTCGCCCATCGCATGGCGCACATGCCGCCGTTCTCCGTGCGCCTCATCAAGCGCGCCGTCGACCACGGCATGCGCGGCGACATGGAGGCGAGCTTCGATCTCATCTCCTCGCACATCGCCATCGCCAAGGGCGGCCCGGACCACGCCGAGGCGATAGCGGCGTTCAAGGCGAAGCGCGAGGGGCACTACCGGGGGTTTTGATGAGCCGCACATGTCGGGCCGATTTCAATCGGCCATGCACGGCATACGATTGGACGCCTTGCCCGGCGGGTTGAAACCCGCCCTACAATGAAACTCGGAGGTACCCGTCATGTTCAAGATTCTCGGCATCATCAAGCGCCCCGAGGGGATGGAGTTCGAGGCGTTCAAGACCTGGTGGCTGACGGTGCACGCGCCGAAGGTGCAGCGCTGGCCGGGCCTGGTGAAGTACCACATCAACCTCTGCACCACGCCGGACCAGCCCTTCGACGGCGTGGCCGAGGTGTGGTTCGAGAACCGCGCGGCGATGGAGCGCGTATTCTCCACGCCAGAGGGTCAGTATGCCCGCGAAGGGGCGACCGGCACCGCCTCGAGCATCGCGATCCTCTTCACCGAAGAGCACGTCATCGTTCCCTGAACCCGAATCCGCGAGACCGCCCATGCTGAATCCCACGCCCCAAGCCATCCATCTCCGCGACTACCGCCCGCCGGCCTACCGTGTGACGACGGTCGCGCTCGACGTCGACATCCGCGCCGAGGAGACCCTGGTCGGCGCTGTGCTGGACATCGAGCGTGGCGACGACGTCGGCGCGGACGAACCGCTGCGCCTGCATGGCGACGGCCTCGAACTGCAGGAAGTGGCGCTGGATGGACAGGTGCTCGCGGCGGATGCCTATGCGCTCGACAGCGAGTTCTTGACCCTCCCCCGCGTGCCGGCGAAGTTCCAGCTCCGCACCCGGGTGCGCATCCACCCCGATCAGAACACCCAGCTGATGGGGCTGTACGCGTCGCGGGACGGCTACTTCACCCAGTGCGAGGCGGAAGGCTTTCGCCGCATCACCTTCTTCGTCGATCGCCCCGACGTGATGGCGCGCTACATCACCACCATCCACGCCGACAAGGCGCGCTTTCCGCTCTTGCTCTCGAACGGCAACCTGGACGCGAGCGGTGAAGAAGCCGACAACCGCCACTGGGCGCGCTGGGTCGATCCCTTTCCCAAGCCGTCCTACCTGTTCGCGCTGGTCGCGGCGCGGCTGGATGAACTGGCCGAGGATTTCGTCACCGCCTCGGGACGCGCGGTCAAGCTCAGGCTGTTCGTCGAGCCGGGCAAGCTCGACCAGTGCGGCTTCGCCATGGAGTCCTTGAAGGCCGCGATGCGCTGGGACGAGGAAGTGTTTGGCCTCGAGCTCGATCTCGACCAGTACATGGTAGTCGCCGTCGGCGACTTCAACATGGGCGCGATGGAGAACAAGGGTCTCAACATCTTCAACACCAAGTACGTGCTGGCGCGCGCCGACACCGCCACCGACTACGACTTCATGATGCTGGACCGCGTGGTCGCGCATGAGTACTTCCACAACTGGACCGGCAACCGCGTGACTTGTCGCGACTGGTTCCAGCTAAGTCTGAAGGAAGGCCTCACGGTGTTCCGCGACCAGCAGTACGGCGGCGATCGCTACAGCCATGCCGTGCAGCGCATCCAGGAAGTGCGGCTCTTGCGTTCCGCGCAGTTCCCCGAGGACGCGGGCCCCATGGCCCATCCCATCCGGCCCGAGTCCTACATCGAGATCAGCAACTTCTACACCGCGACCGTGTACAACAAGGGCGCGGAAGTGGTGCGCATGATCCATACGCTGATCGGGCCCGCGCGCTTCCGCGCCGGCATGGATCTCTATTTCCAGCGCCACGACGGCCAGGCGGTCCGGACGGAAGACTTCGTCGCCGCCATGCAGGACGCGTCGGGTGTCGATCTCGAACGCTTCAAACGCTGGTACGGCCAGGCCGGCACGCCGGTGGTGACCGCGCGCGGCGCCTACGACGCGACGCGCAGGACCTACACGTTGTCCTTGAGCCAGGACTGCGCGCCGACACCGGGCCAGGATGAGAAGCTGCCGTTCCAGATCCCCATCGCGCTCGCGCTGCTGGACAGCGGCGGCCACGAGATCCCCCTGCGTCTCGCCGGCGAAGCCGCGGCGCAGGGCGGCAGCCGCGTGCTCTCACTCATGGAGCGCGGCGAGGAATGGACGTTCGTCGATGTGCCGGAGGCGCCGGTGCCCTCGCTGCTGCGCGGCTTCTCCGCGCCCGTGGTGCTGCGTTTCGACTACAGCGCGGCCGAGCTCGCGCACCTGATGGCGCACGACAGCGATCCCTTCAATCGCTGGGAGGCGGGCCAGCGCCTGGCGTTGGACGTGCTGCTGGTCGCCATCGCCGAGATCCGCGCCGGGCGTGTACCGCGGTGGCCGGAAGCGTTCGTCGAGGCCTGCGGTCGCGTGATCGCGGACAGCGCCCACGACCCGGCCTTCGCCGCCGAGGCCTTGAGCCTGCCGGCCGCGGGCTACATCGCCGAGCAGCTGGACGAAGTGGATCCGGAGGCGATCCTCGCCGCGCGCCTGGGGCTCCGTCGTCACCTGGCGGAACGCTTCGAACACGAATGGCACAAGCTCTACATGGCGAACGTGCTGCCCGGCCCCTACTCGCCGGACGCGGAGTCGGCCGGCCGTCGCAGCCTGCGCAACCTGGCGCTCGGCTTCCTGGTGGAACTCGAAACCCCGGACACCCAGCAGCTCGCCATGAGCCAGCTGACCGACGCCGACAACATGACCGATGCCATGGCGGCGCTGACCGCGCTCGCCAACTGCGACTGCCCCGCTCGCACGAAGGCGCTCGACTGGTTCTACGCCAAGTGGCAGGACGAACCGCTGGTGGTCGACAAGTGGTTCTCGGTGCAGGCGAGCTCGCGCCTGCCGAGCGCGCTGGACGACGTGCGTCGCCTGCTCGCCCACCCGGCCTTCGA
>JBFWYG010000074.1:0-2481 GCA_050186725.1 Gammaproteobacteria bacterium | reverse complement strand
AACGCCGACGGGCCGCAGAGCGGCCCGTCGAACATCTCCGGAGAACGCCAGGCCTTACTTCGCGGCCTTGCGCTCCTTCGCTTCCTTGATCACCTCGTCCGCGATGTTGCGCGGGCACGGCGAGTAGTGCGAGAACTCCATCGAGAACTGGCCACGACCGGAGGTCATGGTGCGCAGGTCGCCGATGTAGCCGAACATCTCACCGAGCGGCGCTTCGGCCTTGATGCGCACCCCGAGCGGACCCGACTCCTGCGCCTTGATCATGCCGCGGCGGCGGTTCAGGTCGCCGATCACGTCACCGACGTGCGCGTCGGGGGTGAACACGTCGACCTTCATGATCGGCTCGAGCAGCTGCGGGTTCGCCTTCGGCACCGACTGGCGGTAGGCCGCCTTCGCCGCGATTTCGAACGCCAGCGCGGAGGAGTCCACCGCGTGGAAGGCGCCGTCGGTCAGCGAGAACTTGACGTCCAGCAGCGGGTAGCCCGCGAGCACGCCCTCGGTGATGCTGTTCTCGAAGCCCTTCTCCACCGCCGGCCAGTATTCGCGCGGCACGTTGCCGCCGGTGACCTTGGAGACGAATTCGAAGCCCGAGCCCGGCTCGCCCGGCTCGACGATGTAGTCGATCTTCGCGTACTGACCCGAACCACCGGTCTGCTTCTTGTGGGTGTAGGAGTCTTCCACGCGGGTGGTGATGGTTTCGCGGTAGGCCACCTGCGGCTTGCCGACGATCACTTCCACACCGTGGGTACGACGCAGGATGTCGACCTTGATGTCGAGGTGCAGCTCGCCCATGCCCTTCAGGATGCACTCGCCCGATTCCTCGTCGGTCTCGACGTGGAACGACGGGTCCTCGGCGATCATCTTGCCGAGCGCAATGCCCATCTTCTCCGAACCCGCCTTGTCCTTGGGCGCGACGGCGATCGAGATCACGGGCGCCGGGAAGACCATCGGCTCCAGCGTCGCCGGATCCTTGGGATCGGCGAGCGTGTGACCGGTCTGCACGTTCTTCATGCCGAGCACGGCGACGATGTCGCCGGCCTGGGCCGAGTCGACATCGTTACGCGCGTCGGCGTGCATCTCGACGATACGGCCGATGCGCTCGGTCTTGCCGGTATAGGTGTTCAGCACCGTCACGCCCTTCTCGATGCGGCCCGAGTAGAGCCGCAGGAAGGTCAGCGCGCCGTAGCGGTCGTCCATGATCTTGAACGCCAGTGCGCGCAGCGGACGGTTCGGATCGACGATGGCGAAGTTGCCGGTCTCGTTGCCCTCGAGGTCGACTTCCGGCTGCGGGTTCACTTCGGTCGGGTTCGGCAGGTAGTCCACCACGCCGTCCAGCACCAGCTGCACGCCCTTGTTCTTGAACGAGGAGCCGCAGTAGGTCGGGAAGAAGTCGAGCTTGATGGTGCCGCTGCGGATGCAGCGCTTCAGCGTGTCGACGTCGGGCTCCTCGCCCTCGAGGTACTTGGTCATGACGTCGTCGTCCTGCTCGACGGCGATCTCGACCAGCTTCTGGCGCCACTCCTCGACCTTGTCCTTCATGTCGGCCGGCACGTCTTCGAGGTGGTACTTCATCGGGTCGCCCGAGTCGTCCCAGATCCAGGCCTTGCGGGTCAGGAGGTCGATGACGCCGGTGAAGCTGTCTTCGAAGCCGATCGGCAGGGTCATGACGATCGGACGCGCGCCCAGGATCTTCTCGACCTGGTCGACCACGCGGTAGAAGTCCGCGCCGGTGCGGTCGAGCTTGTTCACGTAGATGATGCGCGCGACCTTGGAATCGTTGGCGTAGCGCCAGTTGGTCTCGGACTGCGGCTCCACGCCGCCCGAGCCGCAGAACACGCCGATGCCGCCGTCCAGCACCTTCAGCGAGCGATAGACCTCGATGGTGAAATCGACGTGCCCGGGGGTGTCGATGATGTTCAGCCGGTGATCGTTCCAGAAGCAGGTGGTGGCCGCCGACTGGATGGTGATGCCGCGCTCACGCTCCTGGTCCATGAAGTCGGTGACGGTGGCGCCATCGTGCACTTCGCCGATCTTGTGGATCTTGCCGGTGAGCTTGAGGATGCGCTCGGTCGTCGTGGTCTTGCCCGCGTCGACGTGCGCGAAAATGCCGATGTTCCGGTACCGAGTGAGGTCTGTCATATGTGCTCTCGAATAGGCCTTGGGCAATACACCACGACCGCGCGCCAATCCTTGAGGCGAGCGGCCTGTACCACCTGTGTAACTGGCCGGGCATGCCGGCCAAGGGGTCGCGTGGCGGCCGGGGAGCGCCGCGCAGGCGCGCATCTTAAAGGTCCGGCGGCCGAAACCAAACCTCTTTTTGCGAAAAACCTTGATAAATCCGGCGCTACCGGGTGGTCGAGGGGTGAGATGACGGTGAAATGACGGGTTTTCAAGTCGCCGTCGGCCGGTGACGGGGCTGGGCGGTCGTCGGATCGCTGGTGCCGTCGTTCTTGGGCGGGCATAGCCCCGTGACTTCGCCGG
>JBFWYG010000073.1:0-20754 GCA_050186725.1 Gammaproteobacteria bacterium | reverse complement strand
CCCTGGGCGAACAGCACCTGGCCGTTGACGATGGTGTATTCGACGCCGCGCGAGGTCATCACCAGGCGACGTCCCCCGCCCGGCAGGTCGTTGCGCATGGTGCCGGTGACGTCCGAGCCGACGGTCGCGAGATCGAAGATGGCGAAGTCCGCCGCGAGGCCAGGCTTCAGCCGGCCGCGCTGGCGGATGCCGTAGAAGTCCGCGGGCTCGGAGGTGATGCGCTTGACCGCGT
The DNA here is from genome assembly GCA_050186725.1 of Gammaproteobacteria bacterium. Taxonomy (GTDB): domain Bacteria; phylum Pseudomonadota; class Gammaproteobacteria; genus JADJYF01. The sequence continues at coordinate 20,522 of JBFWYG010000073.1, read as the reverse complement.
GCTCCAGCGTCAAGGCCTGCCGCTCGCGCACCCAGGTGCCGAGCAGGTAGGTGGCATAGCCTGCGTCGCAGATGCTGTCGACGTGCGCGCCGCCGTCGGACAGCCCGATCATCGTGCGGCTGTCGGTGATGAGTTCCGGAATGCGGCTCTCGTCTGCGTTGAACAGGATGTAGTTGAACTGCATCGCGAGATTGTCCTCGATGGCGAGATCGAGGAAGGTGTCCAGCGGATCGGCGCCGCGCTCGGCTGCGATGTCCACGACGTTGCGGCCCTGGTACTTCTTCAGCGCGGGGTTCTGCGCCTCGAGCACCGTCATCACTTCCCAACGACCGGTGAAGATCTTCGGCTTCTTCAGCGCCTCGCGGAAATCCGCGCGGAACTTGGGCGAGCGCAGGATCTCGGTCTGGCGCTCGATTGTCTGGTTCAGCACCGGCACCCAGCATTCCATGCTCGCGAGGATGAAGGGCTTGGACACATCGATCTGGAAGATGAACGGCCGGCAGGTGCACTGCGGAATCGCGCCGCGCTCGATGAGGTCGGTGGTCTCGGCGAGCGTCTTCTGCACCGCGCCCGGGTCGTCATCGCGATTGAGCAGCGCGAGCCAGGTGACCGGCCGCCCGGACTCGGTCAGGAACAGTTCCAGCAGGTCGCGTTCTGCCGCGTTGACCCGCGAGGCCTCGCTGGTCAGCGCGATTTCGATCGATCCGCGGCCGACGTCCTTCAACACGCGCGAATAGCTGCGCAGTTCCTCTTCGCTCGCGAGCCGGCAGGCCAGCGGACGGCCCTTGTAACCGAGATGCTGGGCCGCGGCGGTGGTCGAGAAACCGAAAGCGCCGGCGTCCATCGCCTCGCGCAAGAGGCGCGTGACCTCGGCGAGCTCGGTCGGATTCGCGGCGCGTTCCATCGACGCCTCGCCCATCACGTAATGGCGGAAGGGCGTCAGCGCGCACATGAAGCCCAGATTCAGACCGGAGCCACGGCGCGCGGCGGCGGCCATGTAGTCGGGGAAGGACTCCCAGTCCCAGGTCACACCCTTGGACAACACCTCGAAGGGAATGGCCTCGACGTTGACCAGGTCCCAGGCCGCCACTTCGCGGGTCTCGGGGCGGCAGGGCGCGAGGCCCACGCCGCAGTTGCCCATCATGACGGTCGTCACGCCATGCCAGCAGGAGGGCGAGGTGACGTCGTCCCAGCAGATCTGTGCGTCGTAATGGGTATGCGGATCGACGAAGCCGGGCGCCACCACCAGGTCGCTGGCGTCGATGGTGCGGGTCGCGGCGCTGCCGGCCAGCTGGCCGATGTCGACGATCACGCCGTCCTTGACGGCCACGTCGGCGTGCATCGCGGGTGCGCCGGTGCCGTCGACCACGGTGCCGTGCTTGATCAGAAGGTCGTAGGCCATCGGTAATTCTCCCCGCCGCGGTGGCGCTGCTGTCGTGGGTGACGCCCCGCGGATCGCGGGGCGCGCATGCGGCGTACAGGATGCCGCAGCGAAGCCCGCTTAGCCATCGCGCGACGCCGACTTCAGGAAATTGAGCGGGAGACCTACCGGAATGGCGGATGCTCGCGCCCCGAGGTGGGGTGTAGGCTCGCCCGACACGCGTGCGCCAGCCCGGTCGCGCGCGCCACCGGGGAGGTCCACCACCATGTTCATGCGCATCGCGCCCGAGGTCCCGGACCTCGGCCACGCCCCACTGCCGCTTGCCCCTTACACCTGCGACGACTTCTTCCGCGGCGAACGCGACAACCTGTTCGGCAAGGTCTGGCTGAACATCGCGCGCGGTTGCGAGTTGCCCAATCCTGGCGATTTCGTCGTTCGCCCGGTCGAGATCCGCAACGCGTCAGTGATCGTCGCGCGCGGCCAGGACGGCGTGATCCGCGCCTTCCACAACGTCTGCTCGCACCGCTCGGCCAAGGTCGAGTGGCGCGCCTGCGGCAATACCAAGCTGTTCTCCTGTCCGTACCACGCCTGGAGCTATGACACACAGGGGCGGCTGCGTGGTGTGCCGGGCGAAGCAAACTTCGTCGACCTGGACAAGACGCGGAACGGTCTCACGCCCATCGCCTGCGAGACCTGGAACGATCTGGTGTTCGTCAACTTCGAGCGCGAGCCGCGCCAGAGCCTGCGCGAGTACCTGGGGCCGCTCGCGGACTATGCCGACAACTACCCGCTGCACGACTTCGACGCCTGGATACACGTGGACGTCGGCGTGATGAACACCAACTGGAAGATCTTTCTCGACGCCTTCCAGGAGGTCTATCACCTGAACTACCTGCACCGCCAGACGCTGACCGACACCTTCAAGTGGCACGAGAACCCCGAAGGCGAGCCGGCCTGGTTCCAGACCTTCGGCCCGCATCGCACCATCTCGCTGGGCTACAACCCCGGGCACACCGGCGCGCCGATGGCCAGCATCGCGCAGCGCTATGCGTCCGACATCACCTCCACGGGCGGCTCGGCGCTGGTCAATGCGCGCGAATCGCTGGACGGTCGGCGCACCGGCATCAACCCGGCCGGGATCGACAACTGGGCGCTCGACGTCACCACCATCTTCCCGAACGTGGTGTGGCTGGTCGGCAGCGACTCGGCCATATTTCACAAGGTCTGGCCCATCGACAAGGAACACACGCGCTACGAGAACTACAGCTTCTATCGCAGACCGAAGACGCCGAGCGAGCGCTTCGCGCGCGAATACAGCTTCGGCCTGTTCCGCGACACCATCGTCGAAGACATCCTGAACACCGAGTTCTGCCAGCAGGCGATGAAGTCGGGCGCCAAGACCGAGTTCCACCTGCAGGCCACCGAGGCCTCGGTGCGGCACCACCACCACCACATCCAGCGCTACGTGAGCGGCGAGGCGCTGGCATGAGCGCCGCGAACACCCTGCCGGCGGCGTTCGCCGCGCTCGAGCCCTTCGTCGACGCCTGGGCGTTGCCGACCTCGGACGAGCGCCTGCACAAACGGATGAACACCTCGATGGAAGACATCCGGGTCTTCTACGACGCGGCGCTGCCGCTGACCGAGCAGGCGTTGGCCCATCTCGATCGCCATTCGCTGGACGCGCTGCCGCCGGCGGAGACGCGCCTGTTCCAGCTCTTGCTCGCCGCCGCGGAGGCCGCGCTCGCGGTCGAGGTGTACCGCGCGCCGCGCCTGCCGCTCGCACCGAGCGATTCGCGCTTTCGCGTCCGCCACAGCCACATGGGGGCGCCATGAACGACGCTGCCGCCAACGCAGCCATCACGCGCGAGGAACTGCACCTGCGCGCGCTCAGCTTTCGCAGCTGGCGACGCAGCGACGGCCTGTTCGAGATAGTGGGCAGCGTCACCGACACCAAGACCCACACCTTCACGCCGCCGGCCGAGACCCGCACGGTGCCGCCGGGCGAGCCGATACACGACATGTCCGTGACGGTGGTGTTCGACCTCGACATGCGCATCCACGCGATCGAGACCGACATACGCGCCTTTCCCTACGCGCAGTGTCCCGGCGGCGGCGCAACCCTGCAGGGACTCGTCGGGGTCTCGATGGCGCGCGGCTGGAACAACGAAGTCCGCCAGCGGCTCACCCGCAGCGAGACCTGCACGCACCTGCGGGAATTGCTGATCCCGCTCGCGAGCGCCGCCTTCCAGGCGGTCAGCGCGTTCCGCTTCGACCGCATCCTCGCGGCCGAGGACGGCGGCCGCCCCGTGCACATCGACACCTGCTATGCCTACAACGCCTCGCGCGACCGCGTCCGCAAGCTGTGGCCGGCGTTTCATCGGCCGGTGGGGGATGAGGGCTCCGTGTAGGGCCGATTTCAATCGGCCATGCTCGGCGTTCGTTGATGCCGTGCATGGCGGGTTGAAACCCGCCCTACATATCCCCCACGAAACGATAACCCACGCCCACCTCGGTCAGCAGGTGCCGCGGGCGTGCCGGGTCGTCCTCCAGCTTGCGCCGCAACGCCGCCATGTAGATGCGCAGGTAATGGGTGTCATCGCTGTGTGACGGGCCCCACACCTCGCGCAACAGGTGCCGATGGGTAAGCACGCGACCGGGATGACTGACCAGGTGCACCAGCAGGCGGTATTCCAGCGGCGTGAGGTGCACGGGCTGGTCGCCGCGCGTCACCCGCCGGTTCGGTATGTCGATGGTCACCACGCCAAAGCTGATGAGGCCCGCGCCCGCCTGCGCGGCCGGCGGCGCACGCCGCAGCAGGGCACGCACGCGGGCGATCAGTTCACTGACGCCAAAGGGCTTGGTCAGGTAATCGTCGGCGCCGGCGTCCAGGGCGAGCACCCGGTCCTGCTCGAGCGGCCGCGCGGAGAGCACCAGTATCGGCACGGCGGACCAGGCACGCAGATCGCGGATCACCTCGATGCCGTCGCCATCCGGCAAGCCGAGATCGAGGATCACGAGGTCGGGCCGACGCGTCGCGACGTCGGTACGACCGGCCTGGGCTGTCGTCGCTTCGTGCAGCTGCCAGCCCTCGGCCTTGAGCGCGAGCGCGACGAAGCGTCGAATCTCCTTCTCGTCCTCGATGAGCACGATGCGTGCCGGAGCTTCGCCGCTGCTCATGTTCGAATCTTCCACGGGATGTTCCAGATCGATCATGGGTGCATGGGCGACCCGATGCCGCGCCCGCCGCGGACTGTCTCGTGCCGCGTCACCCGCACTCACCGCGGTGAGGCGGCGCCAGGCGCCCCGTCGGACCTCCGCCAGGCGTCGACGCCGCTGGTCCGACGATCACCCTTCGCAGCAACACGCGAAACTCCGTGACGAACCCCGCCGACGGTTGACAGACCTCGACGCACCCACCGTACCTCTCCGTGATGAAGCGCACTATGGACAGACCCATGCCGGTGCCTTCGGCGAAGGCGCCTTCCACGGGCTCCATCATGACACGTCGCACACCAGGATCGATGCCGCAACCCGTGTCCGCGACGCGCAGCTCCAGGTCTTCGCCCACTGGCCGCACCAGCACCCGCAGACGACCCGGCGTCGCGACCTTGCGCGCATGCAATGCCTTGAGCGCGTTGCTCACCAGGTTCACACATATCGCATCGAACTCGGCCGCCACGATGCGCGCACTGAAAGCCGACACGTCGCAGGTCGTGACGACCTGCTCTTCGGGCGCCAAGGCAAGCATCGCGTGCACGGCTTTCTCCAGCCTCGCGCTGTCCACCTCGGCGAGCTTGCGTCGCTGCTTGGCCGGCAGCACCTGGAACATGGTTGCGAAGGCACCGATGCGTCGCCACGAGCGGCCCAGCATGGCAAGCAGCTCCGGATCAGGTCTCGTACGCGCCCCGACGAGCTCGCGCAGCGCTTCTGTCACCAGCACGAAATCACCGCGCAGTTCATGGGAGAAGCTGGTCGCCGCAAGGCCGGCGGCGGCGAGCTGCGCGTACAGCGCAAGCGTCCTGGCGTGACTGGCCTGCGCCGCGTCGATGGTCGCCTGGAGCCTGGCCACCCGCGTCGTCAGCGCCTCGTCCGCCTGTCTTTCGGCGGTCTCTTGCAGCGCCGCGATGGCGTCATGCACAGCGCTCAGCGCTGCGTCACGTTGGCTGCCGCCGTCGTCGCCAGCCGCGTCCAGCCCGCTCGGCGTGCGCGGACGCGCGGTGCGCAGCGCGGCGCCCAGGTGACGCGCCGCCCAGCGCACGTAGCCTGCGAGCCCGTCCACTGCCGCCTGGTCCGCGATCCCCGCCCGTCCCGCGGCCACGACCAGGTGAGGATGCGCCGCGCGTGATACATGCAGCTCGCCCACCACATCACCGTTGGCAGGCACCAGGCTGGCGCCGCCCGCGGCGCAGTGCTGGCTGTCGAGACCGGCCCAATCATCACCGCGCAGTCCGTAGGGAGGAATGCCGACGCCGTCGCGGTAGACGCGTACGCCGTGGCACCGTTCGAGCATGGCGGAGACTTCGTGTGCCGCGAGGCTTGGCGCGCGGGTGGCGGCGCGCGCTGCGAACGCGCGCAGGCACAGCCGCGCCCCTGCCAGGCGCGGATCGCGCTGCGCCGCTGGCATCGCGCGGCGCGGCGTGTGCATGACGTTCGCGCCGCGTACCTCGCAGCCGACGAGCTGCGGCACACCGCCGGCCAGCACTTCGACGACCACGCTCGCCTCGCACGATCTCGCGATGCTCGCCAGCGGGTCATCGACATCGACCGACACGCCGTCCACGTACAGCGACAGCGTCATCGGTGGTCCGTCCTGTGCCGCGAGGAATGCGGCATGCGCCACCAGCAGGTCGGTATGAGCGGCGGTCCACGCGACCCGCAGCTCATGCACCTCGATGCGGGTGCCACGGGGCCCGGGTGCGCCCACCTGCAAGTCGACAACATAGTCCTCGAAGCTCGAGGCCTGGCGCAGGCGCTGCCAGTCGATGTCAACGCAGAAGGCCGGCGCGCCGGCGCGCCGCGAGCGGAGCTTGAGCCGGTCGCCGAGCGCGAAGGTCGACAGTCGGCCCAGGCCCTTCTCACCGAACAGCGGGCGGCCGCCCGCGCTCTTTCCGGCGCGGCGCTTGCTCGATGCCCCAATCACGAGCCAGCCCGCCAGGAAGTCATCGCGCGTCATGCCGAGCCCGTCGTCGCTGACCACGATGCGGGCGTTCTCGCGCGTGCGGATGTCGACCTTCACGCTGCGCGCGTCGGCGTCCCAGGCGTTCTTCACCAGCTCAATCACGGCGAGCGCCGGGTCCAGCAACTGCTCCTTGCCGAGCGGCTCGAGCACCTGTGGCAAGACGCGAAAATGGGCGCTCGCGGCGGCTCCGCGAGTTGGCGCCAGGTCTCGTGACGCGTGCTTCATGGGAGCGGTCAGACCTCCTCCCCAGGGCTCATCGGCGGCGTTCCCGCCGGCAGGCGCAGGGTGATGACCGCCCCGCCGCTGGCGCGGTTCGCGGCGCTCACCTGCCCGCCGTGCGCCTCGAGCACCGCGCGCACGATGGACAGTCCGAGGCCCACGCCACCGACGGTGGACGTCTCCTGGCCGCGCGAGAATTTCTCGAACAACAGGTGCTCCCGCCCGGCGGGCAGGCCCGGTCCATTGTCCGCCACCGTGATCTCGATCCAGTCGCCGCGGTTGGCGGCGGCGATCTCGATGGTGCTGCCGGAGGGCGTGTACTTGGCGGCGTTCTCGAGCAGGTTGCAGAACACCCGCTCCATCAAGAGCGAGTCGAATTCGACCAGCGGCAGGTCCGCCGGCAGGTCGACGTGCACGGTATGGTGGGCGAGCATCGCCGCCCGCGCCCTGAGCGCGCCGCCGATCACCTCTTCCAGCGGCTGCCATTCACGCTGCAGGCGCACATCGCCGGACTGCAGTCGCGCCATTTCCAGGAGGTTCATCACCATGGTGCTGGTGCGCAAGGCCTCCTCGCGAATGGAGACCGCGATCTCGGTCTGGGCGGGCGCGAGCGGCGGCCCGGCGAGGTGCAGGGAATCGGCCAGGCCGGCCAACGCGGTCAGCGGTGTCTTGAGATCGTGCGAGAGTGCGGCGAGCAGCGAGTTGCGCAGGCGCTCGGACTCCATGTGCACCACCGCGTCCTGCGCCACGGCGATGAAGTGGATGCGCTCGAGCGCGATGGCGATCAGCGCGGCGGTGGTATCGAGCAGCCGCTGCTGCTCCGGGCTCAGCAGCCAGTCTTCGCGGCGCGGCACCAGCGCCAGAACGCCACGCGTGCGCATCGGCGCCCGGAGTGGCAGGTAGAGCGCCGTGGCGGCGGGCAGCGTATCGGTGCTGCGCCCCGCGGCGGCGTTGTGATCCAGCGCCCACTGCGCCACGCTGAGATCGACTTCCGCCGGCAGCGCGCCGCCCGGCGCGGCTTCCAGGCGATCCACGTCGTTCATCACGAGCAGCGCCGGTGCGGCGTCGAACAGGCGCGCGACGAAACGCTGGCCGATGTCGGCGGTCTGCTCGAGCGTCAGGGCCGAGGTCAGCTCGCGCGCCATCTCGAACAGCGCGCGCATGCGCTGCTCGCGCTCGCCGGCGATCCGCGCCTGGAAGCGCTGCCGGGCGGTGAGCTGCCCGACCAGCAGGCTCACCCCCAGCATCACCACGAAGGTCACCGCGTATTGCACGTCCGAGACCGCGAAGGAGAAGCGCGGCGGCACGTAGAAGAGATCGAAGCTCGCCACCGACGCCACCGCGGCGAGCAGGCCCGGGCGCGGACCGAAGAGATAGGCCGCGAGCACCGCCACCAGCAACTGCAGCATCGCACTGTTGATCAGACCGACCCGCGCGTGAAAGGGCGCGGTCAGCACGGTCAGCAAGAGCACGCAGCCGACCGCGCCGGCATAGGCGCGCCAGTCGGCGCCGTCCGTGCGCCAGGCGGCCCGGGGCGCGGGCTGTTCGCGATCCCGCGACACACCCTCGCTCGCGACCGACAGCACGTCGAGGTCCGGGGCCGACGCCGCCAGTCGGGCGGCGAAGCCACGTCGCCAGGGCGCCCACCGGCGCGTGCCACGACCGACCAGCACGCGGCCCAGGTTGTGTTCACGCGCGTAGCGCCGCGCCGTGTCGACCGCGTCCACGTCCGCCAGACTCGCGGTCGTGGCGCCGAGGTCGTGGGCGAGTCGCAAGGTGTGCAGGATGCGCGCCCGCTCTTCGGTCGGCAGTCGCTGCAAGGCCGGTGTCTCGACATAGATCACATGCCAGGGCACATGGCTCTGCGCCGCCATGCGCGCCGCGCTGCGCACCAGGCGCTCCTGTCCCGACGTCGGGCCGATGCACAGCAGGATGGAGTCCTGGGTGCGCCACACGGTGTCGACGGCCTGTTCACGACGGTAGGCGAGCACGTCGCTGTCGACCCGTTCGGCGGTGCGCCTGAGCGCCAGTTCGCGCAGCGCGAGCAGGTTCCCCTTGCGGAAGAAGTTCTGCATCGCGCGCTCGGCCTGCTCGGGAATGTAGACCTTGCCTTCCTTGAGGCGCGTAAGCAGCTCTTCGTGCGGGAGGTCGACCAGCACCACTTCGTTGGCGGCATCGAACACGCCGTCCGGCACGGTCTCCCACACGCGTGCGCCGGTGATGCCGCCCACCGCGTTATTCAGACTCTCGAGGTGCTGAACGTTGACCGTGGTGTAGACGTCGATGCCAGCGGACAGGAGATCTTCGACGTCCTGCCAGCGCTTGGCGTGACGGCTGCCGGGTGCGTTCGAATGCGCGAGTTCGTCGACCAGGATGAGCGACGGCCGGCGGGCCAGCGCGCCCTCGAGATCGAACTCCTCCAGCCAGCGACCCCGGTGCTCGAGCCGGCGCGGCGGCAGGCGTTCCAGTCCGTCGAGCAGCGCCGCCGTCTCGCTGCGACCATGGGTCTCGACCACGCCCACCACCACGTCGACGCCCTGGGCCTCGATGGCGCGCGCGGCGCTCAGCATGGCGTAGGTCTTGCCGACACCCGGGCTTGCGCCAAAGAAGATCTTGAGACGACCGCGCGTCGCACGCGTCTCGTCCGCGGCGATGGCCGCCAGCAGGGCGTCCGGATCGGGCCGGGGCGGCAGCGCGCTCACGCCGTCCTCACGTGCCACGCCCTTGCCGCGGCGTGGTCACGGCCCCGCGGGCGGTGACTGGCGCGGCGCTTCGGCGTCGAGCGCCAGGTTGAGCGCCAGCACATTGATGCGCGCCTCGCCTAGGAAGCCCAGGTCGCGCCCCTGCGTGTGGCGAGCGATCAGCGCCAGGACGAGCTCGAAATCCAGGCCGCGGGCCCGCGCTACGCGTCCTGCCTGGAAGCGCGCGGCCGCCGGGCTGATGTGCGGATCGAGGCCGCTGCCCGAGGTCGTCACCAGTTCCATCGGCACCGGCGCCGTCGTGTCTGGATCGGCGGCGCGCAACGCGGCAACCCGCGCCGTCGCAGCGTCGACCAGGGCCGGGTTGAGCGGCCCCTGGTTGGAGCCGCCGGACAGCAGCGCATTGTTGCTCCAGCCGCCGGTCGCCGAGGGCCGTCCCCAGAAATACCCGGGGCTGGTGAAGGCCTGGCCGATGAGTCGCGAACCGACCACCGTGTCGCCGCGCGTCACCAGGCTGCCTTGCGCCTGCGCGGGAAACAGACCGCGCGCGATACCGGTCATGAGCAGGGGATAGATAAGCCCGGTCAGCAGCGACAGCAGCAGGAACAGGCTGAGCGCGGGTCGAACGAGGGATGACATGCGGGCACTCCTTCAGGCGAAGCCGCCGACGACGAGCAGGACATCGATGAGTTTGATGCCGACGAAAGGCGCGACGAGACCACCCAATCCATAGACCGCGAGATTGCGTCGCAGCAGGACCGCCGCGCCGAGCGCTTCGTACTTCACGCCGCGCAGCGCAAGCGGAATGAGGAAGACGATGATGAGCGCATTGAATATCACCGCCGAGAGTATCGCCGACGACGGGCTCGCCAGCTGCATGACGTTGAGCGCGCCGAGCGCCGGGTAAGTCGAGACGAACGCGGCCGGAATGATCGCGAAGTATTTCGCCACGTCGTTGGCCACGCTGAAGGTGGTCAGCGCGCCGCGGGTCATGAGCATCTGCTTGCCGGTCTCGACCACTTCGATGAGCTTGGTCGGGTTGGAGTCGAGGTCGACCATGTTGCCCGCCTCCTTGGCCGCCTGGGTGCCGGTGTTCATCGCCACCGCGACGTCGGCCTGGGCCAGCGCCGGCGCGTCGTTGGTCCCGTCGCCGGTCATCGCCACGAGGCGTCCTTCGGCCTGGTGCTGGCGGATGAGCGCGAGCTTGGCCTCCGGCGTGGCTTCGGCCAGGAAGTCGTCCACGCCGGCCTCGGCGGCGATCGCCGCGGCGGTCAGGCGATTGTCGCCGGTAATCATGATGGTGCGGATGCCCATGCGCCTGAGCTCGGCGAAGCGCGCCTTGATCCCACCCTTGACGATGTCCTTAAGTTCCACCACGCCCAGCACCTTGGCGTTCTCCGCCACCAGCAGCGGGGTGCTGCCGCGCCGCGCGACGTCCTCGGCCACCGCCTTGATGGCGTCCGGAAAGTGCTCGCCTGCTTCGTCGACCAGGCGCGCGATGGCGTCGAGCGAGCCCTTGCGAATGCGGCGCCCGTCCAGGTCGACGCCGCTCATGCGGGTCTGCGCCGAGAAGTGCACGAACTGCGCACCGAGCGCCGCCACGTCGCGTTCGCGCAGGTTGAAGCGCTGCTTGGCGAGCACCACGATGCTGCGGCCCTCGGGTGTCTCGTCGGCCAGCGAAGCCAGCTGCGCGGCATCGGCAAGGCGCTGCTCGGCGACGCCCGCCGCCGGCAGGAACGCGGCCGCCTGGCGATTGCCGAGCGTGATGGTGCCGGTCTTGTCGAGCAGCAGCACGTCGACGTCGCCTGCCGCCTCCACCGCGCGACCCGAGGTGGCAATGACGTTGGCGGCAAGCATGCGGCTCATGCCGGCCACGCCAATGGCCGACAGCAGCCCGGCAATGGTGGTCGGAATCAGGCACACCAGGAGCGCGATCAGCACCGTGATGCCGACCGGCTCGCCGGCGCCGGCCGCCGCGACGCTGAAGCGTGAGAACGGCAGCAGGGTGACCGTCACCACCAGGAACACGATGGTCAGCGCGACCAGCAGGATGGTGAGCGCGATTTCGTTCGGCGTCTTCTGCCGCTTTGCGCTCTCGACCATGGCAATCATGCGATCGACGAAGGTCTCGCCCGGGTTCACGCTCACGCGGATCAGGAGCCAGTCCGACAGCACGCGCGTGCCGCCCGTCACGGCCGAGAAATCGCCACCGGCCTCGCGGATCACCGGCGCCGACTCGCCGGTGATGGCGGACTCGTCGACCGACGCGACGCCTTCGATCACCTCGCCGTCGGCGGGAATGGGCTCGCCGGCCTGCACGTGGATGACGTCGCCCTTGCGCAGGCTGGTGGCCGGCACCGTCGCGTGGCGCGCGTCCGGTCGCGGCGCCTCCATGCGGCGCGCGGTCATCTCCGCCTTGATGCCGCGCAGCGCGGCCGCCTGCGCCTTGCTGCGTCCCTCGGCCAGGGCCTCGGCGAAGTTCGCGAACAGCACCGTGAACCACAGCCACAGCGCGACGGCCAGGATGAAGCCGGTGGGCGCCTCACCGCCGCCAGCGAGCGCCTGCAGCCACACCAGCGTGGTCAGCGCGCTGCCGACGTAGACCACGAACATCACGGGGTTGCGCCACTGCACGGCGGGATGCAGCTTGCGGAACGCGTCGGCGAGCGCCGGGCGCATCAACGTGGGATCGAACAGCGCGAGCGTGCGTTTGCTCATGTCAGAGGTGCTCCGGACTCAGGCCTTGGCCCACAACAGCAGATGCTCGATCACCGGCCCGAGGGCGAGGGCCGGTACATAGTTGAGCGCGCCGATGAGCAGCACGGTGCCGATCAGGAGCACCACGAACAGCGGACCGTGGGTCGGCATGCTGCCGGCACTGGCGGCCAGGCGCTGCTTGGCGGCCAGCGACCCGGCCAGCGCCAGCACCGGCACGATCACGCCGAAGCGGCCGAGCCACATCGCGATACCGAGCGCGAGGTTGTAGAAGGGCGTGTTGGCCGACAGTCCGGCAAATGCGCTGCCGTTGTTGTTGCCCGCCGAAGTGAAGGCATAGAGGATTTCAGCGAAGCCGTGCGCCCCGGGGTTGGCGACGCCGGCGACGCCGGCGGCCGTCGACGTCGCCACGGCGGTGCCAAGCAGGACGACCAGCGGCGTGACGAGGATTGCGAGCGCCACCATCTTCATCTCGTAGGCCTCGATCTTCTTGCCGAGATACTCAGGCGTGCGACCGATCATCAGGCCAGCGATGAAGACCGCCATCACCGCGAACACCAGCATGCCGTACAGTCCGGTCCCGACGCCGCCGAACACCACTTCGCCGAGCATCATGCCGGCGAGGGGCACCAGGCCGCCGAGCGGGGTGAAGGAATCGTGCATGGCATTGACCGCGCCACAGGACGCCGAGGTGGTGATGGTCGCGAAGAGTCCCGATTCGGCGATACCGAAGCGCATCTCCTTGCCTTCGAGATTGCCGACTGCCGCGTCCACGCCAAGCGCGGCAAGGCGTGGATTGCCTTGCTGCTCGAAGCTGATGGCGGCGACCGCCATCGCGACGAATATCAGCGTCATCGCCGCCAGCACCGCCCAGCCCTGGCGTTCATCGCCGACCATGCGACCAAAGGTCAGGCACAGCGCCGCCGGGATGAGGAAGATCGACAGCATCTGCACGAAATTGCTGAGCGGCGTCGGGTTCTCGAAGGGATGAGAGGAATTGGCGTTGAAGAAGCCGCCACCGTTGGTGCCGAGCATCTTGATCGCCTCCTGCGAGGCCACCGGCCCCATCGGTAAGGTCTGCACGGCGGTGGTGGCGTCCTCGCTAATTGCGCTGCCATCCGCCGCGAGCCGCGGCTGGCCGTCGGCGTCGAGCGCGGGACGCGAGTAGTGCGTGACTTCGAGGGGCGCGACGTCGCGATACTCGTCCAGGTTCTGGATCACGCCCTGACTGACCAGGAACAGGGCGTACACGCCGCATAGCGGCAGCAGCAGGTAGAGCGTGACGCGGGTCAGATCGACCCAGGCGTTGCCGATGCCGCTCGCGCCGCGGCGCGCGAAGCCGCGCATCAAGGCCAGCACCACCACGATGCCGGTCGCGGCGGACAGAAAGTTCTGCACCGTGAGGCCCAACATCTGCGTCAGGTAGCTCATGGTCGCTTCGCCCGCGTAGCCTTGCCAGTTGGTGTTGGTGGCGAAGCTGACCGCGGTATTGAACGCCGAGTCCGCGCTCACCGCGGGCAGCGCCAGCGGGTTCAGTGGCAATAGAGGCTGCAGCCGCTGCAGCGCATAGACCGCCAGCGCGCCCAGCAGGTTGAACAGCAGGATGGCCAGCGCATAGCGCCGCCAGTCCATCTCCTCGTCGGCGCGCACGCCGCACAGTCGGTAGAGCGACCGTTCGAACGGTCCGCCGAGACGCGTCGGCCAGCCGCCGTCCGTGCTCGCCAGGTGCGCGATGAAGAGACCCAACGGCCGTGCCGCGAACAGCAGCAGGGCCAGATAGGCGCCGAGCAGCGTCCAGGCATGGGCGGTCACAGGAAGTCCTCGGGATGAAGAAGCGCCGCCAGCAGGTAGACCAGCAGCCCGACCGCGAGCGCCGCGGACAGCATGTGCAGCCAACTCATGCCGGCCGCCGCAGGCGAGCGCACAGCTCGACCAGCGCCAGCATGACGCCGGCCAGTGAGAGCATGGCGAACAGGTAGAGCACGTCCATCAAGCAACGTTCCGCGATGGTGGCAGCCAAGAGTCTGGGTGAGCGCGCGCAAAGTTGCCGACAAGCTTCGCCCGCGGCGCATAAAGAAGGTGCAAAAGAATGCTGCCGCCAGGAGGTCACGGCAGTGACCGGGATCAGCGGGCCGTGCGTCTTTACGGCATCTTTATGCTGGCGATGCCAGCCTGGATACATGGAAAGCCATTCCTCGAACACGGCGCGGGCAGCGGATAGCCACGAACGCCTCGGCTATGTCGTCGCGCTCGCGCTGGCCGGGCTGACCACCCTGCTCGCCACGCCGCTCCTTGGTCGCGTGGGACTCGAGAACATCGTGCCCCTGTACTTCATCGGCGTGGTGATCTCGACCTTCGGCTGGGGTCGCGGCCCCGGCGTGACCGCCGCCGTGGCCTCGGTCTTGTGCTTCGACGTGTTCTTCGTGCCGCCGCGGTTCTCGCTCACGGTCGCCGAGAGCGAGTCGCTGATCACCTTCGGCGTGATGCTGGTGGTGTCGCTGGTCATCAGTCATCTGACCGGCGCGCTGCGTCGGCAGGCCTTGGACGCGCAGGCGCGGGCGGCCGAGACGGCCCTGCTCTACGCGCTGACCCGCGACCTGGGCAATGCGCGCAGCCTGGTCGAACTCGAGGCGACGGTGAACGCCGCGCTGCAGGCCCACATGGGCGCCAGCGCCCTGCTCCTGCTGCCGGATGCGCGGCATCAGCTGCGGCCGGTCGAAGGCGGTGTCGAAGCGGTGGATGAACTCGAACGGCTGATCGCGCGCGGCGTGCTGGCCAGCGGTCTGGTCGCGCCCGTCAACCCGGACTTGCGCGATGACGCCCTGACCTTGCTGTTGCCCTTGCCTGGCCACGATGGTCCGCGTGGTGTGCTCGCGTTGCACGAACCCAAGGCGAGCCTGCGCGACGTGCCGGACAATCTCGCGGCCGCGCTCGCTCTCCTGGTGAGCGCCGCGGTCGGCCGGCTCACTTCCACCGCGGCCGCGCCGCGTGGCGCCTCTTCGATGGAGACGCGCGCAACCCCGTAGCGCGTGCTGTGCGCGAGGCCGCGCCGGCGCCGCGAGCCAGTTTCGCCTGCCCACCGGCCAGGCGGTTAAATAGGGAACGAAGGTGGTCCTGTAGGGCCGATTTCAATCGGCCATGCACGGCGCACGGTGAGGCCGTGCATGGCGGGTTGAAACCCGCTCTACAGGGCCGATTTCGATTGGCCGTGCATGGCGACATGAAGACCGTTACGCCGGCAGGCGTAGATGCACCGTCACGGCGTCCGGGCTTCTTCCCCATTCCACCCATTGCGTACCGGCCGGCATGCAGGCCACCGCGCCGGACTCGAGCAGGTGCCTGCCGTCGGGCAACTCAACGTCGACCCACCCCGCCACTACGTAGAGCACCTCGATCCTCTCGGCGGCCACGACGCATTCGACCGGTACGCCAGCCTCCCCCACGGCCCGCGCCTCGTACCCGCTGAGCCTGCCGCCGCTCAGGCCTTCCAGATCGAAGTCGCGCAACACGACGCCACCGGTGGCGCCCCCGCGCGTCGGCGCCTCGGCGGCCTGCTGCACGACGATGTGCTGCGCGTCGTCGTCGCGCATCGGCCGCTGGGTCACCAGCAGCAGCAGTTCGAGGTGGTCGCCGCAGTCGCGCTCTCGGTGCACCGGGCCGTTGAAGGCCGGCACCACGGTGCGCGGCGCGAGGTGCTGCGGGCCGATCTCCTCGAACTCGACGTCCAGCCAGCCGGACAGCACGTAGGCGAGCGAGAAACCTTCGTCGTGCCGGTGCAGCGCCTCCACCCGAGCGCCTGCGGGCTCGAGGTGCACGCGCTGGAGCGTCCAGGCCTCGCCCGTAACCTGGCCGAGGCCGAGATCGAGCACGTGGATACCCGGCGCGACCGTGACGTAGCGCTCGGCCTCCGCCGCCCGCAGGAAAGTGGTGGACATCGAACGCCTCCAACGCGTCATCCCGCACGAGGCTGCCACTATAATCCCGCCAGCCACGCCGGCCGATCGCCGGCGTGGTCTCAACCGGCAACGGCCCTGCGTCACGAGCGCACGCGCCGCCGGCGTCACCACCTGATTCACGAGACCAGAGGACCCCATGCCCACTACCCGCTCGCCGGCCGCCCGTACCGGCGCCAACATCCTGCTCGACATCCTGGAAAGCGAAGGCTGCGAATACCTCTTCGGCAACCCCGGAACGACCGAGCTGCCGCTCATCGACGCGCTGGTCGACCGTCCGCACCTGCGCTACATCCTCGGCCTGCAGGAGGCGACCGTGGTCGCGATGGCCGACGGCTACGCCCAGGCCTCGGGCAAGCCCGGCTTCATCAACCTGCACACCGCCGGCGGCTTGGGCCACGGGCTGGGCAACCTGCTGAACGCCTTTACCTCCGGCACGCCACTGGTGGTGACCGCCGGCCAGCAGGACTCACGCCACGCCATCACCGATCCGCTGCTGCAGGGCGATCTCGTCTCCATCGCGCGACCGGCGTGCAAGTGGGCGGCGGAGATCACCTCGCCCGACCAGATTGCCATCCTCACCCATCGCGCCTTCCAGGACTGCCAGGCCACGCCGCGCGGCCCGGTGTTCCTGTCGCTGCCGATGGACGTGATGGAAGCGACCAGCACGATAGTCGAAGCCCGCACCTCGCACGTCGACCGGCGCCCCATCGCGGGTTCGCTCGCCGAACTCGCCATCGAGCTCACCCAGGTCGCGCCGGGCAAGGTCGCGATCATCGCCGGCGACGAGATCTCCCATCACGATGCCTACAAGGAAGTGGTGCGGCTCGCGGAACTGCTCGCGGCGCCGGTGTTTGGCTCCTCCTGGCCGGCGCACATTCCCTATCCGACCAGCCACTACCTGTGGCGCGGCAATCTCTCGACCCGCGCGGTCGAGATCGCGGACGCCATGAGCGGCTTCGACTGCGTGTTCGCGCTCGGCGGCAAGTCCTTCATCACCATTCTCTACACCGAGGCCTCGGCGCTGCCGGCCGGCTGCGAGCTGTTCCAGCTATCGGCCGACGGGCGCGATCTCGGCCGCACGTTCCCGTCCAAGCTCTCCGTGGTGGGCGACATCGAGCTGTCGCTGAACGCCTTGAACGGCCTCATCGCGAAGCGCATCGCGCCGCGCGACGGCGAGTACCAAGCGGCGCGGGATGCCGCGCGGGTCGCGTTCAACACGCGCAAGCAGGGCCTCGAGCAGCGCGCGCGCGAACTCGCCACGCGCCCCGAACTGCACCCGATGGTGGCGGCCAAGATCCTCGCCGAGACCATCGGCGCGACGCCCATCGTCGACGAGGCGATCGCGACCGCCGCGCACCTGCGCGCCTTCCTGCACAACGGCTCGACCCGCCAGTACTCCTTCCTGCGCGGCGGCGCGCTCGGCTGGGGCATGCCGGCCGCGGTCGGCTTCTCGCTCGGACTCGGCCGCCAGCCGGTGGTGTCGCTGGTCGGTGACGGCGCGGCGATGTATTCACCACAGGCGCTGTGGACCGCGGCCCACGAGGACCTGCCGGTCACCTTCGTGGTGATCAACAACCGCGAGTACAACGTGCTGAAGAACTTCATGCGCTCGCAGCCGCACTACTTGTCGGCGCGCACCGGCGAGTTCATCGGCATGGACCTGGTCTCGCCCGCGGTCGACTTCCTCGCCCTCGCGGCGTCCATGGGCGTGCCTGCCCGGCGTGTCAGCCGCGCCGATGAGATCCACGACGCGGTCAACGAAGGCATCGTGTCCTGCCGGCCGAACCTGGTGGAGATCGAGGTCGCGACCGAGTAAGGGCCCTGAGCACTCGACTGTGCAGTGCATCAAAACGTGCCGCGCGCGAGCGGCGCGTTGCACGCCTTATCGGGGCTATCCGCTTTCGGGGCTTTCGGTGTAGGGTGCGCGGGTTCTGGAGACACCCGCAGGTACCACTTACATGAGCGCTTACGCACAACGCCCCTGGCTCGCCCAATACCAGGCCGGCGTGCCCGCCGACATCACCCCCGAATTCCCGAACGCGCTCGCCATGTTCAAGGCGAGCGTCGCGGCCAACGCGAAGCGGCCGCTGCTCCACTACTTCGACACCACGCAGACGGTCGGCGAAGTCGATCGCATGTCGGACGCGCTGGCCGTCGCGCTCGCGGAGCGTGGCATCGGTGCGGAGGATCGCGTGGCGGTCTACCTGCAGAACGTGCCGCAGTTCGTCATCACCATGCTGGCGGCCTGGAAGCTCGGCGCGATCATGGTGTCGGTAAACCCCATGCTGCGGCACAAGGAAGTGAAGGTCATCCTGAACGACTCCGGCGCCAAGGCGCTGGTGACGCTCGAGTCGCTGTTCCACGATGTCGCGGCCGACGTGCTGGGTGAGACGCCGGTGAAGGTCGTGATCACGACCTCCGAGCTCGAGTTCATCACCGGCGAGCTGCCATCCCTGCTGAAGGCCAGCGCGCGCAAAGCCTGCCCGGGTGCCGACGATCTGTGCACGCTGCTCAAGCAGTACGACGGCAGGTTCCCGTCGCCGGTCGACCTTGACGGCGAGAAGATCGCGTTGCTGACCTACACCTCCGGCACCACCGGCCCGCCCAAGGGCGCGATGAACCTGCATCGCAACATCGTCTACAACACGCAGGTCTACCGCGCCTGGATGGCGCTGTCTGAGAAGGACGTGATCGTCGGCGTCGCGCCCTTGTTCCACGTCACCGGCCTCATCGCCTGCGTCACCGCCGCGATGCTGTGCGCGCCGCTGGTGCTGTACTTCCGCTTCGACCCGGCGGTCACCGCCGAACTCATCGAGAAGTACAAGGCGACCTTCATCGTCGCCTCGATCACGGTGTACATCGCGCTCATGAACAACGAGGAAGCGCGCAAGCGCGACTTCTCGAGCTTGAAGAAGGTCTACAGCGGCGGCGCGCCGGTCGCGCCCGCCACGGTCGAGGCCTACCAGAAGCTCTTCGGCGCCTACATCCACAACATCTACGGCATGACCGAGACCACCAGTCCGAGCCACGCCGTGCCCTTCGGCGCGGACGCGCCGGTCGATCCGGCCACCGGCGCGCTGTCGGTCGGCGTGCCGGTGTGCGGCGCGACGGTGTACATCGTCGATGACGAGGGCAACGAGCTGCCGCCCGGGCAGATCGGCGAACTGGTCAGTGGCGGGCCGATGGTGGTGCCCGGCTACTGGCAGAAGCCGGAGGAAACCAAGAACACCTTCGAGCCGCGCGGCATCCACACCGGCGACGTCGGCTTCATGGACGAGAAGGGCTACTTCTACATCGTCGACCGCAAGAAGGACCTGATCATCGCGTCTGGCTACAAGGTCTGGCCGCGCGAGGTGGAAGACGTGCTCTACACCCACCCCGACGTGCGCGAGGCGGCGGTGGTCGGCGTGGCAGACGCCTACCGCGGAGAATCGGTGAAGGCCTTCGTGAGCCTGAAGCCCGGCGCCAAGACCACCGGCGCCGACATCGTCGAGTTCTGCAAGGGCCTGATGGCGGCCTACAAGCGCCCGCACGAAGTGGAGATCGTCGACGAACTGCCGAAGACCGCGAGCGGCAAGATCATGCGCCGCGAACTGCGCAAGTAAGTCGGCGCGCAATCCAAGCCGAGGCGCACGGCGCGCCTCGGCTTTTTTTTCGCATGAGCGAGCGACATGGCCGACGCGAAAACCGTAGCGCTGGACGTTCGACCTCGGTGCGGCGTGTCGCGAGGCTGCACTAGGTTGGGGAGCGAAGCGCGCACGACCCGGCGGGCGAGCGCCAATCCGGCCCCCGATCCTCCCCGTCACTTAGCCTTGGCCTGGCCTGTGCATGGCGGTGAAGGGCTCCACGGCGGAGCGGAGGAGGAAGACGATGATGAAGGTCGGCACGGTCCGGGAGCTGTGGCGCTACCCGGTGAAGGGCATGGCGGGCGAGCGCCTGGACGCGGTCCGCGTCGACGGGGCGGGCCTCGCCGGGGACCGTCGCTGGGCGTTGCGGGACAGCGCGCGGGCGGAGATCCAGAGCTGCAAGCAGCGCCCCGACCTCCTGCGGTGCACGGCCCGCGGTCGCGATGCTGAGAGCGCCGCGGTCGAGGTCCTGTTCCCCGACGGCGCGGTGCTGCGCGACGATGATCCGACAATGGCGGCGCACCTCTCCGCGCTGGTTGGCCGCGACTCGACGCTCGAGCCGCTGCGCCCGCCGAGCGAGGTCGACTTCTATCGTCGCTACCATGGCGACGGACGCTGGCTGGAGGATCTGACCGCGACCTTCGCGCGCGAGCCCGGCGAACCGCTGCCGGATTTCATCGAGGATGTGCCGCGCGAAGTCGCCGACTTCGTCGCGGCGCCCGGCGCGTTCTTCCTGGTGACGCCGCT
>JBFWYG010000072.1:0-20789 GCA_050186725.1 Gammaproteobacteria bacterium | reverse complement strand
GATGCTGCATTGCGGCCCCCGCAAGTGGCGCTGGCCAAGGGCGCTTAGGACACGCACCGGACGTAGCAGTTCCAAAAAAAGCGTGCTAGGCTCGCCTCGCGTTCGCGCAACAACGATTACGACACCGCTCTTCGAGGTCCTGACCGAGTCCCGCTCAAAGCCCGCCTGACACGCCGCGCGGATCATTGCGCGCCCTGTCTTACCCGGCCCCTCGCGCGACCGCCACTGCAGATTTCGCCAGCTTGATAGCCCTCGTTTCGCCCAAGGCACACGCTGCCGCCTCGCTTTCCGCATTCGAATTTCGTCTTGCATCCGTCATACACACTGCACGCACGAACCTGGTCCCTTCGGGCCCGGGCGCGCGCGCCGCAGGTGTTCCAACCGAGGCGTGCGCCTCATTTGTGCCTGGCATCTAACTGGAGAAACCCTGATGCAACAGAACAAACTCTACGTCGGCAACTTCCCCTACTCGGTCAACGAGAACGATCTGCGTGATCTGTTCGCGTCCTATGGCCCGATCGAGGACGTGCGCCTGATCACCGATCGCGAAACCGGCCGCTCGAAGGGCTTCGCGTTCATCACCTTCGCCACCCAGAGCGCCGCGGAGAGCGCGCTGGAACAGAATGGCAAGGACATGAAGGGCCGTGCCCTGCGCGTCAATGTCGCGCAGGACAAGGTCAAGACCGGCGGCGGCGGCGGCGGCGGCCCCCGCAACGATCGTCCGCGCTGGTAAAGCGCAGGATGCGCAGGGCGGACCTCCACGGGGTCAGCGCCAGGCGCCAAGCACGTCCTCGTCGGATGACGAAGACGGGGCGATCCAGGGATGAACGACCCGGTTAGATTGCCAAGGCGGATCCGAGAGACGGAGTCCCGCGCCGCGACCGACAGGCCGCGCGCGGCGACTCCGGACTTTCCACGGCACGGGCGAAGGAACGCGGGATCCCGACGACCCAGGGGAGTAGCCCGGAAACGCTCCGGGCCAGCAGCACGGCGTTCGTGATTCGGAACGAACGCTCCACAACCTCGCACTGACCGCGGCCGTTGTCGGCCCGCAGCGCCGGCAGCTTCACCGACTCGCTCCAGAATCTTCACCACCTGCCGCTATCACCAGCGTCGCGACGCGGTGAGGCCAGCTCAGTGCGCCGCGTGATGTACGCGCCGCCCATCCTTCTAGTTCCCTTCACGGTCGGCGCGACAGATCCACCCGCGCTACAGGACCGATTACGTGATGTTGATCCTTGCCTCGCCTGCTCGCGGCAGACGTCTGCCGGCGCTGTCCGTGATGTTGACCGCCTGCGTGATGCTGGCTGCCTGTCGTGGCCCCGACACGGCCGCGCAGTTCCATGCCGCGGCGGACCGCCCACTGCCCATCACCCTCGCCCACGAACGAGATGCGATGAGCGTCGAACCGCTGCGCGCCCTGCCCGCCGACGCCGGCGCGGGACAACCAGAGGCGCTGGTCGCGCTTGGTCAAAGGCTCTACCACGACACCCGCCTGTCGGGGGACGACAGCGTGGCCTGCGCGTCCTGCCACGCACTCAGCGAAGGCGGCGACGACGGGCGCGCCACCTCGGTCGGAATCAAGGGCGCAATCGGCCCGATCAACGCTCCGACCGTGCTGAATTCCACGTTCAACTTCCGCCAGTTCTGGGACGGGCGCGCGGCGGACCTGGTCGAGCAGGCCAAGGGGCCGGTGGTCAATCCGCTGGAGATGGGCGCGGCCTGGCCCGAAGTGATCGCCAAGCTGCGCGCCGACGCCGACTATCCGGCGGCCTTCGCAGCGGCCTTCGGCGACGATGGCATCGACGCCGAGCGCATCGCGAGCGCCATCGCGAGTTTCGAACAGACCCTGGTCACGCCGGCGCCCTTCGATCGCTACCTGCTCGGTGAGACCAACGCGATCAGCGCCGAGGCGCGCCACGGTTACACCTTGTTCAAGGAATACGGCTGCGTCGCCTGTCACCAGGGCATCAACGTCGGCGGCAATCTGTACCAGAAGTTCGGCGCGCTGCAGAGCGCCTTCGAGATCACCACCGACGCCGACAAGGGACGCAGCAACGTCACCCGCGACGGCAACGACGTCGGCGTGTTCAAGGTGCCGTCGCTGCGCAACGTCGCGCTGACCGCGCCCTACTTCCACGTCGGCACGGTCGCGCGCCTGGAGGACGCGGTGCGCATCATGGGCTCGACTCAGTTGGGCCTCGCCCTGCCCGAGGCAGACATCGCCGAGATCGTCGCCTTCCTGAACAGCCTCACGGGTGACACACCACAGCTGACCGCCAGCGCCACGCCGGGAGACTCCGCGCCATGATCTCACGTGATCGCCTCACCCTGGCCGCCTACCTGCTGCTGTTCGGCGCGCTCGCCGCGCTGTTCATCACCAAGCCTGCGGTCGACAACGACCATCACGCCGCCTACCAGCGCAACCTCGAGACGCTGGACAGCCAGCTCGCGGTCCTGCAGCGCGAGCAACGTAACGTCACGCTCGGCATCACGCGGCACTACGACTTCCTCGAAGCCGCCATGCAGTCCTTGGAGAAGGGCGCGGGGCTGGTCGCACTGGCGCCGGCCTTCGTGCCGAACGACTACCGCGACCGGGTCGATGGCGGCATGCGCGCCTACCGCGCCAAGCTCGCCGACCTGCGCCGCGAGGTGGACACGACCAAGCGCGTGGTCGGGCTGCTACGCAACTCACGCAACGCCGTCGAGCGTCTGATCGGCAGCGCCGCGCAGAGCTTCGCCGAGCAGGGCAAGGTGCCGGCCACGCTGCTCGACCTCGAGCGCGCCACGGCGCGCGGCACGCCGGCGACGGTGGACACGGCGGCGCTCGCCGGCTGGCCGCAGATCGCGCAACTCAAGATGCACGTCGACGTCGTCCAGCACCTCGCCCCGCAGCTCGAGCAGGTGAGCAACCGGCTGCAGAGACTGATCGGCGACGCCAACGAACCGGCGGCGCTGCGCGACGCCTACCTCGATCACTACTACGCGGCCATGCGCGCGACCCAGCGGGCGATGCTGGCCAGCTATGGGATCGCCGCACTGCTGCTGCTGCTGTCCTTGCTGCAGGTACGCCAGGCGCGCCAGGCGCGCAGCGAGTCCGATGCCGCCCGCCTCGAAGCGGAGCAGGCGCGCCTCGATTCCGATGCCGCGCGCACCGAGGCCGAGGGGCTCGGCCGCGAGGCGGAGCGCGCACGCACCGAGGCCGAGGCGCTCGCGGCGCGCGTCGCCGCCCAGCTCGACGAGACCCATCGCGCCGTGGCTGCATGCAACGCGGTGCTGCACCGGGTGGGCGACGGCGAAGCCGGACAGCGCGTGACGCTGACCCTGGACGGCGACCTCGGCGAACTGTGCAAGGGCGTGAACCGCGCTGCCGAGTGCGTGGAAGAAACCTTGGACGAGATCGAACGGGTGATGCTCGCGATCCGCGACGGGCGTCTCGACGTGCAGGTCAGCGCGAGCCTGCGCGGCCGGGTCGGCGCGTCGGTGAGCGCCGCCATGCGCTTCCTGGACGACACTCTGAACGGCATCCGCAGCGCCATCGAGAACCTTGCGCAAGGCCAGTTCTCGGCGCGCGTGGAAGTCGAGGCGCGCGGCGACCTCGCGCGTCTGAAGGACGGCATCAACGCCTCGATGGCGGCGCTCGCCGCGGCCATCGCCAGCATCAACGCGGTGGTGGTCGCCCAGTCGAACGGCGACCTGACGCAGCGCGTCGCGAACGACTTCCCGGGCGATCTCGCGGTGCTGGCCGGCGCGGTCAACCGTTCGGCCGACATGCTGTGCGAGATGATGAACGCCGCGCGCGCCGCGGCCCACGCGGTGCACGGCGCGGCGGGCGAAGTGAGCCACAGCGCCGGCAGCGTGACCGAGGCGGCGCAGTCGCAGCTCAGCGCACTGGCCAGCACCCGTGCGGGCGCCGACGCGGTCGCGGCCGGCATCGTGCAGTCCGCCACCGCCCTCACCGCCGCCGGACGGCTGGCGCTCGAGGCCAAGCAGCGCGCCGACGAAGGCGAAGTCGTGCTGGACAAGGCTCAGCACTCGATGAATTCCATCATCGAGTCGAGCCGCAAGATCGAGAACATCGTCGGGCTCATCGAGTCCATCGCCTTCCAGACCAACCTGCTGGCGCTGAACGCCGCGGTGGAGGCCGCGCGCGCGCAGGAACACGGGCGCGGCTTCGCGGTGGTGGCCGGCGAAGTGCGGCTGCTGGCCCAGCAGTCGGCCGATGCTTCGTCCAGCATCAAGAAGCTCATCCAGGCGAGCGTCGAGGAAGTCGAACGCGGCGCGCGCGACGTGCACGCGACCGGCGAAGCCTTCGAGTCGATCAGCGGCGTAGTGGAACAGGTCAACGCGCTGTTCGCCGACATCCGCGCCTCGTCCGAGGCGCAGGAAGCCTCGGTCAAGCGCGTCAATGGCCACGTGCAGGATCTCGATCACCTGAGTCAGCACAGCCTGTCGCTGGCCGAGAACAACCTGGAGTCGGCCGCGGCCCTGGTCGACAACGCCAAGCGCCTGCAGACCATGCTGGCGCGGTTCTCCACCGAGCCCGCGGCGCGCGGGCCGGCCCTGCGGCGCGTCGGCTGAACGCACACGGCGCGGCGCCGTTGTCCGGCGCCGCGCCACGCGCCAGAATGCACCGTGACCTGCGTCGCGGAGCAAGACATGACCATCGACTACATGCGCGCGATACGCGCGCGCTACGAAAGCCTGGGCTACACGCCCTACCGCTGGTTCGAAGCCGACAGCCCGCCGCCCTGGACGCCGCTGTCGAAGCCGCTCAGCGCGGCGCGGCTGGGCCTGCTGTCGACCTCCGGCGCCTACGCGCTCGGCCAGGCTGCTTATCACTACAAGGACGACACCTCGATTCGCGCACTGCCGCGCGACATCGACGAGCGCGACATCCGCTTCTCGCACATCACCGAGAACTACCTGGTGGATCCGCGGCAGGATCCGCACTGCATACTGCCACTCGCACAGCTCAGACGCCTGGTCAGCGAAGGCGCGGTGGGCGAACTCGCGGAGCGCGTGTTCAGCTGCATGGGTGGCGTCTATTCACAGCGCCGCGTGCGCGAGGAGACGGCGCCCGCGCTGCTGGAGGCGTTCCAGCGGGAACGGGTCGATGCCGCCTTGCTGGTCGCGATGTGACCCGTGTGTCACCAGACCGTGAGTCTGGTCGCACGGCACCTCGAGGCGAACGGCATCCCGACGCTGTGCCTGGGCGCGGCGCGTGACATCTTCCTGGCCGGACGACCGCCGCGCGCGGTGTTCGTCGACTATCCGCTGGGGCACAGCGCCGGTCGACCCTTCGACTCGCAAGATCAGTACGCCGTGGTGAGCGCCGCGCTGCGCGGCTTCGCATCATTGACGACGCCGGGTGGACTCCTGACCCTGCCCAACCGCTGGCCGGACGACGCCTGGCGCGCGGAAGCCTCGTCAACCGAAGGCAAGGACACGCGCCAGCCGCGGGACGAGACGCCGCAGTTCCAGTTCCCGGCGGATCGCGACGCGGCGATCAAGAGCGGGGCGTGGGCGGCGGGCTGACAATCGGGGACAGACCCCGTACGGGGTCTGTCCCCGATTGTCACATGGCCGATTGAAATCGGCCCTACAACCCGAACTTCGGCGGGCGCTTCTCCAGGAACGCGCGCATGCCTTCGCGCGCGTCGTCACTCAAGAACAAGCGTTCCTGGGTGTCGCGTTCGTAGGCCGCGATGGTGGCGAGCGAGGCCTCGGCGCCGAGATACACGCCGCGCTTGATGGCCGCGAGCGCCGCCGCCGGGCCGGCGGCCAGACGCCGCGCGCGGACCAGCACTTCATCGAGGAAGCCTTCGTCGGCGAACACCTCGTTCAACAACCCGAGGCGCAGCGCTTCGTCCGCACCGATACGCTCGCCGCTCATCATCAGTTCCATCGCGCGCGCGCTGCCCACCAGGCGGGTCAGGAAGTAGTGCCCACCCCAGTCCGGAACCAGGCCTATCTTGACGAAGCTCGCGGCGAAGCGCGCGCGCGCCGCGCCGTAACGGAAGTCGCAGGCCAGCGCGAGATTCATGCCGCCGCCGGCGGCCGGGCCGTTGACCGCGGCGATCACCGGCTTGCTCATGGCGCGCATGAACTGCACCACTTCGCCGGCCAACGCGACCCGCGCGCCGATGGGCGCCGCCTCCTGCCGTTCCTGCATGGCGAGCATGTCGGCGATGTCGCCACCGGCACAGAACGCGTCGCCGGCGCCGGTGATCACCACCACGCCGACCGTGTCATCGGCTTCGGCGCGGCGCAGGCAGGCGAACAAGTCCTCGCGCATGCTGCCCGCGAAGGCGTTCAAGGCGGTGGGACGATTGAGCGTGATGGTCGCGACGCGCGACGCGCAGGTGTAGAGCACTTGGTCATTCGGCATGGTCATTCCTTGGCTGGCGCGTCGCGCCGCATGATCAACCGGCGCAGTTCGCGCAGCTTGGACTTCACCAGGCCGGCGTTGGCCGGCCCCATGCGCAGCAGGATCTTCTGGCCGAGCGAGCGGGACTCCAGGTCTTCGTCGGCGTAGAGGTACAGCGCCTTGGGTCGCACCAGGGTCGGCGGCACGGCGAGGTCCGGCGTCACCAGCAGATGATCGATGACGTCCACCAGGCGATCGTTGAAATAGCCTTCGCTGTAGCCGAGCGCGCGGTAGGCAGCCTGGAAGCGCGGGTACTCGCGCACGTAGAGCGCCGCCAGCTGGCGAATGTCGAGCGCGGTCAGGGCCTGCACGTACGGTGTGTAGCGGCTCGCGTTGGCGGCGGCCAGCACCGTGCGTTCCTCGGTCTCGAGCACCTCCGGCTGTCCACCCACCGCGCGCAGCGGCCACCGGCGCACCGGCAGCTTGTCGTTCGGCAGGTTGTCGACCGCGACCACGATGCGGTTCACGAGGTCGTCGTTCACCACGAGCGCGCTGAAGGCCGGCGCGCCGAGCAGGGCCTCGAGGGCCTGTTCGAAGGGCGGAGGCGGCGCGTCGGCGGTCGCCGGATCCGCGGGCACCGCATTGCCGGCCAGCGCCTCGGCGGCCGCGCTCTGCTCGACCGGGTTGACCACCGCGGGCGGCGCGGTGGAGGACTCGTGCGCCTCGCGCGGCGGCGCCACGGGCGCCGGCGGCGCCGGCAGTTCCAGGGTCTGCAGGCCATCGCTCAAGGGCTGTTGCAGCCCGCGCCAGTACAGCGCGCCGATGACCAGGAAGGCCAGCGCCGCGAGCAGCAGCGGCCAGGTGGAAGCGGTTCGTTTGTCGCTCATGTGCGGAGTCTCTCGCCGGCGGGCGCGGGCGGCGACGCCCACGCGCATCGACAGCGTGACGCCGCGGCGCTCAGGCCCAGTGTTCCCAGTATGTCACCTGTTCGACGGGCAGACGGCGCGCGGGTTTCAGATCGCCGCCCTTGAGCCACGCGACCGGCAGCAGCGCCGCCTGGGTGAAGGTCGACGGAATGCCGAGCAGGTCCGCCACTTCACGTTCGTGGTAGAGATGCAGCGTGGTCCAGGCGGACGCCAGGCGCCGCGCGCGGAGCGCGAGCATCAGGGACCAGGTTGCGGGCAGGATCGAGCCCCACATCGAGGCCTGGGTGAACACGTCGTCCTGCTCGAAGCGTCCCTCGATGCAGGGAATGATCATGACCGGTGCGCGTTCGAGATTCTCCATCAGGAAGCCACCGGACTTCAGCATCGCCTCCTTCTGCTGCTGGCGCAGGTCACCGGCCTCGTACTCGCGCATCGCGGTCACGCCGGTGCGACTCAAGCCCGTCTCACCGCCTGCGTAGGCGGCGGCGCCGCGCCGATAGCAGTCGGCGATGGCGGCGCGTTTGCCCGCGTCGGTGACCACCATGAAGCGCCAGGTCTGGGTGTTGGCGCCGGTCGGCGCCTGCAGCGCGATGCGCAGCGCCTCGGTGATCATCGCCGGCGGTACCGGCCGCTCGAAATCGAGGCGCTGCCTGACGCTGCGCGTGGTGGTCAGCACGTGGTCGACGCTGGCGAGATCCAGCGGGCGGATGGCTTGGTCGTTCATCGCGGTAGTGCTCCCGGTGGTGCTCAGGCTTTCCAGGTGGGGGCGCCTATCGGCTCCCACAGCTGGATCATGTTGCCGTCGGCGTCGTAGAACAGGAACGAGCGGCCGATGTTGGCGCAGGTCCACACGTATTCGGTCTGGGTCTCATAGCCGGCCGCGCGCACCTTGGCGAACCAGCCGTCGATGTCCTCCACCACCAGCCCGAGTTCGTGGATGCCGGTGTGGCCGTAGCGCAGGTTCTCCGGCGGGGTCTTCTGGATGCTCGGCACCTCGCACTGCTGCAGTTCGATCAGCGCCCCGTCGTCAGAGGCCAGCAGCACCATCTTCGAACGCGCGCCCTCGACCTTGAAGATGTCGTCCAGCAGGCGCGGGTACATGTAGACCTCGGGGCCGGGCTCGTCACCGTCGGGAATGGTGCGGTCGACCATGACCTTGAAGCCCAGCACGTCGCGCCACAGGCGGGTCGCGGCGTGGATGTCGGTGACGAAAATCGCCATGTGATGAAAGCGCATGGAAGGACCTCCCGGAGTGCGTGGACCAGGCCGGCCGAGAGCGGCAGGCCGTCCGCATTCTCGGCCGCCGACCGGCGCGCCGCTACGCGCGAACGGGGGTCGCGGCCGGGCGTTCCTCCGCTGCCCGTTTACGCGATAATGGCCGGGCCCAGACCCGGCGCGCCCTCGACGCGGCGCCGTCGGGTCGGCCGACCCCGCGGGCGCGGGGCGGCCTTCGCAGCATGGAGAACCAGCACTTGAAGCGCAGATCCCTACTCACCGGCGTGGCCGCGCTCGCGGCCGGTGCGGCGCTGCCGCGCGTTGCTCGCGCCGCCATCGCCACGCCCTTCTCCTTCGACCTCGAGCCGCCGCTGGTGGACCGTGCCGAGTTCGTCGAGTGGATGGTGAAGAATCGCGGCGAGGATCGCGCCTTCCTCGAGCAGCGCTACGACCGCCTGCAGGCCATGGTCGAGCGCAACGACGTGTGGGACGACGCGGTCAGGCGCGCCTTCATGCTCACCCCGCGCGAGGCCTTCGTGCAGAAGATCAACCGCTCCCACAGCTACGACCACAACTTCCTCGACATCGGCTACGGCGTGACCATCTCCGGGCCACACCTGGTCGGGCGCATGACCAACAGCCTGGATCTCAAGCTCGGCGACAAGGTGCTGGAGATCGGCACCGGCTCGGGCTACCAGTCCGCGGTGCTCGCGCACCTGACCGACAAGGTGTGGTCCATCGAGATCATCAAGCCGCTGGCCGAGCGTACGCGCGGCACCTACGACGAACTGATCGCCGCCGGCTACGGCGAGTTCAAGGCCATCCAGACCAAGAGCGACGACGGTTACTACGGCTGGGAAGAGTTCGCGCCATTCGACAAGATCATCGTCACCTGCGGCATCGACCACGTGCCGCCGCCGCTCCTGAAGCAACTCACGCCGAATGGCGTGATGCTGGTGCCGGTGGGCCCGCCGGGCGCGCAGCGCGTGCTCAAGATAGTGAAGGGCATCGAGGCCGACGGCAGCACGCGCATCGCGCGCACCGACATCTACAACGGCCGCATCGTGCCCTTCGTGCCGTTCCGCAAGCTGGACGGGGACCGCATCTCCGGCACGCACAACGGCTGAGCCACGCCGCCGCGCGGCGCGCTCACGGGGAACCTTCAATGCCTGCCAGCCCCGCGGCGCGCGCCCGCGCGCTGCTGTACGTCGCCGTCGGCCTGCTCGCCGGCGCGGTGATCGCGCTGCAGATCGCGGTCATGCGCATCTTCGCCGCCGGCAACTGGGCGCACTTCGGTTCGTTCATCGTCAGCATCGCGATGCTCGGCGTCGGCATCTCGAGCACGGTGATGTGCGTGCGCCAGCCGTGGTTCGCGCGTCACTGGCGCGGCGTGGCGAGCGCGGCGCTGCTGGCCTTCGGCCCGGTCGCGGTGGGCGCCAACCTGCTCGCCCAGCAGCTGCCCTTCAACGCCATCTTCCTCATCGCCGACGCGAGCCAGAAATGGCGCCTGGCGGCCAACTTCGTGCTGTACCTGCTGCCCTTCATGGTCGGCAGCCTGTTCCTGGGCGCGGTGTTCCTGGAGACGCGGCGCGAGTTCGCGCGGGTCTACTTCGCGGACCTCGCCGGCTGCGGCCTGTGCGGGCTCGCGATGCTGGGCGGCATGTGGCTGTTCACACCCGAGCACCTCATCCTCGTGCCGCTCGCGCTGTGGCTGCTGGCCGGCGTGGCGTGGGCGGCGACGCTCGCGAGCGGCCGCCTGCTGCTGGCCGTGCTCGCCTGCGCCGCGCTCGCGCTGTCGGGCCACACCTGGCTGGCCGACACGCTCGGTCTCACGCGCCTCGCGGTCAGCGAGTACAAGGGCGTGTCCTACGCAGAGCGATTTCCCGACGCGCGGCGCGTGTACGAGCGCGCCACGCCCTTCGGTCATCTCGAGGTCTACGCGAGTTCCTACCTGCACTTCGCGCCGGGGCTGTCGGACAACGCCGCGCTGAACCTGCCGGAGATGCCCGAGAACGCCTATCTCGGTCTCTACATCGACGGCGACGGGCCGATCGGCATTCTGCGTGACCTGCCGCCCGCGCAGACCGCCTACTTCGACTACCTGCCGACCACCCTGCCCTTCGCGCTGCGCCCTGAAGCCGAGGTGTTCGTGGTGCAGTTCGGCGGCGGGCTGTCCACCGCCGGCGCGCTGCGCAAGGGCGCGACACGGGTGACCGTGGCCGATGGCAATCCCGCGGTGCTCGCCGCGTTTCGCGAGGACGACTATCTCAAGCGCTTCACCGGCGATCTGCTCGGCCAGCCGCGGGTCGAGGTCGTGAACCAGGACGGTCGCGTGTTCCTGTCGCGCACGGCGCGGCGCTTCGACGTCATCGACCTGTCACTGGCCGATTCGGTTGGCCTGTCCAGTCCGGGCGGCTTCGCGATCGCGGAGAAGTACAACTACACGCGCGAGGCGATGGAGACCTACATGCGCGCGCTCGCCGACGACGGTGTGCTCGCCGTGACCTTGTGGAACAAGGAAGAGCCGCCGAAATCGGTGCTCAGGCTCTACGCGACCATGGTGGAGGCGGCGCGCGCGCGGGGCGAGCCGGCGCTCGAGCGCGCGTTCTTCGTGGTCTCGAGCTATCTCTCCACCGCGACCGTGCTGTATCGCCCGGGCGGGTTCACGCCGGAGGAGACCGCGGTGCTCAGCGCCCGCGCGCGGGCCTTGTCCTTCGACGCGATCCAGGTGCCCGGCGTGCGCCCGGACACGAGTGGCCTGGCGGCCGAGATGGCGGCCTACCGCGCGCAGCTGTTCGGCGCGCGGGCCGACGCTCCCGCGGACGGAGACGACGAGGGCTTCGGCGCCGAAGGCGGTGAAGCACCCACGGTGATGCCCTCGGTGCTGCTGGCCCGCGCCGCCTGGCAGGCGCTGCTGGCGGGCGACTGGCCGGCCTTCGCGCGCGAGTACGTCTACGACCTGCACGCGCTCACCAACCAGCGCCCCTACTTCGCCGCCTACCTGCGCCCCGGCGATCTGCCGCGCGTGCTGGACCGCCTCGATCAGCTGCAGGACGAATGGGGCTACGTGCTGGTATGGGCGACGCTCGCCATCGCCTGCTGCGCGGGCACGGTGCTGGTCGCGCTGCCGGCGGTGTTCGGCTGGCGCGGGCTGCTCGCGCGCTGCCCCGGCAAGCTCGGCACGCTCGCCTATTTCGCCTGCCTCGGCGCCGGCTACATCATGGTCGAGGTGGTGCTGATCAGCCATTTCGTGCTCGCGCTCAGCAACGCGACCGTGTCGGCGACGGTGCTCATCACCGGCATGCTGGTGTTCTCCGGTCTCGGCAGCCTGGTCGCCGACCGCCTGCTCGATCGCGCGGCGCGCGTGCTGCCGGTGGTGTTCGTCGCCATCGCCGCGCTGCTGGTCGGCTATGGTCTCGCGCTCGACCACGCGCTCGCCTGGGTCGGCGCGCTGCCCTACGGCTGGCGCCTGCCCTGCTGCTTCCTGCTGATCCTGCCGCCGGCCTTTCTCATGGGCATGCCGATGCCGATGGGCATGACCTGGCTCGCGCGGCTCGGCAAGGAGCAGATGTTCCTGTGGGCCTGGGGCGTGAACGGCTGCCTGTCGGTGATCGGCGCGGCGCTGGTGCCCTTGCTCGCAACGTCTTTCGGACTCGGCAGCGCGCTGGTGCTGGCCGGCGCGCTCTACCTGCTGGCGCTGCCCGCCTTCCGCGCGCTGCTGCGCCCGCTGGCGCCGGCCTGAACCGATGCCCCGCGCGGCCGAGAGCATCGCGCTCGCGTCGCTGGCCCACGCGCCCTGGCCGCTCAAGCGCGATCGCGGCGCGGACGGCGGGCCGTTCTTCGACGTGCGCGACGGCGCGCGCCGCGGGCGCACGACGCGTCACGGCGAAGTGTTCTGGGAGCAGCCGACCTACGCCGACGACCGCTCGCTGCTGGCCCTGCCCGCGGACTTCGATCCGGCGCGTCCCGCGACGCTGGTGGTGTTCCTGCACGGCAACGGCGCGCTGCTCGAGCGCGATGTGTGGCGACGCCAGCGCGTGCCCGCGCAGGTGCTGGGCGCGGGACGCAACGCCGCGCTGATCGCGCCGCAGCTCGCGCGCGACGCGCCGGACTCGAGCGGGGGACGCTTCGCGGTGCGGGGCGTGTTCAGCGCTTACCTCGAGGAAGCCTGCGCCGCGCTGGCCCGTCACTGCGCGCCGTCGACCGCGCGCGCGAAGGTCGCCGCGACGTTGGCCGACGCGCGGGTGATCCTGGTGGCCTACAGCGGCGGCTACTGTCCGGCCGCCGCCGCGCTCACGCGCGGTAACGCGCGGCGACGCGTCGCGGGCCTGGTGCTGCTCGACGCGCTGTACGACCACGCGGCGCTGTTCGCCAATTGGTTCGCGACCCACCGTCGCCACGCATTTCTGGTGAGCGCCCATACCGTGAGCACGCGTGCCCGGCACGCCACGTTCGAACGGCGCCTGGCGGAGCGCGGCGTGCCGGTCACGCATGCGCTGCCCACGACGCTCGCGCCCGGCGCCGCCTGCCTGCTGCCAGTGCCGGGCACGTGCGACCACGCCGCACTGCTCACCCACGGCTGGTGCCGTGCGCCGCTCCGCGATCTGCTGCGTCGGCTGCCACCGTGACGGACGCCCGCGCGGCCGGCGGCTACAATCCCGCCCCTGTCGAAGGCCACCCTTGGCGAGGTGACGGCATGCACGCTTCCTTTCGACGCCGCCCATGAGCAGCGCCGCGCGGCCGCTGCGCGCGCTCGCGCTCCTGACCGGCGCGCAGTGCCTGTTCGCGCTCCTGGATGCCACCGGCAAGGCGCTCACCGTCGACATGGGCGTGCCGCTCATCTCGCTCGCGCGCCACGCCGGCCAGGCCGCGCTGATGCTGCTGGTGCTCGGGCCGCGCATGGGCGGCCAGCTCGTGCAGACCCGTCATCCCTGGCTGCAGCTGTGGCGCGGTCTCGCCATGAGCGGCTTCACGCTGTTCTTCTTCTCCGCGCTGTTCCGCCTGCCGCAGGCCGAAGCCACCGCCATCAACTTCGTCGCGCCCTTCGTGGTGATGCTGCTCGCCGCGCCGGTGCTGGGCGAGCGGGTCTCGGCAGTGATGTGGGGCGGCGCCGGCGTCGGTTTTCTCGGCATGCTGGTGCTGGCCCGGCCGGGCAGCGCGCTGGACGGCGTCGGCGTCGTGTTCGCGCTGCTCACCATGGTGTGCAACGTCAGCTTCCAACTGCTGACGCGCAAGCTCGCGCCGCTCGAGAATTCCTTCAGCACCATGTTCCTGTCGTCCGCCATCAGCATCGTGGTGTCACTCGCGGCGCTGCCGCTGCAGTCGCGCTGGGGTGGCTGGCCGGAAGCGCTGGGTACACGCGAGATCGCGCTGCTGTTCGCGACCGGCGCGCTCGGCGCGGTCAGCCAATGGTTCTTCATCCGCGCCTACGTGTGGTCGAGCGCGTCGTTCATCGCGCCGCTGTTGTTCATGCAGCTGGTGTGGTCGACCGCCGCCGGCTGGCTGTTCTTCGCGCAGCTGCCGGATACGACCAGTCTCGTCGGCATCGCCATCATCCTCGCGAGCGGCGTGCTGACCATGTTCTACGCCGCGCGCCGCGCCCGACCCGTCGCGCGTCACGACCCAGGAGCCAAGCCATGACCGCCATCGCCTTCGATCTCCCCGCCGACATCCAGGCCGTGGAACAGGCCGCCATCGCCTTCGTAGAGCGCGAAGTGCTGCCGCTGCACGCGCGCCACGCCGCGCTGCTCGAAGACCCGCGCCGGCGGTATGCGGAGGACGGGCGCTACGCCGACGAGGTCTACGCGGTGATCCGCGAGGTGCGCATGAAGGCCGCCGAGGCCGGCCTGTTCAACCTCTGCGTGCCGGCCGCGCTCGGCGGTGGCGGCATGGGGCATCTCGCCTACTTCGTCGCCTGGCAGGCGGTCTATCACGCCTGCGGCACGCACAACTTCCTCGCGCCCTACGTCATCGGCCACTGGGCCTTCGCCGCGAGCCCGGTGCTAGAACACGTCAGCCCGCAGGTGCGCGAGCGGATCCTGCCGGACCTACTGTGCGGCCGGCGCTCGCTGTGCTTTGGATTGTCCGAGCCGGGCGCCGGCTCGGATGCGAGCATGATCAAGACCCGCGCGGTGGCGAACGGCGACGGCTGGCGCATCACGGGGCGCAAGCTGTGGACCAGCAATTCGCCCCACGCCGACTACTGCGTGGTGTTCGCGGTCACCGACGGCGAGGCCGCGGCGCGCAAGCAGGGCGGCATCTCCGCCTTCCTGGTGCCGACCGACGCGCCGGGCTTCACGCTCGAGAGCGTGGTGCGGCTGTTCGGCCACGCCGGCGGCGACGAGGGCGCGCTGGTGCTGGAGGACGTGGCCGTCACACCAGAACAGCTCATCGGCACGCTGCACCAGGGTTTCGCCACCGCGCTGCTCGGCGTGTCGCTCGGGCGCGTCTACAACACCGCGCGCGCGGTCGGCCTCGGTCGTCATGCCATCGAACTCGCGCTCACCTACGTGCAGCAGCGCGAGGCCTTCGGCCACGCCATCGCCGAGTACCAGGGCATCAGCTTTCCACTCGCGGAGTCGGCGACCAAGCTGCACGCCGCGCACCTGATGGGCCTGAACGCAGCGCTGCTGCTCGATCGCGGCGAGCGCGCGATCAAGGAACTGTCGATGGCCAAGTGCTACGCGGTGGAAGTGGGACTGGAAGCTGTCGACCGCGCGATGCAGGCGCACGGCGGCATGGGACTCACCAACGAAGTCGGGCTCGCCGAGATCTGGCAGACGCTGCGCATCATCAACATCGCCGACGGCACCAACGAGATCCTGCGCAAGACCATCCTGCAGCGGCTCTTGAAGGGCGACACGGCGTTGTGAACGCGTTGTACCGCCGCCGGCGCGGGTCTAGAGTGCCAGTACGCGCGTCGTAATGGAGGCGTCCATGCGTCACCCCTTCGACTTCGGCACCGTCCGCTCCCTCGACCGCGCGCTGGACGCGCTGGCCGACCACGCCCTCGCCCTCGGGTTCGACGCAGTCGACTACGGCTACCTGCCTCGCGCGCGGCGCCAGGACGGCGGCATGCACGCGCCGGACATCCGCTCCAGACGCTTCCCGCCGCGTTGGGAGCGCGGCTGGGCGCGCTACGCGAGCGAAGACCCCTATCTGCACGTGTGCTACGCCGGCAACCTGCCGTTGGACTGGAACGAAGTGAAGGGCGCGCACTGGCTCACCGCCACACAGCGCGAAGCCATCGGCTTCATCGACGGGCTCGGCTTCCGCGACGGCGTCACCGTGCCGGTGCATCTCGGTGACGGTCGGTTCGCCTTCGTCAGCGGGCTCTGCCGCGCGGCGCGCGGCGCCTGGCGGAACGCGGAACAGGTCTCTGTCGAAGGACTCTTCATACTCGCGCACTCCTTTCACGCCGCGGTCGCGCCGCTGGCCCTGGCGCGACCGGCGTCGGACGCGGCGCCGTTGACGCGCCGCGAGCGCGAGGTGCTGGCGCATGCCGCGCAGGGGCGCAGCGCCCCCGCCACCGCGCTCGCCATGCGCCGCGCGCGTGAAACCGTGCGACGCCAACGCAAGTCGGCGATGGCCAAGCTCGGCGCGCACACCATCACCGCGGCAGTGGCGCGCGCGCTCGCCCTCGGTCTGATCTGAATGCGACAGCCGCGCGGCTGAATTGACCCTGCCGGGTCATTGAGGCGCCACCACGCCTTGCCGAATAGTGCCTGCACTCGCTCACCCGTGAACCTGGAGTGCATGCCCATGATCCTCGCTGACTACGGCCGCTACGACGGCCTTGGCCTCGCTGAACTGGTACGCCGACGTGAAGTGTCGCCGGCCGATCTCGTCGCCAGCGCGCTCGACGCCATCGAACGCCTCAATCCACAGGTGAACTGCGTGGTGCAGACCCTGCGCGACACCGCGCAGGCGAGCATCGACGCCGGCTTGCCCCACGGCCCGTTTCGCGGCGTGCCCTTCCTGGTCAAGGAATTCGGCATGCACTTCGAGGGCATGGTGGCCTCCGCGGGATCGCGCCTCGCCGCCGGCTACCGTCATGGCACCGACAGCGTGATGATGCAGCGTTGTCGCGCCGCCGGACTGGTCGCGATAGGCACCACCACCGTGCCGGAGATGGCGTTCAACGCCAGCACCGAAGCGCTGCTCTATGGGCCGACGCGTAATCCCTGGAACCTCGAGTATGCGAGTGGCGGATCGTCGGGAGGCGCGGGCGCGGCGGTCGGCTCTGGCATGGTGCCAATTGCGCACGCCAACGATGGCGCCGGTTCGATTCGCATACCGGCGGCCTGCAACGGCGTGGTGGGAATGAAGGTCAGTCGCGGCCGCACGCCGGGTGGCCCCGATCTCGGCATGCTGTTGTGGGGACTCGGTGTCGAGTTCTTCGAGACCCGCAGCGTGCGCGACTCCGCCGCGATGCTGGACTGCGTGGCGGGCGAGGACGCGGGCTGCTTCTACGTGGCGCCGCCACCGCGGCGCAGCTTCCTGGCCGCGGCGCACACGCCGCCGCAACGCCTGCGGGTGGGAGTGATCGAGCAGTTGCCGGGTGGTTGTCCGACGGGTGCGGAGCAGCGCGCGCGGCTCGCCGATACGGTACGTCTGCTGGAGGGGCTCGGCCACCGCTGTGAGCCACTCG
Source organism: Gammaproteobacteria bacterium (assembly GCA_050186725.1). Lineage (GTDB taxonomy): Bacteria > Pseudomonadota > Gammaproteobacteria > JADJYF01. The sequence continues at coordinate 3,628 of JBFWYG010000072.1, read as the reverse complement.
CGCTGGAGTACGACAGCGAAGCGTTCGTGACATCCACACTGCCGCTCTGGGCCGTGACGCTCGCGCACTACATGCAGCGCTGCGCGCGCGCCCTGTCACGCACCATCGACGCGAGCAACACCGAGGCCGTGACGCTTGCGATCTATCGCTATGCGCTCGGCCTCAACGCGCTGGATCTCGAAGAAGCGATGGCGGTGCAGAACGCGATCACGCGCCACGCGGTGGCGGCCATGGCCGGCTACGACGTGCTGCTGACTCCTGCGCTGGCGCGCGACGTGGCGCGCATCGGGGAACTCGATCAGAACGCTTCCGGCGTCGATATGCGCGCCTGGTGGCGGCAGATCATCCAGGACTACAGCCCGTTCACACCGCTGTTCAACACCACCGGTCAGCCGGCGCTGATGTTGCCGCTGTGGCAGGCGGACTCGGGCCTGCCACTTGCGATGCAGTTCGTCGGACGCTATGGCGACGAGGAGACCCTGTACAGCCTGGCGGGGGAACTCGAGCAGGCGCAACCGTGGGCGGCGCGGCGGCCGGCGCACTACGCGACGCGCTGAACTCGGCCCCGCCCGACGCGCAGAACGCGCCGGGCGGGGTCACCGGTCAGACCCGGCTGGGCGCAGCCGGCCGACGCCGCAGCGCCATCAGGGTCAGCGGCAGGGCCATCAGCCAGCCGCTGGCCGGCAGCGGCACCGGCGCGAAGTCACCGTTGAAGGCTTCGACGAAGGCATCGGTCGATACGCTGAAGGTACCGCGCTCGCCGTCGTGAAAGGCCATCGCCACCACCAGGCGATCGGCGCTGTCGAGGTCGGTATCGAGGTAGAAGAACGCTCCGAACGGGTCGAACGGCGTCTCGAGCTGCGCGCTGCCATTGTTGGAGACGAAGACGTCCCCGTCCAGCTTGGTGACGCGCGCGCCGGCGGTGGCGCGGCCATAGGCGGATGAGAAGAAGTCGTTGCCCTGGGTCAGGAGCGACAGCGAGTAGTCGACACTGAACACCAGTACGCCCTCACCCGCCACGGTGAAGTTGCCGGATCTGAAATTGAAGGTGTCCGCATAGCGGAAATCGAAGAGTGCGGGCACGAGGCTCGACTCGGCGTGGAGCATGGTCTGCTCCTCGACGCTCGGTCCCGCCGGCGGCGTGTAGCCGAAGTTCGTCATCAGCGTACCGCCGCCGAAGGTCTCGAGGCGAATGCGCGTGCCGACGCTCCAATCGAACGACGACTCGCCGTTGAAGCCGTTGGAGTTGTCGACCGAGGTCGAGCTGAACTGGGTGCCGGCCTCGACCGGGTCGAACACCAGGCTGATGTCGCCGATGCTCGTGATGGTGAGGCTGGACCAGTCGATGTTGGCTTCGGCCCGGGCGCTGACCGCGGCCGAGGCGGACCAGGAAGCGGCGCCGAGGCAGGCGGTCAGCAGGGTGGCGCCGAGCAGGCGGGGCCCCGCGCGACGGCAGGAGGGAACACTGGGGAAGGCGGCAGACGACATGGACTAAAGCTCCGTTTTTTATCCAGCGCGGAGACTAGGCGCTGGCGGGCTCAGCCTGCTGTGGGAATTCCCACCGTCCCTCAGGTCACGACATTGCGCCGCTCGCCGGCGACGAAGGCCTCGATGTTGGCGAGCAGCTGCTCGGCCAGCACGGCCAGCGTGTAGTCGCTCGCGAAGGCCATGTGCGGCGTCAGGATGAGATTGGTCAGGTCGTCCGCGAGCAGCGGGTTGCCGTCCCGCGGCGGTTCGCGCGAGAGCGAGTCGACGCCCGCGCCGGCGAGGCGCCCTGCGCGCAGCGCATCGGCGAGCGCCTCTTCGTCGACGATGCCGCCGCGGGCGGTATTGACCAGCACCGCGCCCGGTCGCATGCGCGCGAGTTCGGTGGCGCCGATGAGCCCGAGGGTATCCGGCAGCGCCGGACAGGCCACGCACAGCACGTCCGCGCGGGCCAGGACCTCGTCGAAAGCCACGCGGCCCGCGCGCGGCGGCTGTCCCTTGCGCTCCGCGATCAACACCTGCATGTCGAAGGCCGCGCCGAGCGCGGCGAGTCGCCGGCCGAGCGCGCCGTGGCCGATGATGCCGAGCGTCGCGCCGATGAGCCCCGGCGGCAGCGGATCGAACAGCACGCCGTAGAAGTTTGACGCGGCCCACGCGCCGCCGGTCGCAGCCGCGTGGTAGCGCGCGAGCTGGCGGCGGAGCGCGAGGATCATGGCGAAGGTATGTTCGGCCACCGCCGGCGTCGACCAGTCACGCAGGTTGGTGACGGTCACGCCGCGGCGACGGCAGGCCTCGATGTCGATGCACTCGTAGCCGGTGGCCGAGACCGCGATGAGTTCGAGCGCGGGCGCCTGCGCCAGCAACGCATCGTCGAAGCGCACCCGGTTGGTGATGGCGATGCGCGCGCCGGCGAGCCGCGCCGCCGCTTCCTCAGGCGCGGTGGTCGGGTACTCTACCCACTCGTGGTCAAAGCGCAGCGCGCGCAGCGGCGCGCGGATCGCGAAGCGATCGAGAAACACGACCTTCGGAGGCTTGGCTTGCATGACGGGTTCGCGCCTCGCAGTGCGCGCGGTGGAATGAAGTGCGCCGGATTGTCGCGCGTTTTCCCGACGAGGGGGGCGCATGGGACAGACCCCGAACGTGGTCGGTCCCGGCCGACGGATCGTGCGACCATGCCGCACGTCGTTCCGACAACCAGGAGTGAGGCATGACGACGACCACCACCACCCGCCCCGGCCTGCGCTTCGGCGTGGCCTACGACTTTCGCAATCCGCCCGGCTTCGATGGCTTGAGCGATGCCGCGCTCTACGCAGCGGTGCTCGAGCAGGCGGCGTGGCTGGACGGCCTCGGCTTCGACCAGGTGTGGCTGACCGAGCACCACTTCGTCGAGGACGGCTACCTGCCGGCCTTCGTGCCGGTGGCCGGCGCGCTGGCCGCGCGCACGCGGCGACTGCGCATCTCCACCGACGTCGCGCTGCTGCCCTTCCACCAGCCGCTGCGACTCGCCGAGGATCTGGCGGTGCTCGACGTGCTCAGCAACGGCCGCATGGAACTCGGGCTCGGCATGGGCTACGCCGTGCACGAGTTCCAGGCTTTCGGCATGCCGCGCGCCGAGCGCGTGTCGCGCACCGAGGAAGGCATCGAGATCCTGCGCCAGGCATGGTCCGCGGGCCCGATACGCCATCGCGGCAAGCGCTTCCAGGTCGACGAGGTGGAAGTGTTTCCGAAGCCGGTGCAGGCCGGCGGTCCACCGCTGTGGATGGCCGCCCAGAGCGAGGCCGGCGCGCTGCGCGCGGCGAAGTACGGCATGCATCTCCTGCCCCAGGGGCGTCGCGACCAGGTGCTCGATCCGTGGCGCGCGGCGCTGCGCGCCAAGGGCGACTCCCCGGCGCGCTACCGCGTGGGCCTCATTCGACCGGTGCTGGTGAGCGACGACCCGAAGCGCGACTGGGCGGTGTTCAAGCCGAGCGAAGTGCATCGCATGGCGAAGTACAGCGACTGGGCCGCGAGTTCGCCTGACCAGGTCGCCGACTTCCGCGATCCGCTGCGCATTCCGCAGCAGTGGATCATCGGCGACGTGGACCATTGCGTGCGCGAGCTGTGCGGCTTCATCCGCGAGTTCGGCATCACCGACATGGTGACC